>URFZ01000012.1 GCA_900547165.1 uncultured Eubacteriales bacterium
CCCCGTTTTTCGAGGGCTTAAACAGTATACCACGTCAAATCGGTTTTGTCAATACGTTTTTTTGAGTGTTTTCTTTTTTGTCACTTTTATATTATATGCAGCATCAAAAACGTTTATTCCTCAGGCAAAATCAACCGAGCAAAAGCTGCGGGCAAGTATGACCGAAACAGACATTCGGCGCTTTCCTACCAATTTTATTATATATGCATATGCGTGAAACGGAGTAATGCAAAAAATCGCTTCACAAAAAAGTTACCCGAATAATTTGCCGAAACGGGTTGACAATCGTCGGAAAATGTGGTACAATATCGGCATAAGTAAATCTTTAATTCGGGACAGAGAGACCGACAAGAATGCTTTAACCATCTGCGGATGGGCAATTTTCATACGAGAAAACTGCGCGCTGTCGGCTTCCGACGGCGCTTTTTTTATTTTCAGGAAAGGGAGACTGGCTTATGAAGCTAAAAGCACTTATCATGGACGAAAATGCCGTGAGAAGATCCCTGACGAGGATTTCGCACGAAATCGAAGAAAAAAACGAAGGCAACGAGGTTTTTCTGATAGGAGTTCGCAGAAGAGGCGTTCCTCTTGCGAAAAAGATAGCGGAAAACATCGGCAAAATTTACGGAAAAGCACCCGAAACGGGCGAACTTGACATCGTTCTTTACCGAGACGACCTTTCAAAGCAAAGCGATATGCCGAAAGTAACAAATACGAATATTCCTTTTGACGTAAACGGAAAAACGATAGTTATTGTGGACGATGTTCTTTACACGGGACGAACAGCAAGAGCAGCGATAGACGCCGTGTTCTCGCTCGGACGTCCCTCCTGCATTCAGCTTGCGGTGCTGATAGACCGCGGTCACAGAGAGCTGCCGATACGCGCCGATTATGTAGGCAAGAACATTCCGACATCGCAAAAAGAGGTCATATCGGTAAATGTTCCCGAATACGACGGCAGTTGCTCCGTCGAACTTTATGAGAAGTAAAAAATAATATACAACACAATTTTCAGGGAGGATTTCTTTATGGATCTTATCTACAAAGTCAAAGACAGACCGGGTCTCGGCAAAACAATCGTCTTTGCATTCCAGCAGGTGCTTGCGATCCTTGCGGCAACAATAGCGGTTCCGTCAATCGTAGGCAACGGCATGAGCCAAGCGGCGGCACTTTTCGGTGCAGGTATCGGAACGATAGTTTACCTGCTCTTCACCAAATTCCGTAGCCCCGTTTTCCTCGGTTCGTCTTTCGCTTTCATAGGTTCTATGTTTGCGGCATTTGCAGGTGCGGCTTCCGCAAAAATGGGCTTTATGGGTCTCATAATCGGCGCGGCGTTTGCAGGTATTGTATATGTCGTTATCGCAATCATCGTTAAATTCACAGGCGTTAAATGGATAAACAAACTTATGCCTGCCGCAGTTATCGGTCCCACCGTTTCCATCATCGGTCTTTCACTCGCAGGCAATGCGGTTTCCGACCTTTGGAAAGGTAAAGTCGTTGATGCGGACGGCAACTCTCTCGCAAATCCCTATATTGCGCTTCTCTGCGGACTTATCACACTTCTCGTTGTTATCCTTTGCTCCGTATACGGCAAGAAAATGGCAAAACTCATTCCGTTCATCATCGGTATCCTTGCGGGATATGCGGCAGCTGCAATATTCACAGTTATCGGAATCAAGACCAATAACGTAGCACTCCAACTTATTGATTTCAATGCATTTACCGCGGTATTTGATATTTCAAAATTCGCATTCGGTCTTCTTGAACTCCCAAAATTCACTTTCATCGATGCACTTATCGGCGGCGGATTTAAAGAAATCAATGCAGGATACATAGCAACCGTTGCTTTCGCATACGTTCCCGTCGCATTTGTAGTATTTGCGGAACACATTGCAGACCACAAGAACCTTTCATCCATCATCGGACAGGATCTTACGGAAGACCCGGGTCTTCACAGAACGCTTCTCGGCGACGGTGTAGGCTCTATCGCAGGCGCACTCTTCGGAGGTTGCCCGAACACGACTTACGGCGAATCCGTAGGCTGCGTTGCAATCACCGGTAACGCTTCTGTTGTAACTATTTTTGCAACCGCTATCATGTGCATGGCGATTTCGTTCTTTACTCCGTTCGTAGTATTTCTTGCAAGCATTCCGAACTGCGTAATGGGCGGTGTTTGCATGACGCTTTACGGCTTTATCGCGGTAAGCGGTCTGAAAATGATTCAGGATGTTGACTTGAATGACAACGCCAACCTCTTCACCGTTGCGGTAATTCTTATCTCCGGTATCGGCGGACTTACGGTAAGTTTCAGCATCGGCGGAGGTCACATGGTTACCCTCACGGAAGTTGCCTGCGCGCTTATCCTCGGTATGATAGTGAACGCAATAGTAAGACCGAGCCTGAAAAAGAAATCCAAGTAATTTAATTACACCTAACCCCTCACAATATAACATTACTTCCCGATGTTTTACGTCGGGAAGTTTTTTTGTCAGGCGGTGTATACGCAACAAAACAACAACGCAAAAAGATAACAAAAAAACGACAACGGCGCAAAGTGAAAAAAAACCCTTGAAAAAAAACCGCGTCCGTGATACAATAACGGTATAATAACTATCAGGAAGTAACCGACAATGAAAAATTATACTTTTAAGAAAGTTGACGAGAAGCCGACGCTCGACTCTCCCGTTTGGAACGACGTTGAAAAAGCGACGCTCGACAACGACAATTTCTGCGGAGAAAACGCGGAAAAGATAACCGTTACCGTGCAGGGCGTATGCACAAAGTACGGCATAACCGTAAAATTTGAAAGCGACGAAAAAAATCCCGTAATAAAGTATTCGCACGCAAATCAGCCGGCATGGACGGACAGCTGCGTGGAATTTTTCCTGGCGCCGTATCCCGATGAAAAGGGAAATTATCTGAACTTTGAACAAAGTCTGGGCGGCGCGCTGCTGCTTCAAAAGGGACCGAACGCAGCGGACAGAGTTTACATTCCGCACAGCGACGAATATTTTGAAACGGAAAAGCAAATCGACGAAAACAGCTGGAAAATCAAGTTTTTTATTCCGTTCTCTTTCATCGACAAGCATTTTGTGACGATGAATAAAAAATTCAGAGGAAATTTTCAGTTCTGCTGCGAGGACAAGGACGTATATCTGACGTGGAACAGAATAGAAAACCCGTTCCCCGCGTTCCATAAGCCCGAATATTTCGGAGAAATGACGCTGGATATGTCCGTCCTTGACAGAATGACCGCGGAATGCATCAAATACGGGTATAACGTTTTTGAGATGTGCGAAATGACCGAAAACGGCGTTGACGACAGAACGTTTTTGCCGAGCGAGCCGACGCATTTTTCGTATTCGATAACAAAATGCGTGACCTCGATAATTTTCGGAATGCTTCGTGATAAAGGGCTTGTAAAAGAGACCGATAAGGTTGCGGACTATCTTTCGGAATTTTTCCCCGAAGACGTTGACCCGAAATGGTACGACGTAACCATCGAAAATATGCTCCAACACAGAAACGGCGGCTCGGGCGGCGGCGAATGGAACAAACATATCGACGCAAACGAGCCGAACGACAAAGATTTTCTTTTCTATATATTCTCCGACAAACTTCCGTATGAGATAGGAGACAAGATAGTTTACTGCGAAAGCAACTACTATGTGATTTCGAGAATAATTGAGAAAATCGTCGGAATGCCGGTTGACGAATGGGCACTTAAAAATTTGTTCAACCCGCTTCACTTTGAATATGTTTCATGGGGCAGATGCCCGCAGGGACATACTTTCTGCGGCAGCGGTCTTTCTTTGCGAACACAAGACATGGCAAAGTTCGGAATGATATATGCGAACAACGGCATATATGAGGGCAAACGTTACCTTTCCAAAGAATGGATAAAGCTTGCGACAAATGTTTTCAAAGTCGACGACTTCGGCGGCTACGGCTACGCCGTGCAGAAAACCGCATACATGAAGGAAAACGAGTTTTATCTTGTCGGCGCGGGAGACCAGACGGTGGTTTTCAGGATAGGAAAACCGCAGGTCATCGCTTTCCATGCGGCGGGAGCGGGCGGACACCTCGGACTGCTCAAAACCGTTGTTGACATTATGAGAGAAGACTGAAGAATATGAAGCGTATGCAAATATAAGTCCGCATACGCTTCATATTTTTATATATTGCAGTATTTTCAATCCGTCAGACAATAGGCTTGCCGTGGTCGGTCTGTTCCACTTTTCGCAGAATCACATCGTAACTGCCGCCGTTTTTGAGCGAAACCGTCACGCGGTCGCCCTCTTTGTGTCCCATTATCGCTTTTCCGACGGGAGATTCAACACTTATCATATCGTTATCTATGTCTATATTGACGGTTGAAACAAGCAGCACGGTCTGTTCTTCGTTGTCATCTTCAAAATAAAGGGTAACACGGCTGAAAATTCCCGCGCCGTCGCCGACGGTGTAATCCTCGATAACCTCGGCGGTATCAATCATTTTAGTAAGATAACGTATGCGGCGTTCGTTCTTGTTTTGCTCCTGTTTTGCGCATTTATATTCCGCATTTTCGGAAAGGTCGCCGTATTCGCGGGTTCTTTTTACTTCTTTAAGCAGTTCGCCGCGAAGTTCACAAACACGGTAATGCAGTTCTTCTTTCATTTCCTTTATATCGGATTCGGTCAATTTGTTGTGCATATAAATATCTCCTTTTACAAGAATTATAGCACCGACCGCAGCAAAAGTCAAGAATGAAAAATTCACGGAATGTATTTTTATCGGTCAACAAAATTCTATAAACGGGTGGTAAAATTATTCCATACTGAAAATTACGGAGAATGCTTATGTTATCACTTAAAAACATAATCAAGGATTACCCGGTAGGCGACGGCGTTGTTCACGCGCTCAAAGGCGTTGACGTCGAATTCAGAAAAAATGAATTTGTTGCCATACTCGGGCAATCTGGCTGCGGCAAAACGACCCTGCTAAATATAATCGGCGGACTTGACCGCTACACTTCGGGCGACCTTATAATCAACGGTCGCTCAACCAAGGAGTTCAAGGACAGGGATTGGGACGCATACAGAAACCATTCTATCGGATTTGTGTTCCAAAACTACAACCTTATCCCCCATCAGACGGTTCTTTCCAATGTCGAACTTGCATTGACGCTTTCGGGCGTTCCGAAATCCGAGAGAAGAAAAAGAGCCGTCGAAGCGCTTGAAAAAGTCGGACTCGGCGACCAGTTAAAGAAGAAGCCGAATCAGATGTCGGGCGGACAGATGCAGAGAGTTGCCATTGCCCGCGCGATTGTCAACGACCCCGACATACTGCTTGCAGATGAACCCACAGGCGCGCTGGATTCTTCCACGAGCGTTCAAATAATGGAGATTCTTAAAGAAATCTCAAAAGACAAACTTATTATAATGGTCACGCACAACCCCGAACTTGCGGAGCAGTATGCGACAAGAACCATAAAGTTGTTGGACGGAAAGATAATATCTGATTCTGACCCGTACACAAACGAAACCAAAACGGAGCCTATCGGCAAAAAAGAGCAAAAGAAAGTCAAAAAGCCGTCCATGTCGTTCTTCACGGCGTTGGCTCTTTCGAGAAACAACCTTATCACGAAAAAAGGGCGCACGCTTCTGACGGCATTCGCGGGCAGTATAGGAATTATCGGAATTGCACTTATACTTTCGGTCTCGACGGGCGTCAACAACTATATAAAACAGGTGCAGGAAGACACCTTGACCTCTTACCCCATAACCATTGAAGCCGAATCGGTCGATATGAGTTCCATGCTTTCGGCGATGACTGACAGAGAAGAGGACAAAGACCACGACAACGACAAAGTATATGCAAATTCCGCAATGTATGAGATGATGAATCGTCTCAACAATCCGAACAAGTCTGTAAACGACATGAAGAGTTTTCGTGCATTTATCGAAAGCGGAACAAGCGGCATGGACGAATTTCTTTCGGGCATACGCTACGGTTACGACGTAGACCTCGGCATTTACACAAAGGACGCGAACGGCTCGATAAACAAATCCGATATTCAGGCGCTTATGGAGACCATGTACGGCGACGTTGCGGGTTCGGAGATGATGTCAACATATTACGACTCTCTCGAAATATGGTCGCAGCTTCTTCCCGGAGACGACGGACAGACCGTCAGCGACGTTGTAAAAAGTCAATACGATGTGGTTGCGGGGAAATGGCCCGAAAACTATGACGAAGTCGTTCTCGTTTTAAGCAAGAACAATGAGATAAACGACTTCACAACGTACGCATTGAGCCTTAAAACGCTTGACACTTTCAAAGATGAGTTTGATAAATATATGAACGGCGGAACGGTTGACATCGAAACTCTTTCTTGGAGTTATGAGGATATAATGTCAATCAGTCCGAGAATTATTCTGCCGTCGGACAGTTTTTCTTACGATGAAGAAAGCAAGACGTATACAGACCTGAGAGAAAGCGAACAGGGACTTGAATACCTCTATTCGAGCAAATCGACGGCATTGAAGATAGTCGGTATAATCAAACCGAGCGAAAGCGCGACATCAACAATGATTCGCGGCGGGCTTGCATACACGTCAAAACTGACAGACTATATAATAGAAAAGGCAAACAATTCCGATATAGTAAAAAAGCAACTCGAAAACGATGATACGGACATTTTGACGAATCTGCCGTTCCCGTCCGACACGGAGATTCCGTCCGACGAAAAAATCGCTTCCGTCAAGGAGTATTTGAACGGTCTGAACGACACCGAAAAAGCGCTTGTCTACGTCAGCATAAAATCCGTTCCTGCGGACGCGGACACACAGGCATTCATAGACGCTCAAATGCAGGGACTCGAAAGAGCGGATATGGAAAAGACGCTTACGCAGGCGCTGAAACAGCAAATGCAGCTTGATGAAAAAACGCTTGCGTCGTATATCGCCGAAATGAGTGACGAAGAAATAACGGAGAACATGAAAAACATACTTTCCGCACAATATGCGGCGCAGTATGCGGCACAGGTAACGGCACAACTTTCGCAATACACGACCGAACAACTTTGCGCAATGTTCAACTCTTCCGAATTTTCGGACGCCGACTACCTGATGATGTATGAGCATATCCTGCCCGCGACCATATCTTCTTCAACTTACAAGAAAAACCTCGAAAAACTCGGCTATGTCGATCCCGAAGACCCCGATACCATAGACCTTTACGTCTCGACTTTTGAAAACAAGGACAAAATTGCCGACATAATCGCAAAATATAACGAGGGCAAGGACGAAAAAGATCAGATAACATACACGGACTATGTTGCGCTTCTGATGTCAAGCGTGACCACCATTATCAGCGCAATATCTTATGTCCTTATGGCGTTTGTTGCAATCTCGCTCATCGTTTCGTCTATTATGATAGGAATAATCACATATATCTCGGTTATTGAAAGAACGAAAGAGATAGGCATACTGCGTTCTATCGGCGCATCAAAGAGAGATATTTCGAGAGTATTCAACGCGGAAACGTTTATGGTCGGTCTTGCGGCTGGCGTTCTCGGAATAGCGATAACGCTTCTGCTTTGCATACCCGTTAACGCAATAATTCATCATCTGACGGAGATTTCCGAACTCTCCGCCGCATTGCCGCCCGTAGCAGGAGTGATTCTTGTGGCGATAAGCGTACTGCTGACGATGATAGCGGGACTTCTTCCTGCAAGAATAGCGGCAAAAAAAGACCCCGTCGAGGCATTGAGAACAGAGTAAAGCAAAATTTCCCGATTACGGAAAACTTTTCTCGGATACGCTGTTTTGTCCGTTAGGGACTTGCATTTGTGAAAAAAGTGTGATATAATATTTTTGATAAGTCATCAAAATATATATCGCACTTTTTTCGTTTTTGAGAACCGAAAGAAAAAACGTCCGGAAAAAGTTTTTTCCGAACGGGATAGGACAAAAAATGCTTCACGAAAAATCCTGCGGCGCGGTTTTGTTTACAACAGAAAAGGAAATTAAAAAGTTTCTGCTTGTCGAGTCAAATTACTTCGGCTTTCCGAAAGGTCATGTCGAGGAAAATGAAACAGAGCAGGAAACCGCTTTGCGCGAAATTAAAGAAGAAACGGGGGTCGACGCAAAGATAATCCCCGGCTTCCGCGAAACGGTCAATTACAAATTGCCAAACGGAAATGTCAAAGAGGTTGTTTTCTTCATCGCGGAATATGCGCCCCAGCCGTACACGGTCAACAGAACCGAGCTGCGGGGAATCACCTTGCTGACCTATGATAAAGCGATCAAGCGGATAACGTATCCCGACACACGCAACGTGCTCAAAGATGCAAACGAGTGGCTCAAACGGCACGGATATTAGACAAAAATAAAAATAATCGCGACAATGTTTTTACTGAACGCCGCGATTATTTTTTATTATGCCGCTGTTTATTTCAGGCAATCTTTCAGTTCGCCGAATGTGATGGGAGAGACGATGCCTTTTTTGCCTATCAGGCTTACTGCGCAGAAGCCGAGCATACCGTAAAAATGAAGCTCGTTGCCGTTTTCAAGAGAAACGCAGAATTTACATATCCCCCTTTCACCGTTTTCAGCTCGAAAATCAACTATCTTTTTACCGACACAGCGGCAGAAAAATTTATCAGGGATAAAGTTTACGGCTTTTTCCGCGGCGAAACTTCCAAACTGAATATCGATTCTCTCTTCCTCGGGGAAAAATACCGAAAGGCTTTCGCCGCCGTCAAGATCAAGAATAAAGGCATCTTCCACAACGGTATGACGGACAAGCGAAAAGTCATCGGGAATATTGTCAAAGCGCGACCAATAATCGCGATCCGCCTCTCCGAGACGTTCAAGTCGGTTATACACGGCGGCTTCGATATATTCGCGCCGAAGAAAAACCGCGTCGCCGAGACAGCGCAGCCCCTCAACGGTTCTTCCGATATATTTTTTTGTTATCTCTTCGCATTTTTGCGGGCTGTCAAAAATCATAAAAACCTCCGTTGCGAACAAAGCGCAGGACTTGCAATCCGAAAAATTTTGTGTTATACTGTTATCAAATAAACTACGGGACGATACAATGATTAAAAGAACTGTTACGATATGCTTGTTTTTTCTCGCCTTTTGCCTTATTACAGGCTGTGGAAGAAATTCCGAGCCGATAGACAAAAACGATTCGGCGGCAATAGACGAATATTTCAGATTTGAAAACGCACCGAAAGACATTATCCCTTTTTTAAAAGGAACAAAACAGTTGACGGAAGATGACGTTATTCGTATTTCCGAAAATGAGAATCCGAGCCTTGAAGACTTCAAAGACTTTAAGTGCGTCTTTTCGGGAAATGAGAATGCCTATGTGGTGGACTTCAAGGTCAACGACCGTATCAGCCTGCAATATGTTTACAATGCGGAAGAAGATGACATCTCTTTTTTGCTTGTCTGTGCGGATGATTCGACCGCGATAGACATCAGAAAGGGAGACGTCAGAAAATATATAAACGACAGAAAGGTATAATACTCATGAGACAGGTCAAAGCAATTCCCATAACACATGAAAATTTTGCGCCGTTCGGGCAGTTCTACACCATGGCAGACCCGAAAGGCTATGCTTTATGCGGAGAGATCCACAAATTTTTCCCCGACAGATTGACGGCTTCGGCAAATCACAATGTAGGATATTCTCCGATACTCGTCAAAAAGCCTGAAAGAATGATAATTTCCGCGGTTGAATACCATACCACGACTTGGGAAATGATAATGCCGCTGAACGATGATATGGTTCTTCATGTTGCACCCGCATCGGCAGGAACGCCCGTTCCCGACTTGGCGCAGGCGTTTATCGTTCCGAAGAATACTCTTGTCAAGATAAATGCCGCGATATGGCATCTTGCGCCTCTTCCGAAAAGCGCGGACGAACTTTGCGCGATGATAATCCTGCCGGAATGTACTTACGCAAATGACTGCACCGTTGTTCCGCTCAAAGAGGAAGAGCAATTCGAGATAATTTTCTGAATTAAACAATTAAAAAAGACAGATAACGGAATATCTTTCCCTTTTCCAAACGGGGCTGTAAAAAACTTACGTTTTTTACAGCCCCGTATTTTTCAGTCTGATGTCAAACACTCCGTATCAACGGGCATTTCTTAAAACCATAACGGTAAAATTACCGTCCGAATAACCAATGCCCACATTATAACTCTTATCTGAATTATCCGCAAAATACATGATGGCGTCATCTGACGACATATCGGAAGCGGAAACGGTGAAACCCGCTTTTTTTACCGCTTCAAGGTAATCTGCCGCGTCGTCATACGTTGCATCCGAAAAGGATATGGTTAAAAGTCTTCCCGATGCGGAGATGACCTTATTTTTCTGTTTGCCGAATTTCGGTTCGGGAATAACCTGAGTGAAACCGTCTTCACCCCAAGCCTCCGTCACAGCGGAGGACTGCTGCTGTGCGGACGTGGTTTGCGAAGTACTGTCTGGGGATGAATCCGAACCGTTGTTTTTCTCCGTATGGGGAACGGTCACTATCTCCGTTTCTATCTCCCCCGCAGCATTTGTTCTGGTGACAACAACTGTCTCATATGACTGAGATGAAGAGTTATCTTTCTCCCCTCCGCAAGCGCAAATTCCGAGCGCAAGAACGAATGCAAGCGGTATCAGTAAAAATTTTTTCATTTCGAATTCTCCTTCTCTGCTGTTGACGGTGCGGAAATGTTCAATCTGAAAATATTGTCGGAAAAAATCACGTTGACGGTATAGCCGTCGGAGTTTTCATAGATTCTGTTTACGGCACCTTTCGCCTGATTGTTGCTTTCGACTTCTTCTTCATAATCAAGAACAAAGCCTTTTTCCGTTATTTTTGCGCAATACGCTTCTGCCTGCGCGGAAGAAACATCGGAATACTCACTTATGAAACCGAGAGCTTCCGAAAAAGAGGACTTTGTTTTGGTGCCGAAGTCAGGTTCCGGTATCTTATCGGAAAGAGATTCATATCCCCAAGGAATTGAATACGTTTCTTTGCCTTCAAGTTCGTTGAATGTATAGAAAAAGCCGTTATCAAAGCCGACGGAATAGTATCCTTCATTGTATTCCTTAAAATAAGCAACTATCTTTGCTTTATCTGCCTGTGTCATGGCATCGTAGCCTGCAAACCCGTAATTCTCTCCGAAAATCTCTGTAATGAAATTTCTTTCAAAATCGCTGAGATCGTCAAGTGTTTTCGGCACATAAGAGACCGCAAGCGTTTCGCCCTGTTTGAAACCGGGAGCGGCATAGTCGGAACCGTCGTTATAATATTGATAATGACAGGCACCGAGCACAAAAGCAAAGCAAATAACAATGAACAAAGTAAACACTTTTTTCATCGTTTTCGCCCCCCTTGTTGCCGACGCCTGTCATATAAATAAAAATCAGTTGGTTATCAGCCTATGATTTCAAAAGCTTTCGCCGAATCATATTCGGTTCTGTCCTTAAAGCCCTCTACGCATTTCTCCGTCCAATTATTGGTATCTGTGCTTCTGAGGTTGGATTCCGCAGATTTTTTCCAGAAAATTTCACCCGAAGAGAGGTAATATACGATATAATACTTCTTCGAACCCTCGAACATCTTATATTCGCCTTTTACTCTGTCACCGGCAAATACCCATTCTGCGAGTTCGGAGGAGTAGCCTTTTGCTGTCGTTTTTGCAAAGTCCTCATAAAGTCCGCCTTTGGAAGAAGTGGAAGAATCCGCAGAGTTTTTGGAAGCAAGTTCCTTGAAGTTATCTTCCGTCGGGGTCTTGTCAAGAGCCGAAAGAACCGATTCAGCCTTTTCTTTAAGAGCTTTGAGTTCTTCGTCCGTCGCGCCCTTATCTTTATCCGCAACGGTCGGGTCAAGACGGATTATACGAATGTTTGCAAGTTTATATTCGTCTCTTTCAGAGCCGATATAGTAAAGAGCGATATATTTATCGGTGCCCTTCACAACGGTAGTATCTCCCGCTTTTCTCTCGGAATCCGTCAGCCATTTCTGACCGTCGGAGCCGACAAGAGAACTTGCCTCGGAAGAAGTCTTTCTTTCGGACTTAGCAACTTTTTCGTTGCCCTTTGTAAATACTTCTTCGCTTTCCTTGTTTGCTTCAACGTAAGCCTCCGCGTCAGCCTTGGCTTTCTTTTCAGCCTCGGAAGCCTCGGTCGTCTTGGAGTCGGAAGAACTGTCGTCATCAGTCTTCGGCGTTTCATAAGCAAAATCAAGAGCAAGGAAAGTATAAACGTCGTAAGTGGATTTGTTTTCGCCGTAATATTTTTCAAGCGCGGCATCATCGTAATTCAAGCCGTCTTTGTAATTCGTCTGATATGCATTTGCGACATAGGAATATTCAAGCATATGGCGCATAGTGGATTCGTTAAAGCCCTTGCCGTAAGAAGACGAATAAAGGGTTTTCAGATCCACTTTATAGTTGCCCGCGGTTGCGGTATCGGTGTCAATTTTGTTGTCAATGCTCTTGTTTATAGTATCATAATCTATCGTATAATTTTCGTCCGCTTTTGCAAGTTGATAAAGAGCGAGTTCGGTTTTAAGGCTCTCCGCGGCGGCATTTACAAACGCCTGCTTCCATGTATCGCCCTCCGAAACGGTTATACCGAGAAGGCTCGCGGCGCTTGCGTTCGCCTGTCCGTTTTCCCAGCCGTCGGTCTTAGTGTCAACACCGAAATACGAAAGATATGTTGAAGCATTGTTGTACATCGTGACATAAGCGTAATTGAATTCAAGCGCATTTATGCTCTCGTCGCCCACCGTCAAAACAGTCTTTCTTTTTAAATTGAAACCGGTATTGTCAAGAACCGTCAAAGTAATTCCGACAGCGAGAAGAAGCCCGATAACTATGCAGAAAACAGTAAATATTGGGAAATCTTTTTTCTGCTTGTTCTTTGCGTTTGCCATAGATAATCATCCATCCTAACTTTTTTTGTCGTATCCGAGAAAAGAAACCGCATACGGTTTTTTACACGGAACGATTTGCGTTATACGCAACTTTTCATTTCATATATTATACTATTTTTTTTTCAGATTGTCAAGTTATCAGGCTTTTTTTGTACACGTTCACAAGTCTTTTTATACATTTTCGCCACTTTGACGATGAAAGCCTGTCCTTTTCGGTCAAAATTAAAGTCATATAATTTTAAAGGGACAGTAAAAACGTATGTTTTTAACTGCCCCTTTATAAAAAAATCCGCACAACCGTCCGGTCGATCCGTAAAAAACGGACAGTGACACGGCCGAACAAACCTGTCAGAAGGCAGGTGGGGTAAAATCGCTCTTATGTTTTGTGCTTCCAACGTCCCGACCGAAGTCGGGGAGGCCTGCATACCCGCATAAGAAGTCGAAATCCCTTAATCAAGGTGTAGGTTTTATACAAAAACCGTGTCGGAACGCATTGCGCAGAAATTTTTGTCAAATTTTATCAGCGTTCTTTTCGAAATCAGTCCTCGGAGGGAATGTCAAAATCGAAAAGACCCGCATTGTCCGCTTTCGCTTCGAAAAGTTTGATAACGGTATTGAATTCGTCCTCATCGTCAACCGTAACCAGAGCTTCTTCGTCTTCGCCCTCGTTTACGACTTTCAGAACGATATATTCGCTTTCTTCGTTATCCATCTGATCCTTTTCAACAAGAGCAAGATAGAGCGTACCCTCGGACTCAACGCCGTCGATAACGACAAAATCGGTGGTGTTACCGTCTTCGTCGGTCAGAGTAAGTATGCCGTCGTTTTCGCAACCGCAATCGCAGTCATGCTCATGTTCGTGTTCATGCTCGTGTTCGCAGCCGCAACCGCAGCCGCAC
The DNA here is from genome assembly GCA_900547165.1 of uncultured Eubacteriales bacterium. Taxonomy (GTDB): domain Bacteria; phylum Bacillota; class Clostridia; order Oscillospirales; family UBA644; genus UBA644. Next base: position 13,830 of record URFZ01000012.1, read on the forward strand.
TCGTGCTTATCTTCCATGTTATTGTTCTCCGTTCGTTTATTTTGTAATTATATTGTACACCAATTATGTCTGCTTGTCAAGATATTTGAATCCGAAAAAAATTTTTCCGATTTGTCGAACACGTTGCAAAAATACAGCGAATATGGTATACTATGCCGAGAAAGGGATATAAAAGATGGAATACAATTATATTATATGGGATTTTAACGGAACATTGCTCAACGATGTCGGAATATGCGTGGACTGTCTGAACACGCTGCTCAAAAGTCACGGCATGAGCGAAAAAACGGAAGAAGAATACAAAAAAATATTTACGTTTCCGATAAAAGAATATTACCGCCGAGCGGGCTTTGATTTTGATGTTACGGATTACGACACGCTGGCGCACGAATGGACGGATTATTATCGTTCGAGGGCTGACCTTGAACTGTTTGACGGAGCGGAACAAACGCTGAAAACGCTTGCAAACAGAGGTCTTAAACAGATAATAATTTCCGCATCCGAAAAAAACACGCTTTTTGAACAGACAAAAGCACTCGGCATTGACGGTTATTTTTCCGAGATGCTCGGGCTTGACAACATTCATGCGCGCTCAAAAGAGGCAACAGCAAAAGATTGGAGAAAAAGACACCCGAAAGCAAAAGCGATATTTATAGGAGACACAACACACGACAAAGACGTGGCGGACGCGATAGGCGCGGACTGTCTTCTTATCCCGAACGGACACCAGGCAAGAGAAATTCTTAAAAAAACGGGAGCGACGGTCTGCGAAGACATAAAAGATATTCCCGCATTTGTTCTTAATTGATAAAGGGCTTGACTTTAACGCTATAAAGTGTTATAATATGAAAGCAGACCGTTAAAAGGAGAAATTGACAATGGCTTTCAAATTCACTGAAGAATCGGACAGATTCTTTGATGCTATACTCTCTCTCAAAAACAGAGATGATTGCAAAAAGTTTTTTGAAGATATATGCACGATAAAAGAAATACAGGATTTGCAGCAACGGCTTACGGTTGCAAAAATGCTTGACGAGGGTCGCGTTTACAGCGAGATAACGGAAAAGACCGGTGCGAGCGCCGCAACGATAAGCCGCGTTAACAAATGCCTGACATACGGCAGCGACGGGTACAAGACCGTGCTCGAACGTCTCAAAGAAAGCGAAAAGAAATGATAAGGTCGGACATTCACGTTCATACGACTTTCTGCGACGGCAAAAACAGCGCGGAAGAAATGATTTCCGAAGCGATAAGCAAAGATTTTGTTTCCCTCGGATTTTCGGGACATTCCTATACATCTTTTGACGACAGTTGGTGTATGTCGGAAGGGGATACCGAAAAATATATCGAAACGATACTTTCGCTACGCAAAAAATATTCGGGGACGATAGATATTCTGCTCGGCACGGAGCGGGACTTTTTTGCGGACGAAGACAGGCATACATACAACTATATTATAGGTTCTTCGCATTATGTCAAAGTCGGGAACGAATATCTGACGGTGGATAAAAGTGCCGAGGAACAAACAAAAATAATCAACGGTTATTTCGGCAGGGACACCTTCGCTTTCATAAAAGCATATTATGCGCAGGAAGCCGAAATAATCAAGAAAACAAACTGCGACGTTATCGGACATTTTGACCTTGTGACAAAATTCAACGAGGGAGGGAAAATGTTCGATGAAAACTCGGACGCATACAAAAAAATCGTTTACCAAACACTTGAAGAACTTGTTATTTCAAAACCTATTTTTGAAGTGAATACGGGTGCAATGACAAGAGGATACAGAACCCGTCCCTACCCCGCCGATTTTATTCTTGACTATGTTTCGGTTCACGGTTGCGGACTTGTGCTTACCTCCGATTGTCACAAAAAAGCGTTGCTCGGAGGCTTTTTCGACGAAACGGAAAAGCGACTGCGCGAGAGGGGCTTGAACAACATTTTTGTGCTGACCTCAAAAGGTTTTATTCCCGTAAAGTAAAACAAATTTCGAGTAAAAGATATCGGGGCTGTAAAGAAACGCGAGTTTCTTTACAGCCCCGAATGTTAATATAATCGGTTTCGGCAATACAAAATTTTTTCCCTGCCGACGAAAAAGTACCTCAAAAAAGAGAAACGTCCGTTCCTGAACGGCGAACGGACTCTCTATATAAAAAATTTTACAGGAAAATTGAATCAGGCATTGATAAGGGCAAGAACGTGGTCCCCGCAGGTCAGCATAAGAACACTGATAAGGGCAAGCACTATTCCGACCGTTTTTACGGGCGTCAGTTTTTCCTTGAAAAGGATAACCGAAAGCGCGACGCTGATAACAAGTATTGCGGCATCCTCAACGGAATATGTGACCGCATTGCCGAGAACGGGAAGAATACGCAAAACAAGTTGAAGACCGACCGTTGAAACAACGCAGGTCAAAAACAGAAAGATAACGGATTTTCTCGTTATTTCGAACTCACGCGCAAAGCGTCTGCCTTTTTTGAATATCAGCCAGACAACGGCAAAGACAGCGGAAATCAGATATGTTATTGCGATGAGTTCGGTATGCTCGTTCGGATAGATGTTCGAATGCACCGAAAGCAGCGAGCAGTATATGCCGTTTGAAAGAAAGATTATCAGACAGTAAATATAAAACTTTTTGGAAGTCGTTCTCTGACGGAAGCCCTCCGCATTGAGGAAAACAAACGCCACAAGCATAACTCCGACGGCAACTATCTGTATTACCGTGGGGACTTTGGACTGAAAGAACGAAACAAAAACGGGGATTATCAGCGAGCCGAACAGCGACGAAACGGTGGCAACCGAATACGAACCTCTCGAAGCGGCTTTGATAAGACCGAAATTATAAAGTATGAGCATAACGGCGTTGACTGCCGCTATAAGAAGAGTCATCGGGCTGGTTGACAGATTGAAACCCGTCGAAACCATGTTTATAAGCGCAGTAACAAGTCCGTAAAGTGCGGAAAAAACTATTGCGGCGCACGAAGTGTCTCCCGGGAAGTGGTCCGAAAACTTCTTCGAAAAAAACGCCTGCAAAGCAAAGCAAACGGACATAATACCCAACATTATATAAATCATTTCACATACCTCTTTCTCTTCGGCGGATATATGATACCATATAATTGTGTCTTTTCGGTGCAAGTTCACCAAATTGACAGAAAGATTTTTGTGTACTTTTTGTGGAGCGACTTTTTTTCAAACGATTGACCGCGGCTCTTGAAAAAGCCGAAAAAAAATAGTATAATCAGTATAGGTCGAGTCTGTTCAGACTATAAATCAAAACTGTCAACGGAGATTTGATATGAAAGAATTTTTCGCAACCCCCGACGTCAACGCATCGGCGGTAAACACTTTTTTCGGAGAAAGCCTGAAAAAAGACAATGAAATACATGCCATGAGCATTTACACCGACAAGGAGAAAAAACTTTCTTTTGCGGCAGAGCCGTATTCACTTGACGACAAAAGAGAAATATATTCGCTTTCCAAAAGTTTCACTTCGTGCGCGATAGGTGCTGCATGGGACGACAGACTTATCGACCTCGATGAAAAACTTGTTGATATTTTTCCTGACAAATTGCCGGAAAAAGTGAGCAAAAACCTTTCAAAAATGACTGTCAGACATTGCCTGACGATGACAACGGGACATATCGCCTGCGTTATGAGCGAGATTGTCTTTGAAGAAGATCCCGCAAAAGCGTTTCTTGCGTGCGATGTACCGAAAGAACCGGGAACATATTTTGTATATAATACGGGCGCGTCCTGTATGCTCGGGTTGATACTCGAAAGAAAGACGGGCAGAAAACTCTTTGACTATGCTTACGAAAAAATCCTGTCTCCGCTCGGGATAAAAGGCGCAACTTGGTCCGAATGTGCGTCCGCAACAAACGAGGGCGGAATAGGGCTTCATATCAGTTGCAGAGACATAGAAAAGTTCGGGCTTATGCTGGCAAACGGCGGCGAATATGGCGGAAAACGCATTCTTTCGCAGGAATGGGTCGATATGGCAGGCGCCGCGCAGGTCTCAAACAAGGAAAACGGAGACAGCGGAACGGGCAACTGGACAAGCGGATACGGTTTCCAGTTCTGGCGAACCGCGCATGACGGATATCGCGGAGACGGGCTGAAAGGGCAACTCTGCATGGTTATGCCGAAGCATAAGGCCGTTGTTTGCATTGTTGCCTGCACAAAAGACATGGAAGCGGAAATAGCGGACGCCGTTACACTTGTGGAAAATTTGCTCGGCAAAAGCGATGAAACGTTTAATATTCCCGATTATAAACCGTCGGCAACGGATAAAGATATTTCCGATTTTGTCGGGAAAACCGTGATGTTAAAACCTAATCCGATAGGGCTGACTTCCGCAAAGCTCGAAAAAACGGATACGGGAATAGTTGTAACGCTTTTGAACGGCAACCGCGCGCAAACACTTTTTGCGGGAAACGGCTGTTGGGAAAAAAGCGAGCTTGAACTGCCCGCAATAACGCCGAAAATTTTGCCGATGATGATTTCAACCCGTCCCGAAAAAGTCCGCATCGCGTCATCTTTCACGGTTGAAAACGGCAAACTCGTTATAACGGCGCGCAATCTTTCAAATCCGCACACGGTAATCGTTTCGGCAGAAAAGCAAGAGAACGAAATCACCGTGCATCTCAACACGGTTTGGTTCCCTGAAATGCTTTCGGACAACGTTCGTGTTCTGAAAGGAAAAATCGTAAGTCGATAAGAGGTTTATATGAAAGTTCTTATAACCGGCGCAAGTTCCGGGATAGGCAAAGAACTTGCGAGAAGTTTTTCAAATCGCGGGGCTTCTCTTATCCTTGCGGCAAGGCGAAAAGACAGGCTCGAAGAATTAAAGAACGAACTGGGCACAGATATTGAGATTGTTGTCTGCGACCTTTCGAAAAGAGAAGAAGTTTTCGCGCTTTATGACAGTCTGAAAAACAGCGGCATTGATATTCTTGTCAACAATGCGGGATTCGGACTTGTTTCCGACTTTCTGTCGGCGGATATTGACACGGAACTTGAAATGATTGATACGAACGCCGTCGCGCCGCACATACTGACAAAACTTTTTTACCGTGATTTTGTTCGGAGTGGAAAAGGAAGAATTCTTAATGTTGCATCCTCTGCGGCTTTTATGCCGGCAGGGCCGTATTTTTCGACGTATTACGCTACAAAATCCTACATTTATTCACTGACACGTGCCGTTGCAAAAGAAGCAAAAGCACACGGGGTCTGCATAAGTGTTCTCTGCCCCGGACCGGTAAGAACGGAATTTGACAGCCGTGCGGGGGTCGCAAGCAGCCTGAAAGGGCTTGACTGCGCCGATGTTGCAGAGTATACGGTAAAAAAGTTTCTTAAAGGAAAGGAAGTCATCATACCGGGGGCAAGCATATGTCTGCTCAAATTTGCCGCAAGGCTCTTACCCGATAAGACGTTGATTTCGCTGACGGCAAAACAACAAAAGAAAAAACTGAAATAGATTTATAATAACGGCTGTAAAAATGCGGTTTTACGGTTCTTCGAAAAGTGCGATACAGCAAAAACAGAGCGCTCCGAAAAGGAACGCTCTGCAATTTTTTATTCAATGTTTTTAATACCCTGCCTCGACAAGACGCGGACAGGTCTTGTGTCCCTTGTATGCGGCGATGTACTGGATCATCCATTGATAATACTGATCGCCGAAGCCGCCTTTCATGGGTTCAAGGTCACGGCTGTATTCGGGCGTATAAAGATCGACGAACTGTCCGTTCGGCTGACGCTGAGCAACCCATTCGTTCCACCATGTCAGAATGACTATCTTCGGTCTGTACTTAAACGCCTGTTTCCACTGATTGTAGAAAGTAACGCCGTGCTGTCTTGACGTCGCGGACGGGTAGGACATATAGTTTGCCTGAGCCGCCGCGCAAACGCAGATCTGCTCATAATATGTATTGCCCGTTGTGGTATCTGTTATCGGTGCACGGGGATTGTTGACGGTATTATTCAGGAAACTCCAATTCTGAGTTTCGGAATTTTGAAGTCCCCACATGGTTCTGTAATTAAACTTCTTTCCAAGTAAAATAGCACCGGCTGGGGTATTATACTGCGCGGCCCAATCTTTCTCGACCTCAACTCCCGTTGTACCGGTCCCGAGCATAAGCGGTTTTGCAAGCCCGTTTGCATCAACGCGCCAGTAAACCCAAAGGTCCTTATATTTATCAAGATTTACGATGCTTCTGTATAACTCGTGGCAGACATCCCAGCCTTCAACGTTTCTGTTCCAGAAAACGACATACGGGGTCTTCAAACCCTCGGCACGCATTTTAAGGCAGGTATCAAGCAGAAAAACGGTGGGTTTTACGCCGTAAAGATCCCAGCCTGTCATTCCGCTGTTGCCGATAATTTCACTCTTCCAACTGGTAAGAACATTCGTATTATCAATCACTATGAAGTCAACGCCCGCATTTGCAAGTTGCGTCATATGGGTTCTGACAACATTTTCGTCCATATTCGAATAATAGCCGAGCGCGGGTTCGGACCAATAATGGAAATGATTGGTCGGACCGTAATTTCCCTGCCCCGCAAGTATCTTCGAAAGGTCGTAGGTTACGCCGAAGTTGTATGCTTTTGCATAATCGTGCCATGTAGAATAGTTGATGCCTACAAGGTCATCTTTGAAAGTTATGTCAAGACCGTATTCGGATTCTTTGTAATCGGGATAAAGACTCTTGACATATTTCACATAGTCAGACTCTTCAACGGGTTTGTCAAACTGATCGCTTATAACGATGTCTCTGCCCGTGCCGCGAACAACTGTTCCGTCAAGCGTCTGCCAGAACGGAACGACATTGATTGCCGTGTCGAACATTGAAGACGGGACACCCGCCAAAACATATGTCATAAAGAATGCGGAACTGTCGGAAATATCCGTCGGTTTGTAAACCGTTCCGTCATTTGCGCAGACAGAAGAATACACGGTCTTCAAATCAATGCGCTGTTCTTTGCCGTTGACGGAAATAAAGAATCCGGCAGAAGCGTAGTATGCGCTGTCAACGGTTGTGATAAGTCTCAGATCCGCAGACTCGGAAGAAAGCGTAACGTCCTCTTTGAGTTGGGCTTTGACACCGAGTACACCGCCGTTTACAAATTTTGCATAAGCGTTGCCTGTCAAAGCCGTATACGGAACGGTAAGAGCCTCATCTTCGAACCAACCCGCAAAAACTTTACCGTCGGAAGTCGGATAAGTGCCCGCCGTCTTATACGGAGCAACGTCGTAGGTTTCGCCGTTCGCAAGCGCGGCAGTCGGAAGAAAGCCCGCAAGAAGTCCGAGCATAACAAAAGCGACTGCGATGCGCAATAAACTTTTTTTCATAATTGTGCCTCTCTTTCGCAGGGATAAAATGTGCGATAAAAATTAAAACCAAGGATTCCAATTCGTCTCTTTGTTCTCTCCGCCGTCTTCAAGCGAGGGCATTTGAGAAGTCGTTATAACATCTGCCGTTTCAACGAATTCAATTTCAGGTCTTATAAACATAGCCGAGAATCTCCTTATTATATAATTTGTATACTTATTATACCGCAATGCAAAGATTTTGTCAATAAGTGTCTGTACGAAAAACATTTGATTTTAATGGTCGAAATCAACAAAAAAACAGACGCATTTTCAGCGTCTGTCACATTTGGTATAAAAACTGCAAGCGTATAAGCCGAGTTCTGTTCGGAAAATTTCTTTTCCGCTGCGATCATCTATCTCGAACACACGTTACCGTGCGCCTCCAGCTACCTTTAAGACACGATGGGCGGCGTATAAGTCTTTTCTGCGGTATTGCTCCGGATAGGGTTTACACAAACAGACGGCGTTACCGCCGTCCCGGTGGGCTCTTACCCCGCCTTTTCACCTTAACCGATTGCTCGGATGTTCTTTTCTGTTGCACTGTCCCGGGAGTTGCCTCCGGCGGACGTTATCCGTTATCCTTGCCCATGGGAGCTCGGACTTTCCTCAGGGAGAACCTTTCGGCGCATCCCCGCGATCGCACCGCTTGCAGTATATTATCTTCTTATGTTCGGTCTTTATTCACGCTTCACCAAGCGTTTGCGCCGTCCGAACCGGGGCGCGGCGGAAGGTCTTTCCCGTCATCTTCGCCGAAATATTCGTCCTGAACGTCGTCCAAATCGACAAGTCTTCTGCGAACTCTGTGGTATCTTTTTGCCCCGGGAACGATTTTTCCCGTTTTAATGTCGTGACGTCTTTTCATTTCTTTGAATCTCGGCAAAAGCGCGGGAATACAAACGGCAATGCCGAAAAGAAGCGCACCGAATCCGAAAATAACAAGAGTTATTTTTGAATCCCAACCTCTGTCTTTAAGAATGAAAAACGGAAAAATAACACCCAATACGATGAACAAGACGATGGAAAACGTCAAAGCCCAAACCTGTCCCTGTTTCATAAAGCACCTTCCGTGAATGATAAAATCTCAAAATCAACGCAGAGCAAAACTCTGTATTGAATATTATATAACAAAAAAAACGGATTGTCAACAGATGACTTATTTTTTTGCGATAAGAATTCCAAAACAAAATACGTTACAAAAAAATCATAAATATTCAGATAGAATTTTCCTGTTTGACAATGCATGATTTTGTATATTTTTAACAAACTTCACATTCGAATTAAAAAATACAGCTTGACAGGCTTGACAAGCGATTTATATATATGGTATAATAACCCGCTTAATGACAATGAAAATGGGTGTTTGTGCCCCTTTGGGCGGTCAAAAGCGGTTTTTATGTGAAATCAGAGGCTTTAACAGCGATTTCGGTAACTTTTTTTCAAACATAGGGCAAAGCCTGTACGAGCAGAAACATTGCTCGGTTCGGTCACGGAAAACATCTGTTTTTTAAGGAAAGCCAATGCCGCGAAAACTGTTATGGGCGCAAAACCGTGATTTCGGGTGTCCGAAGAAAACGTTGTTTAATAATTTTGGTTATAAGATAAATTTGAACGGAGTTGATTTTACCGATGACAGCAAATCTCGATCCCAGAGAGGTCGGCGCGCACTGGTCAACGGATCTCAAACCCGGTCAACTGCAAAGAGTTGACTTTTCCAAGATCCGACAGATCCAGGCCGTTCCCAACCTGATCGACATTCAGCTCAGATCGTACAAATGGTTCGTTGAAGAGGGAATGAAGGACGTCCTCAAAGATTCCTCCAACATCATCGACCATACGGGAACGATAGTTCTCGATTACATTGATTATGCGATCGACAAAGAGCCGAAGTATTCCGAGGCGGAATGCAAAGAAAGAGATGCGACCTACGCCGCACCCCTGCGCATCACCTGCCGTCTGACGAACAAAGAGACCGGCGAGATTCAGGAGCAGGTCGTGTTCTTCGGCGATTTCCCGCTTATGACGGAAACGGGAACATTCATCATCAACGGTGCGGAACGCGTTGTTGTTTCCCAGCTCGTAAGATCTCCCGGCGCATACTTCACAAGAGAAGTGGACAAAACCGGTAACAAACTTTTTGCCGGCACCGTTATGCCGAACAGAGGTCCGTGGATTGAATATGAAAAGGACGCGAACGATGTTCTGTTTGTAAGAGTTGACAAGGGCAAGAAATTCCCCGTAACAACGCTTATCAGAGCGTTCGGTATCGACACCGACGAAAAGATAAAGGAAACATTCGGCGAAGACGAATGTGTTCTTGCGACGCTTGAAAAAGAATACGCAACGAAGAAAGATTTCGGCGTATCCGAAACTCCGAGAAATCAGGCACTCAAAGAACTTTATATGAAACTCCGTCCAGGCGAACCCGCAACGGTGGACGGCGCGATAGCGCACATAGACAATCTCTTCTTCAACGAGAGAACTTATGACCTGACCCGCGTCGGCAGATATAAATATAATAAGAAACTTTCTCTTGCGGGCAGAATCACTTCCCGCCCCGCTTCCCGTCCCGTTTGCGACCCCGTCAGCGGCGAAATAATCGTTGACGCAGGAGAAGTTATCACGAGAGAGAAAGCAAAAGAGATCGAAACCGCAGGCGTTTTCGACGTTTATATCGTCGTTGACGAAAAGGAACTCCGCGTTTTCTCCAACGGAATGGTCGATATGCTTGAATTCTGCAAGCGCAACGGCTATGAGTTCACGAGAGAGGAACTTGAACAGAACGGCGTTACCGAATGGGTAAAACTCGACGTTCTCCGCGAAATTCTCGACTCCGCATCAAAGAAAGAGGAGATTCTTGCAGCCGCAAAGGCAAGAATTGCGGAACTCATTCCCATGACTATCTGCAACGAAGACCTCTTTGCATCGATAAACTATATCCTCGGTCTGAACCACGGCATCGGTGTGGTTGACGATATCGACCACCTCGGCAACCGTCGTATTCGTTCCGTGGGCGAACTGTTGCAGAACCAGTTCCGCATCGGTTTCAGCCGCATGGAAAGAACGATAAGAGAGCGTATGAATATGCAAAATATCGAAACGCTCACTCCGACAAATCTTCTGAATACCCGCCCCGTCAGCGCGGCAATCAGAGAATTTTTCGGTTCTTCCCCGCTTTCGCAGTTCATGGATCAGACCAACCCGTTGGCGGCAATTACTCATAAGAGAAGGCTTTCCGCCCTCGGTCCCGGCGGTCTGACAAGAGACCGCGCAAGCTTTGAAGTCCGCGACGTTCACTACACGCACTACGGAAGAATGTGTCCGATTGAGACCCCCGAAGGTCCGAACATCGGTCTTATCTCTTACCTTTCGAGTTATGCGCGCATGAATGTTTACGGCTTTATCGAAGCGCCTTATCGCAAAATTGAAAAAAGAAAGAACGCCGACGGCGAGATCGAATGCTTCGTTACTGATGAAGTTGAATATATGACCGCGGATGTGGAAGACGCATACGTTGTTGCGCAGGCAAACGAGCCTCTTGATGAAAACGGCTGTCTGCTGCACAAGAGAGTTGCGGTTCGTTACAGAGACGAGATAATGGAAACTGACAGAGCAAACGTTGACTACATCGACGTTTCGCCGCGAATGGTCGTTTCCGTTGCGACATCTCTTATCCCGTTCCTTGAAAACGACGACGCTATCCGTGCCCTCATGGGTTCGAACATGCAGCGTCAGGCAGTTCCTCTCATCAAAACGGAAGCACCCATCGTCGGAACCGGTATGGAATACAGAGCAGGCACGGACTCGGGCGTTTGTATCCTTGCCAAAAACGGCGGTGTTGTTGAAAAGGCAGATGCGCGTGAAGTTCTCGTAAGAAACGATGAGGGCATCCTCGACAGATATCTTACAACCAAATTCCTCCGTTCGAACCAGGCGACCTGCATCAACCAGCACGTCATCGTCAAGAAGGGTCAGAGAGTTGAAGCGGGACAGGTTCTTGCGGACGGTCCTTCGACCGACCACGGCGAACTTTCTCTCGGCAAAAATATGCTTATCGGCTTCATGACATGGGAAGGTTACAACTACGAGGACGCGGTTCTTCTGAACGAAAACCTTGTAAAACAGGATAAATACACTTCCATTCATATAGAAGAATATGAGATAGACGCGAAAGAAACGAAGCTCGGTCCCGAAGAGATCACGAGCGACATTCCGGGCGTCGGAAAAGACCTGCTTGCGAACCTTGACGAAAACGGTGTTATCCGTATCGGAGCAGAGGTTCACAGCGGCGACATTCTCGTCGGCAGAGTTTCGCCGAAAGGCGACACCGAGCAGACCGCGGAAGAAAGACTTCTCCGCGCGATATTCGGCGAGAAATCCAGAGAAGTCCGCGATACTTCGCTTAAAGTTCCTCACGGAGAAAGCGGTATCGTAGTTGACGTCAAGACATTCACAAGAGAAAACTCAAACGAACTTTCACCCTCGACAAATAAAATTGTCCGCGTATACCTTGCACAGCGCAGAAGAATCTCTGTCGGAGACAAAATGGCAGGCCGTCACGGTAACAAGGGTGTTATTTCGAGAATACTTCCGCAGGAAGATATGCCGTTCCTTGAAGACGGTCGTCCGCTCGACATCGTTCTTAACCCGCTCGGCGTTCCTTCCCGAATGAATATCGGTCAGGTGCTTGAAGTCCACCTCGGCAGAGCTGCGGCGGAACTCGGTTGGAAGATAATGACGCCCGTTTTCGACGGTGCGAAAGAGACCGAGATCTCGAAAGCGCTCGAATTTGCGAAGATAACCAGAGACATCTATCCCTGCGAAGAGATAGAGAACAAAGCGGTATTCATGGAAGTCGATACCGAAAAGGGCGGCAAAGACCTTCAAAGAATCGACAAAGAGTGGATAGCGGAGAACAAGGAAGAGTTCGACAGACTTGTTGCCGAAAAGAAGATAAAGATAATCGACGGCAAAGTAACTCTTCGCGACGGCAGAACGGGTCAGCGTTTCGACAACCCCGTAACCGTCGGATATATGTACTTCCTCAAACTTCACCACCTTGTTGACGACAAGATCCACGCACGTTCGACAGGTCCTTACTCCCTCGTTACGCAGCAACCCCTCGGCGGTAAAGCCCAGTTCGGCGGTCAGCGTTTCGGAGAAATGGAAGTTTGGGCGCTTGAAGCATACGGCGCGGCTTACACGTTGCAGGAAATGCTTACCGTAAAATCGGACGATATCATCGGCCGTGTAAAGACGTTCGAAGCCATTGTAAAGGGAAAGAACGTTCCGAAAGCGGGCGTTCCCGAATCGTTCAAGGTTCTTGTAAAAGAACTTCAATCGCTCGGTCTGGAAGTCAAGGTTCTCGACAAGCAGAAGCAGGAAATAGACATTTCCACGTCGCTTGAAGACGATCCGGACGATTACAGACAGATCCGCGACGATAAGAAAGAAATCGCAGAAGCAATGGGCGATGAAGACGAATATATGACGGAGATCGACGACGACGGCTTCTTTACCGAAGACCTCGACTCTTCCGATTTCCTCGATGACGAGTTTGCGTCCGGTCATTCGGATGACGACACGTTTGATTTATAATAAGGAGGGCAACGGATAATGACAGATGAAATGAACATTGCCGAAAACGGCGTCGAAGAACAGAATCTTTACGAAGACGCTCTCCGTTCCGCCGAAAAAGAGATCGAAAAGGATAACGTTTTTGAATCCATAAAAATAGGTCTCGCATCCCCCGAAAAGATCCGTTCCTGGTCTCACGGCGAGGTCAAGAAACCGGAAACAATAAATTACCGAACCCTTAAACCCGAAAAAGACGGTCTTTTCTGCGAGCGTATCTTCGGTCCCATGAAGGACTGGGAATGCCATTGCGGCAAATACAAGAGATTCCGTTACAAGGGCAAGGTCTGCGAACGCTGCGGTGTTGAAATCACAAAAGCAAAGGTCAGAAGAGAAAGAATGGGTCACATTGAACTTGCGGCTCCCGTTTCTCATATCTGGTATTTCAAAGGAATCCCCTCGCGTCTGGGTCAGATGCTTGACATTCAGCCGCGTCAGCTCGAAACGGTTCTTTACTTCGGAAAATATCTCGTAACGGAAGTCAGCGACGCGATTCCCGCATCCGAACTTCAAAAGAAACAGACTCTTTCCGAAAAAGAATACGTTGAGATGAAAGAGCGTTACGGCGATGAGTTCAAAGCCGAAATGGGCGCGGAAGCGGTTAAAAAACTGCTCAAAGAAATTGACCTTGAAGAACTTTCCGCTTCCCTGAAAAAGGAACTTGAAGAGTCCGTAGGTCAAAAGAGACTTAAACTGCTCAAAAGACTTGAAGTCGTTGAATCGTTCAGACTTTCGGGCAACCGTCCCGAATGGATGATACTCGACGTTATCCCGGTAATTCCGCCGGATATCCGTCCCATGGTCCAGCTTGACGGCGGCAGATTTGCAACGTCCGACCTCAACGACCTTTACAGAAGAGTTATAAACAGAAACAACCGTCTTAAAAAACTTCTCGACCTCCATGCGCCCGAAATAATCGTCCGCAACGAGAAGAGAATGTTGCAGGAAGCGGTTGACTCCCTCATAGACAACGGCAGAAGAGGAAAGCCCGTCAGCGGTCCGAACAACAGAGCGCTGAAATCCCTTTCCGACGTGCTTAAAGGCAAGCAGGGACGTTTCAGACAGAACCTGCTCGGCAAACGTGTTGACTATTCGGGACGTTCCGTTATCGTTGTCGGCCCCGAACTTAAAATCTATCAGTGCGGTCTTCCGAAAGAAATGGCTCTCGAACTTTTCAAGCCGTTTGTAATGAAGAGACTGACCGACCTTGACAAGAACCTGAACATCAAGAGCGCGAAGAAAGCCGTTGAAAGAGCGGAAGACTGCGTTTGGGACGCACTTGAAAACGTAATCAAGGAATATCCCGTAATGCTTAACCGTGCGCCGACGCTTCACCGTCTCGGCATTCAGGCATTCGAACCCGTTCTTGTTGAGGGCAGAGCGCTGAAACTGCACCCGCTTGTTTGTACGGCGTTCAACGCGGACTTTGACGGCGACCAGATGGCGGTTCACGTTCCCCTTTCGGCGGAAGCGCAGGCGGAAGCAAGGTTCCTTATGCTTTCCGCAAACAACCTGCTTCGTCCTCAGGACGGAAAGCCGGTTGCGGTTCCGACACAGGACATGATCCTCGGTTCGTTCTATCTTACCATCGTCCGCGACGACGAAGCGGGAGCATGGGCGGTCGAGAAAGACAAGAACGATTCTCTCATCGTCAAACTTGACGAAAACGGCGAACCCGTCAAAAGAGGTAAATCGTTCAGAAACGTTGACGAAGCAATGGTTGCTTACGATGCCGGCGCAATAGGCATTCATGCACCCGTCATGATCCGTATGGAAAAGACCGTCAACGGCGAAAAGAAACGGAAAAATGTTCTGACCACGGTCGGACTTATAATCTTCAACAATCCCGTTCCGCAGGATCTCGGATTTGTTGACAGAAGCGACCCCGAGCATGAATTCGACCCTGAAATCAAGTTCGTGGTAACAAAGAAAACTCTCGGCAAGATCATAGACCGTTCAATCCGTGTTCACGGCATAACAAGAACCTCCGAAGTGCTTGACGCGATCAAGGCACAGGGTTACAAATACTCCACCCAGGCGGCAATAACCATTTCCGTTTCGGACATGATAGTTCCGCCCGAGAAGCAGAGCATTATTGCAGAATCCGAGCAGAAAGTTGCGAAAGTCGAGAAACTTTACAAGAGAGGCATGATTTCCGACGAGGAAAAATACGGTCAGATAGTTTCCATTTGGGACAGCACGACCTCTGCGGTTACGAAGAAGTTGCAGGAGAACCTGAGCGAAAAGAACCCAATCAACATGATGGCGGTTTCCGGCGCCCGCGGCTCCATCGACCAGATCCGTCAGCTTTGCGGTATGCGCGGACTTATGGCAAATACCTCCGGTAAAGCGATAGAAGTTCCCATCAGAGCGAACTTCCGTGAGGGTCTTACCGTTCTTGAATACTTCATCTCTTCGAGAGGCGCGCGTAAAGGTCAGGCGGACACGGCGCTCCGTACCGCAGACTCCGGTTACCTGACAAGAAGACTTGTCGATGTTTCGCAGGACGTTATCATCAGAGACGACGACTGCGGCGCGACGACGGGCGTTTGGGTTTCCGAAATCAGCGAGGGAGACGAAAAGATCGAGTCGTTTGAAGCAAGACTTCTCGGCAGATTCCCCGTTGACGACATAGTTGACCCGACCACAGGCGAAGTTATAGTTGCAAAAGACTGCGAAAGACCGATGACCGAAGCGGACGCGAAGAGAATTTCCGCGGCGGGCATTACAAGAGTTCAGGTTCGTTCCGTTCTCGGCTGCCGTTGCAAACACGGTGTCTGCGCAAGATGCTACGGTGAAAACCTTGCAACCTCCGAGACCGTAAACGTCGGCGAATCCGTCGGAATCATCGCGGCACAGTCGATAGGCGAACCCGGTACGCAGTTGACGATGAGAACGTTCCACACCGGCGGTGTTGCGAGCGGCGGCGGTGACATCACGCAGGGTCTTCCCAGAGTTCAGGAACTTTTCGAAGTACGTCATCCGAAAGTTATGGCAATTCTTGCGGAGATCTCGGGCACTATCGCATTCAGCCAGGTAAAGAACGCTGTTTATGCGACAATCACGAACTCCGAAACAGGCGAAGAGAGCCAGGTTCTTATCCCCTACGGCGCACGTCTTAAAGTCAAAGAGGGCGACACCGTGGAAAAGGGACAGGAACTGACTTCCGGTTCTTCCGACCCGCAGGATATACTCCGCATCAAGGGCGAACACGCCGTTCAGGAATATATCATCGCGGAAATTCAGAAAGTTTACCGCAGACAGGGCGTTGACATCAACGACAAGCACATTGAGATAATCATTCGTCAGATGATGCGCAAAGTCAGAGTTGTTGACCCCGGTTCATACGAGATCTTTGCGGATTCGATAATAGACAAGTCCGAACTTCTTGACTACGAGAAACGTTACGAAGAAGACAAGGCAGCGGGCAAAGACGTAACGCCCATCACCGTTTCTCCCGTACTTCTCGGTATCACCAAGTCGGCGCTTGCAACAGAATCTTTCCTTTCTGCAGCATCGTTCCAGGAGACGACGAAAGTCCTCACGGAAGCGGCTATCAAGGGCAAGGAAGACCAACTTATCGGCTTGAAAGAAAACGTAATCATAGGCAAACTTATCCCCGCAGGAACGGGACTCGAAAGATACAGAAGAGTTCACGTTGTCGAAGAGGATTAAGAGAAAACCGAAAAGTTTTATCCCCGAAAGGCATACGCCTTTCGGGGAACTTTTTTGCGCAGACCGTGTATATCCGAATTTTTGCAGAGAGATAAAGACTCAATATTGTCTCACAGCGAAGCGAAAACTTGACAACTTGAAGTGTTTGTAGTATAATTATTATGTATGCCTATGGCTTGCCACTCCGAAGCGGAGAAAAGACCGCTTCAAAAACAGGAACACAAACGGAGGCGCACAAAATGAAAAAGATAATATCTCTGACGATTACAGTCATACTTTTACTTTCAACGCTGTTTTCTTTTGTTTCATTCGCAAATGCGGAACTTGAAAAAGGTCTGCAATCCGAAGCATATATCGTAACGGACGCCGCGACGGGACAGATACTGTATGCGAAAAATCATGAGAAACAGGAAACGCTTTCCGGCATAACAAAAGTTATGACGGCGGCAATAGCGCTTGAAAAACTCGAACTCGACGCAAATGCGACGGCAACGATCTCCGCAGTCGGAAACGATGTTGTGCCGAGAGACACGATAAATATTTCGCTTGTCGAAGGTGAGACAGTTGATGTGAAATCGCTTCTGCACGCCACGCTTTTGGCGGGTGCAAACGATGCGGCGAATGTTCTTGCGGAAGCGGCAAGCGGTTCGATCGAGAATTTTGTAAAGCAAATGAACGAAAAGGCAACCGCACTCGGCTGCAAAAACACAAAGTTCTATAATGCAAACGGGCTGACGTCGGACACGGCACAAAACAATGTGACGACGGCTTACGACTATGCACTTATCATGAAATATGCTATGGAAAACGCATATTTCAAACAGATAATAAAACAGACGACATATACTATACCGGAAACAAACAAGAGTGCCGCAAGGGAAATATCGACGTCTTACAATCTGCTGAAAAAGAACGGTTTTTACGAATATTCGACAGGCGGTGCCGTCGGCTACTCAAAGGCGTCGGGCTATACCGCAGTCTCGTCCGCACTGAACGGAGACAAAGAACTTATATGCGTTGTTCTCAACTGTCCGCAGGGAGAAGCGCGCTTTGCGGATACGCAAAAACTCTTTGATTACATATTCGACAATTTTGAATATTCAACACTTACGCAGGACGATATTCGGTCAAAAACAGTTGATGTACTCTCCGAAGACGGCACGCAGATAATTGCAAAGGCAACACTGACTTTGCCGGGAGAGATAAAGGTTCTTCTGCACAAGGATATCGCAAAAGAAAATCTGATAATAACGGACACTACCCCCGAAAGTTTCAAAGCGGAAGCGGAGAATCAGTCGGTAACGATAACAGCAAATTCGGACTTGATGTTCAGTCCCGTTGCGACGTCATATCTGCAAGCGTCAACGGAAATTCTCGCAACGCCCGAACCGGTGACAGCGCTCTCGGAAACCGCTCCCGAATCGAAAAATTCGTTCGGAAGCGTTGTTCTGACAATACTCAAAGTTATAGGAATAATCATTCTTGTAATTATCGCGGGCGTTATAGTTTTCGCCGTCTATGCGGTCGTTTCAAACAACAAGCGCAGAAAGCAGAGAGCGGAGCGCAGAAGACGCGAACGCGACGGTGAGCCGACGGACGAAGAAGAAAGAAACGAAAGACCTCAAAGAAGAGGAAACACGCTTGCAAGAAGAAACGGACGGTCGTCCGAAAGACGAAAATAACTTATGCAATACGATAATATAAGCGAGGTCTACGACAAATTCAACGACGACTTCGATTACGAAAAATACCTGAATGCGGTCTTTCGCCGTTTTGCGCTCCGAAAAGAGGGGCTTGTCCTCGATTGCGGTTGCGGCACGGGCGTTCTGATGGAAAAACTGACAGACCTCGGCTATGACTGCACGGGAGTGGACGCTTCCGAAAATATGCTTGAAAACGCAAGAGAACGCTTTGAAAAGGCGGGCAAACAGGCTCATCTCGTGTGTCAGGAATTGGAAGAGATAGATATGTACGGGGCGTATGACATCGTGTTCTGCACGCTCGACACAGTCAACCATATACTGTCGCTCCGAGGATTGAGAACGTTTTTCAAAAGCCTTTTCAATTTTACAGAACCGGGCGGAAGTTTTGTTTTCGATATCAAGACAAAAGCGGCGTTTGAGACTTCAACCATGCCGAATGTCTGCGAAAAAGACGGCGATATGCTTATTGTACGCGGACAGTTCGACGGAACGCACGCATGGTACGACCTGACCGCATTTGAGCAGACGGAAAACGGTTACGAGCGGTTTGACGACTCCGTGGAAGAAAGATTTTATACGGAAGAAACGATAAAAGAGACGCTGAAAGCGGCAGGATTTGCGTATGCGGACAGCATAAAACGCAAAGAACGCATAATATACTGCGCCCGAAAGAGAGAGCAATGACCGAAAAACTTTTGAAATACACTTGCGACGGCGCAAGAATACACGTTGTTTTTCTGAATGAAGCGGTCAAAGAGATAAGCAGAGTTCATTCGCTTTCCGAAAGCGACACTTCACGGCTCGGACAGGCGGCTGCATTGGCACAATGCCTGACGGCGGACAGAAAAGAGGACAACGCATCGGTTGCCGTGTCAATCAGATTTCCCGACTCCGATAAAAGTTACACGGCAATAGCAGAAACAGACGGAAGGGTTCGCGGAATGTGCGACAAGGCGGGAAGTTCCGTTTCGGACGAAGTAATTTTGGAAGTCACACAGAAACTGACCGTTCGTGGCGACTATTCAAGCATCGTCGAGGGCAAAGACATCGAAGACGCCATAGCGCATTATTACAAAACAAGCCAACAGGTCGAAGCACATTGCGCGGTGTTGACTTTCGGAAAGACCTATTGCTGTCTGCTTGTGGAACAGTTCCCGATAACCTGCGAAGCGGAGGAAGTCTTTCGCCATGCGGCGGACAGAGAATGGGAACACTTACAGCCCTTCATAACCGCGACGGAATTAACCGACGAAACACTTAAAATATTTGAAAAGTACAGAAAAGTCGCGGACACTCCGCTCCGTTTCGGCTGCACCTGCAATCGTCGAAGCGTTCGGGCGGCACTCTCGGCTGTGGACAAAGAAGAATTGAAAAATGCGGCGGACGAAGACGGTTTTGTCTCGGTCAACTGCAAATATTGCGGCAAGCATTACAGGATAAACGTTAGCGAGGACTGAAAAATGAGTAAATACACCGATAAACTTTGCGGCATGGACGCATACGGCAGATATGTGCCGACACAGGACGGGAAAAAGACGGATAAAGAAGTCGGAATGTTCTATTTCTGTTGGCTCGGCTCCATGGACAGAAAGTTATATGACATTCAAAAAATGCTTGATGAAAACCCGAACGCGCTTTGGGACGCGACGGGTCCCGACGAAAGTCCTCTTTGGGGCTTCCATTTCTGGGGCGAACCGTTGCTCGGTTATTACAACTGTGAAGATGAGTTCGTTATCCGCAAGCATCTTGAAATGCTGACCGCCGCGGGAATAGATTACATCGCGTGCGACTGCACAAATGCGGCGATTTATCCCGCCGTATATCTTAAACTGCTTCAAAATATAGACAAATTACAGAAAGAGGGCAAGAACCCTCCGAAGATATGCGCTTACACAAACGCAAATTCGGTAACGACCGTCAGAACTCTTTTTGCCTGTTTCTACGAAAAGAAGAATCTTTATCCCGACGCATGGTATGCGCCGAACGGCAAACCGGTTGTCATCGCAAGACTTGACGAGAACAACGAGGTGCTTGAGCCCGATATTGCGGAATGCTTTGACGTCAGAAAAAGCCAATGGCCGAACGAAGAAGTTAAAAACGACGCATTTCCGTGGATGGAATGGTTTTGGCCGCAGCCGAATCACAACGGTTTTATGTCCGTTTCCGTTGCGCAGCACAGCAAAGGCACGTTTTTCCAATGCGAGGGAAACTGGGGCAGAGGATATGACCATAAAGGCAACGAGAACCACGACAGTTACCGTCTCGGACAGAACTTTGAAGCGCAATGGAGCACGGCAATAAATTCGCCCGACGTAAAAAATGTTTTCGTAACGGGTTGGAATGAATGGGGCGCGCAAAAAATAAATCTCGGCGGAGATATAATATTCGTAGACTGCTTCAACGAGGAGTATTCAAGAGACATCGAACCGCTGAAAGGCGGCTATGAGGATGCATTTTATCTGCAACTCATACGGAATGTCAGACGCTTCAAGGGTCAGGGCGAAAACACGGAGCGCGGCTGCAAAAAGGCAATAGACGTTTACGGCGACGATTCGCAATGGAACGACGTCTGCTCCGTATATATGCCCATATCCGACGTCAACGAGGGAAGAAACTTCGCATCGCAGGATCCCGATATAATCTATACACAGGAGCCCGCCAAGAACAACATCGTTGAGATTAAAGTCGCACATGATGCAGAAAACGTATATTTCCGAGTAACGACCGAAAATCCGATAACGGAAAGAACGACACCGAACTGGATGAACCTGTTCATCGGCGCGGGAAAACCGCACCAATGCGGCTGGGAGACGTATTCGCACGTTCTGAACAGACGCGAAGTCGGTTCCTTTGACGCGCTGAATATGTCGGGCAACACCGTTTCTTACAGAAAAACAAATATACACATTGATAAAAACAAGATGTATGTTGCCGTTCCGAGAAGAATGATAGGAGCCGACGGCGACTGCCCCTCGATATATTTCAAAGTCGCGGACAGCGTAAAAGAATTCCGCAACATAAACGACTACTACGCAAGCGGAAAATCCGTCCCGATGGGCAGACTCAGTTTTATATACAATTTCTGATATTAAAGATTTACAGGGCTGTAAAAAAACTTGCGTTTTTTTTACAGCCCCTATATTTTTATTCAATTTTGAGAATATATGCTTTTTATTTGCATAAAAATGTAAAAACAATCAACAATTATAAAAATATGCGCTCAAACTATTGAAAAAATTGTAGTAATATGGTATAATTCATATATCCCATCTAACATAGCAAAGAAAAGGATTTTTTCAATGAAAAAGAAATTGAGTTTTAAAGAATATGTATACGTCGCAAGCATGCTCTTCGGCATGTTTTTCGGAGCGGGCAATCTTATTTTTCCCGTACATATGGGACAGTCTGCCGGTTCAAACGTTTGGACGGCGGTTCTCGGTTTTCTCATCACAGGTGTTGGGCTTCCCCTGCTCGGAGTTGCGGCGCTCGGCATAAGCCGCAGTACGGGGCTTTTTGATTTGAGCAGTAAGACAGGCAAACCTTACGGTTACTTTTTCACCTGTCTGCTTTATCTGACGATAGGACCGTTTTTTGCGATTCCTCGTTGCGCGACGACCTCTTTCACGGTCGGACTTGAACAACTTCTTCCGAAAAGCGATTACGGCAGGCTTTATCTTTTCCTTTTTACGTTTGCATTCTTCCTTGCCGCGCTTATGTTCTCCCTCTTCCCGGGCAAGATATTAACCTGGGTCGGCAAAATACTCAACCCGTGTTTTCTTGTATTCCTCGGAATACTTGTCGTTGTTTCGCTTATCAATCCCACAGCGTCGGTATCTTCCGTCGCGCCCGAAGGCAATTACGTTGATCAACCGTTTTTTGCGGGCTTTCTTGACGGATACAACACCATGGACGCACTTGCAAGCCTTGCGTTCGGCATAATCGTTGTCAACGTTATCAAAAGCCTCGGCGTCACCGAACCGGGAGCGGTTGCTTCCAATACGGTCAAATCGGGCATTTTCAGTTGTCTTTTCATGGCGGGGATATATGTTGCGGTCGCCGTTGTCGGCACACAGAGCCGCGGCGCATTTGCGACAAGCGAAAACGGCGGTATCGCACTTGCGCAGATAGCCGAGCACTATCTTGGTTTTGCGGGACTTATCGTTCTTGCCGCGACAGTCACCCTTGCCTGTCTGAAAACGGCGGTCGGACTTATAACAAGCTGTGCGGAAACGTTTACAGCGCTGTTCAGAAAAGGACCGAATTACAGAACTTGGGCAATAATTTTCAGCGCGCTTTCTTTCATATTCTCCAACTTCGGACTGAGCAACATTATAACCTACTCCGTACCCGTGCTGATGTTCCTGTACCCGCTTGCGATAGTGCTGATACTGCTCGCGCTGTTCGGCAAATTCTTCGGGCACGACAAAAAGGTCTATGCGTTTACAATAGGCTTCACATTGCTCCCCTCGCTTTACGACGGCTTTATGTCGCTCAATAAAAGCGTCACGATAATCGACAGCGCCGCGATAGAAGCGATAACAAGCAAATATCTGCCGTTTTCCGCTCTCGGTCTCGGCTGGATATGTCCCGCCGCGCTCGGTCTCATCATCGGGCTTATCGTTCACTTCGCATCAAAATCAAAGCAAAAACCGTCACTCGGTTAAAATATGTATGCTAAACTAAAAATTAAGACAAATAAAAAATCTCCCGTTTGGGAGATTTTTTATTTGCTTTCTCTGATTTTTTCGACAAACCGTTTCTTTCGTACAAGCAGAAAAATCAGCACGCCGATGATTCCGCCGAGAGTGTTCAACATCAGGTCGTCTATATCCGTGCTTCTGCCGACAAAATATTGCGCGGTCTCGATAAAGAGCGAAAAGAAAAACGTGAACAGAATACCTTTTACCGCTTTGCCCGTCAACAAAGATGCAAGAAAACCGACGGGAACAAAAAGTCCGATATTGCCGAGCAGATTTATCCAAAGCGAATAGTTATGTCCGTTTCTGTAATCGGCACGGACAAGCCTGAAAACGCGGAAAGGTTCAAGGTTTATATCGCCGTAATCCGCAAAAACAAATTCAATTCCGTTTCCGTTCAGGTGCATTTCGGGCAAAAGCGTCTGTGAAATTATGCCGGCGACAATCATTGCAAAAATGACAACGGCAACATCTCTGCCGAAATATACTGTTTCGTTTTGTTTTTGAAGTCTGCGCCGCTTTCCTCTTCGGAAAAGCGCCGCGCCGACGCCCGCAGCTGCCAGAAACGGCAGCATTTTTATGCAAAAGAGCAAAATATATCTCATTCGGATTCTCCGTTTGAATATTCGTTATGTTTTATGGTAAAACTTTCCGTATGAAAGGTTTTCTGAAAAAGGACGATTACCGTCTGCGGTTTGCACCGTCGAAAAAGAACGTAAAAGTCGATATTCTCGTTATCGGTGGCGGTTTGGAGGGAATAACAACGGCATTCCTCGCCGCAGAAAAAGGATTCAACGTCGCGGTGGCGGAACGCTTTTTTATCGGGTCGGGACGAACGTCTTTTATGCAGGGCTGTCTGACACCGAACTTAAAAACGGCTGACGCAACTAAAAAATATGATGAACACGCAAAACTTATAACATTCCTCGCAAAGGAAGCGGGTGAAATTCCCGTTTCAAAACTTCCGTTTTTTTTCTTTTCCGAAAAGCCGCAGAATATTCCGACGGGAGCAGACTTTTTCAACGGAGAAGAACTTTCCGAGTTCGGCGGCAAAGTTCCCGACGGTGCGATTTTTCGTAACGGTGCGCTTTCGTTTTCTCCCGTCGTTCTGTGCAAAGCCCTTGCGGAAAGAAGCAGACTGTCAGGCGTTTGGATATATGAAAGCACAAGAATAGATTCCGTCTTTGACAAAACGGCGACCACCGACAGCGGGGTTGAAATAGCGTTCAAAACACTTGTCAACACAACCGGAAAAGGCGAAAGGGCAAAACGGCGTTTTCTTCTCCGCGCGGAATTTGTCGGAGAAAAACTACCGCATCTTGTATTCGGAGACACGGAGTTTTGCCCATTGACGGCTGTTTCGAAAGACGGAAAAACGCTTGACGTAGCGCTGACCGCAAGAACAAAGGCGGGCGCGTTTTTCGAAAAGAAACGGCTCGGTGAAAGCCTTGCGGCGATACTGCCCGTTTGCCCGACTGAAAAACGGTGTTATATCGGAGAGTGTCGGGGCGATTATTCAGTTGCGGGCATCTGCGAACGGAGTCTTTGCAGAGAAAGCAATAATTTCGGTTTGAGCTAAAATCTTTTGGTTCAATATATTTCAACCGATATTATTCGGCTTCTCCCGTCAGCACAGGCAAAGTATACTAATCAGAAACAACACAAAAATAACAGATACGCGCTGCGGCGATTTTCGTCACAGCGCGTTTTCGCTTTCCCTTAAAGAATTTCAAACCCAATTATCGGACGGCTGCAAACAGTTATTCCGCAACGACGGTCAGTTCTCCGTTTTTCACATCAACGGTAACCTTTTTGGGAATCATATCCGCATCGCACATATCCGAAACGACCTTGTCCTCAATTTCGCGCTGAACCACTCTGCGGACATTGCGTGCGCCGTATTCGGAACTGTAAGACATATCCGCAAGTTTTTCGACTGCAGCGTCCGTGCATTGAAACTCGATCTCTCTTTCACGAAGACCGTCGGCAAGATCAGACAGGAATATTCTGACGATGCTTCCGAAAAGTTCGCGCGGGAGCGGGTCAAACGTGATTATCTCATCGACACGGTTAAGAAATTCGGGGCGCAGGAACTCACCGAGCGCTTTTTTGGATTTTTCCTCGCTCAGGAGAGAAACGCTCTTGTTGAAGCCCGCCGTGCCGCTGCCTTTGAGATTTGAGCCCGCATTCGAGGTCATAACAATAATGGTATGCTCAAACGAAACAACTCTGCCGTGCGCGTCGGTTATCTTGCCATCGTCAAGAACCTGCAAAAGTATATTCAAAACGTCGGGATGAGCTTTTTCTATCTCGTCGAAAAGAATGACGGAGTACGGCTTGCGGCGTATTTTTTCCGTCAACTGTCCCGCTTCGTCATAACCCACATATCCCGGCGGCGAACCGATAATTCTCGACACGGAGTGCTTTTCCATAAACTCACTCATATCAAGACGGATAAGCGTTTCGGGCGAATCGAACAGTTCTTTCGAAAGTACCTTTACAAGTTCGGTCTTTCCGACGCCCGTGGGACCCGTGAAAATAAACGAGATAGGTCTCTTTCGGGGAACAAGGCTGACACGTCCGCGACGAACGGCGTCCGCGACGGCTTTTATCGCCTTATCCTGTCCGACTATACGGGCGCGGAGCGCAGATTCGAGATTTTTCAGTTTCTCGGTCTCGCTCGCCTTTATCGACGTTGACGGAATGCCCGTCCACAGTTCGATGACTGTAACTATATCATCAAGCGTTATCGAATAATCTTTCAGTTCGTCTTCAAGTTCTTCAACATCCGCTTTAAGGCGGCATTCCGTGGCGCGAAGTTCCGCTATCTTGGCATAATCCGCTTCCTCGCGGTTCTCTTTCGCTTCAAGCAGGTCAAGTTCGGAAGAAGTCTTTTCGAGTTCGGATTTCGCCTTGAAAAGGTTGCTGTAACGCGGCTCTTTGAGCACCGCGTTGGAACAGGCTTCGTCTATCAGATCTATCGCCTTGTCAGGCAGAAATCTGTCCGTGACGTACCTTTCGGAAAGTTCGACCGCTTTTTTCGCGAGCAACATCGGAATCTTGATGTTGTGGAACTGCTCATAATGCCCTTTTATGCCTTTCAGCATTTCAACGGTCTCCTCAATAGAGGGTTCGTTGACGATAACGGGCTGAAAACGGCGTTCGAGCGCGGCATCCTTTTCGATATATTTTCTGTATTCGTTAAGCGTTGTTGCGCCGATGACCTGAACTTCGCCCCTCGAAAGTGCGGGTTTCATCATGTTGGCGGCGCTCTGCGTACCCTCCGAATCGCCCGTGCCGACAAGCGTGTGAACTTCGTCGATAACGAGAATTACGTTTCCGACACGCTTAACTTCTTCAAGAAGTCCTTTTACACGACTTTCAAACTGCCCTCTGAACTGCGTGCCTGCGACAAGCGCAGTCAGGTCAAGCAGATAAACTTCTTTATTTGCAAGTTTTGCGGGAACATTACCGTCCGCTATCTTTTGCGCAATACCCTCGGCTATTGCGGTTTTGCCGACGCCCGGTTCGCCTATAAGACACGGATTGTTCTTTGTTCTGCGGTTCAGTATCTGCAAAACGCGGAGCATTTCTTTGTCTCTGCCGACAACATTATCTATCTTGCCCTCACGCGCTTTGCGGGTGAGATTTTCGCAGTAAGAGTTCAAAAATTTCAGTTTCCGCGCTTCTTTTTCCGTCTTTTTCTCGCGTTTTTGTTCTTTTCCGTCCGTAACCTCAGAAGAACCCGTGTCAGAGCCCTCCGACTCCGCATCGGCATCGGCTTTGATATCGGACATCAGTCGGTTGAAAAACTCCATACTCGGAGCGCCGCCCGGAGTGAAATCCTCATCTCCCATCTGTGAAAACATATCTTCCATCTGATCGGAAATGTTATCGATTTCATCGTCGTTTATGCCGAGTTGGTTCATCATCATATCGACATTGGGAATCTTCAATTCTTTTGCGCATTTAAGACAAAGCCCTTCGTTCTTTGCCTCATTTCCCTCCATTTTCGTTATAAAAACGACCGCCGCACGCTTTTTGCAGCGAGAGCACATAACCATTCAACATTACCTCCCTCTTGGGATAATACAATTACACGCAGCGGCAAAACGCATAAAAAGCAGCCGTTTCCGTGCCGTGCTTAGCATAAATCTCAGGCAGAAAAAACTCTGCCCGTCAGTCAAGCGTTTTTATTATGGGGTTTATCTTGCAGAGAACTTTATAAACAACCGTTCTGTTGTATATAGCGTCCTTTTCCGCAAGAGATCTGTCTTTCATAATATACGGAGACACCGCGCTCACAACAGCCGCAAGGATAAGCGCAATCAAAACTCCTCTTACAAATCCGAGCAGGCCGCCGCCGAGTTTGTCGAACTTTCGGATAACGGGAACGTGCAGAATAAACGAAAGAACAAGCCAGATAAGACCTATCACTATCCAAGTTCCGACAAACAGAACCGCAAACGCAATAACACGGCTGAGAGACGATGCAAGCGGGGTCGCCATCGCGTCTATAACGTGCTCACGGGCGCTTTCCACGCTCTCTGCAACATAGTTATCGTAGATTTCTTTGAGTTTGTCAACGCCGACGTTAACATAGCCGCAGAAATCCGTGAAAAACGACGGTTGCTCTTCAAAAAGTCCGTCAAAGTTTATCTCATCCTCGGAAGATTCTACATTTCCGGGATCGGGCGTCAACTGATTTACGACCCATTTTCTGACAGGTTCATGAACGAATTTGTCGTTTATCTTTTCACCGACACCCGAAGAAAATGAAACGGCAACGATAACCGCCACTATACATCCGACAATGCCGATAATCGACCTCAAAAATCCTTTACGAACGCCTATCGCAACAAAAACGGCGATAACGGCTATCAAAGCAATGTCAAGGCATACGCTGATTGCAACATCCATAAATCCGATCTCCTTTTAACTGTTGCCGAGTTCGGAGAACCGAAACCCGACGATGTAACCTCAAATTAAAACATTTTCGGATATTTATCCGATATATGATGCTTTTTCCGAACCGACACAGAACACACGCCCGTTGCCCGACCGTATTTCGTGCGCCTCGGAAACCTTTGTTTCAAACTTCATGTTTCCGTATATGTCAAAGCCGTAAACGACCCCGTCCGTCAAAACGTAACATTCGTCGCCGACCGCCGCAACATCCCGAACGCCGCTGAATTCTTTCGTAAACCGAAGATTTCCGTCCGCGTCAACAAAACTTATCTTGTCCGTTTGCGTTGAGACCCTTGCAACGGACGCGATGACCGCATATCTTCCGTTTTGGGCAAAGACGTCAACTCCGAGAGTGTCAAAAGAATAAACCGTGCGGGCTTCTTCGGCGTTTATCTTGATTATCGAAGAAGTAGTCATGACCGTTGCCGCACCGGCCTCTCTGGCGAATACAGACACAGCCGTTTGGTCGTTAAAAACATAGGATGACAGTTTTTTTCCGTTTTTGCTGTCAATACGGTAAACCACGGTGTCAAAAGAGTTTTCGGCAGGAACTATTCCGACCGCAGTCAGCACGTTTTTATCCGAGAATACGGCATCCGTCAGATATGTTTCCGCAGAATCCCATATAAAGCAGTCTTTTTCGTCAAGCCCGCTGTTGAACACCACAAGTTCTGATTTATATCCGTACTGTTCTTTTATGACAAAGACCTTTCCCTGCGCGGATATTCCCGCATTGATAACGTTTTCGGAAGATTCATAACGTTCTTTTATGCCGAAACTGTCGCAAAGATAAACATTTCTTCCGCCCCTGTCAAAAAGAATAAAACTGCTGCTGCCCGTTCTGACGGACGGCGAAACAAGGCTGACCTTGAACGAAGAATATTTATATCCCTCTTTCGAATAAACGGTTGCCGTCGTTTGAGTTACACGGACAAGTCCGTCCCGATAGACCTCGCATACGCCGTTATCATCCTCAAAAAAAGTGATGTCGCCCGATTGGACTGCGCCCGAAAGCGCCTGTTTGATGTCAAAGAACGAGCGTTTTATGCCGTCCACGCTGAGCGAAGAAAACTTCCAAACGAAGAACGCCGCAATATAAACAACTACCGCGACAAGAACTATGCGTCTCGCAAAGACGAGAGTTTTCATCTTCTTTTCTTCGTTCATTTTCTTTCCTCAATAAATAACATCGTTCAGAAAAAGCCCGCGTGCGGGTGCCGTATGTCCGGCATTTTCTCTGTTTTTTGAGTCTATTATTTCTTTTATTTTTCCTTTGCCTATTTTTCCAGTCGCAATATCAAGACAAGTTCCGACCATAATGCGAACCATGTTGTAAAGAAACCCGTCGCCGCGAACCCGAAACGTTACCAAATCCCCGTTTCGCTCAAAACCGACGCTTTCAACTGTTCTCACTTTGTCCTCAACTGATGCGCCCGCCGCACAGAAAGCGGAAAAATCGTGCGTTCCGACAAAATCTGCGCATTCGGCGTTCAATTCGTCAATATCCATCTTCGGAGAAAACAGAAGCGCGTATTTTTCGTAAAATGGGTCGCGGACCGACGAATTAAGAATAAGATAAATATACTCTTTCGCCTTTACCGAATATCTCGCGTGAAAATCGGGAGAAACCTCGGCGCAGTCGAAAACGGCAATGTCTCTCGGCAAAATCCCGTTCAAGCCGCGAATGACTTTCTGCGGTTCAATTTTTTTTTCAGAGTGAAACGACGCGCAATAGCAGTTTGCGTGAACACCGCTGTCCGTTCGCGAACAACCGCTCAGTTTTTCCACCGAGCCGAAAAGAGTTGTCAGCGCATTTAGCACTTCCTCGCCGACGGTGTTCGCATTCGCCTGTTTCTGATAGCCCGCATAATTCGTTCCGTCATAGCGGAGTTTTATCATATAACACGTCATAACACGAACGCTCCGAGCGTAAACGAAAATCTGTTCAGAACTATAACACCCGCAAGAAACGCGCATACAAGCAAAAACGCAGCATAATCGCGAAAACGGAAACTGTATTTTGTCAGCCGCGTTCTGTTTTTACCGTCGCCTGTATAGCAGCGGCACTCCATCGCAACGGCAAGTTCGTCCGCACGGCGGAAAGACGATATGAACAGAGGGATTATTATGGGCACTATCGCTTTCACGCGTTTCAGAAGATTCCCGCTTTCGAAATCCGCACCTCTCGCCTTTTGCGCCGAAATTATCTTGTCGGTCTCCTCCGTCAGCGTCGGAATAAAACGAAGCGCTATCGTTATCATCATCGAGAACTCGTGAACGGGGACTTTTATCACTTTCAGAGGAGACAGAAGTTGTTCAAGACCGCCCGTCAGAAGCACGGGGGAAGTGGTATACGTCAGCATTGCGGTTGAAATAACAAGCAAGGCTATTCGCAGAATCATTTTGGAGGCATTCAATATTCCGTCTGCGGTTATCTTGAACACCCAAAACTGAACGAGGGGGTCGCCTTTGCCGTAAAAAAGATTTATGATGCCCGTGATTATAACGATTATCAGAAGAGGTTTAAGCCCTTTGAAATACGTTTTGAAAGATATCTTTGACAGAATCATCAGCACCAACGTAAACACCGTTGCCAGCAGATAACTCAGCGCAGATTTCATAACAAAAAGTATGACGATATAAAACACGACGAGTATGAGTTTCATTCTCGGGTCGAGTTTGTGTATCACCGAGTTGCCGGGGAAAAACTGTCCCAGCGTTATATCTTTAATCATTGAGTTTTCCCTTTTTGTTTAAGTATCCGAATATCTCCTCAACTGCGCGTTCGGGGGTGAACACGGAGCCGTCTATATCGTATCCGCTCTTTTTCAGATCAAGAAAAACGCGGGTTATCTGCGGAATGTCAAGTCCCATCGAAACAAGTTCGTCTGCGCAGGCAAAAACTTTTTGCACGGTATCGAACATGGCAAGTTTTGCGTCTGACATAACCATTATGCGGGAACACGTTTTTGCGATGTCCTCCATGCGGTGCGAAACAAAAAGCACCGTGGCGCCCGTGTCTTTGTGGTAATTTTCTATCTCATCAAGGATCTGATCCCTGCCGTAAGGGTCAAGTCCCGCCGTCGGCTCGTCAAGGACAAGCACCTGCGGACGCATTGCCATTATGCCCGCTATCGCCACACGCCGTTTCTGTCCGCCCGAAAGGTCAAACGGCGACTTTTCGAGAACGCTTTCGTCAAGCCCGACAAAGCGTATCGCGTCTATGACACGTTTATCCGTCTCCTCTTCGGAAAGTCCCATGTTTTTAGGGCCGAAAGCGACGTCTTTGCGAACCGTTTCTTCAAAAAGTTGGTATTCGGGGTACTGAAAAACAACGCCGACGCTGAAACGGAGATCTTTGAGCGAATAGCCCTTTTCCCAAACGTCCCTGCCGTTGAAATAAAGTTTGCCCGAAGTCGGTTTCATAAGCCCGTTCAGGTGCTGCATAAGCGTGGATTTTCCGCTTCCCGTATGCCCGATAACGCCTATGAAATCACCTTTTTCTATCTCAAAGCACACGTCGTTCAGCGCGATATGCTCAAAAGGCGTTCCCTGCGAATATATGTGAGTGAGGTGTTCGGCTTTTATAAGTGCGTTATCTGACATCGTTTCGCACCTCATACTTTCCGTCCAATACGTCGCGCAGAACTTTGACACACTCATTTTCCGTCAAAACGGAAAGAGGAACGCGAAGCCCGTGACGGCGAAGCAAAAACATCAGGTCGGTGCTTTGCGGCACGTCAAGTCCGACACTTCTCAAAAGTCCCGCATTTTCAAAAACATAATGCGGCGTTCCGTCAAGCAGTATCTTGCCGTCGTTCATAACCACAACGCGTTGTGCCTGTGCCGCCTCGTCCATAAAATGAGTTATCAGCACGACAGTTGTACCCTGTTCATGCAATTTTTTGACTATATTCATAACGTCCTTGCGTCCCTGCGGGTCAAGCATAGCCGTAGGTTCGTCAAGCACAAGGATCTTCGGGCGCATCGCAATAACACCCGCAATGGCTATTCTCTGTTTCTGTCCGCCCGAAAGACGGTGCGTCGCATGGTGAGCATATTCGCTCATTCCGACGCTTTCGAGAGTTTCGTCAACGCGTTTTCTCATCTCAACGGGGTCAACACCGAGATTTTCGAGCGCAAAAGCGACATCTTCTTCAACAACGGTCGCAACTATCTGGTTGTCGGGGTTCTGGAACACCATTCCGACCGTTTTTCTGATATTCAGAAGCGCATCTTCCGTTTCTACGTTCGTGTCGATTCCGTCAACATAGACTTTTCCGCCCGTAGGAAGCAATATCGCGTTCAGATGAGATGCAAAGGTCGATTTCCCGCAGCCGTTGTGACCGAGAACGGCAACAAACGAGCCCTGCTCTATCTCGATATTCATATCGCGTATAACGTCCCTGTCCGTGTTTTCGTAACGGAACGTAAGATTTTCAGTCTTTATTATCGCCACTTTATTTTCGTATTTCCTCTCTGTGCCATATAGCGGTCGAACCGCAGGGCAGATTCAGCCCCGTCGTGCCGACGGGAAGCCCTATTTCGTCCGCATCGACTTTTCCGCCGAATTTTTCGCCCACCGTGCAGCCGAGCATATGCTGCATACAGCCGGCGGAAAGTCCTGTTGTATAACTGTTCAGCATAAAAAACAGCGGATCGTCCGAAAGAACGTTTATGCAAAGGGTCAAAAGCCCGTAGAGTTCGTCTTCGAGTTTCCAGACCTCGCCGCCCGGTCCCCTGCCGTAAGACGGCGGGTCCATGATAATGACGTCGTAGCGTCTGCCGCGTCTTATTTCTCTTTCAACAAATTTTATGCAGTCGTCAACGATAAAACGGATATTCGTTATCCCGTTCAGAAGCGCGTTTTCTTTTGCCCACGCCACCATACCTTTGGAAGCATCGACGTGACACACGTCTGCACCTGCCGCGGAACAGGCGACACTTGCCGCGCCCGTGTATGCGAAAAGATTGAGAACACTTATCTTTCTGCCCGCATTTTTAATTGCGTTCATAGAAAAATCCCAGTTGACCGCCTGCTCCGGGAAAAGCCCCGTATGTTTGAAATTCATCGGTTTGAGATTAAATTTCAGGTTGCCGTAACCTATCTGAAACGACGGCGGAAGTTTGTTTATCTGCCAACTGCCGCCACCGCTCGACGAACGGCGGTAAAGCGCGTCGGGGGTCTGCCATTCACGTGCTTTTTTCTCGGTTTTCCAAATCACCTGCGGGTCGGGTCTGACAAGAAAATACTTGCCCCACCGTTCAAGTTTTTCACCGAAAGAGCAATCAACAACACGGTAGTCTTTCCATTTATCCGCAAGCCACATATACTCCAAACTCCCACAACTTATAGTTATCCATCATAATTCAGAATACATTATAACATACTTTGCGCGAATAGTCAATAATATTATAATTTATATAGATTAAAGCCACAAAATTTACAACGTTGGGCATTGTCTTTCAGGTTGAGTTTATTTAGCCCGAACAACAGACAATGCCGCCGAAAAAATTCGGCGGCATACTGCACAATATTTCTTTTTAGTTGGCGTGTTTTTCTTTAAAGCCCGTTTCAAGGCGTTCTTCTTTTGCCTTTGCCTCGGTTTCGTCTTTTCCTCTCGTCATGATATAGACCTTGACTTTCGGTTCCGTTCCCGACGGGCGGACTATGAGCGTAGAGCCTTCTTCGAGAGCGTAAGACAAAACGTTTGCTTTCGGCAGTCCGTCAAGTCCCTGCGAATAATCTTTTACGGAAAGAACGCTGACACCGCCGATGTCTTTGGGCGGTTCGGAGCGCAGTCCCTGCATCATCTTCTTCATTTTTTCCGCGCCGTCAAGTCCCGGCATAACGAGATTCAGCGTCTTTTCTACGGAGAAACCGTAACGCTCGAAAACGGACATCAGCGCATCGTAAACGGTCATGCCCCTGCTTCTGTAATATGCAGCGGCTTCCGCTATCATCATCGACGCTACGCACGCATCCTTGTCGCGGGCGTAATCACCGAAAAGATAACCGTAACTTTCCTCATATCCCATAAGAAAAGTATGCTCGCCCGAATCAAGATAATGTTGCAGTTTTTCGCCGATATATTTGAATCCGGTCAACACGTTTTCGATGGCAACACCGTTTGCTTTGCATATACGGGTCGCTATCTCGGAAGTGACTATTGTCTTAACAACACAGGCGTTTTCGGGCAACGTGCCATTTCTCTTTCTTGCGTTTATAACGTAATCGAGAAGTACCGCACCTGTCTGGTTGCCCGTCAGCAGCGCAAACTCTCCGTCCGATTTTCTTGCGGCAATGCCCACTCTGTCGCAGTCGGGGTCGGTGCCGATAACAAGATCCGCTCCCTCACGTTTTGCCTGCTCTACCGCAAGTGTCAACGCCTCTGCATTTTCGGGATTCGGGGATTTTACCGTAGGAAAGTTTCCGTCCAAAACCATCTGTTCGGGAACGGGCGAAACATTTTTGAAGCCGGCACGTTTGAGAACTTCCGGAACAAGTCTGTGTCCCGCGCCGTGAAGCGGAGTGTAAACTATCTTCATATCCGCATTTTCCGCTATTGCTTCGCGGTCGATGCGCTGTTCGAGAACTTTTTCGAGATAGATATCGTCAAAATCTTCGCCGAGCGTTGTTATGTTCGCTTTTGCTTCTTCAAAAGGAACGGTTTTGACATCGTCAAAAATATCAATGCTCGCTATCGTGTCGGAAACGACCTTTGCCTGTTCGGGCGAAAGTTGGATACCGTCCGACCAATACGCCTTGTAACCGTTGTATTCTCTCGGGTTATGCGAAGCCGTTATATTGACGCCCGCAGCACAGCCGAGTCTTCGTATCGCAAAAGACATCTCGGGCGTCGGTCTCGGGCCGTCGAAAAGATATGTTTTGATACCGTTTGCGGCAAGCACGGAGCAGACCTCTTCGGAAAACTCACGGCTCATATTGCGGCTGTCACAGGCAACGGCGACGCCCTTTTCGCAGGCCTCTTCGCCCTCGTCCTTTATCAGCCTCGCAAGCCCCTGTGTCGCATATCTGACGGTGTAAACGTTCATTCTGTTAAGTCCCGCGCCGAGAATGCCGCGCAGACCTGCCGTTCCGAAACCGAGCATCAAACAAAATCTGTCCTCTATCTCTTTTTCATCGGTAACGGCACGAAGTTCCGCTTTTGTCTTTTCATCAACAGCAGAACTGTTTAACCATTTTTCGTAACTCTCTTTATACCCCATAAAAACTCCTCCGTTTGAAGTTTTTGATTATTTGCCCATACTCTGCTCTATGGCTTTTGCCAACTGGTCGGGACATGACGTTCCTTTTCCGTTGCAGTTGATGCCTTTAAGTCTCTTTACCGCTTCTTCCGCGGTCATGCCAATAACAAGGCGGGACACTCCCTGCGTGTTGCCGTTGCAACCGCCGTCAAAACCGCATTCGGTTATAACTCCGTTATCGTCTATTTTCACTTTGATCGCACGGGAGCAGGTTCCGTGTGTTTTGTAATTGATCTCTTTCATTTTGAAAGTCCCCCTCTTTTATTCTATTTGTGATATTTGATATTATTATTTATCGTAAATGCCCGATATATTTGTTCGAGCAGAACAACTCTCATCATTTGGTGCGGAAACGTCATTTTAGAAAAAGAAAGCCGCAGATCGGCAGCTTTTTTCACACCGTCCGCAAGTCCCGTGGAACTGCCTATCACAAAAGTGATACTTGAATGAGAAAAAGCGACGTTTGCAATCTTTTCCGCAAGTTGTTCGGACGTTTGCTGTTCGCCCTCTACGCACAACGCAACGATATATCCCTTGCAGTTTTTCAGAATGACGGGCATCTCTTTTTGCGGGTCGGATTCCTCCGCCTCATACACCGTCAAACGACAAAAGCGCGAAAGCCGTTTGGAATACTCTTCAACGGCGTCGCGCCAATATTTTTCTTTAAGTTTTCCCACGCACACGATATTCACGTTCAGCATATCAAAACTCCAATATTCTCGACGGCTCGTCCGCAGGCGCGACATAAACGCTTATATCTTCACCCACACGAAAACCCGAAGAGGAAAGTATTCCGCAAACGGTGTCGTGCGCAAGCGTCGGCGTATTGTTTTCCTTGCTCAGATGTGCGAGAATGGCGGATCTGACACCGCTTTTTGCAAGACGGCAGAGCGCCGTTCCGCATTGGTCGTTTGACATATGTCCGAGTTCCGACGCGACCCTTTTTTTCAGCATGGGTGGGTATATTCCGTTATTGAGCATATACGAATCGTGATTGGATTCTATTATAACGGCACTGCACCCGCAAAGACAGTTTATCATATTGTCGGTATACGCGCCGCAATCGGTCAGATATCCGAGTTTTACGCCGTCAACGGTAACGATATATCCGCTGCAATGTGCGCTGTCGTGCGAACTGTCGAACGGAAAGACCTCGAAAATCCCGTTCCGAATGCGGGATTCGGGCGCAAGAGGAATAAAAAACTCATCGCCGAAATCGGGCAGAGCCGAACGGACGGCGGCTATCGTTTCGATATTGGAAACGACGGGAATATCGTATTTTTTAAGAATGGTCTTCAATCCGCCGATATGGTCGGAATGTTCGTGTGTGACAAATATTGCGCCGACTTCCGAAAGTGAAGAGCCGACATTATGAAGCGCGCGTTCCATACATCTGATGCCCGCGCCCGCGTCTATAAGTATCGCCTTTTTCGTCCCGTCGGGAGATATATGTTCGATAAGTGCGGAATTGGCTTTGCTTCCGCTGAAAAGTGTGCAGAACCGAACGGACATCTTATACCTCTTCGCGGGTTATGTCCGCACCGATACTGCGGAATTTGTTTATCAGATCCTCGTAACCGCGTTCTATGAAACCCTTGTCCTCGACTTCGGTCACGCCGTCCGCCATAAGTCCCGCAATTATCATTGCGGCACCCGCGCGGAGATCGAGCGAACGGACTTTTGCGCCGTTCAGTTTTTCAACGCCTTTAACAACACAGAGATCGTCGTCCACATTGATTTTTGCGCCCATATACGCAAGTTCGGAAACATATCCGAAACGTTTGTCGTAAACACCCTCACGAATCTGCGATTCACCGGAAGCGACCGTCATAAGCGCGGTCAACTGCGGCTGCATATCGGTCGGAAAACCGGGATACGGCTGGGTTTTCAGACGCACGGCAAAAAGTTTGCCTTTGCGTGAGACTTCAACGGAATCGTCATTTTCGACAACCGTCACGCCCGCGTCACGAAGTTTTGCGGTTATGGATTCAAGGTGCTTGGGAATAACGTTGCAAACGCGGACTTTTCCGCCCGCAGCTGCGGCGGCGACCATATATGTTCCCGCCTCTATCTGGTCGGGAATTATCGCATAACTTCTGCCGACGAGGGGTTTGCCGCCCCTTATCTTTATAACGTCCGTACCGGCACCTCTTACATCGGCGCCCATGGAATTTAAAAAGTTTGCAACGTCAACGACATGGGGTTCTTTTGCCGCGTTTTCGATAACGGTCAGACCCTGCGCGCCCGTTGCGGCAAGCATTATGTTTATCGTTGCGCCGACGCTGACAAGGTCAAGATATATTCTTGTTCCCGTAAGCCCGTTTTCGGCGTTGCAGCGAATCATTTTATCGGAATCGTCAACATCCGCGCCGAGAAGACGGAAACCTTTTATATGCTGGTCTATCGGGCGCGCGTCGAAAGCACAGCCGCCGGGAAGCCCCACGGTGGCCTTGCCGAAACGTCCCAACAGCGCTCCTATGAGATAATACGACGCCCGCATTTGGCGAACGCCGTCCGAAGTCGCGGAAACATCGCCGTTTATATTCGAACAGTCTATAACGACCGTTGTTCTGTCTTTATATTCAACCGTCGCACCGAGATCGCGCAGAATTCCGATAAGGGTTCTGACATCGCTGATGTCGGGGACGTTTTCGATAGTGCATTTTCCGTTCACAAGCACGGCGGCAGGGATAATGGCGACTGCGGCATTCTTTGCACCGCTGACCGTCACTTCACCGTTAAGGCTCTTTCCGCCGCGGATCGTGTATCGTATCAAAAGATAACACCCGCTTTCGGTTTTTCGGACACGCAAAAACGCTCCGTCTCTGCGGAGAATTTTCTGTATGGCACTATATATCGTGTCCTTTAAGTTATATTTTACAACATATTCTAATATTTTGCAATAGATAAATATAAAAATTCACAAAATAATACCCCGACGACGCTGAATGAGACGAACGAACACGGAATCAGACGAAAAGAGAAGACCGAAACGAGAAAAACATAAAAAAAGTATTGACAATTATTCACAGATATGATACAATAATATCAAAGAAAAGAACGTTGTTTCCATATCATCAAAGGAACAACAAAAGAAAACATTGGTTATACTCTCCTTTAAGTTTTTTTATAAAAGCGCCCGAGTCGGCTTTCCGCAAATGTCGGACAAGGGGCGTGCAAAAGCGAACGGATAAGCGTTTGGGGGCGCTTATCCGTTCGCTTTTTATACTTGAAAATATAATTTTTTGCAGAATCGTTTTTCATTTTACCGTCTTGAAATACTCAGTCTGCGAATCATTTCATGTGAACGTCCATCTGCGGGAACGGTATTTCCACGCCGTTTTCAACGAATTTTTTCGTAACCTCTTCGTTCAGGAAGTACCGAGCCTCCCAATAATTCGTCCTATCTGTCCAACAGCGGAGAATGAAATCGAGAGAACTTTCGTTCTGTTTATCGAGAACCACGACAGGTTCGGGGTCTTCAAGCACAAGCGCATAATCTTCCGCCGTTTGAAGCAGAATATCGCGTACCTTATTTATATCGGAACCGTAAGCGACTCCAAAAGTCAGATCCAAACGTCTTGTCTGCTCTGCGCTGTAATTGACTATCGCGGCGTTCGAAAGACCGCCGTTCGGAAGTGTTATGTGCTGATTTTCTATCGTTTTTATAACGGTATAAAAAACGTTTATCGAGACGACCGTCCCCTCGTTATCCGCAGTTTTGATGTAATCGCCCTCTTTGAAAGGTTTGAATATAAGGAGCATAAGTCCACCCGCGAAATTGGAAAGAGACCCTTGAAGCGCAAGGCCTATCGCAACGCCGCAGGAAGCGAAAAGCGTTAAAAACGACGATTCGGGAATGCCGAGCGTCACGGCGGCAGTCGCAACAAGAATCACTTTAAGAACAAGCCCTATCGCGCTGGTCATAAAAGAACGGACGGTATGGTCGAGCTTTGAAAACAGTTTGCCCTTGTCAAGCAATTTCATCAGTTGCTTGACGAGTTTCCAACCTATAAACAGTATAAGGAATGCAATGACAAGTTTGATAACGAGTTCCGTTGCGTGTTGCAGCAGATACGTTTTTATCTGCTCGAATGTTTCCATTATAAAAACTCCTTTCGCGGAGAAAAATTTTTTATGTTTTTTCGAAGCGGTTTTTTGTTCCGCTTTCCGTATTTTCATTCTACCACACAAATTCAAAAAATGCAATATCGTAAAAAAAGTTCCGTTTGGGTATTGACAAAAGACGTGCCGAGTGGTATACTATACTTAGTGTCACGGAAAACGAGCAAACACAAGATATTGTGTTTTTACAGCAGAAGAGAAAAACAATTACAGAACAGGGAAAAGAGGCGGTTTTTCGGCGTTTTTCTTTGGTGTCCGAGTTTCGGAGACCGAAAAAAACGAACCTGACGAACACGTTTTGCCCCGAGAGAGGACATAGAAAAATGAAAACAATCATCAAAAGAAACGGCGAGGCCGTTCCGTTTGACGAATCAAAAATCTTCAACGCGATCTACGCGGCGAACAAGGCGGTAAAAGACGAGCCGATGACAAGCATCGACTTTGAGTATCTGACAAAAAAGGTGCTTCAACAACTTGACGCCGAGCAATGCACGGTTGAGCAGGTTCAGGACATCGTTGAGTCCATGCTCATCAAGTACGACTACGAAAAGACCGCAAAAGCGTATATCCTTTACAGAGCGGAACACGCGAAGATAAGAGACGCGGAATCCGACCTGATGAACATTTACAACGAGTTGACCTATTCCGACTCAAAGGATGCCGACATCAAGAGAGAGAACGCCAACATCGACGGCGACACCGCGATGGGAACGATGCTCAAATACGGTTCCGAAGGCGCGAAATATTACGTTGACAATTATGTTCTTCCCAAAGAAATGGCAAAGGCGCATATCGGCGGAGATATACACATTCACGACAAAGACTTCTACATGCTGACCGAGACCTGCTGTCAGATAGACCTTATAAAACTGTTCAAGGACGGATTCTGCACGGGTCACGGTTATCTGAGAGCGCCGCAATCCATAATGAGTTACGCATCGCTTGCCTGCATCGCCATTCAGGCAAACCAGAACGAAATGCACGGCGGTCAGAGCGTTCCGAACTTCGATTATTCCATGGCTCCCGGCGTTGCGAAGACTTATGTCAAAGAGTATTACGATGCGCTGGCGCAGAGCCTTGCCGTAAGACTCGGAATAGGCTACGCGGACGCTTGCGCAATAGCGAAAAACATCAAAAAGGAACTTCCCGCCCCGACATTGAGCAATGCGGACGCATTTGAAGCGGAACTCTGCAAGTGGTTCACGCAGGCTGACGACAAATTCGGTCTTGACGGAAAAGTTCTTGTTGCGGCGCACAAAAACGCAGCTGAAACGGCGCTTGCAAGCACCGACAAGGCGACGTTCCAGGCAATGGAAGCACTTGTTCATAATCTGAACACGATGAACTCCCGTGCGGGCGCACAGGTTCCGTTCAGTTCCGTCAACTACGGCACGGACACCAGCCCCGAGGGCAGAATGGTTATGAAAAACCTGCTTCTTGCAACGGATAACGGTCTCGGCAACGGCGAAACGCCCATCTTCCCCGTTCAGATATTCAAGGTAAAAGAGGGTATCAACTACAATCCCGAAGACCCGAACTACGACCTGTTCAGACTTGCGATAAAGACAAGCGCGAAGAGACTCTTCCCGAATTTCAGTTTTATCGACGCACCGTTCAATCTTGAATACTACAAGCCCGGCGATTACAACACCGAGGTTGCTTACATGGGTTGCCGTACCAGAGTTATGGCAAACACCTACGACCCGACAAAAGCGGTTACCTGCGGCAGAGGAAACCTGAGTTTCACATCCATTAACCTGCCGAGACTCGGCATCAGAGCAAACAGGGACATCGACACGTTCTACAAAGAACTTGACGAAGAGATGGATCTCGTTACCCGCCAGCTGCTGCACCGTTTCAAGATCCAATGCACAAAAAAAGGCAGAAACTACCCGTTCCTTATGGGTCAGGGTATATGGATAGACTCCGACAAGATAGGTCCCGACGACAGCGTTGCGGAAATTCTGAAACACGGAACATTGAGCATAGGCTTCATCGGACTTGCGGAAACGCTTAAAGCGCTGACGGGCAAACACCACGGCGAAAGCGAAGAGTCCAGAAAACTCGGTCTTGAAATAATCACTCACATGAGAAAGTTCTGCGATGACAAATCAAAAGAAACTCATCTGAACTTCACGCTTCTTGCAACTCCCGCAGAGGGATTGAGCGGCAGATTCGTCCGCATAGACAAGAAGAAATACGGCATAATCCCCGGCGTTACGGACAGAGATTATTACACCAACTCATTCCACGTTCCCGTATACTATCCGATAAGCGCATTCGAAAAACTCGACATCGAGGCACCGTATCACGCGCTTACGAACGCAGGACACATCAGTTACGTTGAACTTGACGGCGATACCTGCAAGAACCCGCAGGCGTTTGAAGCGGTTATCCGCCACATGAAAGAGGTCGGCATCGGTTACGGTTCCGTTAACCACCCCGTTGACAGAGACCCCGTATGCGGCTTCACGGGAGTTATCGATGACGTTTGCCCGCGCTGCGGAAGACGCGAAGGCGAACCCGTAACGGTTGAAAGACTGAACGAACTGAGAAAGAAGTTCCCCGGCGTTCCCGTTCCCTGCGACTGCAATCACTGATAAATAAAGGAGATAAAAAAGATGAATACTATGGTTAAGAATATAAACGGTCAGGTTGGAGAAGACGTTAAATTTGAGCGTATTCGCAGAATTACCGGTTATCTTGTCGGCACACTCGACAGATTCAACGACGCCAAAAGAGCAGAGGTAAGCGACAGAGTTAAGCATGGAATATCAAGAAGCTGATAAAACATTGCGTCTATGCGGAGTTGAGCCGGAGTCCATCGTTGACGGACCCGGCTTCCGCTTCGTTATATTCGTTCAGGGATGTCCGCATCATTGCCCGGGCTGTCACAATCCGCAGTCGCACGATTTCGACGGCGGGTATACCGTGACCGAGGACGAACTGTTCGACGCAATAAAGGAAAACAGACATCTTGCGGGCGTCACTTTTTCGGGCGGCGAACCTTTTTGCCAACCCGAAAGTCTCGCGAGAATAGGAAAGCGCGTCAAAGAAGAACTCGGCAAAACCGTTATGACTTACACGGGTTATACGCTTGAACAACTGAAAGCGAAAAACGACGAGGGCATAAACAGTCTTCTCACCGTTACGGACATACTCGTTGACGGCAGATATGTCGAAGGACTTCGGGATCTGACGCTTTTGTTCCGGGGCAGCGAAAACCAGCGCGTTATTGATATGAACAAAACACGTCAAAAAGGAGAAGTCGTTCTCTGCGACCTCGAATACTGAAAACGGAGAAAAATATATGCAGATAAAACTCAACCCCGACGCGGAAGTGGTAAAAACCGTAAAAGAGGGTTTGAAGGCGAAAGACGGATACTGCCCGTGTCGCGTCGGCAAAGACCCCGATTACAAATGTATGTGCAAAGAGTTCAGAGAGCAGATAGCCGACCCCGATTTTGAGGGATACTGCCATTGTATGCTCTATTACAAAGAAAAATAATACGAAAGGGAAAAAGAATTATGGCTGACAAATACGCAGGAACGCAGACAAAGAAAAACCTCGAAGCGGCCTTTGCGGGCGAATCCCAGGCAAGAAACAAGTACACCTATTTTGCTTCAAAAGCGAAAAAAGAGGGTTATGAGCAGATTGCGGCGCTGTTTCTGAAAACCGCGGAAAACGAAAAAGAACACGCAAAAATGTGGTTCAAAGAACTTGACGGAATAGGCGACACCGCGCAGAACCTTGCGGCAGCGGCGGCGGGCGAAAACTTTGAATGGACGGATATGTACGACGGTTTTGCGAAAACCGCGGAAGAAGAGGGCTTTTCCGAACTTGCGGAAAAATTCCGCCTTGTTGCGGCGATCGAAAAAGAGCACGAGGAGCGTTACCGCGCGCTTTTGAAAAACGTTGAGACCGCACAGGTTTTCGAAAAGAGCGAAATCAAAGTTTGGGAATGCCGCAACTGCGGTCATATAGCGGTGGGTCCGAAAGCGCCGCTCGTATGCCCGACCTGCGCACACCCGCAGAGTTATTTCGAACTCAGAGAGAAAAATTATTGATTACGATTTTTTTACGGTTATAATTGAACAAAAAAAACAAAGACAAGGGCGGGGACACGAACTTTTCAGTCAGTGTTCCCGCTCTTATTGTTTATATTTTAGTTTTTCAAATCAGAAAAGTCCAGTGATCCTGCCGTTTTCGTCAACGTCGATACGTTCTGCGGCGGGTGATTTGGGAAGTCCCGGCATGGTCATAATGTCGCCCGTCAAAACCACTATAAAGCCCGCGCCTGCGGAAACCTTGACATTCTTTACCGTTACGGTAAAGCCTATGGGTGCGCCGAGAAGAGTCGGGTCGTCGGAAAAACTGTACTGAGTTTTTGCGATGCAGACGGGCAGATTCCCGAATCCGAGTTGTTCCAAGCGCTTTAACTGCTTTTTCGCGGCGGAAGAAAACTCCACGCCGTCGCCGCCGTATATTTTTTTAACAACGGCTTCTATCTTCTTTTCAATGGGAATATCAAGCTCGTAAGAGAACGTGAAATCGCCTTTATCTTCTTCGCAAAGACGAATGACTTCGCGCGCAAGGGCTTCTCCTCCCTTGCCGCCGTCCGCCCAAACGGTTGAAAGAACTGTGTTTACGCCGAGCGCACGGCATTCGCGTATAACCTCCTCAATTTCGGCGTCGGTGTCGGTCGGGAAACGGTTTACGGCGACAACACACGGAAGTTTATAAACATTTTTGATGTTGGAAACATGGCGGAGCAGATTGGGAAGTCCCTTTGCAAGGGCGTCGAGATTTTCCGTTCCG
The DNA here is from genome assembly GCA_900547165.1 of uncultured Eubacteriales bacterium. Classification (GTDB taxonomy): domain Bacteria; phylum Bacillota; class Clostridia; order Oscillospirales; family UBA644; genus UBA644. Next base: position 58,089 of record URFZ01000012.1, read on the forward strand.
AGCTCCGTTTTCGGAACGCCGCCGTGCATTTTAAGAGCGCGAATCGTGGCAACAACAACGACGGCGGACGGAGTAAGTCCCGCCATACGGCATTTTATATCAAGGAATTTTTCCGCACCGAGGTCTGCGCCGAAGCCCGCTTCCGTAACAGTGTAGTCGCTCATGCAAAGCGAAAGTCGGGTGGCGGTAACGGAATTGCAGCCGTGCGCGATATTTGCGAACGGGCCTCCGTGAACAAATGCGGGAGTGCCTTCAAGCGTCTGAACAAGGTTCGGTTTCAAAGCGTCTTTCAGGAGCGCAGTCATAGCGCCTGCTGCTTTGAGTTGACCGCAGGTCACGGGCTCGTCGTTATAGGTATAGCCGACGATAATGCGCGCAAGACGCTGTTTCAGATCTGATATAGACGAGGAAAGGCAAAGCACCGCCATTATCTCGGAAGCGACGGTTATATCGTAGCCGTCCTCACGCGGAACGCCGTTCGCCCTGCCGCCCAAGCCGTCAACAACAAAGCGCAGTTGGCGGTCGTTCATATCAACGCAGCGTCTCCATGTTATGCGACGGGAGTCGATGCCGAGAGCGTTGCCCTGATGTATATGATTGTCTATCATCGCGGCAAGCAGGTTGTTTGCCGCCCCTATCGCGTGAAAATCGCCCGTAAAATGCAGGTTTATATCTTCCATGGGCACGACCTGCGCATATCCGCCGCCCGCCGCGCCGCCTTTTACACCGAAAACGGGGCCGAGAGACGGTTCGCGAAGAGCCACCGTAACATTCCTGCCTATGCGTTTAAGTCCGTCGGCAAGGCCTATCGTCGTGGTCGTTTTTCCCTCGCCGGCGGGGGTCGGAGTCATGGCGGTCACCAAAACGAGTTTGCCCTCTTTGCCCGCTCTGTCGGCAAGCAGGGAAAGGTCGATTTTTGCCTTGTATTTTCCGTACTGCTCAATATATTTTTCGTCAACGCCCGCCGCAGAGGCTATTTCTGTTATCGGCTTCATTTGACAAGCCTGCGCTATTTCTATATCCGAAAGGTATGCCATACAGTTCCGTTCTCCTTTTTCTCCCGTAAAAACTATGCGCCCGACCGCAACAGTCAGACGCATGGTGAGTATTCTCAATCTAAACGGTCTTTATACCTTTTATTATATCAAAGATTTTCGCTCACGTCAAGAGGAAAAGCCTTTTCCGATCAGTTTTGTTTCGTATCGCAGTAAATGCAACGATATGTTTTTGTTTCGGGATCCGTCAGTCGGAAAACATGGTCGAGATCCGCTTCCGTCGATGTGATACATCTCGGATTTTTACAGAAAAGGACATTTGTCAGTTTTTCGGGCGCCGAGATCTTCTTTTTTTCAACTATCTCGCCGTTTCTGATAACATTTACCGTCACGGACGGATCAACATAGCCGATAACGTCAAGGTCGATATCTATATCCGCGTCGATTTTTATTATATCTTTCTTTCCTTTTTTGACGCTCGGAACGTTTCTTATCATGGCAACGGGGCAGTCGAGGTCATCAAGATGAAGAAGAGAATAAAGTTTCATACCGTTGCCCGCGCCGATATGGTCGATGACAAAACCCGTTTTTACGCTGTCTATATTCATACGTTTACCCCCAAAAGTTTCATTATAAGCGCCATTCTGATATATCTGCCGTTATGCGCCTGTTTGAAATAGCAGGCTCTCGGGTCGCCGTCCACATCGGTCGCAATTTCTCCGACGCGCGGCAGCGGATGCAGAACGCACATATCGGGGCGCGCCCGTTTCATCTTCTCCGCGTCAAGGATATAACAGTTCTTCAAACGCAGATAGTCCTCTTCGTTGAAGAAGCGCTCGCGTTGAACGCGCGTCATGTAAAGAATGTCAAGGTCGGAAATGACCTCGTCAAGAGATGCGCTCTGCGTGTAGGGAATATTCTTTTTCTTTATGTATTCCTGTTTGACAAAGCCGGGAAGTTTAAGTTCTTCGGGCGATATAAGAACAAATTCCACGCCCTCGTAACGGGACATCGCGCCGATGAGAGAGTGAACGGTTCTGCCGAATTTGAGGTCGCCGCAAAGTCCGATTTTGAGGTTGTCAAATCTGCCTTTTTCGCGGTGTACGGTCAAAAGGTCGGTCAGGGTCTGCGTGGGGTGATAATGTCCGCCGTCGCCCGCGTTGATAAGAGGTACGGCACTGTGTCTTGCCCCGACTATCGGCGCGCCCTCTTTCGGGTGTCTCATGGCAATTATGTCGGCGTAACCGCTGACGACTTCAAGAGTATCGGCAACGCTTTCGCCCTTTGACGCGGAACTTGAAGACGCTTCGGAAAATCCGAGCGTACTGCCGCCGAGGGAAAGCATCGCGGACTCAAAGCTGAGCCTTGTTCTTGTTGACGGCTCAAAAAAGAGCGTTGCAAGAATCTTGCCTTTGCACACATCGGCATACTTTTCGGGGGTCTTCATAATATCTTCCGCAACGCGGATAAGGTCGTCTATCTCTTCGACCGAGAGGTCGAGAATGTTTATCAGATCTTTCATTGTTACGCTCCTATCCAAGACTCGTCCGACGGATCGTTTCTGAAAGCAATAAGTCTTTCAACATCTTCTTTCCTGATATATCCCTCTTCCGCAGCGACCTCCGCTATCGCGTCAAAGTTTGTCAGACTGACATTTTTGACATTTGCTTCGGCAAGTCTTTCAAGTCCCTTTTTCATTCCGTATGTGAATATGCTGACAACGCCGAGAACATCGGCACCCGCTTCGCGCAGGGCGTCCACTACGTCGATAACGCTGCCTCCCGTTGAGATCAGGTCTTCCACAACAACGACTTTCTGCCCCTCTTCAAGCCTGCCCTCTATTCTGTTTTTTCTGCCGTGATCCTTTGCTCCGGAGCGGACATAGCCCATGGGCATACCCATAAGGTGACCGACTATCGCGGCGTGCGCTATGCCGGCGGTCGAGGTTCCCATAAGCACTTCGGCATCGGGATAATTTGCTTTTACAAGTTCGGCAAGACCGTTTTCAACGTCGTTGCGGACGGCGGGAGCGGTCAGGGTCAGCCTGTTATCGCAATAAACGGGGCTTTTAATGCCGCTTGCCCATGTAAACGGCTCGTCGGGGCGAAAGAAAACCGCCTTTATCCCGAGCAGGTCTTTTGCAATAAGTCTTTCTGTTTCAGTCATTTTCATATCCTCCGTTTTAATCAACAAATTCGCGAACGCATCTTTCATAAGCCGCGACAGGGTCTTCCGCCTGCGTCACGGGACGTCCGACAACGATGTAATCCGAACCTTCCGCCTTTGCCTGTGCGGGGGTCATAACTCTTTTTTGGTCGGCAATATCTCCGTCCGCAAAGCGCACGCCGGGCGTGACCGTCAAAAAGTTTTTGCCGCAGGCAGAGTGAACCTTTTTTGCTTCAAGCGGGGAGCAGACAACGCCGTCAAGTCCCGAAGCCGCCGCATTTTTCGCGTAATGCTCAACAACATCGGCAAGAGGGCTTTCTATAAGAAGTTCCTTTTTCATCGTCTCTTCATCGGTCGATGTCAACTGCGTGACCGCGATAAGCAGCGGTCTTGTACCGTCTGCTCTTGTCAAGCCCTCGACAGCCGCAGTCATCATTCTGCCCGTTCCCGCCGCATGGACATTGCACATATCCACATCAAGCGCAGAAAGCACTTTCATCGCCTTTTTGACGGTGTTCGGAATGTCGTGCAGTTTCAGATCGAGAAAAATTTTATGTCCGCGCGCTTTTATGTCGCGAACTATCTGCGGTCCCTCCGCATAAAACAGTTCCATGCCTATTTTGACAAACGGTTTTCTGTCCGTGAACCTATCAAGAAAGTCAAAGACTTCTTTTCTTGTTGCAAAATCACAGGCTACTATTACATCCTTACCCACGATGAGCCCTCCCTATAATATCTTTCAGATTTTCTATTCCGTACTTATCCATAACCTGCGGCAGATCAGCAATAATGTTTTTGCAGGCGAACGGGTCGATAAGGTTTGCCGCACCGACTTCAACGGCGCAAGCACCCGCGCTCATCATTTCCAGAACATCTTCCGCGGTCGCAACTCCGCCGCACCCGATTATCGGGATATTGCACGCGCCGCTCACCTGATACACGGCTCTGACGGCAACAGGGAAAACCGCGCTGCCCGAAAGCCCGCCCGTAACATTTGCAAGCACGGGACGACCGGTTCGCAGGTCAAGTCTCATACCGAGCAGGGTGTTTATCAGACAAAGCCCGTCCGCACCCGCATCTTCGCACGCTTTTGCAACGGCGACTATATCGGTCACATTCGGCGAAAGTTTTGGTATGACAGGTTTTTTGACTGCCTTTTTGACGGCTGCGACGACTTCCGCGGCGGCTTTTGGGTCGCTGCCGAAATTCGTGCCTCCGCTGTGAACGTTGGGACAACTCACGTTGATTTCCAGCCAGCCGACAGACTCTTCCGCATCAAGGTTTTCGCTGACGCGAACATATTCGTCAACTGAAAACCCGCCGACATTTGCGATGACCTTTTTCGAAAAACACTTTCCGAGTTTCGGCAATTCTTCGGAAACGACTTTTTCGACGCCGGGATTCTGCAATCCGACCGCATTGAGCATTCCCGACGGAGTCTCCGCAATTCTCGGCGTGGGATTTCCGAAACGGGGCTCGGCGGTCGTTCCCTTGAACGAAAATGTTCCGAGAATATTTATATCGTAAAGCTCCGCAAACTCATATCCGTACCCGAAAGTTCCGGAAGCCGGAATAACGGGATTGTCAAGTGTTATTCCGCATAGTTCGGTTTTCAGTCTTTCCATATTATCTCCTCTCTTTCAAGCACGGGACCGTCACGGCATATACGCTTGTTTCCGTAAAGCGTTTTGCAGGAACAACCCATACACGCGCCGAAGCCGCAGCCCATACGCTCTTCAAAACTGAACTGCGCCGACGTCCTGCAAACGGCGTTGACGGCGCAGAACATCGGTTCGGGACCGCAGGTATAAACATACGAATAATCGAGATGTTTCATCACGTCCGTGACAAACCCTTTCTCACCGTAAGAACCGTCCGCCGTGGCGACAAAAACTTTCGCACCCGCCTTTTTGAACTCATCTTCATAAAAGACTTCATCTTTTGTGTTAAATCCTATGATAACCGAAACGCTTTTGCCCTCGGCAACAAGGTTTTCGCAAAGTCCGAGCATCGGGGGCGTTCCCACACCGCCGCCTATCAGAAGCGGCTTTTGCCCGCTTTTTGAAGTGTCAAACCCGTTTCCGAGCCCGACAAGCGCGTTGAGCGTTTCGCCTTTTTTCATACGGCTCATTTGTTCCGTTCCTTTTCCGACGGTCTTGTAAACAAGCGTCAGTTTTCCTGTTTCATATCGGCAGACCGAGATGGGACGGCGCAGAAAAAGTCCGTCGAGTTTCAGATCAACGAACTGCCCGGGAGCGGTTATTGCCGAAGTGTCGCCCGCAAGCGTCATTTCGTATATGTTCTTTGCCAACGGTCTGTTTGAAGTTATTTCGAATACTGTCTCTTTCATATTATCCCCTGTCCCCCGTAAACGGTCAGAACGCATTCCCCGAAAACTTCTCTGCCCGCAAACGGCGTTGCTCTGCCTTTTGTTTTGAATGTGTTCGGGTCAACCGTGTATTTTGCTTCGAGATCGAACACCGTAAAGCCGGTGTCTCCGCCTATGCCGAAACGCCTGCGGGGCGAACAACTCATAAGATCAACAAGTTTTTCAAGCGTTATGACGTTCTTTTTCACAAGTTCGGTGTAAAGCACGGGAAACGCCGTTTCAAGTCCGACCACACCCATCAGGCTCTTTTCAAGCCCTTTTGATTTTTCCTCCGCGGAGTGCGGCGCATGATCGGTGGCTATCATATCTATCGTACCGTCCTGCAAGCCCGCTATAAGCGCGGCTCTGTCCTCGGAACTTCTCAGCGGCGGGTTCATCTTAAAACGTCCGTCCTCTTGCAGGTCATCGTCACACAAAACAAGATAATGCGGAGCGGTCTCGCAGGTCACGTCAACGCCGTTTTTCTTCGCGTTCCGAATAAGTTCGACGCTTTCTTTGCACGAAATATGGCAGACGTGATAAGCGCAGCCCGTCCGACGGGCAAGTTCGATATCCCGTGCTACCTGGGCATATTCGCTCTCAGAACAGATTCCTCTGTGTCCGTGTTTTTTCGCATACTCGCCGTCGTGGATATATCCGCCTTTGAGCAAAGAGTTCTGCTCGCAATGCGCGGCAACCGTTTTTCCGAGACGTTTTGCCCTCGTCATGGCGGCAAGCATCATTTCTTCATTCTGAACGCCGCGCCCGTCGTCGGAAAAAGCGCAGACGAACGGAGCAATTCCGTCAAGGTCGGCAAGTTCCTCGCCCTTTTCGCCTTTTGTCAACGCGCCGTAAGGCAGAACCCGTATTTTTGCGAAATGATCTATCGCGTCCATTTCCGCCGAAAGATTTTCAAGACTGTCGGGCACGGGGTTCAGGTTCGGCATGGCGCAAACTGCCGTAAATCCCCCGTTTGCGGCGGCAAGGCTGCCGCTTTCCACCGTTTCTTTATAAGAAAAACCCGGTTCGCGAAAATGAACGTGCACATCGCAAAAACCGGGGAACACAAAATATTTATCATTGTCAAATTCAGGGAAAAGTCCGTTCTTCCCGAAAAACTCTTCCGCGCAGCTTTTTGTTTTTTCGTCGAAATATCTCACGCTTTTCTCCGTTCTCCGACACCTTGCGCAATAAAAAAATCTTGCCCTGACGGCAAGACGGAATTGACGTTTTTACGGTCGGGCGCAATATCCCCGAACCGATCATTCAACAATCTTGCCGACATCTCGTGCCGCCTTAAAAACTGTTATGATAACTATAACATATTTCCCGCCGATTGTCAACAGTCGGCGGGAAAACTTATTCTTATGTTCCGAAAAATTTACAAAGAGACCGAGTTTATCACTTGCGGGCGTTTTTGCAATTGGGACAGTTTGTTTTTTCAGCGTGCGAACAGTTTGAGCAGCAACCCGAACACCCTCCCGTGCCGCAACAGCCGTGCGCTTTGTTCCGAAATATCGCAACGACGGCGACAACAGCCCAAAGCCCGACAAGCACAAGAATTATAATATCAAAAACACTCATATCAAAAGACTTCCTATGTTAAATACAAGAGTGGACATAACCCATGCAACGCCGCATTGAAGCGCAACAACGGCAACTGTCGAACCGACAGAGCGCAGTTCTTTGCGAACGGTTGCTATCGCCGCGATACAAGGGGTGTAAAGCAAAGTGAATATAAGAAAACTTACGGCGGCAAGACCCGTGGGGAACAGAGACGAAAGAGCACCGCCGAGCGCCGATGTGGTCGTACCCAGAAGTACGGCAAGGGTGCTGACGACCGCTTCCTTTGCGGTAAAGCCCGAAAGCAGCGCGGTTGCGGCGCGCCAATCCCCGAAGCCCGCAGGCGCAAGCACGGGGCTGATGAAACGGCCTATCCATGCAAGCATACTGTCCGAACTCGATTCAACAACATTGAACCGTGCGTCAAACGTTTGCAGAAACCAAATTATCAAAGTGCCGACAAAAATTACCGTAAACGCTTTTTGCAAAAAGTCTCTTGCCTTTTCCCATAAAAGAAGCAGAACGCTTTTCGGGGACGGAAGACGGTAGTTCGGCAATTCCATAACAAACGGAACGGGCTGCCCGACAAACGCAGTCTTTTTCAGAACAAGTGCGACAAGTATGCCCACGATTATGCCCGTTGCGTAAAGGCCTATCATGACCAACGCGGCATATTTGGGGAAGAATGCGGCGCAGAATACCGAATATATCGGTATCTTTGCGGAGCAACTCATAAACGGCGTCAGCATAACCGTCATTTTTCTGTCCCGGTCGGAAGACAGCGTTCTTGTTGCCATAATCGCGGGAACGGTACAACCGAAACCTATAAGCATGGGCACGATGCTTCTGCCCGAAAGTCCTATCTTACGCAGAAGTTTATCCATGACAAACGCTATTCTTGCCATATAGCCCGTGTCTTCGAGCACGGAAAGGAAGAAAAACAGCGTAACTATAATGGGCAAAAAACTCAAAACGCTGCCGACTCCCGCAAAAATGCCGTCTATAACAAGGCTGTGAACAACAGGATTTATGCCGTAAACGGTAAGTCCCCTGTCCACAAGTGCGGTCAGGGCATCTATTCCCTGCGCAAGCAGATCGGAAAAAAAACTTCCGATAACATTGAAAGTCAAAAAGAATACGGAGAACATAACAAGCAGGAATACGGGTATTGCGGTATACTTGCCCGTCAGAACCTTATCTATCCGCACGCTTCTTCGGTGTTCCTTGCTTTCATGACATTTGACAACGGCTTTTTCAACGACATCTTCAATAAAAACATAACGCATATCGGCAAGCGCCTCGTTGCGGTCAAAGTCCGTTTCACTCTCCATTTCGACGATGCTGTGTTCTATCATCTCGCGCTCGTTTTCGTCAAGCCCGAGTTTGTCCGCCAAAGTCGGATCGCCCTCGATGAGCTTTGTTGCGCAGAAGCGCGGAGAAACTCCCTCTGCTTTCGCATGGTCCTCTATGAGGTGAGCCACGGCGTGAATGCAGCGGTGAACCGCGCCCGAACGGCAAAAGTCCGTCACGGTGGGGCAAATTTTGTTCTTTGCCGTTTCGACCATCTTATCAACAAGTTCCGAAACCCCTTCTCCTTTTGCGGCGCTTATCGGAACGACAGGAACACCGAGCGCGGTGCTCATCGTCATAACGTCCACCGTGCCGCCGTTTGCGCGTACTTCGTCCATCATATTCAGCGCAACGACGGTGGGAATGTGCATTTCAAGCAGTTGCAGCGTCAGATAAAGGTTTCTTTCGATATTCGTCGCGTCAACAATGTTTATGATTCCGTCGGGCTTTTCATTCATTATAAAATCGCGGGTAACGACTTCTTCCTGCGTATACGGACGCAGAGAGTATATTCCGGGCAAGTCTACAACGGAACTTCCACCCGAATTTTTTATCTGACCTATTTTGCTGTCCACCGTTACGCCGGGGAAATTCCCGACGTGTTGGTTCGAACCCGTCAACGCATTGAAAAGCGTGGTTTTCCCGCAGTTTTGGTTCCCCACAAGCGCAAATCTCATTTTTCGATCACCTCCGAGACCTCGATATTCTTTGCGTCTGACACACGGAGCGTCAGTTCATATCCGCGAACGCGTATCTCTATCGGGTCTCCCATCGGAGCAACTTTCATCAGCGTGACTTCAGTGCGCGGGATAAGTCCCATATCAAGCAAACGGAGCCGCAGTTCCCCCTCACCGCCGACTGCGGTTATTCTGCCTTTTGTGCCGGGTTTCAATTCATCAAGCGTCATATATTTCTTTCCTTTTATATACATATATGTATATGTTAGTCTATTCTAACTTATTTGTCAAGACTGTTGCGTTTTTTGTCGAAAAAAATCGAATGTACAAGCGTTGTCAGATATCAGAACAGTTGAAAAGGTCTTTCAGAAAAGAATAAATATCCACCCGCATAGCGGGTGGTTTTTCCTTTTCGGGCAAAGCCCTAAC
>URFZ01000013.1 GCA_900547165.1 uncultured Eubacteriales bacterium
CCAACGGTTTAACCTCTTTTGAACCACGCGACTATCGCGTGGTTTTCGATTACAAAAACACGGGAACAGACTTTCGCCTGTTCCCGTGTTAATATGGGTTTATCATTTTTCTTTTATGTCGGAATCGTTTTCCGGCAGTTTTCCTGATACAGAAGCAAGTTTTCTCTCTTGCGTTTTTACTCTTCTCTCCAGTTTCTTTATATCTTCTGCGGGAGGAAGATTTTCGGGTTTAATTCCCCTTTGCCGCAACATTTCGCGAACAGAGCGATTGTTCTGTATATGTTCACCCGTGATATCATGCTCCCCTTGCAAATCCTTTTCCTCAACATTATAATTTGTCATCTCTGTCGCAAGATTCTTTGCGGCAATAGTTAATGTCGGAAGAAAATCCGCAAGCGGACGTGAATCGCTTACTCCGAGACGGTTTTTCATATCCTGTGTTGTATATCCGCCAAAAAGGGCGCGGTCGCCCTTTGAACGAATACGTCCGAATCCGGCATCATCAACGCCTCTCTCATAAATATTTTTAGAAAGTTGCTTTTCCGATTCACGCAATCTGTCTCGCGCTACCGCTCGCTCTATAAGAGTAATGCGCTCTTCTATAAGTTCCTGTTTTCTTGTTTGTACTGCAAAGTAACTTTGAGCGAATGCAATTTCTTCTTTTTTCGGATCTCCGTTTTGAGCAATAAGATAGCAAGCATAACGCGTCAGCATATAATCTTTCACGGCACGTTGCGCACCTTTGCCTGTTTCTATCATTTTCGTGACCTCACGAAAATGATCCGATATGTTAACATCACTGTTTTTACATGATTCCGCTGCGCGTAAAACTGCCTTATCAAAATTTTCCCAACGCTCATATCCCAGCAAAGGCATTAACTCTCTGGCATACCAAAACTCAATATTTTCGGAATCTTCCGAATGAATAACGCTGTCAAATTTTTCTTTAATTTGACTGATTTTCTGCTTATCCATAAAAGTCCGCTCCGATTGTTTCTTTCGTTTTAACACTAATATTTGTTTTTTATTGTATTATATATTATCATTATAGCACAAAATTTTATCTTTTTCAATTGTTTTTTACATTTTCTCAAAACGGCGTTATCGGCGTTTTGAGAACAGCCATGCGCGTGCCGCATGCGGCAATTTCGCGCGGCGTATTCAATCATCCTGCGGCATTGAGAAGAAAGACGAGCCGTCACGCGCTCCGCTTTTCAATATGGGGAAAAACACGGGAACAGACTTTCGCCTGTTCCCTATCTGTTTATTGCTTCATGAGTTATTGAGCGGAAATGAGTTCCGTATCTTCATTCATCAAATCTTTTATCGCATCTTTTCTCGACAGATTGATTCTGCCCATGCGGTCGATTTCCATAACCTTTACGGTTATTTCGTCACCGAGAGATACGACGTCTTCAACTTTGTTGACGCGCTTGCTGTCAAGTTTGGAGATGTGGCAAAGTCCGTCTTTGCCGGGAGCAAGTTCAACGAATGCGCCGAAGTCCATTATCTTAACAACCTTGCCGGTGTAAATTGCGCCGACCTGCGGACCTTCAACGATGGTCTTGATTATTGCAAGAGCCATGTCGCCGCTTGCTTTGTCAACATAGCAGATGTGGCAGGAGCCGTCGTCTTCAATGTCTATCTTTGCGCCGGTTTCGGCAACGATTCTCTGAATAACTTTTCCGCCGCTGCCGATAACTTCTCTTATCTTATCTGTCGGGATCATGTAGGACATGATCTTCGGAGCAAACGGAGAAAGTTCTTCTCTCGGAGCGGGAATTGCTTTGAGAAGAATATCGTCGATGATATGCTCTCTGCCCGCTTTGGTCTGTTCGAACGCCTTTTCGATGATGTCGTAGGTCAGACCGTCAATCTTAATGTCCATCTGAATGGACGTGATACCGTTTTTGGTTCCGGCAACCTTGAAGTCCATATCGCCGTAGAAGTCTTCAAGTCCCTGAATGTCAACCATGGTCAGCCACTTGTCGTCCTTGGTTATAAGACCGCAGCTGATACCCGCAACGGGACGCTTTATGGGAACGCCCGCGTCCATAAGAGCGAGGGTAGAACCGCAAACGGAGCCCTGCGAGGTCGAACCGTTGGAAGAAAGAACTTCGGAAACGAGACGGATAGCATACGGGAACTCTTCTTCGGAGGGAAGAACGGGTTCAAGGCTTCTTTCGGCAAGAGCGCCGTGGCCTATTTCACGTCTGCCCGCGCCGCGGCTGGACTTTGCGTCGCCGACGGAATAACCGGGCATATTGTAATGGTGCATATATCTCTTGGAATCTTCTTCGTCAACGCCGTCGAGCTTCTGTTTTTCGGCGATGGGTCCGAGGGTCGCAATGGTGAGAACCTGCGTCTGACCTCTCGAGAAAAGACCCGAACCGTGAACTCTGGGAAGAACGCCGACTTCGGCATGAAGAGGTCTGATCTCTTCAAGTCCTCTGCCGTCAACTCTTCTGTGGTCGTCAAAGAGCCATCTTCTGACGATTTCTTTCTGAATCTTGTAAAGAACTTCGCCGTAGGGGCATTCGGGATATTTTTCGTCGAACTGCTCACGAACTTCTTTTTCAACGACCGCCATGTTGGCGTCTCTTACGTCTTTATCGTCGGTATCAAGCGCTTTTTCAACCTTTTCAAGGCAGAAAGACTTGATGTCCTCATACATATCGTGGTCGAGTTCGGAGGACTGATATTCAAACTTGGGTTTGCCTATCTCTGCGGCGATGTCCTTGATGAAGCGAACGAGTTTTTTCAGTTCCTGATGCGCAAAGATGATACCTTTGAGCATGATGTCGTCGGGCACTTCGTTTGCACCCGCTTCTATCATAACGATCTTTTCTTCGGTCGCGGCGATGGTGACCATCATCTGCGATTTTGCTTTTTGTTCAAGCGTCGGGTTAAGAACGTATTCGCCGTCAACATAGCCGAGGATGACGCCCGCAATGGGTCCGTTCCAGGGAATGTCGGAGATTGCGATGGCAACGGAAGCGCCGTTCATCGCGGTTATCTCGGGCGAGTAATCGTTGTTGACAGCCATCGGGGTCGTGGAAATAACGACGTCGTTTCTCATGTCCTTCGGAAAGAGGGGTCTGATGGGTCTGTCGATAACTCTCGAAGTCAGAATAGCCTTTTCGCTGGGCTTACCCTCTCTTTTGAGGAAGCCGCCGGGGATTTTTCCGACAGAGTAAAGTTTTTCTTCATAGTCAACTGCGAGAGGGAAGAAATCTATTCCGTCTCTCGGTTTTGCGGAAGCGGTCGCGGTTGCGAGAACGCAGGTATCCCCGTATCTTATCATACAGGAACCGTTTGCAAGGCCTGCGAACTTGCCCGTCTCAACAACGAGGGGTCTGCCCGCAAATTCGGTCTTGAACACTTTGTAATTAGCGTAAATGTCCATGTTTTTCTCCTTTGAAATTTATATTTTCGAGGGAGATCCGCCTTGCTTTTTAGCAGTCGTCCCGAAGTGCGAAAAGTTCGCGCTCCCGGATAACTGCTGAAACACGCAAAGCCGAAACCTGACTTTGCAGAACAAGTCGGATATCCCTTAAATAAACAAATTTTAATGCTTCAAATACGAACAAAAACCAAGGAGCATAAGCGATACGCTCCTTGGTTTTTAACTCTTTCTTACTTACGAAGACCGAGTTTCTCGATGATCGCACGGTATCTGGAAATATCTTTCTTTTTCAGATATCCGAGAAGATTTCTTCTCTGTCCGACCATTTTGAGCATACCTCTTCTCGAATGGAAATCCTTCGGATGTTCCTTCAAGTGCTCCGTAAGAGTCACTATTCTGTCGGTCAAAATCGCGATCTGAACTTCCGGAGAACCGGTGTCTTTTTCGTTGATTTTGTTCGCCTCGATAATAGCGGACTTCTTCTCTTTTGTCAGCATATCTTTCACCTCCGTATTTATTCGCCGCAATGCAGGACGCGCGAACGGTGAATATCCGCGCACCGACATTCGGTACCTTGTTATTTTACCACATATATTTGCTTTTGTAAATAGGAAACCTCAAACTAATTTATGAACTATTTCCGACTTTTCACCCCATACCGAGGCAAAACAATGATTTCATTTCAAATGAAAATATACCGTAGCCTTTCCCCTGCCCTCACGCCGCAGGTCTCCGTTTTCCACGAGTTTGCGCAGCGCCCCCTCCACGGAACTGACGCTGAGCGTCGGGCAAAGTTCGACTATTTCCCGCTTTGTGAATTTGCCGAGTTTGCTTTCCGCGGCTTTCCGAACGGTATTCAAAGCAGAACCGCCGTTATCAACAAGTGCCAACCGTTCGTCAAGATCGCGATATGCCGCAAGCACCGTACCGAGCAGATATTTCAAAAACGGCGTAAAATCTTCGCTGCCGTCAAGCCAGCCGTCCTGCGAGTTGCGCAATGCGGCATAATAGAGGTCTTTTGACTTTCCTATCTTCGCTTCAAGCGAGATATACTTTCCCACATAAAAACCGCAGCGATAAAGCAAAAGCGTTGTCAGCAGTCGGCTCATTCGTCCGTTGCCGTCGTTGAAAGGGTGGATGCAAAGAAAATCGTGTATAAAAACCGGAATGGCAATCAGAGGTTCGACCTCGGCGTTGCCGATGACCCGTGAAAACTCTTCGCAGATATTCGCGAGCGCTTCCGGAGTTTCGAACGGAGCGAGCGGAACAAAAACGGTTTCCGTTCGCCCGTTCGCATAACGTGCGCTGATAAAGTTCTGCACATTCTTCATTTTTCCCGCCATCGGGTTCGCCGTATGCGAATACATTATCTTGTGCAGTTGCAGAATATAGTTCGGCGATACGGGAATCGCGTCAAAATTCTCATGTATAACATTCAAAGCGTCACGATAACCCGCAATCTCCTGCTCGTCTCTGTTGCGCGGCGAGGTCTTTTCCGCAACAAGGCTGCGTATACGCGTGTTTGTAGAAACTATCCCCTCTATCGCGTTGGACGTTTCCGTGCTTTGGATTTTTGCTATCTCAACAAGTTTTTCGAGGTCATGCGGTCTTTTTCGCAGAAAGATCTCCTGTCTGCCCTCATATTTGTATATTTCCGAAATAAGCCCCAACACCTCGGTGTCCCATTTCATATCACGCAAAGCCGAATAATTGAATTTTCGCACAAACGTCACCTCGATTCCCTTAAATCATACCACATTTTAATGGTATTGTCAAGCAATTAAGCGAAAATACCCTTAAAACACATATCAAATTAAGGGATTAGGATAAAAAATAAGGGCATACGCATAGTATACCCTTATTTTCTTCAATCAAGTAAAATCTCCCTGAATCCCCCGTGCCGTCATAAAAAACAGTTAAGAGCAGACGGCGCATATCAACAAAAGTCTTTTCACGGCGCAATGAATATCATGCGGCGCTGTGTAACGGCGTCGCCGTCGATACCGTTAATCTCGGCTAATTTTTTCGGCGGGACGCGAAATTTTTTGGCTATCTCCCAAAGGCTGTCGCCCTCCTCCGCCATATATGAAACAAGTTCCCCGCGCTTTTTCTTTTCGCAGGGCGTAAACGTTATGTCCGTAACGGCGGTTTGAGTTGAAACGGTGATGACGGAGCCGACGTGAAGAGCCGAAATTCGGAGTTCAATGCCCGTTGCCGTCGGCGTTTTTGTTATCGACGTTATCACAAGGCGGCAATTGCTTTTCATTGAGGTGGGCGCTGTTTCAAGCGGAGTAAAAATCGAAAACGGAACGGCTTTTTCCACGGAGCATATCTCCCCGTCCGTGTTCTTATAGATAATGTCGCACCCGAAAACGCCCTCGCTTGCCGCACCGCCGCGCTCCGCATCGTAAGAAACGCTCATAACGCTCGGACGGACAGCCGCGTCCACGAGTTCGGCAAAATAGGAAAGTTCCACATCGTTTTTGAATTCAACCGTGTCGTTGACTTTGTGCACGGATTGAAGATTGACGGGTTTTGTTACGCACTCGGCGTTCTCCGTCAGCGAAAAAGCATCGCGGACGAGTTCGATTTTTTCGTTTTTGAAACATTCGGCGGTTATGTTCACTTCCGCGTCGAGCGAAAGCACGTTTTCCTTTTCGGTGCGACGGGTCGAAACCGTTATATCGGAAAGGTCAAAGCGCGTCAGGCATTCCGAATTTTCGTCAAAGCCGGGCAAATCAAGCAGCTGCGAAACGGGAATTTTTGTCTCGAAGGTTCCGACTTTTCCGCTTTCGTCCGCGTAAGTCAGGCAAAGCCGCATATCCGCTTTGACAATAAGTTTTTTGTTTACAGGCTTTTGCTCGGTCTCGAAAAATTCAACGTCAAAACGGAGCATTTTGTCAACTTTTGCGTCGCCAGCGTCGATATCTTCCGTCAGACGCAGCGTGCGGGTCGAGGACGCAACCACATCGGTCACATCGACCGACGTTTTGAGCAGTTCGGCACGGGATTTTGTTTCGTCGTCTGGCAATTCCGTTGCAACGGGCGCATAAACGCTTGCGGAGATGACCACCGCCGCTTTGGCATAGAGTTTTTGCGGGCTGAGCGCACGGGCGGAGCGGTATTCCACGCTTGCCGAAACGGTTGCGAAAACGTTCTCTTCCGAAGCGCCGACCTGCGCGGAATACGAAAACGGCAATCGGTGGCTCACAGTCTGCAAGCCCTCGGCGGCGTCGGAAATGTAAACTATACGAAACTCAACGTTTCCGTCGGCATAAAGTCTGTCCCCTCTCACGGTCTGCGAACGCAAAAACGGCGTTGCGGTAACGCCGACAACTTTCATCACTGTGGGGCAATAATCGGGCAAAAGGATCTCACCCTCTGCGGCGGCTTCTCCCGAGAGGGCTTGTATCAATTCGTTGCAGGTAAATGTTTTCATACGGGTATCTCCTTATGATATATAGATTTACTTCATTTATCAGCCGCAAAAGAACGTGCTGCGGCTTCTCGTTAATCTATATGATATACCTTTGCGAATAATACAAAAAACTTTTTTGCGTGATATATTTTTTTCGAAATAGGTATTGACAAATTTTACATATCGTGATATAATATTCACAAATAAAATCACAAGGGGTGAGTAATGAACAAAAACATCACATTAAAAGTGAGCCGTGGGCTCTTCAATTCAAAATACTTGCCGCTGCTCGGCTGCGGCACAAGGTATCTGGTATTATACGGCGGAGCGGGAAGCGGAAAATCGGTTTTTGCCGTCCAGCGTTTTCTTCTCCGATTGCTCTCCGAAAAAGGGCGGAATTTGCTCGTCGTCCGCGCGGTCTCCAACACGAACCGCGATTCGACGTTTGCGGCGTTCAAACAGGTCATTTCATCATGGGGTCTGTACGACCTTTTCAGGGTGAACGAAAGCGATATGCGCATACGCGCGGTAAACGGCAGCACCGTTGTTTTCAAAGGGCTTGACGATTCCGAAAAACTGAAAAGCATCACTTTTGAAAACGGCGTTCTGACCGATATATGGGTCGAGGAAGCGTCCGAGGTCTCGCAGTCGGATTTCAACCAACTCGATATCCGTTTGCGCGGAAACGGTCCGAAAAAGCAAATAGTTATCTCGTTCAACCCGACCGATGTCAACCATTGGCTCAAAAAGCGGTTTATTGACCCTTTCGACGCAAATGTGACCGTTGTTCACGGCACTTATCTGGACAACGCTTTTCTGGACGACGATTACAAAAAACTGCTTGAAAGTTACCGTGACAGCGACCCTTATTATTACGCGGTCTATTGCCTTGGGCAATGGGGCGTTTTCGGAGAAAGCGTTTTTAATGCGGAAAGAGTGAACGCACGCTTGGCGTCCCTCGCTCCGCCTGAGAAAAGAGGATATTTTACATTTATATATAACGGTGCGGTGATTTCCGAGCCTCGGTTCATCGAAGCCGAGAACGGGTTCATTGCCGTTTACGAAAAGCCGAAAGCGGGCGAACGGTATATCATAGGAGCGGACACCGCGGGCGACGGCTCGGACAGTTTTGTGGCGCAGGTCATCTCCGTTTCGGAGGGCAAGCAGGTTGCGGTACTGCGCCGCGGCTTTGACGAAGACGTTTTCGCACGTCAGGTCTGGTGTCTCGGAAAAGAGTACAACAACGCCCTTGTGGCTGTTGAAACGAACTTTTCCACCTATCCGACAAAGGAACTCGAACGGCTCGGATACACAAACCAGTTTGTCCGCGTTGCGGAAGATGAGTTCACGCACCGTCCCATGCACAGTTTCGGGTTTAAGACGACCGCCGTCACACGTCCCGTCATAATCGCGGGGCTGACGGAAGTTGTCCGCGACGGGCTGGGGCTTATATCGGACAAAACAACGCTCGAAGAAATGCTGACGTTCGTCCGCAACAGAAAAGGACGACCCGAAGCGCAGCAGGGCGCACATGACGACTGCGTTATGGCGCTTGCGATAGCGTATTACGTCCGTGCACAGACCGTGGTCGAACGGTCTTTTGACCTGACCAAGATGTCGCATTGGACGCAGGATATGCTCGAAGATTACGAAAACGGAAATGAAATTGAAAAAAAAGACATGGAGCGCTTGTGGGGGAGTGGCGCGCCGCAAGGATTCAGGAGGTAAAAGAATTGCGCATCCCTAAACACAGGAACATCGACAGATACGTTATAACAAGAATGATTGAAGACTATCCGAAAAACAAGGAGGAACTCGAAAAAACGGAAGACCATACAAACGAACCCGACGCGTTTTTGGGGCTTTGCAAAAAAAGCCGCCGCGAACGCATAAAATTAGAATGCGCGGCGGTTGACAGGGCGCTTCAATGGACGGACGGACAGGATAACAACATAGCATATCGCCGTCTTTTGAAAATGGTCTTTTGGAAAAAGACGCACAGCTGTCTCGGCGCGCGCGACGTTTTGATGATGTCGCGTTACGAATGCGACCGTTTTCTTGACGGCTTCCGCGCCATAGTTGCGGGAGTTACGGGCAGGCTGGAACCAATCGGAGGATAAAGAAACAGCAGTGGCTGTAAAAATACAGCCACTGCTCTCTTTTGAAAATAAGAGATGAATCTCACTTTACCCCGTAATACTCTCTTATCATATCGAATATCTGCTCATGCGTCACACCTTTTCCGTTAATACGGAGATATATGGTATACTCATATCTGTCATCACGCCAAAACCAGCATGAAATATTCTTGAAATAACTTACCGTTATCTCATCGTTTATACGGACTTTCTGTTCAACATCTTCAAAATAGCGACTACAGTTTGGGCTTTCTGTTTCATATCTAATCCGAAAACCGTCTTCATCTTCATTCTCGGATTCACAAACAAGAATAGCAAACAAAGTGTTTTCGGGGTCGTGGCTCCATTGATTCCAATACGCAGCAAAATAACCGTCAGGCAGCTTGAAGCCAAAATCTGCGGGGAATGTATCCACAGGATATTCCACTTCCCAAAAATATGTTGTATCTTCCGCTTGATTTTCTCCCCTTAAATCAGCCTCAATGACTTTTCTTTCCTCATATCCGCTCTCATCAAGAAAATTTGAAGCAATCTCCTTGACAACGCCGAGATACATCGTATCGTCCGCAACAAGCCTGAATTCGTAACGGTAATACAGCCATATAAACAAAATCTTGTTATCGTAGCGATAGTATTTTATGTCCCAAGGCGAGATCTCCATATCATCGCTGACAAGCACCGCCCCGTCAGGAACATACGGAGCAGAGACGGAAACCATTTTTTGCTCTATTGAAAACGTTTTTACGCCGTCCGAAAACTCATAAAAATTGTGAGTGTCGGTATGGTCTTCGGAAACAAGCGAATAGCCGACAGGAATAAAATACGGCTGATAATCGCTCTCTATTTTTGCGTTAAGCGCACGTTGTCGCTCTTCTTCCGAAGCAAATATTTCCGTCTTCTGACCGCCGAAAGTCTGCGAGAAAAAGCGGAAGAGCGGTTCGCGTATCGCCTTGACCGAAAGCGGCACGGCAAGCACGGTCAACGCTATGAGAATTGCTATCAAAACACGCTTCGGAATTATGTAAAAGACCGCGAAAACACGCTTTTTCGCAAAAAGTTTTTCCATTCGTTCCTTGTGCCGTTCCGAAAAATCGGGAACGTTGTACGACGGGCGAATCACGTCGAACGAGTTGCCCGCAACAGCACGGGCGACATCTCTGTAAAAAGTCTTGTTTTTCATTTGCTTCCGTTTTTCCAAAGATAATGCAGTTAAGACAAGTCCGCATCGGGAGGAATCTCAACAACATTTACTCTTTATCATTTTATTCCGTAATACTCTCTTATCATTTTGAATATTTCTTCGTGTGTTATGGACTTATCCCAAAGGAATATATCATACACATATTTATCATCAACCCAATGCCAGCACGAAATATTCTTGAAATAACTTACGGTTATCTCGTCATTGATTTTAACTTTTTCTTCTATGTCGCTGAATACGGGATTTCCATGAAGTTCAAGGTCACATATATCGAAATCTATTGCTATTTCTTTATTCTCATTTTCACACCTGACATTAATGTCAAAATATTCTTTCCAAAACAATGTCAAATTATACCAGCAGGAAACCCTTATGCCGTCAGGCAATCTGAATCCGAATTCTTCCGGCAATGTTTCGGGAGGAAGTTCAACGTCCCAAATATCAGTCGGTCGTTCCGTTTCATCAAGTTCGCCTCTTAAACCCGCCTCAACAATCTTTTTTTCCTCATATCCGATCTCATCAAGAAAATTGGAAGCGATCTCCTTGACAACGCCGAGATACATCGTATCGTCCGCAACAAGCCTGAATTCGTAACGGTAATACAGCCATATAAACAAAATCTTGTTATCGTAGCGATAGTATTTTATGTCCCAAGGCGAGATCTCCATATCATCGCTGACAAGCACCGCCCCGTCAGGAACATACGGAGCAGAGACGGAAACCATTTTTTGCTCTATTGAAAACGTTTTTACGCCGTCCGAAAACTCATAAAAATTGTGAGTGTCGGTATGGTCTTCGGAAACAAGCGAATAGCCGACAGGAATAAAATACGGCTGATAATCGCTCTCTATTTTTGCGTTAAGCGCACGTTGTCGCTCTTCTTCCGAAGCAAATATTTCCGTCTTCTGACCGCCGAAAGTCTGCGAGAAAAAGCGGAAGAGCGGTTCGCGTATCGCCTTGACCGAAAGCGGCACGGCAAGCACGGTCAACGCTATGAGAATTGCTATCAAAACACGCTTCGGAATTATGTAAAAGACCGCGAAAACACGCTTTTTCGCAAAAAGTTTTTCCATTCGTTCCTTGTGCCGTTCCGAAAAATCGGGAACGTTGTCCGACGGGCGAATCACGTCGAACGAGTTGCCCGCAACAGCGCGGGCAATGTCTTTATAAAAAGTCCTTTTTCCCATTACTCGATGTTCCTTAAAAAAATCCCCAATCAAACGGTCTTTACCTATCGCTCTTTTTGAGTTCCGCCGCCAAAAAGCGTTTTACTCTCGAAGAACGCTTTCTTGCCACCGCCTCGGAAACGCCGAGAAGTTCGGCAATTTGAGCAAATGACAGTCCGTTCATATAATGCAGGACAAACGGGTCGGTAATTTCGACAGGCAATTCTTTGAGTTTTTCGACGGCGTTTTCATACATAACTTTGCTGAACACTTTTTCGTCCACTCCGTCATCGCCGACGGAAACGAGATCGAGTTCGTCAATACTTCCGACTTCCGTTTGATTTGCCGTTCTGCGACGGCGCAAAGCGTCAAAGCAAACGCTTCGAACGGTCATGTACAAATAACTTCTAACCTCGTCGCTTTCGGCGTCCTCAGGTGCGGGAAGCACCTTGATCATACGGCAAAAAGCGTCGTGCAGCGCGTCTTCCGCGTCCTCTTTGTTGCTCAGGATACCGAGCGCGTAATGATACATGGTTGAGCAATACAGTTCGTATATTCTGGTAAAACTCGCCTTTTCCGCTTCCGTCGCAAGCGTTTCCAAAAACATTGCAAGCATTTTTAATTTCTCCCCCGGGGTTTTCTTCTCTCTTTAACTTGTATTATATCACACGCCCGCATTTTTTTCAATCTTATTTTCGAATTCTGCAAAAAGCTCCGATAAATATATCACAAAGTTCATTATTTCGCGTGTCACATTTTTGCGTTTCAAACGTTACAGAGAAAAAACTTCCGCATCCGAACTACGAATTGTCAGCCGAAGCAAGTCGGGTGCATTCGCGCAGAGTTTTTGTACCGTCAAGTCCGACCCACGTTCAGGTAAACTCAGTCTGACAAAACCTTGCAAAAATATCTTTTGTCACTTATTTTCTCTTGACAGCGCGGGCCTTTTGCGGTATTATATTTTTACAGGGATACAAATATATAACAAAAAAGAGGGACGGAAAAATGAAAAGAAGTTTTTTGAATGTTTTTTGCGCCGTCGCCGTACTTGCGGCGGTTATCTTGACCCTTGCGGCGTGCGGAGGGGACAAAACGGGACAGACAACGGCGGCATTTGACGCGGAAAACGCGTTTTCGCGACTGCTTTCGGAGGTAAAATACGCAGAAACGCTTTCGGACACAAGTTCTTCGGCGGATTTTATGTTTTCCGACCTGCCGCAGAACGTCGAAATAAAGATGTACACCTGTGAAAGCGGAAGCCATCCCGACGAACTGATAATGATGAAAGCCGCAAAAGCAGAGGACGTGCAGGCTCTTGAAACAGCGGCAAAAACGCACCTTACCGAACTCACGGCGCAGTTAAAGGATTACAACCCGCAGGAAGTTCCGAGAGTTGAAAACGCCGTTGTTTGTACAAACGGACTTTATGTTTTTGTCTGCGTTACCGATGACGTCGAAACAGCAAAAGCGATTCTGGGATAAGCGGTACGGAAATGAATGAAAAAGAAAAAACTCTTCTGACGCCGGAAGAACAGGAGCGACGCCATCAGGTTGCGGAACAGCAGCGATGCAAGGCGCGCGCCGAACGGGCACGGAAAAAAAGAAGAGCGGAAAAAATAAAACTGATCATAGGCATTGCGTTTGTTACGTTGCTGACCGCGGCGGCTGTTTTTATAATTATCCGATACGTTTTGCCCGACGCGGGCAAAGACGCGCGGCAGCCGAAAACATCGCCGTCCGAGGAGCAGACGTCTTCTTCCTATACGACGCAAACGCCGACAACGGCACCGGAACCGACACATGACTATCCCGAACTGAAAAGCAAAAACGGCACGTTCAACACATATTCTTCGGGCGCGATAAGAGTTGACAACGCCGCGTTCAGCGTGTGCGGAACATTGAGCGACAGCGTAACCTCAAAATATGCCGCGCTCGTTTCCGAAGTTGCGGACAGCCTTAACGGAAAAACAAAAGTCTACTCGCTGATAATTCCAACATCATACGGCGTGACGCTCCCCGACGATATAAAAACGCAGATAGCCAACTACGCCGACCAGGGCGAAAACATCGCAAAAGTCTTTTCGAAGATGTCCGAAAATGTCACTCCCGTTTATTGTTACGACGACCTGATGACCCACCGCGACGAATATCTGTATTTCCGCACCGACCACCATTGGAACGGCAAGGGCGCATATTACGCCTATGAAGCGTTTTGCAGAACAAAAGGCATCGAGCCGTTCACGCTCGAAAAACGTGAGAAAAAAGAGTTCGACGGCTTCCTCGGCACGATGTATCAGAACAACGGCAAGGACGAAAACCTGCTTCCCGCAGACACGGTCGAAGCATTTTTGCCCGTCAGCGCAAATGCGGCGATGAAGTTCACCAACACGGACGGCACAACATACGATTGGCCCATTGTCAAGGACGTTTCCGAATGGTCGAGCGGCGCAAAATACAACACCTTTGCGGGCAGCGACAACCCGATAACGGAGTTCACAAACCCCGACGTTGCGGACGGCTCCGTGCTGATAGTTGTCAAAGAATCTTTCGGCAACGCGCTGCTTCCCTACCTCGTTGATCACTACTCAAAAATCTACGAGATAGACTACCGCTATTGGAAAGGCGACCTTGTCTCCTTTGCCGAAGAGGTCGGCGCGGACGACCTGCTTTTCGCGAACAACATAATGATGACGTCCACAAGCCTGCTCGTCGGAAATTTGAGTAAAATTATAAAGTAAATATAAAATCGCCCGTGAACCTCTGTTATGGTTCACGGGCGATTTTATATTGCAATTTATTCATTTACAGTTTTTCGGCGCTCGGCATATTTCCTTGCGCAAGGTCTCCCGCAACAAACGGAAGAAAATAGAACGGAACGGTCAGCAATTTTTTCGGAGCGTCATAGCCGTAATTGTTGCCCGAAACTTTTATCGCATATTCAAACTTGTTATGCGCTGAAAACTTTTCAAGAGAGTTCAGATTTCCCTTGCTTTTCTTAATATCTATCGGGAAAAGTCTGTTGTCCGATTCAACAACAAATTCAAGTTCCGCAGACGCCTTGCCTTTCCAATAAAATAACTTCAAGCCCTTTGCGGTCAATTCGTCCGCCGCAAAATTCTCAAAGAAAATCCCCGAAAGAGTGTTTTCTCTGTCTTTTGAGATAAACGAAGCGGCGTTTATCCCGCTTTGGTAAGAGAACATACCGATATCGCCCAAAAACAGACGGAAATTGCTTTCGCTGTCCGGCATAAGCGGCAATGTTATATGTTCTTTAAGTTGATAAGACCTGTTGACGATATGCGCCGTTGTCAGCCATTGTATTGCGGTTTCGAAATCCCGTGTTCTGCTGTTTTTCTCAATCAGTCCCGGGGCAAAGTTCTTTGATTCTTTATTGAGCTCGGGATATATGTTTGAAAAAAGCGTTCGGGAGCGCAGCACCGATTCCCTGCTTGCCTGATAAAGCTCCATATCGGCAAGATAGTTGTCATAGAGGTCTTTCAGAATATTTCTTGCGTCAAACAGATTGCCGCCGTCAAGATATGCCGCAACGGCTTCCGGCATTCCTCCCACAAGCAGATACCTGTAAACCTGTTCAAGCGCAAGTTCGTGTATTTTTCCGTCAAGCGGAATTTTCTTTTCATACGCCCCTTCTATTTTTTCAAAAAGTACCTCGTTGGCGTTTATCAAAAACTCATCAAACGTCATCGGATAAACCGTTATCTGATTTATTTTTCCGACAGGGAACAAGAATTTCTGACCGCTTGCCTGCCCTCTTTTATGCGTCTCACGCTGAATTTTAATTCTGACCATAGACCCCGTTGCAATAACGGGGACTTTTCTGAAATCCTGACAAAAATATTTGAGCGCGGAAACAATGTTCGGACACTCCTGAACTTCATCGAATATAATCAGCGTCTTTTCGTCGATTTTTTGTCCCTTTGTAAGAGAGATGTATTCTATGATTCTTTTTGCGTCCGCCGTTTGCGAACAAAATTCGCATATCTCGTCCTCTATTTTGCAATCAATATAAATATAACTGTTTTTGTAATACGTCTCCGCGAAAATATCTTTTACAAGATAAGTCTTTCCGACCTGACGCGCTCCCCATACTATCAAAGGTTTTTTATTTCCGTTTTCATTCCAAGAGACCAACTCTTTCAACGCATTTCGTTTCATAAAAACCTCCCTTTTGTTTACGGTTTTATTATACCACGTTTTTTTCGCATTTTCAAGCCCTTTTTGTAATTAATTGCACGTTTACGGGTATTTTCAAATCAATTAATTGCACGTTTTGGGGTGTTTTCAGAGTCATTATTTGCACGTTTGCGGTTGTCAAAAATATTTTTTCTGTTCTGCGACGCGTTTATTCAATGAAAGAAGCCGAATGAAAGGCAGAAAACCGACGCAGAACAAAAATCCGCCGTCTGATAAAAAAGATAATTAAAAACTTGAAAAAACTAACGCTGGTAAAATTATACATTCGCTGCCGGTTTGTGTAAAATTCCGTTTCAGAGTGTTATAATATCGCTGTAAGGTTGAAGAATAACAGCGAAAAGAGGCGGAACATGAGCGAAAAGGAATCGGTTGAACAGTTGATAGGCAAACGCATTCAAAAACTGCGAAAAGCAAGGGGCTACACGCAGATGACCTTTGCCGAAAAGGTCGGCATATCAACTAATTATCTTTCCGATATAGAGCGCGGCAACAGTTCCGTAAGGCTCGAAAAGTTGGTCGCGATAATAAACGCGCTCGACTGTTCGGCTGATGATGTTTTTGCGGACGTTATTAAAAACGGCTACAAAATAAAGGCTTCGAAAATTTCCGAGGATATCGAGAAACTTCCGAATAAAGAGAAAGAACGAGCCTTTGCTATTCTGGAAGCATTTTTACAAAACAAATAGATTATACAAAATTAAGCCTACAAAATAGTGGGCTTAATTTTTTTTCCCTCTTTTATTTTTTCAAAAAATATGATATACTAATCCTATTAGCATTATAATATCGTTGAAAGGATTAGTTATATGAAAGATAAAACCTGTTGTTTCACCGGGCACAGGAAGTTGCCGACGGAGAAACTTAACAAAATCACGGACGAACTTGAAAAAACCGTTATCGGGCTTATAGCGGACGGTTACCGTTTTTTCGGCACGGGCGGGGCTCTCGGTTTTGATACCGTTGCGGCGCAGACCGTGATAAGATTGAAAGACAAATATCCGAAGATAAGGCTGATTCTCGTTCTGCCCTGCACCGACCAAGCAAAATTTTGGAAAGAAGATGACAGCAGAGAATACGAGCGTATCAAGAAGTTGGCGGATAAGACGGTATATACTTCCGAAAAATATTACAACGGTTGTATGGCAAAAAGAAACAGACACCTTGTCGATAACAGTTCCGTCTGCGTGGCATATCTGACGCAGAGCGGCGGAGGTACGGCATATACTGTTGAATATGCAAAAAAACACGGACTTAAAGTTATAAATATAGCAAAAAACCTGTAAAAAAGCGCAAAAGAACCCCGAGCCGCAAGCGGCTCGGGGTCTGCTATACATTATTATATATTTTTGCGATTGAATATGCTCTGCCTATGAAAAAGTCTCTTTCGGCGCAATCAGAACCACGGGCTCCATTCGCCGGGGTCGGGGTCTTTTCCGCCGTCGGTAAGTCCCTCATATTTGACGGTTATATTATTGGCGGAGCAGTACGCGTCGGCGTCAGAACCTTTCGGGCAGGTCACGACAAGCGAGGACGGACAGCCGTCAAAGAGGTCAGAGCCGAACGTTTTGACCGCGGCGTGAAGACGCAGAGCCGTAAGAGACGAGCAGTTTGCAAAGGCGTAATCGCCGAGCGACACCGCATTGTCGGGAATAACAAGCGAGACAAGCGAGGTGCAGTCCTCAAAGGCGGACGCGCCGACAACTTTCAGTGTCAACGGAAGCGTTACGGACGTAAGAGACGAGCAGCCGTCAAACACGGACGGCGCGAGCGTTTCTACGCCCTCGGGAACAACGACGGAAGCAAGAGACGCGCAATTCAGGAATGCGTGGCTGCCGAGGTTTTTAAGGTTGTTCGGAAGCGTTACGGACGCAAGTTTTGCGTCGTTTGCGAACGCGAATCTGCCTATCGAAGTCACGGTTGAAGCAAAAGCGACTTCCGTCAGTTCGGAACAGTTCGAAAAGGCGTAGTAGCCGACGGATGTTATGCCGTCCGACACAACGACTTTCTTTATCTGAGAGCGGTAATCCGCCCACGGAACGGTTGCCGATGAATAACTGTTCATATCACCTGAGCCGCTGACGGTCAGCGTTCCCGACGTGAACGAATAGGTTGCGTTGTTGCCGCATGAACCGGAATAGTTTGCGGCTGAGGTCACGACAAGGCAGACGCAAACGGAGAGTATAATGCAGACCGCAAGCGCGGCGGCAAGCAGTATCTTTGCGCGTTTCTTCATATCCGAATCCTCACTTGATTTTGTTGTCGTTGATTATGTTGGAAAGCACTTCGCGTGCAAATTCGTATTCTTCGCCTTTCGTTTTGCTTATGCTTATCAGGGATTTTTCATTGAAAACACGAACACCCCAATACATCGGAGTTGTCCAATATTTCAGGCTTTCGCTGTTTTTGAAAGCAGAACCCTCGGCATTCCAGACCGTGCCGTCATACAGCAGAGGTTCGTCCGTTAAGTCCGAAATATCGCCGAAATAGCCGACTTCCGTCATCTGCTTCAAACCCGCGTCGTCCACCATTATCAGCATGACAGAGCCTGCGGTGTACATATTGGAGAAGTTTCTGAGGTTGTCCTTTACCATGTCGGCATCGTGATTTTCGCCGATAAAATAATTTTCTATCTCAATTCTGACCTGTCCGTCGCCCGTATAGTCGCGGACATACGGTTCAAGAGCCTTTTTCAGGTTTGTTTTATCCTCGGCGTACGATATCGGGTCGGCGGAAAGATAATATACAACAACGTCGATATCAACGCGGCCGATACATTGAGAAAGACCGACACCGACGGCAAGCAGAACGACGAGAGCCCCCAAAGTATGCCATTTGTAATAGTACCAGAAATTTTCGAGTTTGCTTTTAAAACTCTTCTTCTCTTTTTTTTCGGCGGTGCTACCGTTTGTCATTTGCAAAGCCTTTCCGACGTAAAAAATACGCCTTATAAAGTGATTATATCATATACGGCAAAAAATTTCAACATTTTTTTGCAATCATGCAGATTTTTTGTAATTTTCACAAAGCGCGGACAATGAGATTGTAGAAAATGGACAAATCATAAATCAGGATTTAGCCGAAGATCGCGGAAATGACACCGAGATGTTCAAGCAGAATCTCGATGCCGATAAGACATAGGATTATGCCGCCCGCAAGTTCGGCTTTGTTTTTGAAGCGTGTGCCGAACAGGTTGCCGACTTTAAGTCCAAGCGCGGAAAGACCGAACGTTATCGCGCCTATGCAGGGTGCGGCGATGTAAACGGGAATGTTCGGGATAACCGTGACAAAAGAAATTCCGACAGCGAGCGCATCAACGGAAGTGGCAAAAGCAAGCACAAGCATTGCCTTGAACGAAAACGACGCGTCTACGCTTTCCTCTTCTTTCGAAAAACTTTCGCGTATCATGTTCGCGCCTATAAGACAGAGCAGCGCAAACGCGACCCAATGGTCGTATTTCTGAATGTATTCTTCAAGTTTTTTGCCGAGGAGGTAACCGACGGTGGGCATAAGCGCCTGAAAGCCGCCGAACCACGCGCCTATCAGAATATAGTGTTTGGGGCGCAGTTTCTGCACGGAAAGGCCTTTACATATCGAAACGGCGAAAGCGTCCATCGATAGTCCGACGGCTATCATGATAAGATTGACAATATCCATAAAAATCTTCTTTCTCTTATATATGTAAAGAATACGCTTTTCCCCGTTGGGTTTGACGCAGATAAGAGTTTAAAACGCTTCTGCCGTCAGCGAATGCCGTAAGCAACGCAGCCGTCTTCGCGCATATCCACGGGCGAAGTCGAACGTTCCGCCCATATCTCGGCAAGGTCGTAACTGCCGTTTCTTGCGGACGTCCACGGGTCGGCGACTTTAACATTGCCGCTTTCCGCATCGTAGCCGTAAAGGAAAACGCAATGAGTCCCCTTGTTGCAGAGCAGCCCCTTTCCGACCGCGATACATACGACGCCGTCGTTTTCAAGAGCGGAAAGCAAGTCCTCATATTCGAATATATTCAGCGTAGTCGCTCCGTAATGCTCGGCGGCAAGTCTAATCGCCGAACCGGAAGAACCGCTGAACGTTTTGCAGAACTCCTCGGTGTTGTCGTAAAGCCAAGTTGCGACCTCTATCGGGGTCACATTTATTCCGATGTAAGAAAGAGCCATCGCCACGGATGTGGGCGCGCAGCCGTTGCGTCCCATGGTATAGTTGCCGAAACGGGCGTTGCACCATCTGTCTTCCCATTGCGAATAATATTTGAAAATACCCGCTTTACCGCGAAGCCGCGGCACATCGTCGGTCTTTTTCTTTCCGCAGACGGAACAGGCAAATTCGGCGCGTCCCTCACCTTTTTCGGTCGGTTCGGAAATTATTTGTCCGCGCTCCCATTTATGATGCGCTTTCAGCGTTTTTCTCTTTTCAAAACCGCATTTTTCGCAGTATTCGCGGTTATACCCGTCCGCTTCGCAGGTCGGCGCCTTTTCTTCGGTTTTTATATTATGTCCCGTTGCGGGCAGCACGGTTTCTTCGGTCTTTCCGCAGTTTTCGCATATCTTGCGAATATATCCGTCCGCTTCGCAGGTCGGGGCTTTTTCCTCGGTTTTTATATTATGTCCCGTTGCGGGCAATATGGTTTCTTCGGTCTTTCCGCAGTTTTCGCATATCTTGCGAATATATCCGTCCGTCTCGCAGGTCGGTTCGAGTTTTTCCGTGCGGTATGAGTGCGGAATGACGGCAAGAACCCGAACGTGCGCTTTCTCGCACACAATGCATTTTCTTGTCAATGTTCCCGTTTCGGTGCAAGTGGCGGGAATGCGGGTATCTTCAAATATGTGGCAATGGTCGCTCTCGCCGCCGAAAGCAACGGAATAGAACACGGTCATCGCATCCGCTATATCGACATCGCCGTTGCCGTCAATATCTGCGGCATCAAGCGCGGCTGCCGTCAGTCTTTCTTTTTGTGCGACGTGATAAAAAACAAACATTGCGTCCGCTATGTCGACCTTTCCGTCGCCGTTGACATCGCCTTTTGCAAGTTGCGGCAACGGCGGCTCGGGCTCTGTCGGCGGCTGTTCAGTTTCCGTCGTAGTCGGGGTGAAAGGCTCCGTCGTTGTCGGATTCGACGGTGTTGTCGGCGGCTCGGGCTGCGTCGTCGTAAAAAACGGGTCGGGCGGCAATGTCGGGTCAACAAAAGAGCCTTTCAGAGCCGAACCATCGGCATTTTCCCCCGCAAAAAGAACGAGCGAAAACGCAAACACGACCAAAAGCAACGTCGGCAATATGCAAAACAGACTTTTCATTCTTTTTTTCATTCGTTTTTTCCTTTTTTCTTGTGGTTTCTTGCAGAATTTCCGCAACAGCGCGGGCAACTCTGCCCTTTTGAGTAAAAACGGTTCTTTGCGTTATGTCGGCTGATTATACAAACCTGACAAAACGCCTTTTATTTATTCTGCGCAAAACCCGCCGAGGCGGCTGTCTGCCGCCCGACGGGGATCCGAAATTCTCAGGAACTGCAAAAAATACAGGATTTTCAGTTTCTCTTTGGGGATAGGAAAAAATGTTCAGAATGGGTGAATCGAGTCCTTGGCTGATGATATTCGAACTCTCATCGGTTTTGACGGGCGGATTTTCGTCCTAACTTTCGCAAAAACCTTGTAAATACGACAGTATTCACCGCGGCTTCTTTGTCGTTATGACGAAAATTCGCGCCGTGAAAACTGCACGCACCCGCCACAGAGAAAATTTCGAGGAATTTTTTCTTTTTGAGGTGCAGGCGGGCTGACGCCCGCCAAGACGAAAAAAGAGAAAATAACCGAAAATAGCCTGTGTCGGGCGATAAGAGTCCGGACATCATCAGCCTTGGCGTACATAGGTACGTCGAGAGGCGAGATTCGCCCGTAGCAAAAAAGACGCTTTTTTCACTTTTTACAGAACCAAAATACAAAAATAGATATTTAAGGTCTTTTGCTTATCTTTTAGACAATTACTATTTTGTATTTTTCAGTCTTTTTTGCGGTCTGGGCATTTTTAACATCCCCCGTCGGATTCAGATATTTAATTCTTTGGTTCTTACTTGCTCCTCAACTTTTGCGATAAAGGCGGAAAGCGGCATCGAGCCGAGGTCGCCCTCTTTGCGGCTTCTCAGGCTTACGGTGTTTTCTTCCTGCTCTTTTTCGCCGACGACTATCATATACGGAATCTTTTCAAGCTGCGCTTCGCGTATCTTGTAGCCTATCTTTTCGGCGCGGTCGTCGAGTTCGGAGCGTATGCCGCGGTCGATGAGCGTTCTGTTTATTCTCGCGGCGTAATCCGCGTATTTCTCGGAAATCGGAAGCACTTTTACCTGAACGGGGGCAAGCCATGTCGGGAACGCGCCCGCATATTTTTCTATAAGCAGAGCCAGAGTTCTTTCATAGCAGCCGAGCGACGTTCTGTGAATAATGTACGGGTTTTTCTTCGTGCCGTCGCGGTCAACGTATTCCATGCCGAAGTTCTTCGAAAGCATCTGGTCTATCTGAATGGTTATCAGCGTGTCCTCTTTGCCGTGAACGTTCTTTATCTGAATATCGAGTTTCGGACCGTAGAAAGCCGCTTCGCCGACACCCACTTTGTAGGGGATTTCAAGGTGGTCGAGAATCTTTTTCATTATTCCCTGCGCCTCGTCCCATTGTTCGGGTGTGCCGATATACTTCTTTCTGTCTGCGGGGTCCCATTGCGAGAAGCGGTAACTTACGTCCTCGTAAAGTCCGAGCGTTTTGAGCATATATATCGCAAGTTCGAGACAGTGACGGAACTCCCCTTCAAGTTGGTCGGGAGTACACATCAGGTGTCCCTCGGAAATGGTGAACTGACGCACGCGGATAAGCCCGTGCATTTCGCCGCTGTCCTCGTTGCGGAAAAGCGTCGAGGTCTCGTTGTAGCGAAGCGGCAGGTCGCGGTAAGAGCGTGCCTTGTTCAAATATGCCTGATATTGGAACGGGCAGGTCATCGGACGCAGAGCGTATACCTCTTCCGTGTCGGATTTTGCGGGGTCGCCCATAACGAACATTCCGTCCAGATAGTGATCCCAATGCCCCGAAATCTTGTAAAGGTCGGATTTTGCCATAAGCGGGGTCTTGGTAAGCAGCCAGCCGCGGCGCTGTTCCTCATCCTCGACAAAGCGTTGAAGAAGCTGGATTATTCTTGCGCCGTTCGGAAGCATAACGGGCAGTCCCTGTCCGATAACGTCAACGGTGGTGAATATGCCGAGTTCTCTGCCGAGTTTGTTGTGGTCGCGTTTTTTTGCCTCTTCAAGGCGTGCGAGATGTTCCTCAAGTTCGGACGCTTTCGGGAAAGAAACGCCGTAAATGCGTTGAAGCATCTTATTCTTTGCGTCGCCGCGCCAATACGCGCCCGTGCAGTTGGTCAGTTTTATCGCCTTTATCTTTTTCAGGTCGTAAAGGTGCGGACCCGCGCAAAGATCGACAAAATCGCCCTGTCTGTAAAAGCTTATCTCTTCGCCCTGCGGCAATTCGTTTATAAGTTCCTGCTTATAAGGCTCGTCCGCTTCGAGTTTCAATGCTTCGTCCTTGGGCAGTGTAAAGCGTTCGAGGGTATAGCCCTCTTTGATTATCTTTTTCATCTCCGCCTCGATGTCCGAAAGAATTTCGGGCGTGAACGAAGTCTGTGAATCGAAATCGTAATAAAAACCGTTGTCAACGGCGGGACCTATCGTCAGTTTTGCCGACGGGTAAAGTCTTTTTACCGCCTGTGCGAGAACGTGGGACGTGGTGTGCCAAAACGTTTTTTTGCCCTCTTCGTCCGCAAAGGTGTAAAGTGTCAGCGTGTCGCCGTCCGAAAGTTTTGCCGTCAGATCGCATACTTTGCCGTTAATGCCGCAGCAAAGCGCGCTGCGGGCAAGCCCCGCGGAGATCTGCATGGCGCAGTCGTAAGCGGTAGCGCCGTCCGCAACTTCGAGCGCGGAGCCGTCTTTGAGGATTATTTTCATATTTCTTACCTCTTTTATATATGAATGTTTTTTTTACGTTAAACAGGGTCGGCACACAAAGCGCCGCCTTTTCGGTCAACGGCAAACGGGTAAAAGTTTGAATGGAACTTTTCCGTTTCCGTTAATATTCGAACGATACTTCCTTGCCCTCGGAAAGTGCCTGAGCATCTTTGAGAATGCGGTCGAGCAGCGCCGAAGAGACATAAAAGTGTCCCGTGCCGTTGACGCGGCAGAAGTAGTAAAGACCGTCGTTGCCGAGCGGAACAAATTCGACTTTGGAATCGTTGCCGTTCTTGCCGTAACAGGTCACGGTAACAGCCGCTTTGCCGCCGGGGTCGGCCGCAAGCCCGAGATTGGAAACCGAAATAATTTCCCTGTACAGGTTCTGCATATATTTGGCTGTCAGTTCTTTGCCGTTATAGTAGCCGTGATACGTCACGCTTCCGTCATCACCTATATCCGTGGAGACGTCAAATTTGAACGTCCTGCCGCCGCCCTTTACTTCAAAAGCGGAGAGGTCGTTCAGATAGCGGATAAAAACAAGGCTTTGGCAGAATTTGTCCGGTGTGTAATCGACAAACCCGAAGTATTCGTCCGAAACGGCGTAAATAACGTTCGTATCGTCATACATCAGATAAAGTTTTCCGTTTTCCTTGCCGCCGATAAGATATGTTGAATAAAGCGTTATTTTTTTGCTCTCCGTTGCGGTCGGGTCGTAATACGGGTTAGTCACGCCGTCAACGGTCTTTTGCGAAACGTCTACTTCAAAGCCGATACGCACAACGGGTGACGAAGACGTAAATCCGTATTTTTTCAGATCTTCCGCCGTCGGAGCAACGTTCACAACACCGTCCGCCGAAAGCGAAGCCACGCTCCGAGCCGCGCCGCGCACATTGGACGTGTTCGCTCCGAACAGGAACGGAGATGTCATGACCATGGAATCCGCATAAAGATTCGCGCTGTTTTCCTTGTCCGTCGCCTGACGGAACTCGTAATTTTTGCTCTTGTCGTTGTAATCTATCGAAAGGCTGATAAAATCCGCTTCTTCATAGGGTTTGGAAACGGTTAGGTCGAAAAATCCGCTTTGCGGCTTCATCACACGTTCCGCAAAATACGTATTCACGCACCACACGGTGGTTTCGCCGTCGATAAGAAAATAATATGCGCCGCCGTCGGGCGTTTTGTCGCCTATCAGGAACACATCGGTAAAGCCGCGTGTGGAATTGACGGAAAGCGTCACGGCAGGGGTGTCAAGCCCGTAAACGGAAAAGTCTTTGACGTCCGCTTCTATCAGATTTTCGGAATATATTATCTGAACGCTTGTGAAAAGGTTGGAGACGGTCTCCGAAAGCAGCGGCACGCTCTCCGCGCCTTTCATCGTCACTTTGCCGTCCGAGGAACGGACGAGTTCATACTCACCCGTCGAGTTTTTTATTGTCACGGACGCTATCTGACGCGCGTTTATGGTGTAAATCTCATCAAGTTCACGCGCATAGGTGGGCGTCACGTCGCCGTTTTGCGTTACGTCCGTATCGCCCTTTTTCGGAAGAAGCTGCACAAGCAGAACCGCCACGACAAGAACGATAACACCAATACCGCACGCGCCTATGCAGATAAGTCTTTTTTTTGTGTTCATCACAGGTATTTCCTCTTGCGCCAAGTCACAACGCATACGACCGCACAGCAGGCGGGAACGAGTGCGATGCAGATTATCGCCACGATATAAGTCGTTCTGTCGCTGTCAAACTCGAGCGCGCCCGTCGCAAGGCTCGAAGAGAGAATTCGAACCACGCTGTCGTCGTGTGAAAGATATGAGAATATGCCGAGCGTATATTCGCCCGATGCGGGAGTGTAACCCGCCGCGTTTGAGATGTAATAGGTGTTAAGCAGCGAGGTCGTGCCGAAGCAGACAACGGAGGACATTGTTATTTTTTCTTCCGTTTCAAGCGTTTCGGAGCGGCGGACATAGCCCATAGCACCTATCGTGTGCGGGCCCGATGTGTCGCCGTCCCGCTTTGTTATCGAAGCAAAATTATCCGAACCGACTTCGAGTTTGCCCTGCGTGTAATCCCTGCCGAACGAATCTTTGCCGAACGTGGAAAGCAGCGGCGTGGTCGAAATCGTGCTTTTGTTTTCAAACTCAATGTTGAGTGCGCGGGTCTTGCCGAGCGTCGTTTTCAGATACGTTCCGTCGTCCGCAAGCGTTCCCGCAATGCCCCTTGCCGCCACGCTCGTGCCGTAACCGAGTTTCAGGAACGGCTCGTAAACGTCAGCAACGGTGCTTGAATTTGCGGGGTCGAAAACGGTCTGCGTCGTAAATGTTATGCCCCATTCCTCGGAAAGGAATTTTTCGAGAAGCGGGTTTTCGGGAGCGGAATTGTCCATAAACACCGCAAGGTTTCTGTCGTATGCGCCGTTGTGATAAAGATAATCGCGCAGCGCCGATATATCCGAGGTGGAATATGTCGTTTTCGGGTTTGCGATAACAAGTATTTCAACGTCTTCCGCAAGTGTCGCGGACGAAAGATCGACCGAAAGTTTGACTTCGTAGCCGTTCAGTTTGAGAAGTTCCTCAAAGTACGGAAAATCTTCTTCGCCGTGTCCCTTGACTATGCCGATCTTTTTGACGTCGGTCATCGTTGTGTTTCTCATCGCCGCGTCAAGTTGGCGTTCGAAAGAAATATACTGAACGCCGCTGAAAACATCGTCGTAAATGAACGAATACTTCTGCGTCTGCGGGCAGTAAACGGTTATGTAAACGCCGTCCCCGACGGTGATGTTTCTTTCTTTGAAAAAGCCGGGATTATAGCGCGTGTCCACATAGGACACGGATATTTTATCGGACGTTTTCGCAAAACTGTCAAGCAATTCGGCGGTGTAACGCTTGCCCGAATAAACTATCCGCGTTTTGGTTTCGCCCGTTTCGGAATCCGTGGACTGCGCCGTGTCGTAAGTCGCGCCGCGGAAATCGTCCTCGTTGCCGTTGACGATGACCTCGACCGAATACGGAAGACGTCCCACTATATCCGCGGAAACGGAATCTATGCCGGTTATGCGGCTGCCCGAGAAGTCCGCCGAGAGGTCAAACCTCTTGTCAAGGCTTGTGAAAAGGATATTTATGAGTATCGCCGCAACTATGCAGACGACCGTGGCAACCGTGGCAACGGAAGCGTATCTTATCTTCTTTTTCATCTTCCGTCCTCCTATTCCCAACGGCGTTTTTCAAGCATTCTGACGGACAGAAACAGAAAAACGGCTGTTATGGAAACGTAAAAAACGACGGGCGCAAGGCTCAAAATGCCGAGCGCAAAATCGCCGTAGCGCGAATAAAGGCTGATGCTTTCAAGCGCTGTGCCGAGCCACGAGGGCAGATATTTTGAGACCGCGCCGATTATGTACATAAACAGCAGTGTGCCGAAAACGGCGGCGACAGTGCTTATCTGATGTTCGGTAAACGTCGATATGAAAACGGCGACGCTTATCATCGCAGCGCCGAGCAGCAGCACGCCTATATACTGCACAACGAACGTCGAAACGTCAAAATCGCCGAACATTCCGAGAATGAGCGCATAAAGGATATTAACGAGCGAACCGAAAAAGAACAGGCAGAACGCGCTGACGAACTTTGACAGCACAACGGTATAAAGGCTGACGGGAGACGTCGTCCAGAGTTTGTCCGTGCCGTTTTTCTTTTCCTCGCTGAAAAACTTAAAACTCAAAAGCGATACGAACACAAGATTTGCGATGTAAAGATAAAGCGAAAAGAACGTATACATCGACGTTGTGTTGTTGTTTATGACCGAAAAGACGAAGCAGACGCCCGCTATAAGAGTGTAAACGCAGAGCGTGAACCAGCCGGTCGGATTTTTGAAATAAACGGTAAATTCTTTTCTGACAAGCGCGCCCATTTACTTCTCCTCTCCCTCGTCCGTTATCTCGACGAGTTCCTCGGTCTGACGGATAAGATTTCCGTCCTTATCAACCACTTTTCTGATTATCTTTTTGTATTTCTTCTTTTTTACGGGTTCGGAAGTCGGTTTATTTTCCGTTTCGGAATTGTCCGAAAGCAGAGCCTTTGCCGCGTCACGGCTGTCCGCAAGGCGTTTCGCTTCCGCTTTTGCGTCGCCGCTGACAAGGCTGATGAACACATCTTCCAAAGAAACGCCGAGCGGCGTCACCATAAGAATATACCAATTTTTCTTTGCGCAGAGTTCAAACAGCGCACGCCTGATGTCCGCGCCTTTTTCTGTCTGTGCCATTATATCGGCTGTTCCCTTTTCAAAAACGCCCATGAACTCAACGTTTACAACACCGTCAAGCGTTCTTATCGCCGCGGCGGATTCGTCCGCAGGTGCGGCAAGACGTATCGCATAACGGTCGCTTGAAGCGGAGATGTTGAGCAGTTCGTCCGTCGGGCTGTCCTTGACAAGATAACCGTCGTTGATGACCAGCACCCTGCCGCATACCGCCTGAATCTCGGAAAGGATATGCGAACTCAAAATTACCGTATGACTTTCGCCGAGCGCGCGGATAAGATTTCGTATCTCCTTTATCTCACGCGGGTCAAGTCCCACCGTCGGCTCATCAAAAATGAGTATTTCGGGGTTGCCGATAAGCGCCTGCGCAAGCCCGACGCGCTGACGGTAGCCTTTTGAAAGGTTCCTGATAAGACGTTTTTCGGTGTCCGCAAGTTTTGTTGCTGCAAGCACCTGTGCAAGATGCACGTCCCTGTCAAGCTTGCATTTTTTCAAGTCAAAAACAAAATTCAGATATTCGCCCACCGTCATATCGGGATAAAGCGGCGGAAATTCGGGCAGATAGCCTATATTCTTCTTCGCTTCGTCCGGTTCTTCGAGAATGTCGTGTCCGTCAACGGACACAGAACCCGAAGTGAACGATGTATAGCCGGTTATCATATTCATCGTCGTCGTTTTTCCCGCGCCGTTCGGACCGAGAAAGCCGACTATCTCGCCTTTTTCAATCGTAAACGACACGTTGTTGACAACGGTTTTTGAGCCGTAACGCTTTGTTAGATTTTTTACCTGAATCATTGTTTTCTCCGTTCACTTAAAAAGAAAAGGGCGCGGCGGGCTTTTCCGTCGCGCCCATAGAGAAGTCTCAAAACACGAGTGATTATTCTTCGTCCTTTTCAACGGCGGTGACCGCTATCGAAAGTTCTTTGAGCTGTGCATCGTCAACCGTTCCGGGGCTCTTTGTCATTATCTCGGAAGCGTTCTGAACTTTCGGGAATGCGATAACGTCGCGAATGCTGTCCCTGCCGGCAAGGATCATTGTCAGACGGTCAAGACCGTAAGCCATACCGCCGTGCGGGGGTACGCCGTATTTGAATGCGTCGATAAGGAAGCCGAACTGCGCATACGCTTTTTCGTCCGTAAATCCGAGCACTTCAAACATCTTGGTCTGCAACTCGGAGTTGTAAATTCTTATCGAGCCGCCGCCCGCTTCCATGCCGTTGATTACTATATCGTAAGCCTTTGCGCGAACCTTGCCCGGGTCGGTGTCGATAAGGTCGAGGTCCTCGAACATCGGCGACGTGAACGGGTGGTGCTTGGCAACGTATCTGCCCTCTTCCTCGCTGTATTCAAGCAGCGGGAACTCCGTTACCCAAAGAAGTTTGTACATATCCTCGGGGTGTGCGGGGTCGTGCGGGATCTTGTCAAGACGTTTCGCAACTTCGCAGCGCAGTGCGCCGAGAGCGTCATACGTCACCTGATCTTTATCCGCAACGATGAACGCGCAGTCGCCGTCTTTCAGACCGAGCGCCGCAATAAGCGCGTCCTTTTCCTCGTCCGAAAGGAATTTGAGGAACGATGACGAAACGGTCTCGCCCATCTTTATCCATGCAAGACCCTTTGCCCTGTAAGTCTTTACAAACTCGGTCAGGGAGTCAATGTCTCTTCTGCCGAATTTATCCGCGCTGTCTTCAACAACAACGGCTCTTACAGCGCCGCCGTTTGCCACGGTGTCCGCAAACACCTTAAAGCCGAAGTTTTTAACGGTGTCGGAAATATTTCTGAGTTCATATCCGAAGCGCAGGTCGGGTTTATCCGAACCGAAGCGCTCCATAGCCTCCGCATAAGTCATTCTCGGAAGAGGAAGTTTTATGTCAACGCCGAGAATCTCTTTGAACGCTTTCTGAATAAAGCCCTCGTTCGCCTCGATAACGTCGTCAACGTCAACAAAGGACATTTCAAGGTCTATCTGCGTAAATTCGGGCTGTCTGTCCGCACGCAGGTCCTCGTCGCGGAAGCACTTCGCTATCTGCATATATCTGTCAAAGCCCGCAACCATGAGAAGCTGTTTGTAAAGCTGCGGCGACTGCGGAAGCGCATAGAAATGTCCCGGATGGATACGGCTCGGAACAAGATAGTCGCGCGCGCCCTCGGGCGTGGAACGGATAAGGTTCGGGGTCTCTATCTCGATAAAGTCGTGATCTGCGTAATACTCTCTGGCAATGCGGCAGAGTTTTGCGCGGAGCATAATGGGGCTCTGCATATCGGGTCTGCGCAGGTCGAGGTATCTGTATTTAAGTCTGAGTTCCTCTTTGACATTGGAATTTTCAACTATCTCAAACGGCGGAGTTTCGGACTTCGAAAGAATTTGAAGTTCGGTCGCAACCACTTCTATCTCACCGGTGGGAAGATCCTTGCGAACGGCGTTTTCGCCTCTGCCGCGGACGACGCCCGTAACGGAAATGCAGTCCTCGGAGCGGAGCGTATACGCTTTGTCAAACAATTCCTTGTTCGAGGTCTCCTCAAAATTTATCTGAATGATACCCGTGCGGTCGCGAAGATCGACGAAGATAAGTCCGCCGAGCGCGCGTCTGCGCTGTACCCAGCCGTGGACGGTGATTGTTTTTCCGATACTGTCGGAACGGAACGTTCCGCAATATCCGGTTCGTCTGTGTTCGATCTTTTCAAATTCCATATTGTCAGCCTCTTTTAATTTATATTCTTATTATAACGGTTGTTTTTACAAATTTTCCGTCGGAAGCGTGTCCGAACAGAGGTAATATTGCGGCGAAGAACGCCGTTTTTTATTTCAGTTCTTCGGCAAGCGCGTCAAGTTCTGTCTCACGTTTTTCGCCGTCCGACATTCTTTTCAGCACGGCTTTTCCGCTTTCGACCTCGTTATCGCCGAGAACGAGCGTGTATTCCGCGCCTATTTTATCGGCATATTTCATCTGCGCTTTCAGGGAGCGCGACGAAACGTCCGTTTCCGCGGCTATGCCCTTTGTGCGGAGAGCGTATGCCAAAGCGGCAGCTTTTTTCGCGCCCTTCTCACCGATATTCGCGATATATACGCGGCAGGTGTCCTCTTTGCCGAAGTCACAGCCCTGTTTTTCCATAACGAGCAAAAGTCTTTCAAGTCCCGTTGCAAAACCGAGCCCGCAGACCTGTTTGGAAGGGTCGAGGTCGGTTATCAAACCGTCATAGCGTCCGCCGCCGAGCACGGTTAAGCCCGTTTCGCCGTCCACGAACTCGAAAACCGTCTTGGTGTAATAATCAAGTCCGCGCACGATGGAGGTATCGACTTCATAATCTATGCCGAAATTTTCAAGACCCGCTTTGAGTTTGGCGAAGTGGTCGGCGCAGTCCTCGCACAGGAAATCCGTCACTCTCGGCGCGTCTTTTGCTATCTTTGCGCAGTCGGGATTTTTGCAGTCCAATATACGCATCGGGTTTCTGTCCAGACGGTCGCGGCAAGTGTCGCAAAGCGCGTCTTTCGCATTCTCGAAATACGATTTCAGCGCGGCGTGATATTTTTTGCGGCATTCGGGGCAGCCTATCGAATTTATTTTAAGCGAAACGCCCCTGATGCCGAGTCTTTTTATAAGAGTATCGGCAAGCGCGATAACTTCCGCGTCGGACGAGGGAGACTGCGTGCCGTAAAGTTCGACGCCGAACTGGTGGAACTCCCTGTATCTGCCCGCCTGCGGCTTCTCGTAACGGAAGCACGAAATTATGTAATAAAGTTTGAGCGGCATCAGTCCCGCAAAAAGTCCGTTTTGCAGGCAAAGGCGCGCCACGCTCGCCGTGCCCTCGGGACGCAGGGTTATCGAATCCTCGCCTTTTGTAACGAACGTGTACATTTCTTTCTGAACCACGTCCGTCGTGTCTCCCACGCCGCGGACAAAAAGTTCGGTCTTTTCAAAAGTCGGGAACCGAACCTCCCGAAAGCCGAAATCTGCGGCAACCTGCTGCGCCGTTTTTTCGACGAATCTCCATTTGTACGAATCCTGCGGAAGAACGTCTTTCGTTCCGCGAACCGCTTCTATCGAAGAAGCCATATATTCTTTTCCTCTTTCGTGTTATCTTTAATATTCTTCCGCCGAGCCGTGCGGGTCACGCCAGTTGAGCGCGTCCGTATTCAGGGCACGTACAAGCACCTCTCCCGTCGCGATGTTTGTCGCGAGCGGAATGTTGTGCATATCGCAAAGACGGAGCAGATTAAGTTCATCTCTCTGATTTTCTTTTTGCATCAACGGGTCACGGAAGAACAGAACCATATCTATTTCGTCATAAGCTATCTTGTTTGCCAACTGCTGCATTCCGCCGCGCTCACCGCTCATCAGGCGTCCTATTTCAAGTCCCGTCTCGTCGGCAACGAGTTTGCCCGTTGTCGCGGTCGCGCAAAGTCTGTGTTTTGCGAGAATGCCGCAATAAGCAATGCAGAATTGCACCATAAGTTCTTTTTTCTTGTCGTCCGCCAGAATAGCGATATTCATATATGTTCCTCCGTTCGTTATATTGTTCCGACCGCAGCGGAGCAGAAGTCCGTCACGGCGTTTCGTTCTATAATTTTATCAGTTCCGCGCTGCCGCCGCAAAGTCTTGTTGCGATGTTCGAAAACGCCTGTCTGACTTTCGGCGCGCCGCTTGTATAAGCGAATTTGCCGACGTATGTATATGCGGGAATGAGTTTATCCTCGGGTACAACGCCTATCAAGCGTACCGACACGCTGTCTATTATCTCGTCGATATTCGGCGCAAGGCGTTTCTTTATCATCGAAGCGTCAACTTTGTTGATAACGAGCCGCGCGTCGCGCAAGCCTTTCTTTTTCATCGTCTCCGCCGTTCTTTCAGCGTCTCGCAGAGACGTTAAATCGGCGGTCGAAACGACCACGGCTTTGTGCCGACGGCAAACAAGGTCGCTTTCGCAAACGCTTGTCCCCGCAGGACAATCCACAAAAACAAAATCGTAATGCTCCGCCTGCTCGTCCGCAAGTTTTGAGATGAACCCAAACATCTTGTCCGCAGGAACGCGAAGCCGCGCGGGAGCGGCAAGAAAATGAAGCGTGCCTATTTCAGGATGACTGATAACGGCTTTTTCAAAATAGCAAGCGCCCGAAAAGACGTCGCCGACGTCCAGCACCGCCTGATTTTGAAGCCCCAAAAGAATATCGGCATTTCGAAGCCATATATCGCCGTCAATAACAAGCACGTGCTTGCCCCTCAGAGCAAGCGCAACGGCAAGATTGACGCAGACCGTTGTTTTTCCCGCTCCGCCTTTGCCGGAGACGAACAAACAGACTTTTCCCATCAAAAACCGATTCCTTTCAATATCTACTGAAATATTATATAATATAAATAAGCATTTGGCAATATACGTGCGGTAAAATTTATAAAAACTTGCTTTTTCGCGGTTGTTCTTGCAAATTGTCAATCAAAACCGCGATGTACGGAATATGTGTGCCTTCGCACACAGGGTACTCTCCGAAACGGGCATAGCCTTTTCTTTTCCGCTGCGCGGAGTTTGCGTCGTTTTTCGCAGGCGAAAAGCCGAGCAAACAGTGTGGTCTGATTTCAATACGCGTGCGATAGTTCGCGCATACGCGCAAACCGCACATTGCTAATCGCAAAAACTGCTCGCTTCGCTCGGTCTTTTTGCGATATGTCAGCCC
The DNA here is from genome assembly GCA_900547165.1 of uncultured Eubacteriales bacterium. Classification (GTDB taxonomy): domain Bacteria; phylum Bacillota; class Clostridia; order Oscillospirales; family UBA644; genus UBA644. The sequence continues at coordinate 33,447 of URFZ01000013.1, forward strand.
CAATATTTCCCAAAAACAAGATTTGATTAAGGCAATACAGACACGGTAAAATTTATAAAAACTTGCTTTTTCGCGGCTGTTTTTGCAAGTCAGGCAAAAAGACGGCAATCAAAATCACAATATGCGGAGAAGGTGTGCCGTCGCACATAGGGAACTTGCAGAAAACCGCACAGCCCTTTTCTTTTCCGCTGCGCGGAGTTTGCGTCGTTTTTCGCATGCGAAAAGCCGAGCAAACCTTTTTATACCTAACGGATTCACCTTACCCCGTCAAACTTGTCTCTGTCCGAGAACCAATACTGCAATACCTGCGTGATGTATTTTGCGTTGAGCGGCGTTGTGCCCGTGCCCGCGTTTTCGACAACAAGCACGAACGCGACCTGCGGGTTTTCGGCAGGGGCGAAGCCGACAAGAAGCGACGTTGCTTTTTTGCCGTCAACTTCTGCCGTACCGGTTTTTACGGCGATGGAAGAAAGCGTATAATTCGCAAAGCCGGAGCCTGCTGAACCGCCCGTTTTGGAAACTTCCACCATGCCTTCAACCACGGCTTGAAGCGTTTCCTGTTTCAGTCCGAGGCTTTCGTAAGAGGTGGACGAGGAATAAACCGTTTCATTCTTTTCCGCGTCGCGAATGGATTTTATGATATGCGGCGAATAGAATTTGCCGCCGTTGCCTATCGTTGCAACGTAGTTAACAAGCTGCACGGGCGTTACCGCATTGTCCGACTGACCTATCGCGGCAAGGAGCGTTTCGCCGTCTTCCCATGTCTTGCCTATGCTTTCGCGGTATTTTCTGCCCGCGATGATACCGCTCATCTCTCCCGGCAATTCTATACCCGTTTTTTTGCCGAAACCGAGTTTTGCTGAATATGAGTTGAGAGTGTCTATGCCCGCGATACGTCCGACGTCAAAGAAGAAGATGTTGCAGCTGTGTTTGAGTGCGGTCACGACATTGACTTCGCCGTGCGAAATACTGCGGAAGCAGGACGGCTGATAATCGTCGTAAAAACGGTATACGCCCTCGCAATAGCGGGTCGAATACTTGGTGATTATCCCCTCTTCAAGTCCCGCGATACCCGTAACCATTTTATACGTCGAACCGGGTGCGTAAAGTCCCGATATGGCGCGGTTTATAAGCGGTTTGTTTTCGTTTGAGACAAGCGTGGAATAATCGGCATTGTATGTTTTTATGTTAAAAGTCGGGTTGCTTGCCATGGCAAGTATTTCGCCCGAATTGGGGTCCATGAATATTGCGGCGGCGGCGGACGCGGAGTCCTCGCCGTTGATTTCGCGGCACGAAACGAGCAGTTCTTCAAGCCCTTTTTCGACCACGGTCTGCATTTTTGAGTCTATCGTAAGAATAACGTCAAAGCCCGATTTCGCGTCAACGGAGGCGTAGCCCTCTTCGGAGGCAAGGTCGCCTATATCGGAAACGACCGTGCCCGAATCGTCGTTTATCGTATAGCGGTAGCCGTTCTGTCCGCGCAGATAGTCCTCGCAGACCTTTTCTATGCCGTCCTTGCCCACGATGTCGTCGAACAAGTACCCTTTTGCGGAAAGCGTTTCATACTCTTCCGCGCTGATACGTCCGACTGTGCCGAGGATATGGGACGCAATTCCGGGCATCGTATACTCGCGCGCCGATGAAGTTATGAGCGTCACGCCCGGCAAAGATGATTTGTTTTCTTCTATCATCGTCGAGGTCTTTATGTCAACGTCCTCGGCAAAAGTATATTCCGAGCCGCCCGCACCGGTCTCTATTTCATAACGAACGCCGACTATCTTTGTCGCCCTTTCGGGGTCGCGGTCGGCAAGTGAATAGGCCTTGAAAAGTTCCGTCATAACGGAAAGCGGGTCATCGGCTGTCTCTATTTTTTTTGAAGCCAGATATTTGGAGAACGACGAACGCAGGCTTTCGGACTGCATATATGCGGGAGTGAAAGAAAACGCGCCGTTTGTATACGCCACGGGAAAAGTGTCCGTATAATCGTCCTCACATTTTTCGAAAAAGCCTATCAGCGCGTCTATCGTTGCGTTCAGATCGTCGGTTTTTTGCCTGTTTATCACAACTGAGACCTGCGAAACGCTCTGCACTATGGGTTCGCAGTTGCGATCGAGTATATCGCCGCGCGCCGCTTTGACAACGGTTTTGGTAACAACGCTGTTCGATGAACTTTTATAATACGCCGCGCCGTTCACGAGTTGAAGATTGACGAGACGGACGACGAACAGCGACGCGCAGATAACAAACGCGACAATAACGGCAACAAGCCTTTTACCGTATTTTTTCATTGTATTTTCTCCATTTGCGGTTTGTGCCTATCAGCTTGACAACGAAGTATATCACAACGGCGACAACAGCCGTCAGCAGAACCGACGGAAGCACCGTTTTGAGCAGCGCGGGAAAAAAATCCGCGCCGTAAAATATCCTGTTCCAGAGAGCAAGCGCCGTATCCCTGCAAAAAACGCAGAGAACGCATATCAGTTCGCAGGCAAGCAGATTTGAACTTATTCGGTTCTCGGCAAGATAGCCCACGGTATAGCCGACGGCTGCGAACAAAAGCGCGTTGAAGCCGAAAACGCCGCTGCCGACCAAGTCCGAAATAAGCCCGAAAACAAGCCCGTAGATCGCGCCGAAATACTCGTTTTCAAAAAGCCCGAGAGCAACCACCGCGCACAGCAGATACGACGGACTGACGCCGTTGAAGCGGAGCGGGGTTATGATATACGCTAGCATATAAAGAAGCGTCAGAAACAGGCTGTAAAGCAAAATGCGGACTTTCATTGTGCTGCTCCGTCCTTGATCTCTGTTATGATGTAAACGCGCTCAACGGAAGAAATATCAGTATGCGGGGCAACTTTTGCCCATACCGTGCCGTCGTCGCGGCGAACCACGTCCGTCACTGTACCGACGGGTATCGACTTCGGAAAAACGCCGCCGAGCCCCGATGTGACAAGTCTGTCTCCGCGTCCGAGAACGCTGTTTTTGTCTATGTAAGAAAGTCTGGCAACACCCTCAGCGCTCAGATCGGCGGATGCGGAAAGAATGCCGCAGTCGTGGGTGGTGGAGACCATAACGCCCACGCTGAGTTCGGTGTCAAACAATGTCTTGACCTTTGACCAATTCGGACCGACGGAGGAAACAACGCCCACAAGTCCGTCGCAGGAAACAACGATGTCCCCCTCTTTGACACCCGACGATGTGCCCGCGTTCAGGTTCAGAGTATCGCTCCAACCGTCCGTACCGCGCGCCACCACATCTGCGGAAGCGTAAGAAAACGTCTGCTCGCCGTCAGTCATGTCGAGCAGTTTTTTCAGATTTCCGTTTTCGATTTTAAGATATGCGTTCTCGTCAGCCTCGGCACGCGCCTGCGCAAGTTGCCCGCGCAAGTCTTCGTTTTCCTTTTCAAGGTCGTCGTAACGGAACGGCGCGGAAAACATATCCGAGAAAAAGTTCTTAACCGCCGTGCCCGCCGTGTTGAAAGGCGTCATCACAAAGCCCACAAACTGCTCGTGCGGCATTTTTGCGCTGCCGAGCAACGCGCTGAACATAAAGCCGACAAGATATATACCGATAAAGACGAGAACGATGAATAATTTGTTTTTGAAAAAGTTCCTGTTCAAAATTATTCTCCCTTAATTTCCGAGCGTCGAGTTTTCGTAATTGCGCAGTTTCTTTGCCATCGGAACGGCTCTCATCGCGCCGACAGCCGTCGCTTCGAGCGGGTTTTCTTCAACTACCGCTTCCATGCCCGTTTCTTTGTAAATAAGTTCCGTCCAGCCTTTCATCAGCGCGCCGCCGCCGACAAGGTGTATCTTTGAGCGTATCAGGTCGGACGCTATTTCGGGCGGGATCTTGCCGAGAACGGTCATAATGCCGTCCACTATGGCGCGGACGCTTGATGCGATTGCCTGATGCACGTCCTCGCTTGAAAGCACGAAGTTTTCGGGAAGTCCCGAAATAAGATGTCTGCCGTTCAGGGTCATCAGTTCCATGTTTTTAACGTCCGAAGCGCAGCCGAGTTGTTTTTTGACGTCCTCCGCCGTACCGTCGCCGATAAGTATGTTATAATTTTTTCTGACAAAGTTGATGATGTCGCGGTCAAACGTGCCGCTGCATTCGGAAAGAGAACGCGCAAGCATAACGCCGCCGTTGGCAACAACGCTTATATCCGTTCTGCCGCCGCCGATGTCCACGATGATGTGTCCGCGTCCGCTGAAAACGTCAAGCCCGCAGCCGAGCGCCGCCGCAATGGGTTCGTCCACAGGCACCACGCGGGAGCCGTACGCCGCTTTTGCCATATCGCGCATGGAGCGTCTTTCAACGCTTGACGCCGCCGCGGGAACGACGATGGCTGATGTTATGCCTATTCTTGTCTGCACAACGCGGGAGACATACTGACAAAGCATTGCGACCGTCTTGTCAAAATCGGAGATAATGCCGCCGCTTATGGGGCGATCGACGCTTATCGTCTCGGGCGCTCTGCCTATCATCTTTTTTGCTTTGTCGCCTATTGCAACAACTTTTTCGTTGTAAATATCCGTCGCGACGACCGACGGCTCGCCGAGAACTATGCCTTTGCCGTGACGCGCAATATATGTATTCGACGACCCGAGAGAGATCCCGAGAGTCGTTTTATGAAACAAACTGAAACTGAACAGCATATTTTCACCAAATCCTGATTCCTGCTTTTTCAAGCATTTCAATAACCGTGCAAACGGGAAGTCCGACAACGTTTGACCAGTCCCCGTTTATTCTTTCAACAAAATTCCCGCCCCTGCCTTGTATCGCGTAAGCGCCGGCTTTGCCCATCGGTTCGCCTGTTGCCACATACGCTTTGAGTTCTTCTTCGCAGGCGTTGCGGAAGAACACTTCCGTACCCACGACGTTCTTTTCAACAACGGGCTTACCGTCCTTTTCAAACATAACGCAAACACCCGTATACACAAAATGCGAACGTCCCGCAAGGACCTCAACCATTCGCAGAGCGTCGTCGGCGTCTTTCGGTTTTCCGAATATATCGCCGTCGAGAGCTACGACCGTGTCGGCGGAAAGCACACAATCGTTTTTATGAGAAGCGAACACCGCCGCACCTTTCATTTCGGAAAGTTTGGAAACAACTTCTTCGGGCGTGCCGAAAACGCCGCTTTCGTCAACGTCGGAAACGCAGACTTCAAATTCCGCGCCCGCGCGTGTCAAAAGTTCTTTTCTTCTCGGAGACCCCGAAGCAAGTATAAGTTTCATTGCGTTTTTCCGTTCCTTTCCGCTGTCGGAATATATTCGGCACAGCCAGAGCATAGACAGCCCGAACAAAAAGCCGTTTCAATGTCGGTGTTGTGATTATTTATAATTTTTCATTTTATTTTAGCATATATTTATATAAAAATCAAGACGAAAAAGAAAGGAAAAACCTCCGAGAGTGCATTTTTTGAAAAATATTCATTGAATTATGCGCTCCGATGTGATACAATAAACGAAAGCAAACGCTCGGAGGTATAAAAACAATGCTTATTCCCGTATACGACACGGCTGACGAATATCTGGACGGCGAACCCTCGTCCGAAAAAGAAACGGAACTCGGCGAAGATGCCGCAGAGGGACTGTTCTGGTTCCGTATGCCCGATAAATCCATGGAACCGCTTATCAAAGAAAACGAATACGTCCTTTTCAGAGAAACAAAAAAACTCGGCGAAGTAGGAACGGTCGCGCTTGTCGCGCTGGGTGACGAACTGCTTGTCCGCCACCTCGATTACGCAAAAGATTCGCTTTGGCTCAAACCCGAGAACCCCGAATTTGAAACAAAAACTTTCATGGGCGTTTCTCTCCGCAGAGCAAAACTCCAAGCGGTCAGAGTATAACGGCACGAAGCATATTGACGGACAAGGCTTTTGCTTTGTCCGTTGACGTTTTATTCTTAATTCTTTACACAAATCAAAATTTTTGCCGTTTAATTCGGCAAAAGCAGGCATTTTTTGGCTTTTTTGCAAAGTAAAACACCCATAAAAATTTTCGTCAAGAAAAAAAAACAGTCCGCAGAGGTTTTCTCTGCGGACATATTTTTAATTTGTCAGCGGCAATCAGTGCCACGGCTTGCGGATCTTGGTGGATTCCACGATTCGGCCTATCGCAACGGCGTAAGCCGCGTTTCTGAACGTTGTGCCGTACTGCTCTTTTGCCTTTGTAACGGCTTCGAAAGAGTTGTTCATTCTGTGTGCGAGTTTTTCGTTGACATCCTCTTCCGACCAGTAGAAGTTGGAGAGGTTCTGAACCCATTCGAAGTAGGAAACGACAACGCCGCCGCCGTTGGCGAGAATGTCGGGAACAACGGGAATGCCTTTCTGTTCGAGAATCTTATCGGCTTCATAAGTCGTCGGACCGTTCGCGCCCTCAACGATAAGGAACGCTTTGACGTCAGCCGCATTTTTCTCGGTTATCTGATTTTCGAGAGCGCACGGAATAAGCACGTCGCAGTCGCAGGTCAGCACGGCTTCGCGAACAAGTTGTTTCGCGCCCGTGTAGGTATTGAGCGTTTTGCCGGAAGCGATATAGTTTCTGATTTCCGTTATGTTGAGTCCGTTTTCGTCGTAAACACAGCCGTAAACGTCGCTGACACAGACGATCTTATAGCCCTTGTCATACATGATCTGCGCGGTAAGTCCGCCTACGTTTCCGAGTCCCTGAACGGCAATTCTGTTATGCGTGCCCGCTTTGCCGAGGTAGGAAAGCGCGTTTTCGGCAGTCATTACAACTCCGTTTGCGGTCGCCGCTGTTCTGCCGAGAGAGCCGCCTATCGCAATGGGTTTGCCCGTTACGACGCCGGGACACTGTTTGCCGGCAAGTTTCGAATACTCGTCCATTATCCAACCCATGATCTCGCCGTTGGTGTTAACGTCGGGCGCGGGAATATCGGTCTCGGGACCGATAACGGGAGCGATCTTCTCGGTGAATTTTCTCGTCAGTCTTTCAAGTTCGCCTTTCGAGAGTTTTCTCGGATCAACGGTTATACCGCCTTTGCCGCCGCCGTAAGGAATGCCCGCAACGGCGCATTTAAAGCTCATCCAAGCGGCAAGCGCCTTGACTTCGTTGATGTCCGTGTCCTGATGGAAACGGATACCGCCTTTGTAAGGACCTCTGACGGAGGAATGTTGAACGCGATAGCCCTCGAAAACTTCGATATGACCGTCGTCCATTTCTACGGGAATGGCAACTTTCAACTCTCTTTCGGGGTATTTGAGCATAACGTACTCGTCGGGAGAAAGTCCCATCATTTTTGCCGCGTCTTCAAGCACGCTCAGCATATTCTCGTACGGATTGTTCATGTCGGAAATCAACCTTTCAAAGATATATAAAATTTTTTAGGGGTGCAACACAAAGGAAAACCGCCTGTCGCAAACGCAAACACCGGTTCTCCCTCTATGAGGCTATACCCTCTGAACTTCCTTGTTCCCATCTATTCTAACACAAAGGCATTTTTTTGTCAACCCGGAAAACGTTTTTTGTCAAAAATAAGCAAAACACCGAAGTTGAGTTTGTGCGACCTTAACTCAACTTCGGTATTTTCATTGTCTTTAAGCGTGTTATTTATTATATTTTCAGCCTTTTTACATCCCTTGGGGATAGGGAAAAATGTTTAGAATGGGTGAATCGAACCCGAAGGTGTATGTTCATACATCGAGAGGTGAGATTCGCCCGTAGCAAAAAAGGCGTATAAACCATTATTTATGAAAGAAAACACAAAAATCTCTGTTTTGAATCTTTTTATTTATCTTTTAGACTATTGCTTTTTTTGTATTTTTCCAGCCTTTTTTGCGGTCTGGGCTTTTTTTACATCCCCGTTAACCGCCGAGATATGCTTTCTTAACCTGCTCACTGGCAAGAAGTTCCGCGCCCGTGCCGGAAAGCACTATCTTGCCGCTTTCGAGAACATAAGCATTGTCCGCTATCGAAAGCGCCATCTGCGCGTTCTGCTCAACAAGCAGTATAGTTGTGCCCGCGTTGTGCAGTTCCTTGATAATGTCAAAGATCTGATCGACAAGAATGGGCGAAAGACCCATCGACGGCTCGTCAAGCATAAGCAACTGCGGCTTGGACATAAGCGCTCTGCCCATGGCAAGCATCTGCTGTTCGCCGCCCGAAAGCGTACCTGCCACCTGCTTGCGGCGTTCTTTCAGACGCGGGAAACGTGAATATACGTCCGCTATACCGTCGTCTATCTCCGAGCGGGGGCGTGTATATGCGCCCATTTCAAGGTTTTCCTCAACGCTCATTTGGAGAAATACGCGGCGTCCCTCCGGAACGTGCGCCAAACCGTGTTCAACTATCTTGTGGGGTGCGACGCCCGCAAGGTTTTTGCCGAGGAACTCTATCGAACCGGTCTTTGAATGAAGCAGACCGGAAATCGTTTGAAGCGTTGTGCTTTTGCCCGCGCCGTTCGCGCCGACAAGCGTAACAATCTGCCCCTTGCGGACTTCGAAGGAGATATCTTTGATTGCATGAATACTGCCGTAATAAACGTTGATATCGTTGACTTTAAGCATTATATCCGACATACTCTCAATTCTCCTTTCTGTTTCCGAGATACGCCTCGATAACAACGGGGTTCGACTGTATCTCTTCCGCGGTACCCTTTGCGATAACTTTGCCGAAGTTCAGCACGCAGATACCCTCGCAGATACCCATAACGAGTTTCATATCGTGCTCGATAAGAAGAACGGCTATTTTGAAATCGTCTCTTATGCGGACGATGTTTTCCATAAGATCGACGGTCTCGGCGGGGTTCATGCCCGCGGCGGGTTCGTCAAGCAGAAGAAGACGGGGATTTGTTGCAAGCGCGCGGACGATTTCAAGTCTGCGCTGTGCGCCGTAAGGCAGCGAACCTGCTTTCCAGTCGTGCATATCCTCCATGCCGAAGATCGAAAGCAATTCCATAGCCTTTTCATGAGCCTGTTTTTCCTTGCCCCAGAAGCGCGGAAGACGGAAAATACCCTCCGCCGTGCTGTATTTGACCTGATTATGAAGACCTACTTTAACATTGTCTTCAACGGTCATATTGGAGAAAAGTCTGATGTTCTGAAACGTTCTCGCAACACCCATCTTGTTTATCTGCGGGGTCGTTTTGCCCGCGGTGTCCTCGCCGTTTATCATGATAACGCCGCGTGTGGGCTGATAAACCTTTGTAAGAAGATTGAAAACCGTGGTCTTGCCCGCACCGTTGGGACCTATAAGACCCGCAATTTCTGTTTTGCCTATCGTGAAGTTGAAATCCTCAACCGCGTGAAGTCCGCCGAAATCAATGCCGAGATGACGGCATTCGAGAGAGGGAGTCTCGTTGACGTCTCTTTCGGGTACTATGGAATGAGACGGAACGGGAACCATTTTTCCCTTTTGAAACTTATCCATTCTGTTGCTCTCCTTTCTTTGCCTTGCGGAACAGGTTGGTTATCGGCGATACCGCTTTTGAAAGCAGGAATTTGAGTTGTTCGTTATTCTTGAAGACCATAACAAGGATAAGGATGACCGCATATATGAGCATACGGTAATCGGAGAACCCGCGCAGGACTTCGGGCAGAAGATAAAGGAGCGTGGCGGCAATGACCGAGCCGAGCATATTGCCGAGTCCGCCGAGAACAACGAACACAAGAACGAGTATGGACGTGTTGAAATCGAACTTTGCGGCAGTTATGCCGGAATAGTTAAGACCGTAAAGCGCGCCCGCGGCACCCGCGATGGCGGCGGATATCGTAAACGCTATCATCTTATATTTCATAACGTTTATACCGCAGGCTTCGGCGGCGATACGGTTGTCGCGAACCGCGATTATCGCGCGACCCGTGCGGCTGCGAACAAGGTTCAGCACGATAACAAGCGCAACCATTATCAGGATAAAGCCCGCCGTAAAGGTGGCGATACGCTGAATGCCTACCGTGCCCTGCGCGCCTTTGATGATGGCTTTTCCGCCCTCTTCAAGCCCGAGGTCGGTAACGTTTTTGCTGCCCGTAGCGTTGAATATGATGTGAAGCCCGTTTGAATCAACGCCGACGATAAGGCAGTTGATAAGGTCTTTTATTATTTCGCCAAACGCGAGTGTAACTATCGCAAGATAGTCGCCGCGAAGACGGAGAACGGGGATACCGATAAGGAAGCCCATTATGCCCGCGAGAACGGCGCCGATGATTATCGCAAGAAGCAGACGGAGCCATTTATCGGGAACGGAGTCCGCAAGCGCGGTGGAGACTATCGCGCCGGAGAATGCGCCGACGCTCATAAAGCCCGCATGACCGAGCGAAAGTTCGCCCATAATGCCGACGGTGAGGTTGAGCGAGATAGCCATAACGATGTAGCAGCAGGCGGGAACGAGCCAGCCCTGTTGAGAGCGGTTCAACGCGCCCGCGGAATTAAGTGCGGTAACGATAACGAAAACGACGATTACGAACAGGTAGGTCGCATAATCAAAGACGTTTGTTTTTTTGAGTTTGAATCTTTTGTTTCCCATAACGTCCTCCTTATACTTTTTCCTGAACGTTCTTGCCCAAAAGTCCCGCGGGACGAACAAGAAGTACGACTATAAGAACAGCGAACACTATCGCATTCGAAAGCTGCGTTGAAATGTAAGCCTTGGCAAAGGATTCGATAACGCCGAGCAGAAGTCCGCCGAGGAACGCGCCCGGAATAGAACCGATGCCTCCGAAAACGGCGGCGGTGAATGCCTTGATACCGGGCATTGAACCGGTCGTGGGAGAAAGGGTGGGATAGGACGAGCAAAGCAGAACGCCCGCAACGGCGGCAAGCGCGGAGCCTATCGCAAAGGTCATCGAAATGGTTCTGTTGACGTTGATACCCATCAACTGCGCAGCGCCTTTGTCTTCGGAACAAGCGCGCATTGCCTTGCCGAGTTTGCTTTTTGACGTGAAGAGCGTCAGCGCAACCATGATGACAACACAGCAGAGAATGGTGAACATTGCTATGTAGGAAATCGAGAGTTTGCCGTCAAACAGATGAAGCGTGCCCGAGATGACGGACGAATATGTCTTCGGGTCGGATCCCCAGATAAGCAGTGCCGAGTTTTGAAGCAGATACGAAACGCCTATCGCGGTTATAAGAACCGCAAGCGACGAAGCCGCACGGAGCGGTTTATACGCAAACCCCTCGATAAGAATGCCGAGCACGGTGCAGACAACGACGGCGGCAAGGATTGAAACTATCGCCGAGACCCATGAGGGGAACGACGTGAATTTTTCGGTGATGAACGCAGACGCAAAGAAGGAGATATAGCCTCCGACCATGATAACGTCTCCGTGCGCGAAGTTAAGCATCTTTGCTATGCCGTAAACCATCGTATAACCGAGGGCGATGATGGCATAAACGCTTCCGAGGCTTATCCCGCTGATAAGATACGAGAGAAATTCCATAAAAGTACCTCTTTTTTCTTTTTTGGCGAGGTGTTGCCGAGCGGCAACCGAAATGTTGAATTATATAATATACACACGCATACACGCGCGTGCGCGTAAAAAAATAAATTACGGTATTCCGTCGCATACGGAAGACGCCAAACCGCAAAATTCGACAAGGGTTCGGGCATACTACGCCCATGACTGCCGTTTCGGGGTTTTCCGTATACGAGGGAATACGTTGAAAGAATACACCTAATTCGGCTGCCGCGGGAGGTCAGCACGCGGCAGCCGAAAGTTCTCTTTTACATAAAAACTCTTTTATTTTGCGGGATATATCCCACTTTTATCATTGATTTTCGGGAAGAACGTAAGTGCCGTTCTTGATAACAACAGCTTTCGGTGCTTTCGAAACTTCACCGGTGCTCTTCCATGTCATACCCTGACCGGTAAGTCCGTTAAGGACGATGTTCGGCATAACCGCAACGATAGCGTCGCAGATTTCTTCTGTGGTCATGTCAGAGGTGCAGCCGGCCTTGTTTATCGCTTCATATACGGCGTAAACCGCGTCGTAAGCGTCGGCAGCGAACTGGTTGGGAGTCTGACCGTATTTATCGTTGTAGGTCTTTACGAAGTTTTGAGTCAGTTCATCGGTGGAGTCTGCCGCGAACGGGGTCAGAAGCATAACGCCCTCGGCAAGAGAAGTATCAAAGCCTTTAAGGGTAAGAATACCGTCCATACCGTCAACGCCGAAGAACGTCGGCTCATATCCCATATCTTTTGCCTGTTTCAGGATAACGGAAGCGGGCTGATAGTAAATGGGAAGGAATATCGTGTCGGCGCCCGCCTGTCTGGAAGCGGTCAACTGAACGGAGAAGTCCGTCGAAGAATCTTTTGTGAAGGTGCCTTCGTAAACAACTTCGATACCCTTGGAAGCGGCTTCCTTAACGAAAGTATCACGGATACCCTGCGAGTATGCGTCATCGTTTCTGTAAATAACGGCAACTTTTACGCCTGCCATATTTTCCGACATGTAGTCAGCCGCGCCGACACCTTGGTTCGGGTCGGTAAAGCATACCTGGAACATATTATCCTTGCCGCTGATAACGTCGGTGGAGGATGCGGACGGGGTCAAAGCAAAAACTCTGTCGCTGTATGTAAGTGAAGAAACCGCGATAGCCGGACCTGTGGTAACGGGACCTATAAGGATCTGCATACCCCAGTCAAGCAGGCTGTTGTAAGCGTTGGTGGAAGTCTCTGCGTCCGAAACGTCGTCCGCGGACTTGAACTCAAATTTAACGTTGCCGTTTTTGGCGTTGATCTCGTCAACCGCGATCTGAGCGCCGTTCATAACGGCGGTGCCGTAAATCGCGGCGTCGCCCGTAAGAGGACCGATACCGCCGAGTTTGAACGTTCCCGATGCGACACCTGTTTCGGAGCCGTCTGCGGAACCTTTGGTAGTGTTTCCTTTGTCATTGTTGCCGCAGCCCGCGAAAGCAAACAGACAAGCAAACGCCATCGCTACGACAATCAGCATTGCTGCAAATCTCTTCATAATAAACAACCTCTTTTCAGCCCGAGACATTCGGGTGAATGTTTTATTTTTCGATGTGAATATTGTACCACATATTCATGTGAATGTCAACGACAAATTCAAACAATGTTGCACTAATTCACACACACCCAAATATGCATATTGCACAATTTCGCACGTATTTTTTACGAAATCAACCGTTTTTCGGGTGCAGACCTCACATTTTTATGTTTACAGTGTCAGCGGATGTCCCTCTTGTGTTCATGATTTCAACGGGAAAGCCCCGTTGAAGATATGTTATTTGAAAAAGGTGTGCTATTTATATACGCCGTGCGAACGTTCGCTCCGTTCTCTCGCACATGGCTGTTCGCAAAACAGGTTTGTTTTGCGATTGAATGTCAACGACAAATTCAAACAATATTGCACTAAATCACGCAGACTCGTATGCATATATCGCACAACTTCGCGCATATTTTTTACGAAACCAACTGTTTTTCGGGTTCAGACCCCACATTTTTATGTTTACTGTTTCAACGAAAGTCTCATATTTAATATCAACGAACTCAGCGGGAAAGCCCCGTTGAAAAGAATATTATAAAAACAGTAGGATAGCACATTATACTTAACGGAATAATGTACATATAAAAACAGATTCCGATCTTCAATCGGAATCTGCGCACTTCTATTGACTTTACAATGTATTCTGTTTAGGATTATAGGTACGGTTACTCTTTACTTTTACATAATCCAATATAGGTTTACCTTTTGGTTCCTTGTCTGCGAATTGATGGATTTTCGGTCCGGGAGCACCGTTTACTTCTATTATTACAGGGCCTTTTTCGGTAAAAGCAATATCCCACCCGAGAACGGCACTTTCCGGCATAAATTCATGAGCCTCTTTAACAGTCAACAAAGCTTCTTCCCAACACGGAAGTTGAATTCCGGGAATGATTTTGCCTGTTGTGGGATGGTAAATATATGTTTTATCTTCATAGTCTCTGCCCACAGTTGTAACAACTCCGGTTCCGATATCAACTCCAGCCCCGATGCCGTTTGCGTGAAGATTATCGACAAACGCTTTGCCTTTACTCATTTTAAACGTTGCCGCAATAATTTTAGCGGAATTGTTTTCTCTCAGAGTCATAATGCGGCAAGAATTAACGGAAGAGGGACAAATCTCATTTATTTCCGCGCTTTGAACAATCAATTCCTCACAGATAATATCGTTTTTAACAGACTCCTCGTATTTTTGCCGACAACTTTTTTCATCGGTATATTCAAATATCTCGGTCCCTCGGCCGCAAGAATCCTTATCAGGCTTCAAAAAGACTTTTCCGTGTTTTTTTACAAAAGAGGAAAAATCACTTTCGGAAATTTCGGAAACAGCAACGATTTCTCTTCCGTAAAACTTTTTCAAGCGTCCATAACAAAATATTTTTGAAAGAGCCAATCCGGCTTTGTTTATATACCGAAGGGTATGACGCTTATTCCAAAAAGTTAAAAAATTCTTTCTGTATCCGTTCTTATATTTATAATAATGCATAAGAAAATATTCGTCAGAGGCACAATGAAACATATATTTACAATACAAAAAATCAAGATAAACCTTAACCCGATCTTTTCTTCTCGAAAAGCCGAAGAACTCCGCATCTCGCATGAAGAAATGAAAATTATCTATTATTTTTGGCATAAATTATCCCACCTGTTTTTTTTTAAGTATATCACAACGTTTCCAAAAAGTCAATTCCGCCCGACGTTTCCGTCGGGCGGCAGTTTTTCCGTTTCTGTTTTTACTTTTACCTTTTTCTGCCGTCAGTCGCAGCACGGATCGGGCTTTTTCGGGGGCTTTTCCTCGGGCGCGGGCTTGGTAACGTCGCCCAGCCCCGTAACTTCGGAAAACATAACATTCGCTTTTGTCGCGTTCACCGCGTCGGTAGGCACGATTATCTTCGACGCTCTGCCGTTTGACATCGCAACAAGCGCTTCATATTTTTTGAGTTCAAGAACGGCGGCGTCCGCGCCTGCTTCACGCAGCGCGGCAAGTCCGTCCGCTTCCGCTTTCTTTGCAAGATATATCGCCTTGGCTTCACCCTCGGCTCTTGCGATGCGTGCGTCTCTTTCACCCTCTGCGGCAAGTATCATCGCCTGTTTGTCACCCTCTGCGCGGGTGATCGCGGCTGCCTTGTGTCCCTCTGCCTGCAAAAGCGTTTCGCGGCGGTCGCGTTCCGCTTTCATCTGTTTTTCCATCGCATTTTGAATCTCGGCGGGAGGGATAATATTTTTCAGTTCGACACGGTTGACCTTGATACCCCATTTATCGGTAGCCTCGTCAAGAATCTCCGTCATTTTTCCGTTTATTGTGTCACGGGAAGTCAGCGTTCCGTCAAGTTCGAGTTCGCCGACGATGTTACGGAGAGTTGTTGCGGCAAGATTTTCGAGCGCGGAGATGGGATTGACGGCGCCGTAAGCATAAAGTTTTGCGTCAAAAATGCAGAAATATATAACGGTATCTATCTGCATGGTAACGTTATCCTTTGTGATAACGGGCTGCGGCGGCGAATCGAGTACCTGCTCTTTGAGAGTCACTCTTTTTGCGATGCGTTCAAAGAAAGGCACTTTGACATGAACGCCTGCCGTCCATGTTGCTTTGTACTTGCCGAGAAATTCAATAACATATTCCGCCGCCTGCGGAACGATTTTGAGATTTGCCAGAATGATCAAAAGAACCACTGCGCCTGCGATAATACCGATAATTGCACCTACGGGCATAGAAAAAACCTCTTTTCTTTTCATTTTTATATACGAGCGACACTTCCGCTCGCATTATTTATTTACCTGATTATTATTCAGTGTATCCGATACGCCGTCTGTCAATTTTAAATTTTCCGTTTCAAAAACTTTCATCTGACGTATCGCGGATTTATTAAGTTCAATAAGTCGCTCTTGCTGTCCGACACCGTTATCTATCAAATAGGCATTCAAATTTTCAAGATTAGAAAGACATACGAGTTGCGACACTTCCGCATAGTCCCTAATATTGCCCTTTTTGTCAGGATTTTTTTCTCGCCACTCCTTTGCCGTCATGCCGAACATCGCAACATTCAGAACATCCGCTTCACTTGCATACACCACCGACGCCTTTTCTTTTGATATTTCAAGAGGAATAATTATATTTTCTTTTATGGCATCGGTATGTACCCTGTAATTTATCTTTGCAAGTTCGCGTTTGACCGACCAGCCAAGTTGCTTTTGTTCATCCGACTTCAGCCTTTGAAATTCTTTAATTATATAAAGGTTTATTTCGGGAGAAATCCACGATGCAAATTGCAAAGCAATATCTTTGTGCGCATAAGTTCCGGAATTATATTTTCCTGCTTTTGATACAAGCCCCACGGCATTTACGCTGTCTATCCATTTTTTGGGAGACATTGTAAAGTAATTATGCCCCGCCTCATTTTTAATCCGGTCGAATTCGACCAGTTTAAAATCGGGATTATTCAATTTTTCCCACAAGCCTATAAACTCTATTGTGTCTTTCCGTCTAAGCCAATTTTTAACAACATCTGCGGGCTCTTCCGAATTTTTGTATCTCGCAATATCGGTCAAAGAGAAATAATCGTCTTTATTTAAATGAATACTTTGTTCAAAAACCGTAATTTCCTTATTTTTCATATCTTTCTTCCTTTTTTCTGTTCTATGCATGCAATACACAAAATCGCAAAGAAATCTATACAATCAGTCTTCCCCGCTTTGGGAATATTTCAGTTCGTCGGGGATGACCGCGTCCGAATAAACCTTTGCGCCCGCCTGAGCCGAACCGCTTGCGGACGGAGCGACAACGGGAACAACGGTCTGCGGCAGTCCCTCGGGGCGGAAACCGTTATATCCGCCGTTGATTATCGTTTTCGGAAAACTTTTATAGCAGAAGTTGAGGTCAACGCCGGTCGTAATTCCCGGAACGGAACCTTTTGAAGTATATTGCCACATCGCATACTCGTCCTTGCCGAGGAAACGCGATATTGCGCCGTCGTAAATTCCGCCGTCGTCGGGACCGTATGCCGCGACCCAAAAATCGTAATCGCGCAAAGCGGCTTTGTCGAGGTTGTAAAAGAACACGCTGGCACTTGCGTAGCACGCGGAATACCAACCCGCTGAACGGAGCATTTCGCAATACGTCCGAACCACTTCCGTACCGAGCGCTTTGCCGAGCACGAACTCTTCATAGTCAAAATAAACGGGGTATGTCAGCATACCGCCGAGGTCTTTCAAAGCGTCTATCGTCGCATTCGCTTCCGCGGCGGCTTCTTCGGTATTTTCCGCATAAGAATAAACGTAAACACCGACATCAAGTCCCGCTTCACAGGCGGCTTTGACGTTTTCGTCAAAGCGCGAATCTTTCTGCGACGGGTATTTTGCAAAGTTTCCTATGCCGAGTCTTATGAGAACAGCGGTTATGCCGGAATCGCGCACCGCGTTGAAATCAACTTTTCCCTGATGGCTGGAAACGTCGATAACAAGCAACGGAGCCTCGTCCGAAACGGCGGGAGAAACGCGCAGACGCACGGTATGCGTTTTTTTGCCGTTTGATGCGGAAATTTCGCAGGAACCGAGGGCTTTTGCAACTATTTTTCCGTTTTCTACCGCGGCGACCGAGGTATCCGTCGAGCGCCAAGCGGACGCGGAAAAATCCCCGAAAGATTTCAAATCACAGGTTTCGCCGACCATCAGACACATATATTCGACCTCCGAAGTCTCTTCGTCGGGCGGTTCAACCTCAACAAGCCGTTCGGTGCCGTCTATGGCATATTTCAACGCAAGCCGAGCATCGTTTTCGGTTATTTTGCCGTCGCCGTCTATGTCCGCAACCGCCTTTATATATGCTGGCAACTCCTCGCCTGAACGCGCGTATTCAAGAATTTTACGGGCATCGGAACTGCTCACGACCCAATCGCCGTCAATGTCTCCGACAAGTGCTTTTTCTGCAAACGCGGGCAGACAAAGCCCGAATGTCAAAACAAGCACAACGCAAAATCCGACAAGCCTTTTCAGCATTTCTTCAACCTCCCGCAAAATCTTCGTATGCAACTTTTACGGACGCCTGAACATCCGCATAATTCTTTCTCAAACTGCGAAACGAGAAAAACACAACGCCTTTGCAGTTTTCTTTCCCGTTCGCATAAGCGACCTGCGACGCTATTTCGTCGGGCGATGAATACGCTCCGCTCTCCGCGCCGCGATACGCGCCTATACCTATATATAATGTGACCCCGTATTCGCCGCAGACATCGTTCCACCAATCGGCAAGAACGCAGAACGGCGCCGAGGAATGACTTATCTGCCAATACAGTTGCGGACAGACATAATCTATTCTTCCGTTTTCTATCCATTCGTAGACATCGGCATAAACGTCCGAATATGCGGAAACGGTATAGCCTATCCCCGCTGTACCGTTCGGGGTCTTTTCACTTTTCCGCGCCCAGACGCCGCACGGACTGACGCCGAACACGACCCTGCCCGCACATACGCCGTGAACCTGTTCGATAAGCGCATTCACGTTCGCACGCCGCCAATCGTCGCGCGGCATACCGTTGCCGTAAAGGTCGTAAGCCTCGTCGTCGTCAAACGATGCCGCGTCTGCATACGGATAAAAATAATCGTCAAAATGTATGCCGTCGATATCGTAATTCGCGATAAGTTCTTCGACCCCGTCGCAGATAAGTTTTCGGACTTCGGGCAATGCGGGATTGAAAAAACACGCATATTTGCGAGCGCCGTTTTCCGTCCATGAATGGCGAACGACCCATTCGGGGTGAAGCACCGCGGGGTTTTCCGCCGCCAAAGTGTCCTCGTTATATCCCGAAGACGAAGCACAGGTCACGCGGTACGGGTTTATCCATGCGTGAACATCAATGTTTTTCGCGTGCGCCGCCGCGATAAAATAATCCAGAACGTCAAGCGGCAATTCCCCGCTCTGTTTGCCGCAGATATATGCGCTTGACGGAAAAATCCTTGACGGATATATCGCGTCCGCGCACGGTCTTACCTGCAAAAACAGGGCGTTCAATCCGTAAGTTTCGGCGTCCGAAATTATAGAGTCTATCTCTTTTTTGAGTTCATCCGCGCCAAGCGTCGGAGATGACGGAAAGTCGATATTCGCCACCGTCGATACCCACGCGCCGCTTACGCCCTTCTGAACGACTTCTTTTTCGGGAGTCCCCTCACCGCCCGTATGCGTCGGACTTTCTGTCCGTTCGGTCACGGACACGGCGTTTTCGGCAGGTCTGCCGAAAGGCAGTTTTGAGCAGGAGCAAAGAGAAAATGCAAGCGTCGCCGCAGTCAGCAAGAAAACAAGGAAGCGTTTCATAATATATCCCTTTCACGGACTGAATATGTTCAGCCCAGACAGACAAGCGGAAGCCCGCCGTCTGTTTCGGTTATTCTGAAAGTTTTATCTTCCTTTGTTTTCCTTATTTCTCTGTTTTTTGCAAAGAGCGACCGACAAACGCCGGTCGCTCCCGCAGTCTCGGTTGCGGGAAGCCACCCGTCACCTTTTTATCCCTTTTTCAGGACTTTTTCAAGCCTGTTTATACAAGTTTTTCGCCCATATCCACACCCGCAAGCAAATGGAAGTGGATATGCTGCACGGTCTGCCCCGCGTCTCTGCCGCAGTTGTTGATAATGCGGTAGCCGCTTTCAAGACCGAGCTTTTCGGCTGTTGCCTTTATCGCAAGCATTATCTTGCCCACGATATAAGCGTTTTCCTCGGTTATATCGTTCATCGAGGACATCAGATGTTTTTTCGGAACGAAAACGATATGAACGGGTGCCTGCGGATTTATGTCGCGGAACGCCAAAACGTCATCGTCTTCGTATACCTTTGTCGAGGGAATCTCTCCCGCGGCAATCTTGCAGAAAATGCAATCGCTCATTTTTTTCACCTTACGCTTTCAGAGTTTCCTTTACAGCCGCAAGAGCCTCGCCCAATTTCGAAGCGTCTCTGCCGCCTGCCGTTGCGCTGTCGGGTCTTCCGCCACCGCCGCCGCCGCAAATCTTTGCCGCGACTTTTACAAGGTCTCCCGCGCGGACACCCGCCGCGACCGCGTCTTTGCCGACGCCCGCTGCTATGGCAACCTTGCCGTCGGAAACGCCGGCAAGAAGCGCAACGCCGTTCGCGTATTTATCGCGGAGCGCGTCGCACATTGCACGCAGCGCGTCCGTCGAAGCGTCGATACGGGCAACCATAACGAGGTTGCCGTTTATCTCTTCCGCGGATTTGACAACGCCTTCGAGTTTGGCGAATGAAAGTTTGTTGTTCAGAGCCTCGACCTCTTTTGCAAGAGCCTTGTTCTGCGCAACCACGCTTTCCGCTTTGTGCACAAGTTCGCTTTCGGATGCTTTCAGCACGGAAGCAACGCCCGAAACGGTCTGTTGTTTTTCATTCAGATATTCAAGCACGTTCAGACCCGTTACGGCTTCGATTCTTCTGACGCCCGCCGCAACGCCGGTTTCGGAAACTATCTTGAAAAGACCTATTTCCGCTGTGTTCTTCGCGTGCGTACCGCCGCAGAACTCCGTTGAGATGTCGCCCATGCGAACAACGCGGACTATCTCACCGTACTTTTCGCCGAACAGCGCAAGCGCGCCGAGTTTTTTCGCTTCCGCAATGGGAAGTTCGAGCGTATCTATTTCGGTAAGGGAAAGTATATATTCGTTGACAAGTCTTTCAACCGTCGCAAGTTCTTCTTCGGTCATCGCTTCAAAGTGCGTGAAGTCGAAACGTGCGCGTTTTGCGTCAACGTAAGAACCCGCCTGTGTAACATGGTCGCCGAGAACGTCGCGCAGCGCCGCTTGCAGCAAATGCACCGCCGAGTGGTTTCTCATCGTGGCAAGTCGTTCGCTCTTGTTTACGCAAGCCTTGACCTCGTCGCCGACCGTCAGAGAACCGAACGCAACGGAACATTCGTGCAGATAGATTCCGTTTGCCTTTTTGGTGTCGCGCACGAGAAGAGAAGTCTCTCCCGCAGTCAGCACGCCTTTGTCTCCGACCTGTCCGCCGCTTTCCGCATAGAACGGGGTTCTGTCAAGCACAACGGTAACGTCGTCGCCCTGTTCGGCAACGCCTACCGCCTCGTCGTCTTTGAGTATCGCAAGCACTTTTGCGGTATCCACAAGTTTTGTATATCCGCTGAACTCGGTCTTTTCTATCGCGGCAAGCGCTTCATTGTCTTTCCATGCGGAAGCCGCAAAGCCTTTCGCCGCACTTCTTGCGGTCTTTTTCTGCTCCGCCATAAGTTCAAGGAAGCGTTTTTCGTCGGTTTCAAGTCCGTTTTCGGCAGCGATTTCTCTTGTCAGGTCTATCGGGAAGCCGAACGTATCGTAAAGTCTGAAAGTCTCTTCGCCGTCAAGAATCTTTCCCGCAACGTCCTTAACTCTCTTGATTATATCGCCGAGAATGGCAAGACCCTGGTCTATCGTCTTTTCGAAACGGTCTTCTTCCTGCTCGATGACTTTCTTTATATACGCCGCTTTTTCACGCAGTTCGGGATAAGCGGATTCGCTTTCGTGAATAACGACCTCGGCAAGTTCCGCCAGGAAATGCGGTTCTTTTATGCCGAGAAGTCTGCCGTGACGCGCCGCTCTTCTCAGAAGGCGGCGAAGAACGTAACCTCTGCCCTCGTTTGACGGAAGAACGCCGTCGCAGACCATGAAAGTGGTGCTTCTGATATGGTCCGTTATAACGCGCAGCGAAACGTCCGCAAGGTGATTTTCACCGTATTTGACGGCGGACATCTCCGAAATTTTTGCCGTGATGTTCTTTATCGTGTCAACATCGAAAAGGCTGTCAACGTCCTGCATGATGCAGGCAAGTCTTTCAAGACCCATGCCGGTGTCGATGTTCTTCTTTTCAAGCGGGGTATAGTTGTTGTGTCCGTCATTGTTGAACTGTGAGAAAACGACGTTCCAGAACTCAACGTATCTGTCGCAGTCACAGCCGACATGGCAGTCGGGTCTGCCGCAGCCTTTGTCCGCGCCTCTGTCGAAATAAATTTCCGAGCAGGGACCGCAGGGTCCCGAACCGTGTTCCCAGAAGTTGTCTTCCTTGCCCATGCGCGAAACGTGGGACGGGTCAACGCCTATTTCTTTTGTCCATATATCATACGCTTCGTCGTCTTCGAGATATACCGTCACATAAAGTTTGTCAACGGGCATCTCCATAACTTTTGTGCAGAACTCCCACGCCCAGGTGATAGCCTCGCGCTTGAAGTAATCGCCGAACGAGAAGTTGCCGAGCATCTCAAAGAACGTGCCGTGACGTGCGTCTTTTCCCACGCAGTCGATGTCGGGCGTTCTTATGCACTTCTGGCAAGTTGTTACCCTGTTTCTCGGCGGCGTTTCCTGACCGGTGAAGTACGGCTTCATCGGGGTCATGCCCGCGTTTATGAGAAGTATGCTCTTATCGTTCTGCGGAATGAGCGGAAAGCTCGGCAAACGCAAATGCCCCTTGCTTTCGAAGAACGAGAGATATTTTTCTCTTATTTCATTCAAACCCATGTAATGCATTGTTAAAAAACTCCGTTCCGCCGCATATCGCGGCATTTTAAGCGACGAAAAATATTTTCCCGCTTATCATAAACAACAAACAGAAATCCTCTCCGCAGTCGGTTCAAAACAGTCCTGCGGAAAACGGGGATTCTTATTCGCTTTTATTTTGCTTCCTTTTCTCTGTCCACGCAGATGCACGCGGAGATGAAAGGAAATTCTTTTTTGTATTTTTGAAGTATCTCAAACGCCTGCGAATACGTTTCGTAAACGGCGTAAACCGCAGAGCCGCTGCCCGTCATGTTTACCATGGTGGACGTTGCGGAAAGTTTTGTCAGAACATCCTCTATTTCAGGCACAAGCGCGGTCGCCGCGGGAAGCAGAGAATTTGAAAGGAAATCATAAGGATTGAGCTCGAACGACATCGCGTGCAGTATCTTGCCTGTTCCGTCCGAACGCTGCGGGTCTATTTCGTCAAACTTCGCGTACACCTCATCGGTCGCTGCGCCCTTTGCGGGAGCGGCCACGATAAAATACGGTCTGAAATCGCACTTGACCGGCGTAAGTTTTTCGCCGATACCGTCCGCACGCTGCATTCCGCCCCTGATAAAGAACGGAACGTCCGCGCCGACCTCTGCGGCCACTTTTTCAAGAACTTCCGCAGGCGCGTCCAGCTTCAATATCTTGTTAAGAGCATTGATGACAGCCGCCGCATCCGAAGAGCCTCCCCCAAGACCCGAACGGAGCGGAATACCCTTTTTGATATTTATTTTTACAAGTCTGTCCTTGATTCCGAAATACGAGAAAAACGCGAACACCGCTTTGTAACAGGTATTTCTTTCGTCGCACGGAACTTCCGGATCGGAACACTTGATGCTGACTTCGTTTCCGTTCTTTGCGTTTTTGACAAGAATGGAAAGGTCGTCGCAAACGGAGATCTCCTGCATAAGAGACGAAATTTCGTGATAACCGTCTCCCCGTTTGTTTTTCACGTCAAGCGTCAGATTGAATTTTGCATAGGCTTTAATATTCATTATACCCACCCACTTTTCTGTTGCGCCGAACAGCAGTCGGCGACGGTTTATAACTTTTTGAGAGCGGCAAGTATTGCTTCTTTCTTATCCGTCTTTTCCCAAGAAACGCCGAGGTCTTCTCTGCCGAGATGACCGTAAGCCGCAAGTTTTTCATATCCCGGTTTTCTGAGATCGAGAGCTTCGATTATGGCTTTGGGGCGCATATCGAAAACTTCGCAAACCGCATCCGCTATCTGCTCGTCGGTATAACCGAGTCGAGAGCCCTCGGTCTGAACGCAGACGGAAACGGGCTGCGCAACGCCTATCGCATAGGCTATCTGAATCTGGCATTTGTCGGCAATTCCCGCCGCAACGATGTTTTTGGCGATGTAACGTGCCATATAAGCCGCGCTTCTGTCAACCTTGGTCGGGTCTTTGCCGCTGAACGCGCCGCCGCCGTGGCAGGCATAGCCGCCGTAAGTGTCAACGATTATCTTTCTGCCCGTCAGACCGCTGTCGCCGTGAGGTCCGCCCACGATGAACTGTCCCGTCGGGTTGATGTAAAGTTTTGTGTTTTCGTCGCGCAGTTCCGCGGGAATAACGGCGTCAATAACTTTTTCGGTCACGTCGCGGGCTATCGTCTTCTGCGAAACGGACGGGTCGTGCTGCGCCGAAACGACAACCGCGTCTATGCGAACAGGTTTGCCGTTGTCGTATTCAACCGTGACCTGCGTCTTTCCGTCGGGACGAAGATACGGCAATGTGCCGTTCTTCCTTACCTCGGCAAGTTTTTTCGCAAGTTCATGCGCGTAATAAATAGGCATGGGCATAAGCGTCGGCGTTTCGTTGCAGGCATAGCCGAATACCATGCCCTGGTCTCCCGCACCGTCGCGGTCAACGCCCATAGCTATGTCGGGCGACTGTTCATCTATTGTGGACATAACGGCACAGGCGTCGCAGTCAATGCCGTAATCCGAATCGGTATAACCGATGTCGCGCAGAACGCGGCGGGCTATACGCGAAATGTCGATATAATCCGCATGGGTCGTTATCTCGCCCATAACAAGAACCATACCCGTCGTCGTACACGTTTCGCAGGCAACGCGGGCGTTCGGGTCGTGTGAAAGTATCTCGTCAAGCACGGCGTCCGATATACGGTCGCATATCTTGTCGGGATGTCCCTCGGTCACAGACTCCGATGTAAAAAATCTCTTCATAATTTCTGACCTCTGTTTTTCGGGCAGCAGATACGTTCAAAAGAACGTAAATATACCCATTTTCATATATAATATAATACCATAAAAAACTGCTTATGTAAACAGCAATTTGAGAACTATTTTCGTGATTTTTCGTAATTTTTTGAAAAGGAAAACGCATATAAATATTCAGACCGAATATAAAAACATCGTCAACCGACATTTCATAGGCTGAATCAGTTCAGCCTAAAACAATATACAGGCTAAAACGGAGGAATCGTTCATGGAACTTCAAACTCTTTATCTCGGCAGCACGGGGCCCCTCGTCGGGTTTCTGCAATTTGTTCTGAAACGGCTCGGATTTTATTCGGGAGAAGTAAATTATGTCTTTGACGAGGCAACGGAGAGGGCGGTCGCCGCCTTGCAGTCCACGCTCGGGCTTTCAGACGACGGCGTGGTCGGACCTCGCTCGTGGGCGGCGTTCGAGCCGTATTTCACGGGAAATTATTACTACACGGTCAGAGCGGGAGACACGCTTTCTTCGATAGCGTCAAAAAGCAACACAAATTTGAAAATGCTGCTTGCCGCAAACGATCTCGCCGACCCAGACAATCTGTTTGTCGGACAAAAAATTCTTATACCTTTTTCGGAGTTTGTCGTTCCCACGACGCTGCGCTTTTCTTCCGACGTTATGAACATTCTGCTCGGCTCGCTTGCGGCGCGGTATCCTTTCCTCTCTTTTTCGTCAATAGGCAAAAGCGTGCTCGGCAAAGACCTTGTTTCGCTTCGGCTCGGACGCGGCGAAAAAGTCGTTTCCTACAACGCTTCGCACCACGCCAATGAATGGATAACCTCGCTTTTGCTCGTCAAGTTCGTTGAAATGTTCTGTCATGCGCTTGTAACGGAACGCAGGCTCGGCGATTACGACCCGAGAGAAGTTTTTGACAGCGCCTCGATATACATTGTTCCGATGGTCGATCCCGACGGCGTGGATCTTGTCACGGGGCAGATACCCGCGGGCAGTACACTGTACGAAAATGCCGAAAAACTGAACACTTTCGGGCTGCCGTTTCCCGAGGGATGGAAAGCGAATATCTTGGGAACGGATCTGAATCTGAACTACCCCGCGGGGTGGGAGCAGGCGCGGCGGATAAAATTCGCGCAGGGGTTCACCTCGCCCGCGCCGAGAGATTTTGTCGGATACTATCCGCTCTCCGCACCCGAATCCAGAGCCATGGCGCAATTCACAAAAAACATCTCCCCGCGCCTGATACTCGCATACCATTCGCAGGGAGAGATAATATATTGGAAATTCGCGGATTACGACCCGCCGTGCAGCTTTGAGACAGCGCAGCGTTTTTCCGCCGTCAGCGGATATTCGGTCGAAACGACACCCGAAAACTCGGGTTATGCGGGCTACAAAGACTGGTTCATTCAGGAAAACAATCTGCCCGGCTATACGATAGAAGTCGGACGAGGTGCGTCGCCGCTGCCGCTTGAACAGTTTCCGAAAATATTCTCGGATAATCTCGGAATACTTATGCTTGCGCCCCTGCTTGCGTAGAAGACTTGCCTTTCAACACAGGCGAAAGTTTTTTGTAGATAAGCATTGATATAACAACGCTCACAAGTCCTTTTACAAACGTGAACGGCACGTTGAAAATAACGAGAGCCTGCCAAAGTTCGGTCACGCCGGGCAGGATAGCGGTGTAAAGCGCAACTATCTTGTCAATGCCGCCCATAACTTTGCCGTAAATGGGATAAATGAAGAAATAGTTGGTCACAAAACTGAACGCAGCCATCGCAAAAGCGCCCACGGTAGAACCGACAAATGCGGTCAAGCGTGTCTTTTTGTGACGGTAAATAAGCGCGGCGGGAACAACGAACATACAGCCGAGAATGAAGTTTGAAAGTTCGCCGACGCCGAATGTCGTTGTAAAGAACACGTTTACGACGTTTTTGACAAGGCAGACGGCGACGCCGTAAACGGGGCCGAGCGCAAAGCCAGTCAGCAGCGCGGGAAGTTCCGAGAAGTCGAATTTCAAAAACGACGGAACGAGCGGAACGCTGAAACTGAGGAACATCAAAACGGTTGAGACCGCCGACATTATCGCCGTCACGGTGATGTTTCTGATTTTTTGATTCTGCATAAGAATACCTCCGTTCGGAACACAAAAGTTCCGTAAAATATGTTTGCGGGGTATCTCAATCACAAAAAAAACGTCCCTGCGTAACGATACGCGGGGACGTAAAAATTTTTCGCAATATCAATACTTTCATCCGGACTTTGACCGTCGGTATCCGTTCGGAAACGAAATTCTGTTCCGTGTCGGATTCGTGCGCTTTTCGCGCTCGCGGACTGACTACCGCCGATAAGGATTTTCACCTTTCCCCGTATCGCGAATTTATTATAGCACCGTCTCCGCCGCCTGTCAAGACGCTTTTTCATAAAAAATTGTGAAAATATGTATTTACACAGCCGCAAGTATTTGTTATAATATATAATATATCACATCGAAGTTACGGAGAACGAAATGCTCGACAAACTCAAAAACATATCAAAGCGTTACGACGCGATAAACGAAAAACTTTCCGACCCCGCGATATTTTCGGACAAGCAGGAATTTGCGGCACTGATGCGCGAACGCAAGGGGCTTGAACCCGTCGTTGAAAAATACGGCGAATACAAGACCGCGCTCGACGAAATGGACGAGGCGAAAGAGTTGCTTTCTTCCCACCCCGACGAGGAACTGAAAGAAATGGCGGAAGCGCAGCTCGAAGAAGCGAAAGAAGCGAAAACGAGACTTGAAGAAGAGATAAAAATTCTGCTCCTGCCCCGCGACCCGAACGACGACCGAAGCGTTATCATGGAGATACGCAGCGGCGCGGGCGGTGAAGAAGCGGCGCTTTTCGCGCATTCGCTTTACAGAATGTATACGATGTATGCGGAGTCGAAAGGCTTCAAAACGGAAGTGCTTTCCGTCAACGAGACCGAACTCGGCGGCATAAAGGAGATAGAGTTTTCGGTCGAGGGCGACGGAGCGTTCAGCCGTTTGAAGTTCGAAAGCG
Source organism: uncultured Eubacteriales bacterium (assembly GCA_900547165.1). Lineage (GTDB taxonomy): Bacteria > Bacillota > Clostridia > Oscillospirales > UBA644 > UBA644. Next base: position 61,183 of record URFZ01000013.1, read on the forward strand.
GCGTTCACCGTGTTCAGCGTGTTCCCGAAACGGAATCGCAGGGCAGAATACAGACTTCAACGGCGACGGTTGCGGTTTTGCCCGAGGTTGAAGATGTAGACGTTGAAATAAACCAAAACGACCTCATCATCGAGACCCACCGTTCGGGCGGCGCGGGCGGTCAGCACGTCAACAAGACCGAATCGGCTATAAGAATAATTCACGTTCCGACGGGCACCGTGGTTGACTGTCAGGACGAGCGAAGCCAATACAAGAACAAGGAAAAAGCACTCAAAATACTGCGTTCGCGCATTTACGAAAAAATGCAGGCGGAACAGAACGAAAAGATAGCGTCCGACAGAAGAAGTCAAGTCGGAACGGGCGACCGCTCCGAGCGCATAAGAACTTACAACTTCCCGCAGGGACGCGTTACCGACCACCGAATAGGGCTTACGCTTTACAAGATATTGCAGATAATGGACGGCGACCTTGACGAACTCATTGACGCGCTCATAACGACCGACAGAGCGAACAAACTCGCCGCTTCGGAGGACAACGAATGAACGACGAAAACATCGTCATAACCGAGGTTACGGAAGTAACGGAAGTGGAAGAAACACCCGAAGAGCCGAAGAAAGAAAAGAAAAAAAAGAACGGAAAAGCGGGCAAAATCATCGCTTACGCCGTCGTTTTCCTGATTTTGGGCTGTGTTGTAACGGGGCTTTCCGCAATACTTCCGAAATTGCCTTACACGTTCACGCAGACAAAACAGTTAAATGCCGTGGACTACGGTTTTCCGCTCGGATTTGCGGAGCAGAAAAGAAGCGACGACGAAGTGACCGCGCTTATAAACGGAGACTTCAACAAAAACGTCAACAAAGGCTTTCTGCTGCCGCGCTATGACCTTTACGAAACAGATTGGAATATCGGTCTGCTTGCGGCGGACGTTTTCATAAACGCAGCGTGGATTGCGGTGATAGGGTTTTTCTTCACGTTCTTTCCGCGCGTTGCGAAAAAGAGCCTGAAATTTGCGATTTTCGGGCTTCTTGTGTGTCTGCTTTTCTGCCTTTTGCCAGCGTGGCCGGGCACGTTTACGGCAGAAGACCTCGACCCCATGCATTTCGGTTTTCCGCTCAAATATCTTGAACAGACACCCGACGTGAACGCGATAAAGACGAACGAAAACCTTGACCTGATACTCAAACAGAACTTTCTTTCGCCCAATCTGCTGAACTCCGATCCGTCGAGAACAACAACACATTTTGTCGCGTACAAACTGCTTGCAAGCATTGCGCTCAACGCCTTTTTGCTTGCCGCAGTCACAAACCTGATAACGGTGCTTAAAATCCTCATAAACGGCGGTAAAAAAGAAGGTATTGCAAGGCATTATACCGAGCGTTTCGACTCGCTTGTACTGCGTCCGCTCGAAAAGAAGAATATGCTTTCCGAAAAAGCCGTGCAACGTCTTGCGGAGCGAACGGGAACGTTGAAACTTGCGGAGAAAAAGAGCAAAAAAGCGTTGTCCGACGGCAAGAAAAAAGGCAAGAAAAAATGACCGTGAAAGAAAAAATGCACGCGGGAGAGCCGTATGTCATGGCGGACGACCCCGAACTGATGAAATATCAGCAGGAATGCCTCGACAAACTTTTTGAGTACAATTCCCTGCGCCCGTCCGAAACAGAGAAAAAGGCGGCGCTGCTGAAAGAGATGTTTGCCGAGATAGGCGAAGATTGCTATATAGAAACGCCGTTTCACGCAAATTTCGGCGGCGCTCACGTCCATTTCGGAAAGAATGTTTACGCAAACTTCAATCTGACGCTTGTGGATGACACGCACATATACGTCGGCGATTACACGATGTTCGGACCGAATGTGACGCTTGCCACGGCGGGACACCCCGTTTTGCCCGAACTGCGCGAAAAACTTTATCAGTTCAATCTGCCCATTCATATCGGCAGAAACTGCTGGCTCGGCGCGGGCGTTATCGTTCTGCCGGGGGTCAGCATAGGCGATAATTCCGTTATCGGAGCGGGAAGCATCGTTACAAAGGACATTCCGTCAAACGTTGTGGCTCTCGGAAACCCGTGCCGCGTTCTGCGCCCGATAAGCGAACGGGACAGAGAATACTACACCAAAGGCCGCAGATTTTCCGAGAAACAATAAAATTTACAAAAGACTAAGAGGCTGTAAAAAACTTGCGTTTTTTTACAGCCCCTTTATTTTACAAAGATAAAAAACCTTAATTATTTTTAGTTGACCGCAATTTCCTGCGGCGGCAGAATATCATGACTGACGGGTGTATAAAACAGGCGTTCACGCTCCGTCGGGTCGTCCGTCAGAGGCAAAAGCCACATCAGTTTTGTAAAGCACGCTTCGGGCGTCATGTCAAACGCTTCAAGCACGCCGAGCGCGGCAAGGTCGCTTCCGACATTGTAAACGGAAAGATCCGTCCCCTCGCTTTGCACCTGAGTTGTGACAACCACCGTTTTGCCTTTTTTGACGGCGCGTTCCGCTTCGCGGCGAAAGTCTCCGTCCCTGTCGGGCAGACCTCCGACACCGAAAGACTCTATAACAAGCGCGTCATATCGGTCAAGCATAAAGCGCAAAAGTTCCGCATCCGTTGCGGGTGTAAGTTTGAGAAGCCCGACGGAAGAGTCAAGGCGCGAATAAAAACGTTCCTCGCCCGCTTTCGGTTCGAAAAACACAGTCAGTCTGCCGTTCTGAACCGTCGCAAGCGGCGGAAAATTCGGGCTTGAAAACGCAGCAAAACTTTTTGAGCGCGTTTTTTGAGCGCGCGTGCCGAGCAATACCGTTCCGCCGAAAACAACAAGCACGCCCCGCATATCGGAAGCGGCGACACGGAAAGCGTCGGAGAGGTTCTGTTTTGAGTCTGTCGTCTCAAACCCTATCGGCTTTTGCGCACCGGTTATGACAACGGGTTTTCGGCTGTTCTGTATAAGATATGAAAGCGCGGACGCCGTATACGCCAGAGTGTCCGTTCCGTGCGCGATAACAAAGCCGTCAAACATATCGTATTTTTCGTGTATGAGCGCCGCAAGCGCAAGCCAATGTTCAGGCATTATATCCGTGCTGTCAAGCGCAAAGAGTTGTTCTGCTTCTATGTCGCATATCTTCGAAACGTCGGGCACGAGCCGCAGCAATTCGGAAGCCCCGAGAGACGGAGACAGCGCGCCTTTTGTCAGGTCGGAGGCTATGGTTCCTCCCGTTCCGATAAAAAGAATTCTTTTCTTCACGCGTTCTCACCTCGCTTTCATACTAACACAAACGCGCGGCTTTGTCAACCGAATAAAGAGGAACGGCAAAAAGCCGTCAGACAAATAAGAACCCGAAACCCTTTTATTAACTGGGTTACCATAAGGATACCTTTGTTTAATCGGGTGCCGAAGGGCAGGTAGTGCATATGCACCGCCTGTCTTTCGCCTTTTTTATGCTCTTTACATTTCGGCGACATTGCCGATGTAACGGAAATAAATATCAATTTGCTGTTCGGTGTTTTGCTTGAACCGTTCACGCCTTTCGTGAATGACTATCTTCGAAACGAAGGTGTGCAGGATCTCGGGTGTAAGATCGGTTATGCGCGTATACTTTTTAGCGAGACCTATGAACTTATCCACATCGCTTGCCGCCTGCTGCAAATTTTGTATTTGCTTTTCCAACTCCGGAAGCTTGGCATCTATGCTCTTTTGCTCATCCGTATAGCCGCAGGACAGCATACGGAACTGCTCGTTGTTTATTCTACCGAGGACATTGTCTTCATACAGTCGTTTGAACAATGTATTAAGCTCCGACGTTCTTTTATACAATCTTTCATATTCACGCTGCTTGGCGTTAAGCTCCCGTCGGTTTTCCGTGGAGCTTTTTTTGTTGATAAATTCCGCAAATTGTCTTTCTCTTGTTCTTGCCGTGTAGGTAATACGGCGCAACTCCTCGAGCAGTATCTCATCCAGTACCACCTCACGGATTCTGTGCGGCGTGCATTTATCTTTTGCATTATTGCGATAATGAGAGCAGTTGAAGGAATAGCTTTTCGGATCGTCCGCATGCTTGTGATTAAAATACAATTTCGAGCCGCAGTCGGCACAGAACAGAAGACCGGAATACTTACTTGTTTCACCTGTGCTTGTCGGTCGGGCGTTTACTTGATTTTTCGCTTGCTCGGCGTACGGGGCGTTTTCTGCGGCTGTTTCGGCAGAGAAAGAGTTTGCCGTCTTATTTCTTTTTCTGCTGTAATCTATACTCAGTGGGTTTAGTTCTATGGGTATAGTTCTGCGATACCGTTTCTTACACCACCCTGTACGAAAAAATTACACTACCGAAATAACTTGACCGTGTAAGCGTTGCTTGTGTTTGAACCGTCCTGTCTGCGGCGTTTTTTCTTTTTTACAAGCCCTGCTTTTTCAAGACTTCGGATTGCTGCGTCCACCGTCTTTTTGTCAATACAGCATTCCTCGGCGATCAGCCGCCGTGACGGAAAGCAGACACCGTTTTTATCGCTGTGTTTAACAAGGCAGCAGTAGACGGTGTAATCTCTCGGCTTTAATCGTTAGTCGCTTATTCGGTTTGAGATGATTGAAAATTTTTCTGTCACTTTTTTCTCCTTGAAATTTTCTTTTTTGTGTTGCTGCAATCATATCTGCACCAACTCCTTTCAAACGGTTATGTAATTTTGCCCTCTACTTTTCATGGCAAAAAAGAGGATAGGGTGCAACCAAAATTTTTATTCCTACACTTTCCAAAGGAAAAAATCCTATGGACTACAACTAAAAAAATTATCCCCTCACTTTTCATGCCGAAAAATCGGGGGTTCTAACACCTTAAAAATTGAGAATTTACAAAATGTTCAAAATCCCGAGGGCCATCCGCAAAAAGAAAACAGACAAAGGACTGTGAGTTCCTCTGCCTGCTGCAGTATGTATTTTCGAAACAGAAACAGAATCGTGCGATCCTGTTTCCGATTATCTTACTTTGTTACGGTTCTAATTCAGGTGTCGGCTCGTACACTTCCATCATCAGCCGCGATGCAAATCGAAATCCGTTTGTGAACGCTTGTAGCTCATTCCGGTCGTAATTTCTACATCCGTTTTTTAATCTGTTAGAACAGAGCCTTTTGTTGTTCTGTGAGAGTGGCTCTGAGCTTTGTTTCAAGCCGCACAACGGTTACAAACGATCCGCCTTTGTCTATGCCGTTTGCTATGCTCTGCGCTGTTTTTCTAAAGAATGAGCGCCTTAATGCAATCTTAATACAGAGTGCCGAATCATTACACCGTTTTTTTATATTTCACGGTATACTCTTTGTAAACAAGTAGAAACAGGAGAAGTATATATGCCTAAAATTACACATAGAAAAAAGCGGCTGTCATCCTTTAAGCTGATCGTTTTGGGCTTTGCCGGCGTCATAGTGCTTGGAGCGCTGATATTGATGCTGCCGTTTTCATCGACTGCCGGAGTTGTTACGCCGTTTCACG
>URFZ01000014.1 GCA_900547165.1 uncultured Eubacteriales bacterium
TACATAGGTACGTCGAGAGGTGAGATTCGCCCGTAGCAAAAAAGGCGTATTAAAACCTTATTTTATGAAAAAATATAAAAATCGCTGTTTTGAGTCGTTTTGTTTATCTTTTAGATTATTGCTTTTTTATATTTTTCAGCCTTTTTTGCGGTCTGGGCTTTTTTTACATCCCCTTCTTGTATCGTCAAAGCTTTTCAAGAGAATATTCGGTCACGTCGCCGACTTTTTCAAAGCCCGTTTTGATATAAGAGCGGTTCGACGAGGGGTTCTCCGCGTCGGCGTAAAGCATGGGTTCCACCCCTTTTTCAAGCAAATCTTCGCACATACGGGACACCAGCATTCCCGCATATCCGTTGCCGCGGCTTTCACGTTCCGTTACAACGGTGTTTATGCGCGCCGTTTTTTCGTCCTCATACGCAACCACCGCCATGGCTCGGGTCTTGCCGCCGTCTTTCCAAAGAAAGACACGTTTCGAACCCACAACGGATTCGGCAAAACGGAGTGCTCCGTCGCGCGGCACGGTGGAATGTTCGCCGTCCTCAACAAGTTGAGCAAGCAGGTCGGCAACGGTTTCCTTATCTGCCGCCGTGGGGTTTGTCATCTCCCCTTTTGCGGCGGAGACAACGGGTCTGCGGCAAACATAGGCTGTCATCGCCATACGTTTTTCGGCGGAAATGCCGTGTTTGTTTTTCAGAATTTCAAGCGTTTTTTTCGCTCTGTTCGGGTCTGCGTTGAACTGAACATCGGCGCATTTCGACACCCTGTCGGCGATTATATCCGCGGCGTTTTCGGCTGCGGCATCGCTTATATCAGAACAGAACCATGCCCATATAGGCGTGGTCTCACAAGTCTGCATTATTATAAATTCTTTGCCGTCGGAAAAAGCGAACGGCGCAAAACTCGAAAGAATCAGGCGAAAAAGGTTCATCGCACGCTGCTCGTTTTCGTCAAGCAGTTTTTCAACAAGAATTTTCGCTTCGTCGGCGTCGGTTCTGAACATATACCACACCTCTTAAAACTTGTTTTTGTTATTATACGCCCGTAAAAACCGTTTGTCAAGAGAAAAAACGACGGAAAACGCGGAAATATCCTCTTCGGGCGCAAAAATATACCCTCCGACCGAAATCGGAAGATATATTTTCAATTAAAATTTATTTTACAGAAGGGACATCAAACTTATTATTCAACCGTCACGGATTTTGCAAGGTTGCGGGGTCGGTCAACGTCCCTGCCGAGCAAAAGCGACGTTTCGTAAGCCAGCAACTGCGAAAATACCACGGCGGGAAGCGCGGGAAGCGTTTCTGAACCGTCGGACAGCACAAAAACGGCGTCCGCATATTCTTCGGCGTTCTCAAAATCGCTGCGGCAAACAAGAACGACGTAAGCGCCGCGCGCGCGGACTTCGCGAATGTTGCCCGCAAGTTTGTCGTAGTATTTTTTTTCCGTTGCAAGCGCTATAACGGGCGTTCCCTGCTCAATCAACGCAAGCGTTCCGTGTTTGAGTTCGCCGGCGGCGTAGGCTTCGCTGTGAATGTACGAAATTTCTTTCAGTTTCAGGGAACATTCGCTGCAAGCGTAAAAATCAAGACCTCTGCCGATAAAGTAAACGTCTTTTTCCGACTTGATTTTTTCGGCTATGGCGTGTATCTCTTCGCGGCGGGAGATGACATCGGCAACGGATTTCGGAATATCGTGAAGCAGTCCCGAGCAAAACGACGAAGCGTAATCAGTATCTATCCTGCCCTTTGTCAGAGCAATTTTAACGGCGACAAGGGCAAGCAGCGCAACCTGCGTGGCATACCCTTTTGTGGTAGCGACAGCGATTTCGGGACCCGCATTCTGATATATCACGCCGTCCGCTTCACGGGCGACCGCCGAACCGACAGCGTTGACAATTGCCAACGTCTTTTCTCCGTTCTGCTTTGCAAGACGAAGTCCCGCAAGCGTGTCGGCTGTTTCTCCCGACTGGGAAATGGGAACGGCAAGCGTTTTTCCGAATGTGGCGGGAGGGTCATAACGGTATTCGGAAGCAACGGAAACAACCGTCGGAACGCCCGAAAGTTTTTCGATAAGGTACCGCCCGACAAGCCCCGCGTGGGTCGCCGAGCCGCAGGAGATAACGGAAACGCAGTCCGTGTCTTTCCAGATTTCGTCGGTTATTCCGTCCGATGAAAAATCGGGAAGTCCGTTTTCATTTATTCGCGGAGCAACGGCATTGGCAACAGCCGTCGGCTCTTCGCATATTTCTTTGAGCATAAAATGCGGATAACCGTTTTTCTGCGCAGACGACACATCGAGGTCAAAGCGTTCGGGCGTTTCTTCATGTTCCGTGCCGTCCCTGTCAACCGTTACTGCGGAGGTCTTGCGAACTACGCAGACCTTGCCCTCTTTCGGTCTGATAAAATCTCTTCCGTGCGGCAAAAGCGCGGGAATATCGGACGCGACATAGCCGCCGTCGGGATTGACCGCAACGATAAGCGGGCTGTCCTTGCGGACGGCATATATCTCATCGGGACGGTCATAAAAAATTATTGCGAGCGCATAAGAACCTCGCAGCCGGTCAAGTGCGGAATATATGGCTTTTACGGGAGACGAAAGGCGGCGATATTCGCGGTCGATAAGGTGTGCCGCGCATTCGGTGTCCGTATCGCTCACAAATTCGTAGCCGTCGTTTTCAAGTTCCTTTTTCAATTCGACGCAGTTGTCGATAATGCCGTTGTGAACGAGCGTAAGCGAACGCGAAGCATGCGGATGCGCGTTTTTCTCGTCGGGCGCGCCGTGGGTCGCCCAACGGGTATGACCTATTCCGCAAGTTCCCGATATTTCTTTTTTTGCAGCTTTTTGCGCAAGGTTTTCGACCCTGCCTCGGCATTTGACTGTGACGGGCTTTCCGCTTTTGTCAAAGACGGTCGTTCCCGCCGAGTCGTAACCTCTGTATTCGAGAGCGTGAAGCCCTTGCAGCAATATTTCTTCGGCGTTGTTTTCGCCGGTATATCCTATTATTCCGCACACGGGCGTACCTCCTTTTTCACCAAGCATTCTGCGCTTTTTACTATTCTGTCCGACGGAATGACGCCGCGGACGGAAACGAGCGGATATATTCTTGTGTTTTTGCCCACGACAGTTCCGGGATTCAGAACACAGCCGCAGCCGACATCCGCATTATCGGCAAGCGCCGCGCCGAATTTTCGTATTCCCGTGTCGTAAACGGCATTATCTGTTTTGACGCGAACCGCGGTTTTATCCGATTTGAGATTTGAGCATATCGCGCCCGCGCCGAGGTGAGCTCCGTTGCCGAGAACGGAGTCTCCGACGTAATTGTAATGCGGCACCTGAACGCGGTTCAGCAGAACGCAGTTTTTGAGTTCCGTGCTGTTTCCGACAACGCAGTTTTTGCCGAGAACGACGTTCCCGCGAAGAAACGCACCGGGTCGCAGAACACAGCCGTCGCCTATTATCGCGGGCGGCTCTATCGTCACATTTTCATATATTTTAACGTCTTTTCCCACAAGAACGCCGTCGGAAAGGAGTTCAAAGCCCTTGATGCCGTCCTTGATAAGATTTTCGATATATTTTCCGAGTTTGGGAAGCATTTCCCACGGGTATTCGCACCCGTCAAACAGATTTTCGAGATACGGAACGGTGCAGTCGAACAGTTCCGTTACACGAACTTTTTTATCATTCACGGCAATGCCCTTTCTTTTTTATAACATTATACATTCTTGCGATATATCTGTCGCACGCTTCTTCCGTTTCGCATTCAAGCATTATGCGCACCACTGGTTCGGTGCCGCTTGCGCGGAGAAGCGCTCTTCCGTTTTTGCCGAGTTCGGTATTTATCTTTGCATACTCTTCCGCCACGGCGGGGTCGTTCAATGCGGAAGCCTTATCTATAACTCTGACGTTTTTTGTTTTTTGCGGAAGCGGAACAACGTCCTCCGCAAGTTTGGAAAGCGGAAGTTTTCTGTCTCGGATTTCTTCCGCAAGCATTATTGCGGTCAGAAGACCGTCTCCCGTCGTTGCATATTTTCGCAGGATTATGTGTCCCGACTGCTCTCCGCCGAGACGGTAGCCGTTCTGCTCCATACATTCAAAAACAAAGCGGTCGCCGACCGATGTGGTCTCATATTTCATACCCGCTTTTTCGAGCGCGCGGAACAGTCCCCCATTCGACATAACGGTTGCAACCACCGTGTTTTTATCGAGTGCGCCGCGCTCTTTCAGGCGCATTGCGAGAATATACAGAATCCCGTCGCCGTCCACAACGTTTCCGTGTTCGTCCACGGCAAGACATCTGTCGGCGTCGCCGTCAAACGCAAAGCCTACGTCAAGGTGTTCTTCGCGGACAAGTCGGCAAAGCGCTTCCGTATGCGTTGAGCCGCAGTTTTCGTTGACGTTCAATCCGTCGGGCGTCGCGCCGATAACATAGGTCTGTGCGCCGAGCGCATCAAACACGGATTTTGCTATCATCCATGAAGCGCCGTTTGCACAGTCAAGCCCTATGCGCATATCGCGATACGAATGGGACGCAAGAGAAATAAGATAGCCGACATAGCGGTTTCGACCCGCCACATGGTCAACTATTCTGCCTATGCGTTCACGTTTCGCAAGCGGCAGGTCGTCGCCGCGAACGCCGAGACGGTCAAGGTCTCCGTCCAGATACGCCTCGATAAGCGACGTTGTTTTATCATCAAGTTTTTCTCCGCGGGAATTGAGCACTTTTATGCCGTTGTCGTGATACGGGTTATGAGAAGCGGTTATCATTATACCGCAGTCAAAGCCGTCCTGACGTGTCACAAACGCAACGCCGGGAGTTGTGATAACGTGCAGTATATATGCGTCGGCACCCGAAGCGGTCAAGCCTGCGGCAAGCGCATATTCGAGCATATAACTCGAACGGCGGGTATCTTTTCCTATAACAATGCGCGGGCGGTGATACGGAGCGTGAAAGCCCGACAGCGGGGATGAAAAATACCAACCGAGAAATCTTCCGACTTTATAAGCCTGATCTGACGTCAATCCGACATTCGCTTCACCGCGAAAACCGTCCGTTCCGAAATACTTGTTGCCCGCCGTCGGCAGGTTTATGTCTTCCCTTTTTTCACCGAATATGTCGGCGTCCTCACGGAGCAACGCGTCGCATGAAACGGAAAAGAGTTCGCACAAAAGCAAAACCTTGTCTATCTGAGGAATCGCCTGATCCATTTCCCATTTTGAAACGGACTGACGCGAAACGCCGAGTTTTTCGGCAAGGTCTTCCTGAGAGATCTGCGCAGCCGAGCGCAGAGCGGATATTTTATTACCTAATGTCATTTTGTTCTCCTTTTGGCGGTCTATTCTGCCGATGGTTTCGGTCTATGTGAATATTTTACCCCGATCAAGCGGATTTTTCAACCAACCGCACATTGAAATTTTCGCAACCGACGGTTGCATATTATGTTTTCGACTTTATTATATCCGATATTTTAGAGTATATATCAAACTGTTTTTGGCTGAATTTTGTATTTTTCAAGATTGAAAAAGAAAAAGCGCGCCGCTGTCGGCGGCGCGCATATAAGTTGCGATAAAAACAATGTATGACAAAGAGAGTGTAAAAAAACGCGGGTTCTTTACAGCGCCTCTGTATTTATTAAACGGAATAACCGCCCATAAAATCGTTGACGGACTGTTCGCAGGAACGCATAGCAAGAATGGTTTTTGAGAACAATTCGTCAAGTTCCCAGCCGAGCCTTTCCGCGCCCGTGCGTATAACGTCGCGGGAACAGCCCGCCGCGAACTTCTTATCCTTGAACTTTTTCTTTACGCTCGAAACTTCCATATCGGAAACGCTTTTTGACGGGCGCATAAGCGCCGCAGACCAGATAAGCCCCGTCAGTTCGTCGGCGGCAAACAGAACTTTTTCCATTTCATGCTTCGGCTCTTCGTCACAGCAAATGCCGTATCCGTGAGAGCAAACTGCATAAATCATATCGTCCCCTACGCCGCCGTCTCGCAGCAATTCGGGGGCTTTTTTGCAATGTTCCTGCGGGTAAAGTTCAAAGTCTATATCGTGAAGAAGTCCTACCTGTCCCCAATAATCAGCTTCGTCACCGTAACCGAGTGCATCGGCGTACCAATGCATTACACCCTCGACCGTGAGAGCGTGCCTGATATGAAACGGGTCTTTGTTGTATTTTTTCAGAAGCTCAAACGCTTCATCTCTTGTAATATTGCTTTTTCTCATTTTTTACACTCTCCCTCGGCTATCCGCCGTTTTTTTTAATTATATACCGTTTTTAATAAAAATCAAGAGTCTGTTTTCAGCAATTCAAAGCGGTTCTTACAAAAGCGGATAAGTCCGTCGGACTGCATTTTTGACAACTCTTTTGAAAGGGCGGTGCGTTCAACGTTCAGATAATCCGCCATACGGCGGCGGTCGAACGGGACAGAAAAAGATGTCGAACCGTTTTTCTTCGCCTCACCCGAAAGATAAGTCATCACGCGGGCGCGGATGTTTTTCGGTGACGAACAGAAAATTCGACGGGAAAGCGTCATATTCTTTTCCGCGAACATTTCAAGCGTGTTGGCAATGAATTTGCGTTTCAAAGGAGTGTCGGTATTGCCGTCAAGGAGCGGAGCAATGCGCAAAAACATGACCCGACATTTTTCTGCGGCAACGACGTCTACCATCAGCGGTGTTTTCAAAAATGCGTATGTTTCGGCAAAGACCCGCCCCTGCGAAACATTATCCAAAATGCCGACATTGCCCCAAACATCGACGTTTTCTATATTAACGCTGCCCTGCAAAACAACACCGAACTCGGGCGTAACATCACCCGAAAGCAATATCAAGTCGTCTTTATCGTATTCGACTTCGCGGGCGTGTCCCACACGCAGCAATTCGGCAAATTCGAAGTCTGTCAGTCCTGCAAAAAGTTTATTACCGATTTTTTCCATCAAAAAACCTCCATTTCGTGGTTATAACCACCGACTTTCAAGAGAAATTATACTATAATACGGTCAGAAAGTCAAGGAGGACAACAAAATATGAAACGAAGAATCATAAACATAGACGAAGAAAAGTGCAACGGCTGCGGAGCGTGCGCGCAGGCGTGCCACGAGGGCGCGATAGGCATGGTGAACGGAAAGGCAAAACTTCTGCGGGACGATTATTGCGACGGGCTCGGAGACTGCCTGCCGACCTGTCCGACGGGTGCAATAACGTTTGTTGAGCGAGAAGCGGCTGAATACGACGAAAAAGCCGTGCTTGAAAACAAGAGAAAGAAACTTGCGGCGGCAATACCTCACGGTTGTCCGGGACATCAACTCCGTCGTTTTGAAAGAGCGGAAGAAGAATCAAACGACGAAGCAAAATCGGAACACCGTTCCGTTTCAAGGCTCGGACAATGGCCGTGTCAGATAAAACTCGTGCCCGTCAACGCACCGTATTTCAACGGCGCAAAACTGCTTATAGCGGCGGACTGCACAGCTTACGCTTACGCAAATATGCACGAAGATTTTATGAAAGGCAAAATAACGCTGATAGGCTGTCCGAAACTCGACGATACGGATTACAGCGAAAAACTTACCGAAATAATCGCGACAAACGACATCAAAAGCATGGCGGTCGTCCGCATGGAAGTTCCCTGCTGCGGCGGACTTGAAGCGGCGGCGAAAAAAGCATTGCAGGCAAGCGGTAAGTTTATCCCTTGGCAAGTCGTAACACTGTCGCTTGACGGCAAAATCAAAGACAACTGAAAAAATCGCTGCCGTTAATAATTACCGTCAGAAAAGGCGAAACCGCAACCTCGATTTTTCCAAATACCGTCAAAAGATGAATTTTGCATAATAAAACGGCGTAAACACTTGATTTTTTTTCTAAATAGTGATAAAATATACAGTAACAGTATTGAACACTCTTCAAAGGAGATAATCATGCATTTACAGGAATCGGGAGAAATGTATCTCGAAACAATTCTCATATTGTCCCGAAAGGGTGCGGTGCGTTCTCTCGACGTTGCCGAATATATGGGATTTTCGAAGCCGAGCGTCAGCCGTGCGGTCGGACTTCTTAAAAACGGCGGATATATTCACGTTGACGACGACGGGTTTATTACGCTGACAAAAGAAGGACATGAAATCTCCGACAAAATATATGAACGGCACACGGTTCTGACATCGTTCTTAACGCTTCTCGGCGTTGACCCGAAAGTTGCGGCAGAGGACGCCTGCAAGATAGAGCACGACATCAGCGACGAATCGTTTGAAGCGATAAAGCATCACGCCGTCAGCGGCAAGTTACCCGGAAAAGACAACTAAACAACCTGTTTTCAGAAAAAGACCTCCGAAACGGAGGTCTTTTTTAATGTTTTGTCAGATTGAAAAACTCGGGTGAAGTATGCCCTAAACTCTATCAACAAAATAAAGGTCCGCGCCATTATCTATGCGGTCAAGGGTGTAAGCGTTGTTCGAAATATCCGAACGCATCGTCCATTTTCCGTTTGTAAAATCGGGGAACGGCTGCGGAGCGCCGCCGCAGGCTATCGAGTTTTCACTCAATGTCGTTATACACATATACGTTGCGGCATCGTAAACGTCGATAGGCGCATGAGCCCCCGTCCGAACGGTTTCGAGAAATGCGGCGAACACAAGGTGGTCTATACCGCCGTGCGCGTCTTTTGCGCCGCCGTCTTTCCAAAGCGGGTGCAGATATTCTTTTTCGTAAGAAGCGGCATTGCCCCATTGCGGACGCCAATCCCACTCGCTCTTTTTGTGCTCCTCGCAGTTATCCAAAAACAGGCTGTCGTTATCTTCCATATACATTCCCTTTGTTCCGTGAACCTCAAAACGGCGGGAATACGCGTGCGGCAACGTGGTGTTCAGAGTCAGCGTAACGGTCTGTCCGCCGGAGCAGGTAAGCACGGTCGTTACAACGTCTCCCTGCGCAAAATCGACATTCGACAGCGGGTGTTCCGCACCTTTCTTTTCAACCGCATATTCGTGCAAACCGCGCGACGCGGACGAAAACGACGAAAGCGATACAAAGCGGTTGCCGTTGTTTATGTCAAGCAGTTTTGCGATAGGTCCTATCTCATGCGTCGGATAGTTTTCACCGTTGCGGTGAATATAATTGCGCAGACGGTAATGTCTGTTTTCTTTACCGCCGAGAATTTCTTCGCGCAGGTCGTGGCTGTATGCGCCGTTACAGTGCATAACATGACCGAGAACGCCGCGGCGCACCATATTCAGCGCCATCAACTCGCGCTTGCCGTAACAGCAGTTCTCCATAAACATCAATTCCGTGCCCGTCTGTTCATATACCTGAACAAGGCGGTAGCAGTCTTCCAGCGAATATGCGCCGCCCGCTTCAAGCCCTATCGGTTTGCCCGCAAGCATCGCGGCAACCGCGACCTCGACGTGCGCTTCCCACGAAACGGCAACAAATACGGCGTCAACATCCGCACGGGCAAGCACTTCCCTGTAATCGGAAGTCTCGAACGGGCGCGGCTGTCCCGCCTCTTCTATTTTATCCGCGGCGGCTTTTACTCTGTCCGCAAGGGGGTCGCAAACGGCAACTATCGCAACTTCGCCCTTTTTCGCAAACGGCAGCAGCGGTGCGGAGATCATTCCGCTGCCGCGCTGACCGAGCCCGATAACGCCGAGTTTAACACATTTTTCCATAATTTTTCCTTTGCAATGTTCGGTCCGAAACGGCAAAAACGGTCTTGACGGTAAAATAACCGCCAAGACCGAATATTATTTTTATTGTTCTTCGAAAACGTCTTTTCCGAGACCGCAAACGGGGCAAACCCAGTCTTCGGGAACATCTTCCCAAGCGGTGCCGGGTGCTATACCGTTGTCGGGGTCGCCGACTGCGGGATCGTAAACGTATCCGCACGGACATACATAAGTCATATCAAAACATCCTTTCAGCGGCTCATTATCTGAGAGATAACGTCCATTATTTTATCGTGACAGCCTCCGCAGCCGGTGGAACAATGCGTGATCTTCTGAACATCTTCAAAAGATTTTTCAACGCTTTCAAAAGTTTTTTCGTTGTGAAGAGCGTCCTCAACATCGGCGTAGGTGACTTTTTTGCATTTGCAGATAAGATAGTTTTCCATATTATTTACCGAAATATCTCTTCAAAAGACCCGCAAACGCTCTGCCGTGACGGGCTTCGTCTTTCGCCATTTCGTGAACGGTGTCGTGAATTGCGTCAAGGTTATGCTGTTTTGCAATTTTTGCAAGTTCGAACTTGCCTGCGGTTGCGCCGTTTTCGGCTTCAACGCGAACGGTAAGGTTCTTTTCTGTCGAATCGGAAACACATTCGCCGAGAAGTTCCGCGAATTTTGCGGCGTGTTCTGCCTCTTCAAAGGCTGCGGTCTTCCAATATTCGGCGATTTCGGGATAGCCTTCGCGAGCGGCTGCTCTGGACATTGCAAGATACATACCCACTTCGGTGCATTCGCCGTTGAAGTTTGCGCGAAGTCCTTCGATTATCTCTGCGGGCGCGTCTTTTGCGATACCTATAACGTGCTCGGTCGCCCAAGTCATTTCATTTTCAACGACCTCTACAAACTTTTCACCGGGTGCTTTGCAAAGAGGACAGACATCGGGTCTTACGTCCGAAACAACGATTTCTCCGCAAACTGTGCATCTCCATTTTTTCATGATAAATTCCTCCGTTTTGATTAAATAATTTTTGATTTTGTGATGTATGTTATTGTTTTTACGCTATGGGTTCAAAGTCAGCCGCGCCGTGTTTGCAGAGCGGGCAGATAAAATCTTCGGGCAGTTCGTCGCCCTCGTAAACGTAGCCGCATATCTTGCAGACATAGCCTTTCTTGCCCTCTGTTGCGGGCTTCGGCTTTACATTTTCGAAATAATATGAATACGTCATCGTCTCACGGTCGCTTATAACTCTGGCTTCCGTTACGGAACAGATGAACATTCCGTGTGTGCCGAGGTCAACGACCTGTTCTACTTTGAGCGAAAATGCGGCGTTGATATAGCGAGGCAAAATCGCAAGTCCGTTATCGGAACGAACGATGTCGATATTTTCAAACTTATCCGTGTTTCTTCCGCTTCTGAAACCGAAGTTTTCAAAAACGGAGAACGGTGCGTCAACGGAAAGACAGTTGACGTTCATTTTTCCCGTTTGCTTTATGACATGATAAGAATAATTCTGTTTATTGATATTGACTGCGATAAGATTCGGACTGTCGGACACCTGTGAAACGGTGTTGACTATAAGACCGTTGTCGCGTTTTCCGTCATTCGAGGTCACGACATAAAGTCCGTAACCTATGCGGAAAAGCGCCGTCAGATCGTTTTTGTTTGCGCGGTCTCCCGAACGTGCGATATAATCGCGGCAAAGTTCTTCGACAAGACGGTCAAGCGCGTCACGGCTGTCCGCGTTGAGTGCGGAACGTATCGTAACGGTCGTTTCCGTGAATGTTATATTCTTGCAGGTTTCGAGTTTTGCGCGCATGAGTTTTGCGGCAAGCGGCGCCCAAGAACCGTTTTCTATAAGCGCAACCGTGCGGTTCTTGAATCCGCGCTCCGTCAAATGGTCGATAAACTGACGCATAAACGGATAAAGTTCCGCGTTGTATGTGGTTGTTGCAAGTACAAGTTTGCCGTAACGGAAAGCGGCGGCAACGGCGGCTGACATATCGTCACGCGCAAGGTCGTAAACCTCAACTTTCGGACAACCGCCCTCACGGAGTTTTTCCGCAAGCGCTTCAACGCCTTTTCTGGTGTTGCCGTAAACGGAAGTGTACGCAACGCATATACCCTCACTCTCGACCGAATACGACGACCATGTATCGTAAAGTCCGATATAATGTCCGAGATCTTCGGTCAAAACCGGACCGTGAAGAGGACAGATCTTTTCAATGTCGAGTGCGGCGGCTTTTTTGAGCAGAGCCTGAACCTGCGCGCCGTATTTGCCGACGATTCCGATATAATATCTTCTCGCTTCATCGTCCCACGGTTCTTCCCTGTCAAGCGCTCCGAACTTGCCGAAACCGTCGGCGGAGAAAAGAACTTTGTCTGCCGAATCGTAGGTCACCATGACTTCGGGCCAATGCACCATGGGCGCAAAAACGAATGTCAACTTATGCTTGCCGAGGTCAAGCGTCTCTCCGTCCGAAACAACTATCCGTTTTTCGCAGAAATCCGCGCCGAAGAAATTTTCCATCATTGCAAACGCTTTTTTATTCGAAACAACGGAAGCGTTCGGATATGTTTTTAAGAAATTGACTATATTTGCCGAGTGATCGGGCTCCATGTGCTGAATAACAAGATAATCCGGGCGGCGCGAACCAAGCGCGGAAGCCACATTGTCAAGCCACTCATGCGTGAAGTTTGCATCCACGGTGTCCATAACCGCGATTTTATCGTCGAGAATGACATAAGAGTTGTAGGACATTCCGTTCGGAACTATGTACTGTCCCTCAAAAAGGTCAACATCGTGGTCATTCACACCCACATAAATTATATCATCAGTTATTCTCATAGTCAAGCCCCTTTCGGCAGCGTTTTTCAATTCATACCAATTTGGTATACTTAATGTACTTCTATTATAATATAAATCGACACATAAATCAAGTGAGTTTACAATATTTCCACAAATTATTTTTTCTTCCGAACATTCCCATTCAACAAATACAGAGAGAAGTGGAGCGCAAATCTACTATTCAACCGAAAATTTCAACCGGATAGGAGTAAGAGATAACAGTTATCAAATAAATTCACATAAAAGTGGAGCGATAAAGCAAACGGCACAAAATGAATAATTCGAGACATTCGAGCATATTATTTTTCAGATAACTTCAACAATATATAGGCAGGAACGGTATGAAAGTATTTTTGAGCGCAAAACTGTCGGACGTGGGACGTATGTTTTTCACGGCGTTTATGTGTGCGTCGATGATTCTGACGTTCGTGGTCTGCACGGGCAGAGAACAGAAGAAGAAAAAACTCGGAAAAGCGGTAAATGTTACGGCGACACAGACGGAGCGGTTACCGACGGTGGTAATAGACGCGGGGCACGGAGGCGCAGACGGCGGGTGTGAGGGATATGACGGTTCGTGCGAAAAGGATTACAACCTTGCAAACGCAAAAAAACTGCGTGTGTTTTTCGATATGGCGGGTTTTGACACCGTCATGACGCGGGACACAGACGACGACACGGACGGCGACGGAAGCGGATTTTCCAAGAAAAAGGATATTCGCAACCGCGTTGAAATTGCGGAAAGCCCCGCAGACAGCATTCTTTTGAGCATTCACGCCAATCTGTCAACAGCAGAAAGAGACAAGGGCTTCACGGCGTTTTACGGTGTCAAGAGAGAGGACTCGCAACTGTTTGCCGAAAAAATAACGGAAGCCTGTGCGGACACAGACCTCTGCACGCGGATAAGAGACGTAAAAAAAGCCCCGTCAACGGTCTACATACAGCAGAACGTTGACAGGGTAAGTGTGCTTATAGAATGCGGATTTCTGTCAAACCATGAAGATCTTGCATTGTTAAAGAGTGACGAATATCGGCAAAAACTGATGTTCGCGGTCTTTCGCGGAGTTGTGACGGCACAGGAAGAGCGCGGTTAGGCTGAATATATTCGGACTAAACATCCGACTTCGGCTCGGTTCTGCCGCCGACAAATATGCTTTCGTACTGTTTCTTTTCCCGAGGAAGTTCGGGAAGCAGCCCGCTTTGATAAAACGAAACGCAGTCGCCGTTAAAATCGAAAACAAGGTGATCGAGAAGCAGAATGTCAAGCCCTTTCAATGTTTCGAAAATGCGGTCGGTCGTCAATCTGTCCGCAGAAGACGGAACGGCTATTCCCGCAGGGTGATTATGCGCGATTATAACGGCGGTGGCGTTGTTTGAAAGCGCCGTTTCGGCAACTTTCTTAACGCTTATCTGAACGGAGTTGAAACTGCCCTCGTACAGCACCGAAACATTAAGTACACGAAGAGAAGCGTCAAGGCAAAGCATAACGGAACGTTCCTCGGTCTTTTCCGTAAAATATGAGCCGAGCAGGCGTCCCGCCTCGTCTATGCTTCGAAGAAACATAATGTCGCGGGAACGGCTCATACAGACCGCGCGCCATATATCGGGATAAGTTTTCAGAAGAATCGCCGCATTTCGCGTAACGCCCTCAACGGCGCACAACGCATCTGTTTTTGCCGAAAAGACACCGCCGAGAGAGCCGAACGTGTCAAGCAGCCTGTGGGCTATCGGATTTGTGTCGCGATACGGTATCGCGTGGAAGAGAACAAGTTCAAGAAGTTCGTGGTCTTTGAACGATTCCGAACCGGACTTTTCATATTTTTCACGGACACGCTGTCTGTGTCCTTTATGCAATTCGCCGTCTTTGTCTTTCTTCAACTGTCAGTCTCTCCCCTTTCCTCATATCAAATTCAAAACGCCGACGGTTTTTTCCGTCGGCGTTCGGTTTTTCAACTCTTGGCTTTGCTTATTTCGTTCCGAAAATACGGTCGCCCGCGTCGCCGAGACCGGGGACGATATAACCGTGGTCGTTAAGTTTTTCGTCAAGACCCGCGATGTAAATTTCAACATCGGGGTGGTCTTCGTTCAGTCTCTTTATTCCCTCGGGAGCGGCAAGAAGATGAACGGATTTGATATTGGTAACACCTCTGTCTTTAAGGAAACGGATAGCCGCGGAAGCCGAACCGCCCGTTGCAAGCATCGGGTCAACTATCATAACTTCTCTTTCCGCAATATCGGAGGGCATCTTGCAGTAATATTCAACGGGTTCAAGCGTCTGCGGGTCTCTGTAAAGACCGATATGTCCTATCTTTGCGGACGGAAGCAGATTAACCATACCGTCAACCATGCCGAGGCCTGCACGGAGAATGGGAACTATCGCAAGTTTCTTGCCCGCTATAACGGGAGCCATCGTCTTCTGAATGGGAGTTTCGATCTCAACCATTTTGAGAGGAAGGTCTCGGGTAACTTCATAGCACATAAGCATCGAGATTTCCGCCGCAAGTTCGCGGAACTCTTTGGAACCGGTCTCCACCTTGCGCATGATGGAAAGTTTGTGCTGAATGAGGGGGTGATTTGTGAAATGGTAATTCATGACAGATCTCCTTGAAATTTATACGATTAAAATTTTATTCTGAA
The DNA here is from genome assembly GCA_900547165.1 of uncultured Eubacteriales bacterium. Classification (GTDB taxonomy): domain Bacteria; phylum Bacillota; class Clostridia; order Oscillospirales; family UBA644; genus UBA644. The sequence goes on from URFZ01000014.1 coordinate 15,137, forward strand.
AAAATACCCGTCGAAGCGGCTCAATCCTCGAACATATCAATTCGAAGCTGATGTTTTCCGCCCTCGAACGGGGTCGAAAGAAAGACGTCCACAAGTTCACAGGCAAGACCGTAACCAACGACACGTTCGCCCAGACAAAGAACGTTTGCATTGTTGTGCGCTCTGGTGAATTTTGCGCTGAAATAATCGGAGCAAGCGGCGGCTCTTATACCCTTTTGCTTGTTGGCAGCCATGCTCATACCGATACCGGTTCCGCAAACAAGGATACCGAGTTCGCAAGTTCCGTCGTTGATCTTTTCGCAAAGTTTTTTTGCAAAAACGGGATAATGACACGACTGCTCGGAATCCGTGCCGAGGTCGAGATATTCATAACCGTTTTCTTTTAAGTGATTTTTCAGTTTTTCTTTGAGAGCAAAGCCCGCGTGGTCTGATGCAAGAGCGATCATACTGTTTCTCCTTTACCTCTTTTTGTTTATCGTATTCCGCAAAAGCGGTCAACATTCAATTTTGTTTTGCGGCGTTTTCGCGTTCAAGACGTTCTCTTTCGGCTTGCGGCGCACGCAGATATACGGGTGCAAGCGATACGCAGTCGCGTTTTTCGCAGTCTCCGCGGAGCGCAAGTTCAGCAACGGCGGACGCCTTTATGTATCGCAGAAATGAGGGAGCGGCTTTGATGTTTTCGCTGCCGTGTTCCGAGCAGAGACGGACAAAGAGTTCCGCACCGTCGCCTACCGCAACAACCGGTTCGTCGTCGGGCAAAGACGCAAGCAGTTCGTCAACTGACGACTGCTTGTCCGCGCAGACACGTTTTCCGTTTTTGAAAACGGCGTTGTAAAAACTTTTTCTTCGCGCGTCCATAACGGCAATGACAGTGCCGGAAAAAAGTGACACATTTTCTGCGGCGGCGGCAAGAGAAGAAACAGCGAAACAAGGAATATCTCTTTCAAACGCCAATCCCTTGGCGCAGGCAACGCCTATTTTGACGCCCGTGAAAGAACCCGGGCCCGCCGTAACGGCGATAAGGTCGATGTCTTCAATCGTTTTTTCGGATTGTTCGAGAACTTTTTTAATATTTGCAAGCAACGTGACCGAATGGGTCATCGCCGTATTTATGAATGCCTCGGCAAGAATTTTGCCGTTCTCGCTCACGCACGCGGAACACGAAACGGAAGAGGCATCAAGTGCAAGTATCGTCATAGGCCGTTTCCCTCCGCTGTTATTATCCGCTCATCGGGAGCGGAGCCGTACTCAATGTTTATCCTTATCGGTTCGGTCTCCAAAACGCCGTCCGCAAGTTCGCTCCACTCGATGAAAACGCAGTTTTTTTCGTTTACGTCTTCAAAAAAGCCGACCGAATACAAGTCGTCCTCATCGGTTATTCTGTAAAGGTCGTAATGCAAAACAGGAAACGGCAGACCTTTTTCGTAACGGTGACAAACCGCAAAAGTCGGGCTTGTTACTTCGCCTCTGTAACCGAGCGCCGCCAAAACACCTTTGACAAAATGGGTTTTTCCCGCACCGGGCTGACCGTTCAGACAAACGACCGTTCCCGCAGAAAAATGCGGCGTTAAGCTCTTCGCAAATTCCATTGTCTGCGCTTCGCCGTGCGTTACGACTTTCATATTTTTCACCACCGGTTATTATACATCATTTTTTTTCGGATTGCAATACCATTTACTCAAATTCGGAAAGTTTCACAATTATTGTATTCGAAACAAGGAATCCGTCGTCGGTCAGACGAAAGCCCGTGACGGTCTCTTTGGTCAGACCGCTCGCTTCAAGGCTTTTCAAAAAGCGGCGCTGTTCGGCGTTTAAGTCATTGAAAGACACTCCGTCCGATGTCCGCAGAGAAAGCATAATACGCTCACGGCGCAAGTCTTCATCGTCAAGAATTTCTTCCGTTTCGGGTTCGACAAGCCCGTTTCTTCCTGTAAACGCTTCAAGCGATTCGGGGAACTTATATCTTATTTTGCCGTCAAATCCGGATGCGCCGCAGCCGAAACAAAGATACGGCACGCATAGCCAATAGGACGAATTATGCACGGAGCGAAAGCCCTTTTTTGCAAAATTCGAGACTTCGTAATGCTCATAGCCCGCATTTTCAAGCGTGCGGCAGGTTTGCAGATAAAGCCGTCGCTGAATTTCTTCGTCGGCTTCTTCTACACCGCATTTGCCGAACACCGTATTCTTTTCGATTTTGAGCAGGTATGCGGATATGTGTTCGGGAGACAGCGCAAGCATTTTTTTCAGCGTGTAAGCAAGCGTTTCTTCCGTCTGGGACGGTATCGCAAGCATCAGGTCAAGGCTGATGTTTCGCACACTGCATTGCCGCAGTGTGTCAAACGCCTTTTCGCATATATCGGCACTCCCCCGCCTTCCGAGCAGAGCAAGTTCGCCGTCGCAAAAAGACTGAACGCCCATGCTGACGCGTCCGACGCCGTTTCGGACAAGAGAACAGACAAGTTCCTCTGTCACATTTTCGGGATTCATTTCAACGGTTATTTCCGCGCCGTCTTCGACTTCGAAATGCGAATATACCGCGCCGAGAATGCGGCAGAGTTGCTCCGATGTCAAAACGGACGGTGTGCCGCCGCCGATATATACGGAGCGTACAGAACCGCCGAAATCGGCACTTTTTATTTGATTCACAAGCGCACAAACATAATCTTCGCGCTTTTTTTCGGAGCGTATCTGCGAATAAAAATCGCAATATGCGCACTTTGAACCGCAAAACGGAATGTGAATGTAAACGCCGACGCTATTCATCGAGTTTGAGAACGGACATAAACGCTTCCTGCGAAAGTTCGACGCTGCCGACCTGACGCATACGTTTTTTGCCTTCTTTTTGCTTTTCAAGCAATTTTTTCTTTCTCGTTATATCGCCGCCGTAGCACTTTGCAAGAACGTCCTTGCGCATTGCCTTAACGGTTTCGCGAGCGATAATTTTGCCGCCGATAGCCGCCTGTATGGGAATTTCAAAAAGTTGGCGGGGAATGTTTTCTTTAAGTTTTTCGGCAATTCTTCTGCCCCTTGCGTAGGCGCGTTCTTCGGGAACGATGAACGAAAGAGCGTCAACTATCTCGCCGTTCAGAAGAATATCGAGTTTGACAAGCTTTGAGGGCTTGTATTCCTCAAATTCATAGTCAAGCGACGCATACCCTCTCGTCCTCGATTTGAGCGCGTCGAAGAAATCGTATATTATCTCGTTGAGCGGAAGCGAATAGTGGATATTAACGCGGGTATCGTCAAGATACTGCATATTCTTGAATATACCGCGTCTTTCCTGACAAAGATCCATTATCGCGCCCACATAGTCCGACGGAGCGATTATGTCCGCTTTTACAAAAGGTTCTTCAGCAAGTTCTATGACGTCGGAGCGCGGATAGTTTGTCGGGTTGGCTATCATTTCAACCGTGCCGTCCGTCAGCGTTATTCTGTAAATAACCGACGGAGCAGTCGTTATCAGGTCAAGATTATATTCGCGTTCGAGACGTTCCTGAATAACCTCCATGTGAAGCAGACCGAGAAAGCCGCAGCGGAAGCCGAAACCGAGTGCCGCCGAACTTTCCGCCTCAAATTCAAGAGAAGCATCATTGAGTTTGAGTTTTTCGAGCGCGTCGCGCAAGTCGCCGTATTTTGAGCCGTCTGCGGGATAGATACCGCTGAAAACCATGGGCTGTGCCTTTTTGTAACCGGGCAGCGCCTTTTCCGTGGGGTCAAGCGCAAGTGTTACGGTATCTCCGACCTCTGCATCTTTGACGTTTTTGATAGATGCGGTTATATATCCGACGTCACCTGCGGAGAGTTCCGCCGATGGTTCGAAACCGAACGGGCGAAGAGCACCGACTTCAACGACTTCCATTTCGGCACCTGTCGCCATCATTCGGATAATATCACCCGCTTTGACTTTGCCGTCAAACACGCGGACATACACGATAACGCCGCGGTAAGAGTCGTATACCGAATCAAAAATAAGCGCTTTGAGTTTGCCCTCGCTGTCCCCATTCGGTGCGGGAATGCGGGCAACTACCGCTTCCATGACATCGACAATGTTGAGACCCGTTTTTGCCGAAATTCTCGGGGCGTCCTCTGCGGGAATGCAGATTATGTCCTCAATCTCTTTCGCCGCACGGTCGGGGTCGGCGTTTATCAAATCTATTTTATTGATAACGGGCACAACTTCAAGGTCGTGGTCAAGAGCAAGAAACGCATTTGCAAGCGTCTGCGCCTCGACGCCCTGCGAAGCGTCAACTATGAGTATCGCCCCCTCACAGGCGGCAAGGGATCGGGAGACTTCGTAGTTAAAGTCAACGTGACCCGGAGTGTCGATAAGATTGAAAATATATGTTTTGCCGTCCTTTGCCTCATATTCGAGTTTGACGGCGCGCGCTTTTATCGTTATTCCGCGTTCGCGTTCAAGGTCCATATTGTCGAGAAGCTGGTCTTCCATTTCACGGGAAGATACTGTCTTTGTCATTTCGAGAATACGGTCGGCAAGTGTGGATTTGCCGTGGTCGATATGCGCGATTATGCAAAAATTTCTTATATTCGAGGTGTCCTTTGACATCCTTTGTTCCTCCGTTCGGGAAATTGCGCTGTAATACTTTATTCTATATAATACAATATTTTATTTAACCTGTCAAGCATTTCAAAACTATTTTCAATCTTTGTCCCGTCGGACTTGACAGTCTGCGCCGTATATGATAAAATTCCAGTATATTATATACTGAATATTCCTATGAAATGAGGATATATGATGAAGAAAAAAATCGTTTCGCTTGCGGTTGCCGTTGTGATGTTTTTCGCGCTTGCCCTGCCCTTTTATGCGGCAACGATAAATCTTTCGACGGAGATAGACGGAATTCTGAACTACTACACGTCGCAGACCACCGCCATTGAAAACTGGAATGAGATTATCGCATTTTCGAGCGTGAACGCGATAAAAGGTTCTGCGCTTACGGAACCGACGCTCAACGAAAACGCCCCGATAACGCTTGCTCAGTTTATTCTTTCGAGACTTGCGCTTGGTATAAACCCGAACGAAACGTCTTCCGTGGGAGATCCCGTCGCAAAACTTGCGTCAAAGCAAAAAGAAGACGGTTCTTTTTACGAAAACGATCTGTACGGCACGGTTCTTTGCGCGGTTGCACTTCAAGGCGCACAGGCAAAAGCGGGAGACGAAACCGTTGTATACTCGGCAAAACAGGCGACAAGTTATATTCTTTCCCTGCAAAAAGACGACGGCTCTTTTTCCGAGAAGATGAAGACGCACGCGCTTTGCGCAACATACCTTTCGGCATTCACGGAAAACAACACGGAAGTTACGCAGGCGCTCGACAAAGCGGCAAAATTCATCGCGGATAAGTACGGCGACGCAAAAACGCTCGAAGAGGCGACGACGGAAGACATCGCATACGCGACCATGGCTCTCGCAGATACGGAAAAAGCAAAGACGCTTGACTCGTTTGCCGCATACGGAGACCTGCCGTCGGTGCTTGTTTCGAGAAAAAACTCCGACGGAATATACAGAGCGACATCTGCGGAAGCGGACAGCGACAAAGACACGACTTTGGCGGTTCTTATGGCATACGACGCTTTGTCTGACGGCAAAAGCGTTTGGCGCAGTTTTGAGGATTACGGAAGCGTCAACGAAAATATGTGGCAGAAACTGAAATGGTTCGCGCTCGGCTTCGGCGTACTTGTTTTGCTTTCGATAATCTTTTGGTTCTATATTATGTTCGGCAGAAAAAAATACAGAGACGACGCACAGGGCGCCGTCGGAAAATAACGGTGATAAATATGGAAAGATTCAAACTTTGGGACGTTGCGCCCTTAACAGATGAAAGCGTTTCTCCGAAACAGGAACCCGAATTGCTGTATTTTCCGTGCGAGGGCGCGAAAAGCTGCGTTATAGTGTTCCCCGGCGGCGGATATATAACCCTTTGCGACAGTTACGAGGGAGTGGAACTTGCCGAATGGCTGAACACCATAGGCGTTGCGGCTTTTGTTTTAAGATACAGAGTTCTGCCCTACCATTACCCCTGCCAACTCGCAGACGCACACAGAGCGATACGTTTTGTAAGGCACAATGCGGAGCGTTTCGGCATTGACAAAGACAAGATAGGCGCGATGGGCTTCTCGGCAGGCGGCAACCTTGTTGCGCAGGCGGCGACACTCGGACACACGCCGCTCGAAAACGAAAACGACCCGATAGACGCGGAGAGTTCAAAACTCAATGCGCAGATTCTGTGCTACTCCGTTTCGACATTTTCGGACGTTACACACACAGCGACAATGGAAAACTTTCTCGGAGACCTCGGAACGGAACAGGCTGACGCTTTTTCGCCCGATAAAAACATTTCGAAAGAGTTCACCCCGCCCGCATTTATATGGCACACGTTTGCCGACGAAGCGGTTGACGTGCGCAATGCGCTTATCTACGCTTCCGCGTGCAAAGAAAAAGACGTGCCGTTTGAACTGCACGTTTTTCCGAATGGGCAACACGGACTCGGTCTTGCGCAGATCCAGCCGAACTCTGCGGGACAATGGCCCGAACTGCTGTGTAATTGGCTGAAACTTATAGGCTTTCTCGGAGAATAAAAGAGCAGGAATATAATACAGAAATGCAGCAAACGAGGACAGGCTCAACGCCTGTCCTCGGATTTTTCGTAAGAATTACTTTTTGTTTTTTCTTTCCCTTACAAGTCTGACTATGTAACTTGCGGAAACGGCAAAGCCGAAAAGGTATGCCCACGCAAGTTCTTTCAGAAAATCGCTTCTGATTTCAGGTACGGAAAGAAATTCGGGGACGGAACTTATCGCATCAAAAACGGTTATTCCGATATCGCTGTATACTTTGTAAATTTCCAAAGAAATGCAGATATACTCCGAAATGAATATCATGACAGCCATCACGATGACAGACACGACTATGTTCGGAACGGACGAACGATTCTTTGTTCGAGCAAAAACACCGTAACCGAAACTTGCAAGAACAAAAATCACAAGTCCGCAAATACCGGAAATGATATTTGCCTGATAAATCAAAACGTAAAGCGCAGCACCTATCAACGAGAATAAAAACGCGCCGACTGCGCCCGCAACGATATTTTCTCTGACAGGTGCTGCGGGGGCGACAGATGATGCGGCGACCTGTTCGGCATGAGCGGTAGGCTGTTCGGGTTGAACTGGAACGACAGGTTGAGAAATCGTCTGCGCCCCGTTCAGGGTCGAGCCTTGTTCCGCACCGACCTCGGAGAAGTCCGAGCCGCCGCAGGACGGACAGAACTTTGCGTCATCGTCCGAATTTGCACCGCAAAAACTACATTTTTTCATACTTTTCCCCTCACTTGGTTTTATATTTGCTCGGGCTGAATATATTCAGTCCCATAAATCATTTTACATTTATCTGGCACATTTTCATCGTCTCCAACGCGGCGAGGTGCGTTTCGGGCGTTACGCCCGCGCAGCAGGAAGAATCGACGGAAATTTCATTTTCATAAAAGTTTGCTTTTAATATCAGCGCGTTGGAAACAACGCAGATATCAGTGCAAAGCCCGATGAGTTCGACAGAAAAGTCCTCGTCACCGGCAGCTTCCCTGATAAGTTCGGGCAGTTCGAGCGAACCGAACGTATGCTTTTCTATCGGAGTGTATTTTTTGCCGGAGAGCGCGTGCGCGATATCATTGTTTATGCGCCTGCCGGGAGTTCCTTTGATGCAGTGCGGCACAGGCAGTTTTCTGCCCTCCGCGGAAGAGAGATAATCGTCAAAATGAGTGTCGAACGTGACGAATATTTCACCGTCGAAAGCGCGTATCTTCCGCACGGCATTTTCAATAATTCCGACCGCCTCGGGCGTTCCGAGAGCGCCGTCCACAAAGTCGTTCTGAATGTCAACGACAACCAAAAACTTTTTCATTTTCTCTGCTCCTTTTACATTTTCCCTTTTTCCTGTTTTTTTCTGTTTATCAGAAACTCATTGAGTTTGTCTTCAAAAACGCGAAGTTGCGGTTCGATATAAGACTTTCCTCCGAAGATCATATAGTCCGACAGCGTTGTTATCGCCATAAACAAATACGGTCTTACTTCATCAAGTTCGCAACCGAGATTTTCCGCGAATATTTTCGCATAATATTCATATCGTGCCGAGAGCCGTCCGAGCACGGGCGCGACGCTTGCGGAATAACGCGACAAAGCGCATACGCTGGCAAAGAACTTCATGGTGCTTGCCATTTCGTCACACCCCGCGTACAGTTTTTTCAGCATCGACGCAGGGTTTTCTATATCTTTCAGCGCCGAACAGATAAGTTTTTCTTCAAGTCTTATCGCCGCTTCTTCCGCGCAAGCGGCAACAACATCGTCTTTGTCTTTGAAATAGTAGTATATTCCGCCCGACTGCAAATTCAGACAACCGCTCAAATCTCTTACACTTGTTTCGGAAAGTCCCTGTCTGATAAACGTATCCAAGCATTTGGAAACGACTTCTTTCTTTTTTTCGGGATTGTCCATGTTTTCTCCTCCGAAAACCAATCAAACGATTGTTTGAATTTTTTATTTGAAAAAATACGGCTTATGCCGTTATATATTTATATTACCATAAAATATATATATTGTCAATATTCGACAAACAAAAAACGGGGAATCTTGCCGAAACGTTTTTGCAGAGGTTGAATTATGGCGGAAACTGTGCTATAATACAAACAAAACCGACAACGCCGATCGCAAATTCGGCGGGCGAGGCGAAAAGAGAAAGATATGAAGTACGATTTGAACAAAAGAACCGTTGTTTTGACGGGCGCATCGGGCGGATTCGGCAGAGAAATCACAAAACTGATGATACTGCGACACGGATGCAGAGTCATCGGCATAGGACGAAACGAAGATAAAATGGCGGCACTCAAAGAGGAACTGAAAGATAAAAAAGAGTTGTTTTCTTACAAACTGTTTGACGTGTCGGACAGAGCCGCGTGGACGGATTTTGCGGAAAATCTTGACTGTGAGCCGAGCGTTCTGATAAACTGTGCGGGCATTCTGCCCGAGTTCAAGTCTTTTGAAAAGCAGAGCGAAGAAAGCGTTTTTCGGGTAACGGAAGTGAACTATCTTTCGGCAGTCACGGCGATACGGCACATGATGCCGAAACTGACACACTCACGCGACCCGATGATAGTGAACATTTCAAGTTCGTCGGCACTTTGTCCCGTTGCGGGAGCGGCGGCGTACAGCGCAAGCAAAGCGGCGTTCAAAAGTTTTTCGGAAGCGTTGACGGCGGAACTTGACGGCAAAGTCAGAGTGTTCACGGTTTGTCCGGGGTTCAGCATTACGGGAATATTCCGAGCGCAAACGGAGAAGATGCCCGAGCGGTCGATAATGAAATATTTCTCCACCCCACCCGAAAAAGTCGCGCAAAAGGTAGTTCGCGGTATGGAACGCGGACGCAAACGGCTGACTTGCGGCGCGGACGCAAAACTCATGAATATCGGACACCGCACTGCGCCGACGCTGACGCTCAAACTTATGCGAAAAATACTGATAAAATCGGGAGAACCGATGTTCAAAGATATATAAGGAACAAAATATGATATACAAAACAACAAAAGAAATTCTTGAAAGCCTTTCCCCTTTTATTTCCGAAAACGACGTTTCCGTATCGAATGAAGAACACGAAAAAGAGGACGGAAGCGGCAAGGAAATCGGAGATAAAGTTATTATCGACAAAGAGAACAACGTTTGGTTCGAGGTGTTTGAAAACGAGATAGTTTTGTTCTATTTCACCGACCACGAGCATTTTGACGACTATATGGCACCGCCGAAAGACGGCGAGCCGAACTATATACAGAGAGCGACGGACTTTTTGAAAAGGCTCTTTACCCTGCGTCTGAAAAAGACGGAGACGGTCAAAGGCAGGGATATGCTCCGCATTGAATATGCTTTTGAAAGCCCAGACGGCGAGGAATTTTTGGGCGGAACATGGAAGATGATAAACGACGGAGACAGACGTAAGGAAGTCGCAACGACGGTCTGGGCGTTTGACGGAGAAAAGAAACGGTTCGCAACGGTATAACAAGGGGTAAGTAATATAGCGCACAGAACTATTATAATAATAATACCAAAGTAAACGGTGCTGTAAAAAAACGCAAGTTTTTTTACAGCACCGCTTTATTATTCAAAATTAAAATCCAAACCGACCGCATTGAGCATTTTTTTATACTCGGAAACATTTTCGTCGGAAGTCAGATTGATATCTTTTTGATGCGCCCTGATCTTTTTCCTCTTTTTGAAAACCGCTTCCGCAAGCCTGTATACCCAGAAGAACGGCAACAGTATTTTTGCCTTTTCAAGAACGGGATACTTTTCGCACATTCCGTCATACGGCAAAAATATCAGATACGAATACTCGCTTGCGCGGGCTTTTTTTGCGGAGCCGAGAACCTTGGAATTTTTCGTTGCCGCAGCAATCAGATGTGCGTCCCGTGTTCCGTAAGCACCGCTGTTAAAAACAACTGCGGTTATCAGGTCTGTTACAGGGGTCGATGTTTTATCAAAAAACCAAACCGCAAGAGTGTGGGACACGTTTTTCTCGAACTCTGCAAGCCCGAGTTTTTCGAGTTTGTCCTCGATATACAGTCTGTCAAGTTTGGGATATGCGTTCAGGAAAACATAAAAATCCGTCAGATGTTTTATTCCTACGCCGCCGTCGCGATAATGTTTCGCAAAATGAGTAAACAGATATACATACTCGTCTTCTTTCGACATCGCATAACGGCACGTCGTTCCGTCAACCTTGCGGGCAAGCTGCCATCCGTCACCGAAATACGAATAAAAATCCTTGTTGTAAGACGGAACTATTCTTTTGTGAAGTTCCAAAACAAAAGAGGAAGAAGTCCATATCAATTCGTGGTCGCTCTCCGTCTTTTCGGAAAAGCCGAGAGATTGCATAACGGAACGTATCTTATCATATTGTTCCAATTTGATAAGCACGTCAACATCGCTCATACTACGCATATCGCTCTTCGGATAAAGAGGTTTGAGCAACGTGCCTTTGAGCGGCATAAAGTCGATGTTTTTCGACTCAAAAGCGGCAAATATCCGTTCGCTTTCGAATATTTGCGTTTCGTTCAGACAAAGCGCGGAACACACAACGCCGAAAAGTTTTTGCATGGCGGGCGTTGAAGTCGGAATCCCGCAATTTGCGGCGCCGTAATACACGATATTCTCGATTTGATGTTTACGCACCGTTCCGAGAACCGACGCAAGGTCAAAATCCTTTGACAGGGGCTGCGGCGTTCCCGTCAATGCGCTTTTTATAAGAGAAAACAGATCTCTTTTTACTGTATCATCAGGCATCAGCATTACCTTTTCTTTCTGTTTTATAACGGCGGACTATTTTTTCCCGATAACGGATTTGACCGTCTTTTTCAAAGACTTTTTCACACGGACGAAAAACGGCTCCGCCAAGAATCGGTGCATCTCTTTTCCGAAACCGCCATGTTGCAGCCGACGCAGTTTTTTTTCATCGACCGACGGATATAAAAAGCACTCGCCGTCCGCCGCAAACGAAATACAATTTTGGTGACGAACAGAAGCACACGCTCCGCACCCGCAACATTTTTCCGAATCAACCGGTCTAATCATCAGACGGCCTCAAATATCAGGCTTTCTTTCTGTTCAGAATGCTTTTTGCAAAGACAATACTTTTTTTGCAGCACATAACGATAATGTCGATATAAAGAAGAACTATAACCGCGAAAAAGATACATTGTATCCAAATCGAATTTATGCCGACGGACAAAAGCACCGTCTGCGCAAGCAATAAAACCGTGGGAACGATAAATGTTCTTAACGGGTAATGAATTCTGACAAAACGACGTGTTCCGAAAACGCGTGCGCCCCATGTGATAAAAAATCCTACCGCTGTTGCGAATGCCGTTCCGATTATTCCGAACGGACGCGTAAGAAGTATGTTCAGGATGATATTTATGACAGCGCCGCCGACTGTGGTCAGAAAAATGCCCGTTGTTTTTTTCATTGCGACATAGTTCGTTCCGAGAAAATTCGAATAACAGGAAAAGACCATCGCGAACAGCAAAAACGGCGTTGCCGTCCAACCGATATAATACGACTTTTCCGTCAAAATGCGGTAAAGAGGCTGCAATATGATAAGAAGAAACGAGGTTGCGCAGGTCAAAAGCGCGGAAAGCACGGAAAAGACCCTTGAATGAAATTTTACCTTGTCTTTTGAGTTGACCTCTTCGACGGACGATATCTGCCAAGCCTGAAAGAATATATTGCTTATGGCTGAAATTATCGTAGGTATTTTATTCACCACGGCATAAAGACCGTTTGCGTCGCTGCCCAAAACATAAGTTATCACATATCTGTCGGACGACTGCATTATCCACCAAAAGACGGAATTTGGAATAAACGGCAACGCATAGATTATCATCGTCCGCAGATATTTTCTGTCCAGTTTGAAAATGATATATGAACAAAGGTGTCCGACCGAAAAAACAAATACGCTCGAAAGCACATTTGCAAAAACCGTAGCGATAAAATATCCCGTTATACCCCATCTGAAAAAAAGCAGGAACAGAATATTCAAGCCTATTTGAAGAGCGGTATACACAAGCCCCGACAAAGCAAACAGTTTGCTTTTGCCTATACCCCGTGAAAAATGAGCAAATAACGTAAACAATGAGTTTGTCAACGTAAGCAAATACAACCAGACAACATTATCCGCAAAGTTGTCGATATGCGAAAATATCGGAGCAGTCAGCACAAAGGCAAGGTTGCCGAGAACAGTGACAAAAAGACCGTTTGTAAGTATTTTCCCCCGATTGTCTATGTCATCTATCGAAAAGCGCAATACTGCTTCCATGACACACAGCGTCACCAGCGGAAACGCAAGGCTTGCGGTGGTGTTAAGCAAGTCGATTATTCCGTACTCGGACGGAGACAGCAGTTCGGTGTAAAAGCGGACGAGCAGAAAGGTGAGAACCTTGCTGCCGAAATTGGCGATAAAAAATACACCGGTATTTTTTGCGAGTTTGTTGTATTTTCCCATATTAAATCATCCGATAAAAATTCAGCCTAAGTTGTTTTTCAGAAACTCGGTCGATTTTTTCACCGCTTCCTCAAATTTTTCAAAACGCTTCTCATAATTCGGCGCGGGCATATCCGCAAGATCGAGCTTTTCCGTTTGTTCCGTTGCGGGGAAAAATCTGTTTTCCATATCAAACATTGAAAGCAGAGTTTGCAGTCTTGAACCCATGCCCAAATAATCGGAATGTCGAACACAAAAAACGTGTGTTCGAAAATAAGCGAAAAAACCGTGATATGAAAACTGTCCGTAAACACGGTAGCGGCATTTTCAATTTCCGCCGTAAGTCAGACTGTTATAATAATGAGTTATTACTCCGAGTTTTTTCATATATGGACTTGACCCCTTTATCGTTTATCGGCAATACTATTCTTTCCTTTTCATCATCGCTGTAAGAAAGAATAAACGGAAGAATGTAGTAAATAATCGGGATTGTAACAATGGAATCTACGGGGTCTATAAACATATATGCGAAGAATATCCAATAAACTATCTCAACTTTGAAAATGGAATCTTTCGCCATTTTGCGGAACATCAGTACCTGAGATGCTATAAACGGGATCGCAAAAATCCCGTACATACCCAACAAGTCGAATATTTCGGAATGTCCGCCGACCTCGTCAGCCCCCGTCAGCAGATTGCCAAAAAACGCATCCAAAGATTCTTTATACAATGTATATCTGCGAAGCCCCTCCACGTTGCCGTCCTCACTCGCCTGCAACAGCTGAGTGAAGCGTTTTTCAACATAAGGCAGTTCAAGGTTCTTGCCGAGTTGCGCGAACATCTCAAAAATACTGTTTCGGAAAAGAATAACAAACAGCGCACCCACGAACAGGAGAACAAAACCTATCCAGCCATGTTTTTTTGCAGAAGTGAACGCGGAAACAAACACAAGAATAAAGAAAAGAATTATCGCGGTCGTATAAGACGCAAGGATTATCATAACCGCAATCACGGCAATAAGCACGATTATAGCAACTTTGCAGGGCTTGAAGTTTATTCTGCGACCGAACTTTACGAGCGCATAAGAAATAAAGGCAGAGCCGAAAACAAATCCGTATCCGCCGACGCCTTTTGCATAATATGCGACACGCTCGGATTCTGTTGCCGCTCCAGCCAGAAGACGCGAAGCATTATTGTCAACACTCAATGTGGTAAGCGTCAGTACAACACTGACCGCAAAAAACGCGATGAATATGACCGTCAACGCAGCTTTCAACTTTCTGTTCACGGTGCCCCTTGTCAAACGGTAAAGCAACGGCCACAGTGTATAAGGCAAATACTTGCCGAGCATTTCCATTAAAGATTTATCTTTCAGTATTGAGCCCATAAAGATAATGACAGCGGACGAAATCATAACCAAAAGCAGCGGCACGTCCAGGAAATTCAAATGTCTGAAATTGAATAATATATAAAACATGAATATTGCAAGAGCAACACCGCAAGTGGCATAGAAAGTATAATATGTCTGGAAGAACGTGCTGATGTGAAACAGCGCCAATGCCATCGTCGCGCAGACGATGATGTAATTTAAGTTAAACCCGCTGCTTTTTTCTGTCGTTTTTAAGTACTTCATATAATGCGCAATAATCCTCAACCGTTTTTTCTTTGATGAAAGCCGAATCCGGCAATGATGTGCCGTAACAGGCTTTTCATTGTTTCTTATATATTTAACAGCCTTTTTTACGTCTGAATCGGAGGAAATAACCCTGCTGAAATTGTCATCGCAAACTTCAGTTCAGGCAGTTGAATCAAAAGCCACCGCAGGCGTTCCGCAGACAAGTGCTTCACTGCAGGAAGAACAATTTCCAAACAGAAAAATCCGAAGACTATATACTGTTTATCCTGTCACGCAAAATTGTTGACGATATGCCGTCGGTATGATCCAAATACACAATCTCCACGCCGACGGGAGAGAACTGCGTCTCAAAATTTCTCCATGTATCGGTTCCTTTCCAATCGGAGCCCACAAACATTTTGTTAAAATGATATTTTTCCCAAGCCGCAAATTTATTTTTATCTTCTTGCGGAACAACCTTGTCCACATACTTTATCGCTTCAACAATGGCGCACCTGTCAGCAAAAGGAATTATCGGGGTCTTGTTTTTATCGTGTCTGACAAGTTCGTCCGTGCTGACTCCGACGATAAGAAAATCGCACTGCTCTTTTGCCCGCCGCAAGATATTCAGATGACCGATATGAAACATATCGAAAACGCCCGTCGTATACCCGATAACCATATCATTCACCGACCTTTTTGTTTTCCGCAAGTTTCTTTTGAACTTCGGACTCAAACATCGATGCCTTCCTGCAATACAAAACACATATTGCAGCAAAGGACAGCAGATAATACAACGTATAACATACAAGCATAATGTCGAATGTATCTGTAAACAGAGCGACGAACAGCCACGGCATAAACAGTCCCGAAACGCCGAAGTTTTTATCTAGCTGTTCGCGAATGTAAGCAAAGCTCCGCTTGTTTTCCGTATCTTTAAGCGTAATTTCGTCCAATTCGTTCAGAACCTTTTTTGCGGCAAAAAAGCAGTTCATATATTTTTGATGAACCAAGCGCATATAAATATTTGCAACTGCGCCTATTCCGCCGAGCAAAATCAGCAGATACCTGTATTTTTCGGGAACAAGGAACGATGTATGAAAAGCAGCGACGCCGAGAGCCACCGTGGTGAAAGAAAACGGTCCGTAGCCTGCAACGGCGTCAAAAAAATCGCCCATAAAAGTTTTTGTCTTTTTTACTCGGGCTATATTTCCGTCAACACAATCGAGGACAAGCCAGAAATTGGTCAGAATAACGCCCGCAAGCATACATCCGAAGTTATTGACGGAAAGAAGAACCGCAGCGACAAAAATAACTATCCATGAAAGGACGGACACCATATTTGCGGACCAACCGGTGTTTATAAAAACATATGTAACGGGGAAAGATGCTTTTCTGACCCATAACTGAACCCACAGCGAACTGCGCCTGTTCTTTTTCTTTGTCAGAGATGACGTTATGTCTTTGAAAGTGTATTTCATAACATATCCTCCTAAGCAAGAATCTCTTTGTATATATCCCACATAACATTGAGTGCGTTGGAAAGTTCGAAAGGTTCGACGGCATCAAGACAATTTTGACGCATACTCTCCCGCAGGGCGGGGTCATGCGCAAGTTTTTCCAAAGCAGAGGCAAAGCCGTCGACGTCGTTCGGCGGAACGGCATAACCCGTTTTTCCGTCAATAACATAGTCGAGTATGCCGTGGACGTTTGAAGAAACGAGCGGTATGCCCGCCGCCATGGCTTCAACGCCCGCAAGCCCCAGCCCCTCGATTTTTGACGGAAACGCGCTTATGTCCGCCGCGTGGTAGAGTTCGAACACGTCCGTTCTGAAACCGAGAAACAATACCCTGTCGGATATTCCGACTTCGGAAGCGACCTGTTTCAATCGGTCAAGCAAAGGTCCTTTTCCCGCAATGGCATAGTATATATCGGGATCTTGCAGTTTGCCCAATGCGCGGATAATCACTTCGTGATTCTTTCTTTCTATCAGTTCGCCCGCCGATATGACAAGTATCTTCTCATCGGGAACGCCTATCTCTTTCCGTTTCTCCGCTTTATTTATCTTCAACGCTTTTATGCGATTTATATCAACGCCGACGCTCGGAATATAGCGAACGTTTTTGCAATGGAATGTTTTGGCGCGGTTAAAATCCTCTTTGTTTATCGTGACGATGTAATCGCAAAAACGGGACAGAAATTTTTCGGCGGGATAATAGAGCAGCCAATTCTTTTTTGAAGAAGAATTGTGAAAGTGAAAGCCGTGACAGGTGTACATAACGACCGTTCCCTGTCTTCTCGCTTTTCTCGCCGCGACTCTTGTCATAAAAGATACCGCGGGAGTGTGGCAATGGATCAGGTCAAACCGCTCCGAATCTATTATCCGCTTCAACTCTCTGTATGCCTTGATGTTCTTCGGACTGAACGGGCTTCTCGCAAAACGAATGTTGTGGATATATATTCCGTCATTCTTTATACGTTCCGTATATTTGCGGGTTCGCTCAACGTCCGTATCGTTCATATAATCAAAATTGCACGCGATATGAACCTCGCATCCGAGGGTATTGTGAAGAAAATCGACGTTTTCTTTGTTAAACCATTCGATAAAAGAGACAACGCTGGCAACTATCAGTACTTTTTTCATATTCAACTGTCCGATGATGTTCCTATTTTAAGCATTATAAGTATTATAACATTTCGAAATTTATTTGTCAATAGATATAATATATATAAATGCATACGGCAGCGCCGTGTGTAAAAACTATCCCGCGAAAAAGAACCTGTTTTTGTTTATCTGATGAGAAGAAGGCTCGCCGTCGGCATAGCCGAGCGCAAGATGACCTATGCCCTCATAATCGCCCTCGATGCCGAGTTCTTTAAGGATTTCTTTTCCCTCCGCGGATTCAAACTCTTCTTTTGCACGGTGGATCCAGCAGGTAGAAAGCCCGAGAGAATGCGCTGCAAGCATCATATTGCCGAGAACGAGGCTGCCGTCGTAAACGTGTGTCGGAGCGTCCTTTTTTGCAAGCACGACCAAAATGACGGGTGCACCGTAAAATGGGTCCGTGCCGTCTCTGCCCATAACGGCGGCATTCATTTTCATCAAACGGTCACGCAGTTCGCGGTTTGTTACAGCAATGATTATCGGGCTTTGCCTGTTCATTCCGCTTGCGGCATAAAGTCCCGCGTCCGTAATCTCGGCAATCAGGGACTTCTCGACAGGATCGGACTTGAATTTTCTGACGCTGTGTCTGGTCTTTATATTTTTGATTACTTCATTCATAAAAGAACCTCCCGTAATTTTTTTTACAGTCCGAGTATATCACATTTTGCAGGAAAATACAATATATTTTCGGGATTTCGGAAAACACGGGCAAAAAAGTTGAATTTTACGGGAAGTTGTGTTATACTAAATAAAAAGAGCCGAAAGGACGGTTTTGAAATATGGAATTCACGGTAAACAATAAGGCAAAAGAGTTTATGAAGAATATCCCGAAAGCGGAAGTTGTGACGCTCAAAGAACAGGTAGCGTATCAGGACGGACAGGTTGTGAGCAAGACGCTTGCGCAGAATGACGCTCTCAGCGTGACGCTCTTTTCGTTTGATAAAGGCGAAGAGATAAGCGCACACACGGCGGCGGGAGACGCGTTTGTAACCTGCCTTGACGGCACGGGAAAAATAACGATAGACGGCAACGAATATCTGCTGACCGAGGGGCAGTCCATCGTTATGCCCGTCGGTCACCCTCACGCAGTATACGGAGAAGAAAAATTCAAAATGTTGCTTTTTGTTGTGAAGTAAATTATGTGCCGTCTGTTTAACAGCAGACGGCACGTCTTTGTCATCAGATGTTAAAAATACACATAAAACGACGGTTTTATTTCCGAATATTGAAAAAAACCGATAAAACAATTTTTTCACAAATAAAAGTATTGACAAACCGAGTATTGCGTGGTATAATAGGCAAGCACAACAGAAGAAACGCGGGCGTGTCGGAATTGGCAGACGAGCAAGACTAAGGATCTTGTGTGCCTAGCACGTATGGGTTCAAGTCCCATCGTCCGCACCAAAAGAAACGATGTTTTCGACAGAAAACCATCGTTTCTTTTTTGTTTTCTTCACTTTTTTCTTCCCGTTCTTCTTTTTTCTCCATACTCGGCGTTTCCGTATGTAACAGCAAAGCAGATTTTAAGCCAAAATCGGTTGTCTGCGAAAAAAAAGTAATAATACAAAAAAGTCCTGTCCGATAAAGAATGTCGGACAGGACTTTTTTATTTCTGTTGAATTATTCGATACCGTTTGCGAGTTTTGCGGCTTTGACCGTGTTTTTAAGAAGCATGGTCACGGTCATGGGACCTACGCCGCCGGGGACGGGCGTTATATATGCCGCGACGGGTTCGGCGGACGCGAAATCAACGTCGCCGCAGAGTTTGCCCTCGGCGTTGCGGTTCATACCCACGTCAATGACAACTGCACCCGGTTTTATCATATCGCCGTTAACAAATCCCGCTTTGCCCACAGCGACAACGAGAATATCGGCGCCTCGCGTAAACGACGCGATGTCTTTTGTCTTTGAGTGGCAGACGGTGACCGTGCCGTTTTCTTTGAGCAGCAGCATTGCCTGCGGTTTGCCCACGATGTTGCTGCGGCCGATAACGACGCAGTTTTTGCCCGCAATCTCCGTGCCCGTGGATTTGATAAGTTCGATAACGCCTGCGGGGGTGCAGGGCACAAAATCAAAGTCCCCTATCATAATTTTTCCGACGTTATAGGGGTGGAAAGCGTCCACGTCCTTGTCGGGGCTTATGGTTTCGGAGATTTTCCGATAGTCGAGATGCGGCGGTATCGGGGCTTGAAGCAGAACGCCGCTGATATTTTTATCGGCGTTCAGTTTTGCGATAAGGTCAAGAAGCGTTTTTTCGTCGGTATCTGCGGGAAGCAGATATTCTTCCGAATAAATGCCGACCTGCGCGCAGGCCTTTTTCTTGTTGTTGACATAGACCTTCGAGGCGGGATCGTCGCCGACGAGTATTACCGCAAGTCCCGGCGTTACGCCTTTTTCTTTGAGCGCGGCAACTTCACGCGCGATATTTTCTTTTATGCTTTGCGCAAGCGCTTTTCCGTCAATTATTTTCGCCATGGTCTTCGGTATTTCCTTCCGTTTTTACTTCCCTGTTTTGTTCTTCGGTCTCGGGTTCTTCAACCGTTTCTATCTCGGTGATTTCTTCTATCACGGTCTCTTCGTCGGAAACGGGTTCTTCAACGGTTACGGTCACAAGCTCCTCCGTCTTTTCGGCTTTCTTTGCGGAGCCCTTTCTTTCAAACACGCCCTTGCGCGCAAGAATGAAAAGAACGATACCGACAACGAAAAGAGCGGCGGCGAGCACCTGCGAAACACGGATATTCGTCGAGCCGATATAGAGGCTGTCCGTGCGAAGTCCCTCCACTATCGCACGCTCCGCACCGTACCATGCAAGGTAACCGAAAAAGACTTCGCCGTAATGCTTCTGCCACTTGCGGGCGAAGATATAAAGCAGAACAAAGCCCAATATGCACCAAAGGCTTTCATAAAAGAACGTCGGATGAACGGGTGCGGCGCCGTTGATGGACATACCCCATGGCAGGTCGGTTTCCGTGCCGTGGGCTTCGCAGTTGACAAAGTTGCCCCAGCGACCTATACCCTGTCCTATCAGCAGCCCCAAGGAGCAGACATCGAACATATTGAGAAAATTTATCTTTTTGACTTTGCAGAGTATTGCGGCGACGATAACGGCGGCGATAACGCCTCCGTAAATGGCAAGCCCTCCGTCGCGGACGTTCACCATTTTGGAGAAGCTCAGCGAGCCGTCGGCGTTGCGAAATTCGTCGAGCGCAAAAATAATATAATACAGTCTCGCGCCGATAAGCGCGCACGGAATGCCCCAGAGCGCGGCGTCGAGCAGGTTGTCGGTTTTCAGACCGACGCGGCGGCTGTAACGGCACGCAAAGATAACGGCAAGCAGCATACCCGCGGTTATCAGCACGGCGTACCAGTAAATATCAATGTTTCCTATCGAAAACGCGACGCGGTCAAGGTTGAAAGGTCCTATCCCGAGTTTTTCGAAAGCGACTTGGTTTTTCATAAATGCCTCCCTGAAAGATATATCAGTATAATACCATTCGGAAGCGCGGATGTCAAGTTCCGAGCGGAAAAATTGCGTTTATTTCTTCATATATATTTCGACGGAATGGTGTTTGCCGTCAAGAACGGCGAAATCCGCAAGCACCCCGTCAACGAAAAGTTCGGAACGCGGCGAAAAATCGGCGGTAACGGAAAACGAGGTATTTTCAACGAGCAATTCAAACGCAAAGCCGAGACGGAAGATATCGGGCGGCGGAGAAAAGAAAACGCGGTCGCCGCGGCGTGTTATTCCGAGCACGTTTTCGTAGACACAACGCAGATACCAGCCCGCGGAGCCTGTATACCACGTCCAACCGCCCATGCCGTAATGTGCGCGGTTTGTGTAAACGTCGGCGGCAAGCACATACGGTTCTTTGCGATACCGCTCAACGTTTTCAACGCTCATCGTGTGAGCGACGGGGTTCAGCAGACGCAGAATGTCATACGCTTCGCGGTTTCTGCCCACGGAGAACAAAGCACGGCAGAACCACACGGCGGCGTGGGTATACTGCCCGCCGTTTTCGCGGACGCCGGGAATATATGCGCCGATATAACCGGGATTGTTTTCGCCGCCCGTAAACGGAGGGTCGAAAAGGCGGACAATGCCGTTTTCCTTGTCAACAAGCCGTTCAAGTGCGGAGTTCAGCGCGGTTTCGACGCGGGAGCGGTCAAGACTGCCGCAGAGCGCCGCAAAAGACTGAACGAGAATATCTATCGAACAGCCGTCTTTGCCGACGGGCGTTCCGTCGTCGTAAAATCCTCGGATATAATGAGTTCCGTTCCACGCGTGGGTCTCAACCGCTCTGGCAAGAGAAACTGCGTTTTGCAGACAAAACGAAACGGTTTTGTCATCGCCCGTTTTCTCTGCGACGGCGGAAAAATCACGGAGAACAAGTGCGGCGAAAAGAGTTGTCCACACGCTCTCCCCTTTTCCCTCGCGACCGACGGCGTTCATTCCGTCGTTCCAATCGCCCGTTCCGAACAGGATAAGCCCGTGTTCGCCGATTTTCAATGCGGCGTGCAGACAGGCAAGGCAATGTTCGTAAACGGTCGCACAGACATTCGACGGCGCGTAGGTCGCAAAGCGTTCGTATTCGCCGTCCGCAAGAGGCTGACCGTGAACGAACGGTATATTTTCGGAAAGAAATGCGGTGTCTTCCGTCAGCCGCACATACAGGCAAACGGCGTGCGCAAGCCACAAAAGGTCGTCGCCGCAGCGTGTCCGAACGCCGAGTTTTTCGCCGTTTTTGCCGTCGTGCCACCAATGCAGCACGTCGCCGCCTTCAAACTGCGCCGCGCAGGCTTTATTTATCATTTCACGGAGTGCGGACGGTTCAAACATGGCAAGACTTTCGGCGTCCTGCAACTGGTCGCGGAAGCCGAACGCACCGCCGCATTGATAAAGAGAGGTGCGGGCAAGCATACGGCAGATACGAACCTGATATTCGAGGAACGTCGATACAAAATACGAAAGACGTTTGTCGTCAAGCATCAGGCGAAGATGTCCGAAATCGTCGAAACGGTCGCGGACAAGCGAAAACTCACGTTCGCAGTCTTCAAAAGTCGAAAGAGAAGAAACAAGCCGTTTCGCTTCATCTTTTCCGTCCGCACCGCCGAGCAGAAAATACGCCTTGCCGCAGGATTTTTCGGGTACTGCAAGAGTTACCCCGCCGTCGCAGACCGAGCCGCCGACGGTCCACAGCACGGCGCGTTTATCCGTGCGCAGAACGTTTTCGTATTCGATATGGTCGGCATAAAGGTGTCTGCGAACGCCCAAACGGTCGTCGCTGCCGAGAATTATTCGAGGAAAGAACGCGACGGCGGCGGGGCGGGACATAGGATTTTTTATGCTTATGCGAATGATTTTTACACGTTTTTCGACAGGCACGAAAACAGTAATTTCGCTTTCGATTTCCGCGGCAAGCGAACGATAAACGCTTCTTCCGCGCAGGTGAAGAACGCTTGCGCCGAAGCAGAGGTCATACGTTTTTTCGTTCACGGCAAGCAGCAGTTGTTCGCCGCCGACGGCAAACACGGTGTCGTTCAGCCACGGCGTCAACTTTTCGAGTTGGGAGTTTCCGTCCGCCGTATAGCCGAGAGACCTGTCGGTCAGAACGGTCGAAAAAAGTCCGTTGCTCAGCACATTTGCCCACGGCGCGATATTCGCTTTTTTGATATCGTCCGAGCCGAAACCGCCTTTTACAAAACCGCCGACACCCGTCTTGAAAAGTTATTCGACGGGCAAAGGTTCAACAGCGAAACGTCGTGGGCGCATATACGGCGCAACATCGAGAATGCGGCGACCGTTTTTCAGGTCTGCGACAAGATAAGAAGTCGCCGCAAGCGTAGAATAAAACGGATAATTTGCGTCACAAACGATAAATACCCCGCCCCGACACCCGTCAAGATAAGAATATGAATTTGAGATAAAGTCCTTTAACCGACGGCTGACCGCAGGCGAATAAACGGACGGCTCAAAACAGTAAACAACAAGTTCGCACATCGCACCGAGACTGCGCAGAAATGCAAAAACGGAAATATACATCTCCCCGTCGGTCACGGTGGTGTCATCGACGCAGACAAAGAACCTGCGAAGATCGTCGCTTATGCCGTAACGGAACAGCGCGTCGGCTTTCAGGCACGCGGCGAGAGGTCTCGGCTTTGCGTCGCAGACAAATGCGGCGCAGAGATCGTCAAACACGCGAAGTCCCGCCTTGTCGATTCCACGCGCACGCAGCACGGCGGCACGGTAGACCTCGGCGGCTTTTCTCACGTCGCCGTATTTTTTCTTTTCGATACATCTCAAAGCGGATACGGCTTCCCTGTCGTTTTCGCCGACGGCAAGCGGAACAAAGACGCTTGCGGTACCGCCCGCACGAACAGTAAAAGTGTATTTCAGCGCAACGCACGGGCTTACGGCGCCGTCCGTGACGGAATTGAAATCCGTGTTAAAAACATTTTCAAAAGGATTTTCGGTCTGTGAGGAAAGCGTCTCGAAGCGGCAGAGCGAAAAACCGTCGCTTTTGTCAAGTCCGACGGCAAGTCGAAGCGTCTTTTCGCTCGGCGTGCGTTTTCTGCGGCGGCAGACAAGAACTCCGTCCGTCACATCAAACTCGATAAACAGAGCCGAATACAACGGGTGACTTTTTTCTTCCTCAAAGCCGCACAAAGTCGGTTCAAAGAAGAATATCAACTCCTCTTTCCGCTCAAATCTGTCGTTATTGCGGACGGCAATCTCCACCGCAACGCCGCTCATCTCACAGTCGCAGCAGACGGAAAAGCGTCCCTCAAAACCGCCGTCACGGCAGGTGTAACAGATTTCGCCGCCGTCCGAGTGCATATACTTCGAAGTCTTTTCTCCTGCAATCGGGAAGCGTGAAAAGGAGGTCGTTTTCGTTCCGTTTTTACGCAGAACGACAAGCCCTGCGGGACGGTTGAGCGACGGGCGGCGGGTTATATCGACACCTCGTGCGCTCAAAAAACTTTCGCCCGAATCCACACCGAAAAAGACCGTATCTTTGCCGAAAACGGCACGCACTTCGCCTTTCGGGGCAGGCGGAACGAAAAGCGATTCTTCCGTTTTTGTCGGGCGGGTCGTATCGGGAGCGGAGACAAACGCATTTTCATATCTGCGGGCGAAAAACGGCGGCGCGTTTTTGAGCATATCGGAAAAAGCGGAAATACGGGTATCGAAAAATGTTTTTTGAATGATATTATCGCAAAGGTATCCGACAATCGAAAGAAAAGACATTCCGATATGGTGCGACATATAACTTTTGACGGTTTTGGGTTCGCCGTCCGTAAAATCGACAGCCTCGTAAAATCCGTAATCGCCGTATACGCCGAGTTTTTTCAGTTTTTCGAGATTTTTCAGCGCAGCGGGAGCGTCAAACGGCAGAGCGAGGAGCGTCGAATAGGGGGACACGACTTTGCGCGAATAAGCGGCGGGGTCAACGGCGCACGACTTAATACCGAACGCCTGATATTGGTAATTAAGCAATTTGTCGAAAGCGTAATATTGACTTTCGGAAACGCCCCACACGCCGCCGAACTTTGTTTTTTTCTGCAATTCAACGCAACGGGCAAGCGCCGCATCGTCGAATGTAAGCGGATAAGTCGGCAAAAAAATCGTCGGCAAAAGATATTCGAACATCGTACCCGACCATGAGCGGGCATACAATACCCCGTCGGACGAAAACGCGGCGCGGTCAAGCGCTCTCCAAGCGGAATACGGGACTTGACCGGTTGCGACGGCGTAAAAGACCGTCAGACGAATCTCACTTTCATAAAAATCGTAATGCGACGGCGAAAAAGAGCCGTTTTCGGCATTGAAACCGATATAAAAAAGCCCCGTGTCGCGGTCGAAAAGAAACGCAAGGTCAATGGACGAAAGAAGGCTCTCTATTCGGTAAACGAGCATATCCGATGCGGGAGAAAGGCGGCGAAGTCCTGCCGCAAGAGTATAAAGGCAAACCGCAAGATTGCCGTTATCGACGGTTGAAACAAAGCGCGGAGAAAGCGGTTTGAGCGTGCGTGTGTCGTACCAATTCAAAATCTGTCCGTCGTATTTTTCGAGTTTTTCGAGCGTTGAAACGGTCTCGGAAACACGCATAAGAAGTTCGTCGGCGTCGATAAATCCGAGTTTTTCCGCTCCGAGACAGGACAGCAGATACATTCCGATATTTGTAGGAGATGTTCGTTCCGCAACGGCGGAAAGCGGCTCGACGCGCAGATTGTCGGGCGGCAGAAAATTTGTTTCGGCTGTTACCGTATCGCGAAAGAAAGTCCACATCTTTTCCGCTTCCGCACGCAGTTCATCGGTATTTTCAACGGGTGGAATTTTCCGTTCCGCAGAAGCGACAAGGGCAAGCGGAATACCGAGCAGCCACAAAACGCCGAGCGGCAGAGACGCAAGAGAAAAGAACAAAAACACGCCGACATACTGCGCCCGCATTTCAAGAAAATACTTACCCTTTCCTATGTCGAGCGCGTCCACGGCGGACGAGGTTTTCCATTCGAGCAGTTTTTTGCGTGTCACAAGTCGCGTCAGCGCGCGCACGGCGGCGTCGGCTTTTGTCAGTGCTTCAAACGGAAGCCACGCAAGCGAAAAAAGGCATTGCAAAAAATTTGATGTCGCGGCACAGAGTTTGCCCGAAGCATAGCGGACGGGAGACCCGTGTTTTGACGGCAGATATGCCAAAATAACCGAAAGCGTCGGAAAAAAGATATAAAACAGTCCGAGCAAAAGTGCGGGAACACCTAAAAACAGAGATGAAAAAAGCACCGCAAAAAGAAAAACGGGCGACAGCGCGCGCAATACATTTCCGAATACCTTGAATCGCGACACGGCGGAAAGAGGGTTCTTTTCAACGCCGTATTTTAAGCGGATATTCCTAAACAGAAATACGATGTTCTGTATGTCCCCTCTCGTCCATCGGTGGGCGCGGCGCATATACGACAAAAGATTTGACGGAGAGGAATCCGTAAAGACGGCGTCGGAAACGTATGCCGTTCTCAAGAATTCACCCTCGATTATATCGTGGCTGAGCAATGTACCGTCCGCAAAACGGGAACAAAATGTGCGTCGGAACGCATCGACGTTTATCGCGCCCTTGCCGGCAAAACTGCCCGCGCCGAAAAGCGTCTGATACGTTTCGTACGAAGCGTTTTCGTAGTATTCCGTTCCCGCCGCACCGGAACTGACTTCCGAAAAAAGAGTTTTTCCCGCGGAAACGGGGTCTGTTCTCATGCTCGGCACGGCACAGCCGTAACCTTTAACGACCTTTCCGTTTTCGTAAACGGGGCGCGAACAAGGATGTTCAAGCACGCCGATAAGACGTCCGATACTGCCCGCACACGGGTGCGTATCGCCGTCCAGACAAACGATATATTCCGCGCCGTAAATATCGCCGCAGACAAGCGAAAACGCTTTCGCGTCGCCCGTCGCGGTCGCTTCGACAAGATCGCAGATCGCACCTCTTTTTCGCTCTTTTCCGCAGAATTTTCTGTCTGCGGTCTCTGTTCTTCCGCGCACGCAGGCAAAGAACTTTTCGCCGTATTCTTCGCAGAGTTCGTGAACGGAAGCGGACAGCATGGAAAAAACGCCCGAATCGGCGGCATTTTCTGCTGAATCGCTTTCGGGCAAATCGACAAGAAACCCGAACATCAAGCCTTTTTCACGGTTTGCAAGGCTGAATCGGGCAAGAGACGAGCATATTTTTTCTTTTGTCAGTCCCTCGGCAAGGGTGACGACGGTCACAAGCGTTTTCGGAACGCCGTCCGAGGTTTTCATTCCCGGAACGAGGGACGAAACGTCAAGGAGCGAAAAAAGTTTGTCGGCGCACAGGCAGGCGATACCGAACGAGGGAAGCAAGGACGCAAAAAGCAGAAAGACGCTGTTTGTCAGAAGTCCCGCAAAAAGAGAAAGCAGCACGGTAAGCGCGGCAACGGTAAAAATGTAGCGGGAGCCGAATCGACGTTCCGAAAGAAAAAACCCGATATGCCTTTTTTCGGGGTCGGGAGACGTGAGCGCACGGTCGGTAAGTCGTTGAAGCAAGTCATACTCGGAAACGCCGCGCCGACGCGCTTCGACACAAAGGCGGCGACGGTACAGGTTGCGGCTCTCACGGGTCATTTGAGAATATACGGGATCGCGCATAAATACCTGTTCGCAGGGACTTATACGGGCATAAACGTCGTCAACACGAACGGTTGAAAGAAAACGCACCGAATTTATAAGGGACGCGACGGAGCGGACGCTTTGCCCTTTTTCGGAAAATACAAATATTTTTTTCAGCAGAACAAGTTTGAGTGCGTCGATAAAAACGGAAACTTCGCCGCCCGTCACGCCCGAGACCGTGCCCGCAGCGGAAAACAGTTCGTCAAGTTTTTCTTTGGTATCAACTGCTCCGCAAAGAAAGACGTAATCTTCGAGAAAAACGTATATCCTCGGATATTTCCCCGACGCGGGAAATTTTTCTTTTTTCGGGAGCGCCGAGCAAACGGCATACGCTTCATTTTTCAGAATATACGCATTGTCCCGAAGTGCGGGAGAGACCTTTCGCGGCTCAAATGCGGACGCGAGCGCCTTTTTCATTTCTCCGACCGCCGCAGAAAATCCTATTTCATTTTCTTTTTTCATACCGTAACTCCCAAAACAGAATTTACGATATTTTCTCCCGAAAAAGCAAAAATACCCGTTTTCGGAATAATTTTTCGCAAAGAAAACGCACAGCCGAAATCAAAAGAAATCGGATGTGCGCATTGATTTTTTTGTTTTTTAATTTCTCGAAACGTCGTATGTGTTTCCGTCCTCACAGCAGTAGACCTGCATATCATACGGACTTGAATTTATGGTAAATTTGAACACGTCGGCAATTCGATTTCCGTCTTCATCCTCAAAAAAGAGCGTCATATCTTTGATGTCGTAGTAGACGGCGTTTTTCGGGACCTTTATCCGAGACAAATTGGTGATGCAGCGTGTTTCTCCGTTGTCATTTTTGATAAACTGTAAATAGGCAAAACTGTATGAATCAAACCACGTTCCTTCAAGGAAATATACTATACAGTCGTCGGAAAGCATCATTTTAGGAATAAATTCATACCGGTCCCAGATCATATATATATAAGCGCGATCGCTTCTGATGAAATCCTTGAAATTTTCTGTGTCACGCAGGTCTTCGAAAAACCTTTTCAGATCGTCCAATGAGCCGTCAACATCGGAAACGGATGATAAAAAGTCGCAAATGACGGGCGACATTGCTTTGACGGATCGGCTCGTTTCATCCGCAAGAAGATCAAGGACGGCACGAAGGCAAAGTCTTTCCTCCGCTCGATTCAATTTGACGCTTGCAAAGAAATCGTTGACGTTTCCGTTTTCAACCGAACGCGTTATCCACTTTTTGAGAATTTCGTTCTTTTTTTCCGCAACGTCACGGTAATCGGGAATTTCGGCGTATGCGAGATATGCCTGTTTCATACTGAAATCCGAAACTTTGTCGGCATATTCGTATATGGATTCGCAGCGCAGCGATTCGCTGTCCGAATAAGAACCGAGTTCCCTGAATATTTTTTCGGCTTTTTGGTATTCTCCGAGTTCTTTCAATTCTTTTGCTTTGCGGTAAAGCGCCTCGTTTGATTTTTCTTCACTCTGCAAAAAGCCGTCAAGTTCGCGAAAATCTGTATACGCGGCATCGTATTTGCCCTCTTCCAGCATGGAGGAAGCCTTCTTATACTTGGAAAAAGGTATCGCAAAAAGAACCGTAAACAAAATTCCCGCAGCAATGACAGCGACTGCGGAGCATGAGACCGCAACGGCAATCATCCGCTTCTTCTTTTTGCTTTTCGTTGTTTCGTTTTCCGAAATATCCGTCGGAGCTTCGGCTGTCTCTGGTACTTCCGTATTTTGTTCGGGGTCTTCTCCGTTTTCGGGTTCAAAGACCTCTTTTATCTGCCCGACGCAGCCCTCGGTCGAACACCCTTGCTTTTTCTGCCAACATGAGAGATGTTGCGGAGCGTTGCATTCACCGCACACGGCAACGGCATCGTTTTCCGTTATCGGCCGATTGCAGGCGGGACAGATCTTTCCCTCGTAAGGATTCATTTGTTACACAACCTTTCTTTCTGAAACGGACGGCTTTTCACATATTAAACCTTAAACCCTTTCCGTAAATTTAAAGCCTGACCGATGTCATTATACATTCTATCTCGGTTTTTGTCAATACTTTTGTCACAGGTTGTCCTTTCCTCTTTCCGCTTGATTTTTCGTGCGTGATATGTTATACTGAAACAATAACAAAGCAAACGGAGTGAGAACGGTGAAACGTAAACTTGTCGTCGGAATACTTGCGCACGTCGATGCTGGAAAAACGACGCTTTCGGAAGCGTTTTTGTATGCGGCGGGAAAGTTGCGCAAACGCGGGCGCGTTGACCACGGTGACGCATTTTTGGACACGGACGAGGTTGAGCGCGAACGGGGAATAACGATATATTCGAAAGAAGCGCGGTTTGAGATAGGCGACACGGAAATAATTCTTGCGGACACGCCGGGACACGTCGATTTTTCGGCGGAGACGGAGCGTGTTTTGCAGGTGCTGGACGGCGCGGTGCTGATTGTAAGCGCAACGGACGGCGTTCAGGCGCATACGAGAACGCTGGCAAAACTGCTTGACAAATACGGCGTTCCCACTTTTATTTTTGTCAACAAAACCGACCTGCCTTTTGCGGGCGAAGCGGCGGTGGCTGAGGACATACGCAAAAATCTCGGAGATGCGACAGCTCCGTTTTTCACGGGCGAAAGCGACGAAACAAGAGCGGAAAGGCTTGCGCTTTTTTCGGAAAAATTGCTTGAAAAGTTCACCTCGGACGGAACAACGGACACCGGAGAACTGACGCGGCTTACGGCGCAGAGAAAACTGATACCCGTTTTTTTCGGCTCGGCGAGAACGACGGACGGCGTTGAAGAATTTCTGAACGCGCTTGTGACACTTGCCCCGCGTCCCGAATACCCGACGGATGTCTTCGGCGCAAGGGTGTTCAAAATTGCGCATGACGGCAATGTCAGACTTACATATATGAAGATAACAGGCGGCACGCTGAACGTTCGCGATGCGGTAAAATACGACGGCAGAGAAGAAAAAGCGGCGCAGATACGGCTTTATTCGGGGAACAATTTCACACAAACAGACAAAGCCTATGCGGGCGATATATGCGCCGTTATCGGGCTTACGGCGACGTATGCGGGACAGGGACTCGGAGCGGAAGAGGACGGAGAAACGCCCCTGCTCGAACCCGTTCTGACGTACAAAGTGATTTTGCCGAACGATTGCCCGCCGAGGTTGTTTTACCCGAAATTGCTCGAACTTTCCGAGGAAGACCCGTCTTTGCGTCCCGTTTGGTCGGAAGAATTGCAGGAATTGCAGGTTCGGCTGATGGGCGAAGTGCAGACGGAGATACTGACAAGAAAGATAAAGGACAGATTCGGCGTTGATGTCGCTTTCGGCGAGGGACGCATACTTTACAAGGAAACCATCGCCGCCCCCGTCGAGGGTGTGGGGCATTTTGAGCCGCTGAAACATTATGCGGAAGTTCATTTGCTGTTGGAGCCGTTGCCGAGAGGTACAGGCTTGGTAACAGACACGGTTTGCCCGACGGACGAACTGGCTTCAAACTGGCAAAATCTTGTTGACACGGTGCTGAACGAAACACTACTGCGCGGAGTGCTTGTCGGCGCACCGCTGACGGACATAAAAATTACGCTTCTGACAGGCAGATCGCACCCGAAGCACACGGAGGGCGGGGATTTCAGAGAAGCGACGCTGCGTGCGCTTCGGCAGGGACTTATGAGCACGCGCTCCGTTCTGCTTGAACCTTTTTACGCATACAGGCTTTCCGTGCCGTCCTCGTCTGCGGGCAGAGCGATACACGACCTGCAAATGCGTCATGCGGAGTTTGTGCAGGAAACGGACGACAACGGTTTTGCGGTCTTTACGGGGCGTGCGCCGGTTGCAAAACTTTCCGGATATGCAAAAGAAGTTGCGGCATACAGCGGCGGAAACGGCTCGTTTTCGTGCGTATATGACGGAGACGGAGAGTGCGAAAACGCCGAAGAAGTCATAGCGGAAAGCGGATACAAGCCCGAAGCGGATATGCAGCTGCCGCCGCATTCGGTCTTTTGCGCACACGGAGCGGGATTTGTGGTGCCATGGAACAAAGTGCGCGAATACATGGATTTGCCCGCGGCATACAGACCGACAGTTCCCCTGCCGTCGCCGAGAAGCGTTGCCCGTGCACACAGGCTTTCGGACGCGCAGCTTGAAGAAATAATGAACAGGACTTACGGGCCCATCAAACGCCGTTCCTATGCGGAAAAGCGCATTTTTACCGCCGAACGAAAGTTTGAGCCGAGGCCCGAAACAACAAAACTCATAGTTGACGGCTACAATGTTATTTTTGCATGGGATTTTCTTGCGGAACTTGCGCAAAGAGACCTTGACCATGCGCGCGACAGGCTGATAGATATTCTGAAAAACTACGCGGCTTACACAAAAACGGAAGTAACGGCGGTCTTTGACGGCTATCGTGTTCCGTCGAATGCGGGCAGCGAAGCGACCGATGACGGAGTGACCGTGATATACACGCCGCAGGGGCAGACAGCCGACGCCTGCATGGAAAAACTTATGCACGGGCTCGGTCCCGACCACACGCTGCGCGTTGTTACGTCCGACAAACTTGTGCAGTTCGCGGCGATACATTCGGGCGTTTTCAGACTTTCCGCTCGCGAATTTTTGGAAGAGATAAAACGCATAGACGCCGAAATTACCGCGTTTATAAAGAAACTTGAAAAAGAAAACCGATAATGTTTTTCGTTTTTTCTGTCCCCTATATTTTTGTGGAGCTGTGCAATATCTGTCTTGCAAACGGATTTCAAACTTTTGAAATTGACTTTTCGGAACAAACGTGGTACAATTTATAATATATTTTAATTGAATATTTTTCTTGACGAAACGATACAAGAGCGCTTCCGCGTTCCGATACGACACGTTCGGAGGCGTGTATCGCAGTCACAAAGAATAAGACGCACGCCTACGGGCGTGCTTTTTTTTTTCGTTGAGACGATTGAATGAGAGGAATATCAAAATGGAAAAAACGGTTCAAAACACGTTTCTCGAAACGGAAAAAACGGGCAAATTGATGCGAAAGTTTGCGCTCCCCTGCATAGTTTCGCTGCTTGTCGGCGCGCTTTACAACATAGTTGACCAAATATTCATCGCAAATGCTGATTATCTCGGCTCTTTCGGAAATGCGGCAAACTCCGTGGTGTTCCCGATGACGGTAATTGCCTTGGCGATAGCAACGATGATAGGAGACGGCTGCTGTGCGTTCACAAGCATAAATCTCGGAGCAAAAAGACCCGAGAAAGCGGAAAAATGCGTCGGAAACGCCATATTTCTGCTTGTTTCGTCGGGAATTGTACTCGCGGCGATATACCTTATTTTCGCGGATCCGATACTGAAAGCGTTCGGCGCGACGGTCAACGAAGAAACGTTTGAAATGTCGCGGGAATACTTCTTTTGGATCGCGCTCGGCGTCCCATTTTATATGTTCGGGCAGGGGTTGAATCCGATAATCCGTTCGGACGGAAGCCCGACGTTCGCGATGATCTCTTTGCTTGCGGGTGCGGTCTGCAACTGTATTCTCGACCCGATATTCATTTATACTTTCAAATGGGGCATGGCGGTCGGCGACGTGCTGACATTTATCGCAGTTGCAGTTGCGCTTGTTCATACCGCAAAGGAATTGAAAAGAGCCGATTTGACTGCAAAAAATTAAGACAAAACGATACTACACTTATGTTCTTTCTTAATTTTTGATGTGCCGAGTTAAAACAAAACTGAAATAAGACACGTTTTTTTGAGCCGTTATTCCAATTTAGCAGCTGAAACTGAAATAACATATGCCTTTATTTTGATTTTGCAATCAGAACGCATACCGCCCGCCGAAATCGGCGGGCGGTATGCTTGACAAAACGAAAATGTTGTGGTAAAATAGATATAGACTACACAGATAGTCCGCAATATTGAGGTGCGGACGGGAGCGAAAGATGAAAAACAAGATTTTTGACAGCGAAATAAAGGTTATGGAGATAGTTTGGGAAAACGAACCCATAACGGCAAAGCAAGTCAGCGTTATCGCGGCGCAGACCATCGGCTGGAACAAGAACACGACATACACGGTCATAAAAAAACTTGAGGCAAAGGGATTTATCAAACGTGACGAGCCGAATTTTGTCTGCACGTCGCTTGTGTCGAGAGACGAAGTAAGACGGGAAGAGACGCACTCTCTTATAGACAAACTTTTCGGCGGTTCGAAAAAAGCGCTGTTTTCATCTCTCCTGGAAGACGAGAAACTTTCGGAAGACGAACTTGCGGAACTTCGGAAAATGATAGACGGGAGGTAGGCGGCGCATAGGTTGAAGTTACACAGCCTGCCGACCTGACAATATGAACATTTTCTTTTGGATATTCAACATGAGCGTTTGCGGAAGCGTTGCGGGACTTCTTGTTCTTCTTCTGCGCCGATTCCGCAAAATTCCCCGCCGTGCGATAAAGGCGTTCTGGGCGCTGCCTTTTCTGCGTTTTTGTCTGCCGTTCGGGCTTTATTCGGGATTCGGTCTCGGGGAATTGCTTGAAGCGCTGTCCTCAAAAAGTTTTGTATACTCTGCGGCAGTCGGAACGGGTCATCTCAGATTTTCGGCGATAAACAGCACACATACGGCGCAAACCGTTATTCCCGTCGTTTATAAAAAAGACGTTTTCGCAGATATTTTCGGGATAACGTCGATCGTGTGGGCGGTCGTCGCCGCCGCGATAGCGATAACGCTTTTTACGCTGTATTTCACAACGGTTATCGAACTGAAAGACGCAAAGCGTGCAAACGGCAATGTTTTTGTCAGCGAAAAGGTCACGACCGCCGCCGTTTACGGCATATTCCGCCCGAGAATAATCCTGCCCGCAAATTATGCGGCGCGGGACATCGACGCTGTGCTTGAACATGAACGGACGCACATAAAAAGCGGCTACAACCTTTGGCGCGTGCTCGCATTTCTCTGCGCCGCCGTGCATTGGTTCAATCCCCTTGCGTGGCTGTTTCTGAAAAAATTCACCGAAGACATAGAATTTGCCTGCGACGAAAAAGTTCTGCGCGGGAAATCGGTCGATGAACAAAAACGATACGCATCGGCGCTGCTGAACTGTGCGGAAAGCCGCTCGCTTTTCGCGTCCGCTTTCGGAGGTGCACAAGTCCGCGTTAGGATAGAGCGCATACTTTCCTACAAAAAGATGTCCGTCCTCGCTTCGCTCGGGCTCTGCGCCCTTGCAGCCGCGCTGACAGTGCTGCTGTTGACAAACTGAAAAGGCTGAAATGTATAAAAATTTTGCTATACTGCCAATATGCAAACACTCCTCACAAATTTTGTGAGGAGTGTTTCTTGTATTTCAATCATTTTGCGGGACGAAAACTTTTTGACATCGCATATATCACCGCGCCGTGGCAAGACGTATGACGTTGTAAGCGCCGTCATATATACCTGCGGCTTTGTTTTTCAGTATTGCGTCGTTGAACGAAAGCAGCACCTCGCTGTCCGTCTGCATGAGTTTTATCATATCGGCGGTCTCACGCGGGGTTTCACATTCGTATGTGCCGTCACCCACTTCCGCAGAGCGGAGCGCGCCGTAGGCTTCATGTCCGCCGACACGGTGGATAAACAGTTTGGGCACGGGATAAAACGACAACTCGCTCGGCTTTGTTACAAGCACGTCGCAAGCGCGAATGAGCAGATTTGTTATATATACCGCGGCGAAAATATCTTCGTGGCAAAACGCGTAAATGCCGTTTACGTCGCCATTGAGAGCCTGTGCGGCGAATGCGGACGCGGCGCAGTAATCGTTTTCGAACAGCGTAGCCGAAGCAAGGGCGGGAATTTCGTTCAAAAGCCCCTCCCAAACGTTTTTATGGTCGCCCACATTGAGGAAAAGCGTGGCTTTGCCCGCCTTGATCTCTGGCAGAAGCGTTTCGATAACACGGCGGAATATCTCTTTTTGAGCGCCCGCGCCGCCGACGGTCAGCAGATACCTTTTTGCTTTTCCGCTCTTTATTCTGTCAACGCGAAGCGCCGTGTCATTTTCCAAATTCGAAACAAATTCGTGATCGACATAATGCCCCGTGTATGCAAGTTCACCGTCCGGTATCGGGCGAAGAGAACGTTTTTTATCCATGCCGCGCAACGCTTTATAACCGAGAAACGAAGACGGCGTTTGCACGGTGTGCAGACTGCCCTCGGCAAGGTGCAGAGCCATAGGCCAGTTATCGGGGACGGCGTTGACGACACGCTCAAATCCTGCGCAGACCGCCGCTTGCGCGGGCCATGCATGCGTGGCGACGAAAGGAACGTTTTTGGGCAGATCCCGAAGCAGATTTGCCGTGAGTTCGGACGCCGCTTGGTCGCAGGCGTTATACGAAAGTTTGCGGAAGCCCTCGCTGTTGAGCGGTTCCCAATAAAGTTTGTTGAACAGACGGCTTTTATCCGAAAGGCGCGAACCCATTGAATACAGGTCGTTCTGAAAGGATATCAGTTTTGTGCAGGTCGAATCGGGGAACGAGTTCAGGTCAAGCCATACGGGCTCAAAACCGAGCGCGTGAGCGCAGGAAGCCATCGCCATGGAAATGCGATAATGCCCGAAACCCATACGGATATTACCTATTATAACGGAGCGGTCGGAAAACCGAGCGCCGTCACCCTTTACAAGAACTTTTGTTCCGAGCGGGGCAAGAACTTCGTTTTCAACCGTGGAAAACGTATATTTCACATTGCCGTCATCACCGAATTTACGGATAAATCTCGCTTTTGTTTTTTCCGCTTTCGCAATAACCTTTTTCGGCATTTCGTTTCCGAACACGCTTGTGTATTTCGACATAATGTTTTTCCTTTCAAATATTTTTTTCGTTGACTGTTGACAAACGGTAAATTTTGTGCTACTATATAACCAATATCTGATAGTTATACTATCATATTTTCAGAGGTTTGTCAAGTGCAGGAACAGGGATATTGGGCGAAATATCGCGGCGAAAAGGTTGAAAAAGCCGTTTTTGCGGCAAAAAAACTATTTTCGGCAAATAAAATCGAGAACGTAAAAATGACCGACATCGCAAAAGAGTGCGATATAGGCGTTGCGTCGCTTTACCGTTATTTTTCGACGAAAGAAGCCATTGCGATAGAGGTCGGAAAACTTTGGTGGCGGCAGATAAAGGAATTTTTGAAGCCGCGGTTTGAGACACGGGAGTTTCTCGAAAAGAACGGGATAGGCAGGATAGAGGCTATCCTCGACGCATACTCGGAACTGTTTGAAAAGAAGAGAGATTTTCTTTTGTTCCTCGACGATTTCGACGCGTTCTGCTTAAAAGAGAATATAGCGAAAGAAAAACTCGAAGAATATCAGATCGAAACGGCGGATTTTTACAAACCGTATGCGCAGGCTCTGCGGCTCGGGCGTGAGGACGGAAGCGTCCGCGACGGGATAAACGAAGAACTGACCTATCTGGCGGTCAACCACACGATGCTTGCGCTTTTGCGAAAAGCGGCGGAAGGCAAAATTCTGACCCAAGACGAAAATTACGAAGCGGAAATATCTCTTATAAAAGAAATCATTTTAAGTTATTTTAAGACAACGGGAGGCAACGCAAAATGAAAAAGATAACAAACAAAGTGCTGTGGATCTTTGCGATAGGTCAGTTCGGTTGGAGTTTGCTTTCGGGCATTATCAGCAACTGGCTTGTTTACTATTACACGGACTCGCAAGCGGGCGTGTTCGGCAAGAACATCACGGGCGGAACGCTGTTTTGGAGCATAACGCTGTTCGGACTTATCACCATGGTCGGCAGAATATTCGACGCGGTGACAGACCCGATGATTGCGGGCTGGTCGGACCGAAGCAACTTCAAGGGCGGCAGACGCATACCTTTTATGAAAGTCATCGCCGTGCCGTTTGCGGTTATGACGGCTTGCGTTTTCGTGCTTCCGCAAACGTCGAACGTATTGCTCAACGACATTATCATTTTTGTTACGCTGATGCTTTTCTATCTGTTTATGACGATATACTGCACGCCGTATAACGCGCTTATCTCCGAACTCGGCGACACGCAGAAAAACAGAGTGAACGTTTCAACGTTCATCTCGTTCACATATATCGCGGGACTTTCCGTTTCCTATCTTATACCGAACCTTGCGCAGGTGCTCGGCGGCGGACAGACGACCGCGAAATCGATAAGACTTGCGATAGGAATAATGTGCCTTGTCGCGGCGATCGCCATGCTTATACCCTCTCTTTGGATAAAAGAAAGAGATTACATCAAATCCGAACCCGTCAAGACAAAAGCATTCCGCTCGCTCTTCAAAACGTTCAAGAACCGTCAGTTTGTGCGCTTTGTGCTTTCCGATATAATATACTTTTTCGCGGTAACTCTTTTTCAAACGGGGCTTGCGTTCTACGAAACAAAACTCATGGGCATAGATGACACTTGGACGTTCTTGCTCACGGTTATAATGACGCTTGTCAGCCTTTGCCTTTATCCGCTCATCAACAAAACCGCGCTCCGCGTCGGCAAGAAAAAGTTAATAATCGTCGGCTTTTTTGCCTACGCATTTGTATTCCTGCTCGCGTCCGTATGCGGTCAGGGTCTGTTCTGGGGCATCGCGATAGCGGTCTGCGCAGGTATTCCCATGGCAATTCTCGGCATTCTGCCGCAGGCTGTTGTTGCGGATATTTCCGAAGTCGATGCCGTTGAAAGCGGCGAACAGAGAAGCGGAATGTTCTTTGCGGCGCGCACCTTTGCGATGAAAATGGGACAGGCGGTCTCCATGCTCGTATTCACTTCCGTTGTTGCGGCGTTCACCACCGGTTCGGGACAGACTTCAACGGTCGAGCCGTTCGGCTACCGTCTGACGGCTATCATAGCAACCGTATTCTGCATTATCGGCGCCGTGCTGTTCTTCTTCTACGATGAAAAAGGCGTGATGAAAAAGATTGCGGAAAAGGAAGATAAGAATGCCTGAAAAAGTTATTTTTGACGCTGTTCTCGCCCACGGTTCGGACGCGGCGTTCCGAAAAGAAGAAGACGAAAACGGTTTTCGCTTTACGATCTGCCCGAACACCGAAACAAAGACAGAAAGCGTCACGGCTTATCTGCCGTTTGAATTCAAAAAAGACGACAGACTGTTTTTGAACGGGTATCAAAGCTGGACGCAAAGCCGTGAATACGGCGTCCGCGATTTTGACCGCTCCATGCGGTTCTGCCCGAAATTCCTCGATAAAAAATTTGAGTTTTCCGCATACGGCGACGGCGGTTTTTACAAAAAAGAATACCGCAAAGGCGTTCTGCACGGCTATTCGTATGCGTATATCAGACGCGGCGACGAATACTTTTTCTTCGGCAGTCTTGCGGAAAACACGGGATTTACAAGAATAATTTTCAATACGGTCTTCAACCGCGTAATATTCCAAAAAGACTGCGCGGGACGTGTGACCGCAACCGAATATAAAGTTTTTGATATATTCTTTGCGCGCGGAAGAGAAAAAGAAGTTTTTGACGCGTGGTTCGAAAAACTCGGAATCACACCGCGCTCCGTAACAAAAAAGAACGGCTACACAAGTTGGTACGACCGCTATCAGGACATCTCACAAAGCGTTATCGAAAACGCGTTGCGCGGCTTTGACCGACTTGACAAAACGCCCGATATTTTTCAGATAGACGACGGTTTTGAAACCAAAGTCGGAGACTGGCTCCGCATTGACAAAACAAAGTTCCCGAACGGGCTTGAACCCATAATCAAAGCGATAAAGGAAAAAGGCTGTGAGGCGGGAATATGGCTGGCACCTTTCGTCTGTCAAAAAGACTCCGCTTTGGCAAATGACCACCCCGATTGGCTGCTGCGCGACAAAATCGGCAAACCCGTCGGCTGCGGAAGCAACTGGGGCGGCGCGTGGGCGCTCGACTTTTACAACAACGACGTGCGCGAATACCTGCGCGAATGCTTCGCTTTCTATAAAAATCTCGGCTTCGGGCTTTTCAAACTCGATTTTCTTTATGCGGCCTGCATGATTCCCCGTCCCGACAAAACCCGCGGTGAGATAATGTTTGAAGCGGCCGATTTCCTGCGCGAACTCTGCGGCAACCGCGAAATTCTCGCCTGCGGCGTTCCCCTGCTTCCCGTTTTCGGCAAAGTCGAATACTGCCGTATCGGCATGGATATGTCGCTTTCATGGGACGACAAACCGTATATGCGGCTGTTCCATTCGGAGCGTCCGTCAACGAAAAATACCGTTCTGAACACGGTCTTTCGCCGTCAACTCTCGGGCAGAGCGTTCTTGAACGACCCCGACGTTTTTCTGCTCCGCGACCGCAACACCGCCCTTTCGCCCGAGCAAAAATCGACGCTTGCCACGACAAACGCGCTCTTCGGCGGCTTGCTTTTCGTCTCCGACGATTTTTCCGAATACTCGGAAAAACAACTCGCCGAATACAAAACCGTTCTCGCCCTCTCCGAGCGCGCGGAAAACATCTCCGTTTCTCCTGCCGCCGCCCCGACCGTGACATACACCCTCGACGGCGAACAAAAAACGCTCAAACTCGGCTGAAAATCAAACAAAACAACGCAACCCGCAGACGAAAACTCTCGTCTGCGGGTTGCCGTTTCAAAATAATACTCAAGACCGATAATAGCACAAGATAACCATAAGATAGCAAATCCATAAAAACTTACATTCATGATTCTACAACATCAAAAAAGCTTTAATTGCTTCCATGTTTTCTATAAGTACTTCTTTTATATTTTTCTGATCCAATAATTTAAAACTATTCGATTTCATTTCTTTTATAAGAATTTCTTCAGATATACCTGTTATCGCTATATTGTCCTCTTTCGCATAAATTAAAAGGTTTAGACGTGTACTCAATTCGTT
The DNA here is from genome assembly GCA_900547165.1 of uncultured Eubacteriales bacterium. Lineage (GTDB taxonomy): Bacteria > Bacillota > Clostridia > Oscillospirales > UBA644 > UBA644. The sequence continues at coordinate 55,465 of URFZ01000014.1, forward strand.
CAGGCAACTTATTGCAAGATTATATAGGTACAAAATATCTACATATACCATAGTTTCTATTTTCTTGTCTGCCTGATACCTATTATAAAACTGTGGAATCAGTTCATAATTTTTATTTCTTTTGACAATATTATAAGTATAACGAAAAGCGGTATGGCAAATTTTTTTCTCCTCTATTTCTTTTATTAATTTTGCGACTTCAGTATCTTCATCAAAGCCCAAATAATTAATATTTAATGTTGCAGAAACTTTATTAATTTTGTGTAACCAATATTCCAATTCATGTTTTAGTTCAATTTTAGCACTTGACAATTGCAGTACTATTGATTTTAGGCATAATTCAACACCGTGCAACAGATTAAAAACGCAAGGAAAAACAAGTGTATCAGAGTCTAAAGGTGTATTTGATGTTAAAGTATCATTTAACAATATAGCACTTACCGATATGAGGCAATTTGCTATGTATGCTTTTCCCATATACGCAAAGTCTACTGCCATTTGGAAATGTAAATTATCATCAACATACCCGTTACCGTCATCAAAACACCAATTAATGACTGCACGATTACTGTGCTCTACAAATTCTTGAAACAAGCCCATATTATCACATTTTCCCAATATCATTAATATTTTATGCTTGAAAAATAGACATTCTCATTTTCAATAGAAAGTAAATAGTAAACTGTAATATCAATATTTTTCTGCGAAGTATAAGTATCATTATAGATAGACCATTTTTCATTAACTTTTACGCACACAAAACTATTAAAAATTGAAATATCTTCAACTTCAGAATACACAGAATGATTATAATCACCACCAAAACCTGTTTGATATACAGAATAACCATTTTCAATAGACAAAAATTCTTGTGAATCACCTTTCCAAATAAATTTGTTATTGCCATATATCTTGTCCAATACAGCCTGAACATCTTTGTTTTTCACTACGCCTAAATAGGCATCGTCTCCATTCTGACAAAATCTTTTATAAAGTAAGTCAATGTCCGCATTTGAAAATTTAACAGAAACCGATTCATCATCAAATGCAACTGTCTTATCTGCATATAACGTAAACGTTTTACCAAGTTCATACGGCAACATTGATAAAAACGCAGGCAAAACAAGTTTTCCCCCAACATCTTCATGGGCTAAATACAAATCAGGATCACACTCAAACACATTTCCCGAGAAATCAACACGCTCAAAAAACTCACTTGTGTTGTCATAGAACATTTTTATAAATGTTCTAACAACATTCGCATCAACTTTTCCTTTTTTATCTAACCGACTCTTCATAAAAAGCGAATCATTTTTTTCATATAATGATAAAATCTCAGAGTATTCTTTCTGCGCAAACATTGTATCATATTGAGAACCACCAATTTCTTTAAGTTTTTCTGCGGAATCCTTGAAATTTTCTATTTCAGAAAGGATACTTATAGCATCATCTTTTTTTCCATTTTCAATAAATATACATGCAATATTGTATAGATACTCTTTTGACTTTTCCGAAAATCTGTCTTCCGTTGATATTTCTCTAAATAATGGCAATGCATCTTCAAATTTTTGAGTTTCATAAAAATCTACGGCTTGATTAAATTTAACATTTGCAATTTCGTTTTTCGCATTCGAGTAATCATCCAAATCCAAAAGAATAGAAATAGCTTCATCATAATTTTTTTCTTTATTTAGTGCAAGCGCATATAAATATTTTGACTTTAAAACCATTTCATCAGAATCTTTGTAGCCGCTAATAGAAGAAAATCTGTTTATGGCTTCTACATACTCGCCATTATTAAATTTGTTCATAGCGGCATTATATTTCATAGAAGGAACCACAAATAAAAGCAGTAATATGCAACTACAAATCAAAACAAATAAAGACGGAATAGTTATTAATACTATTTTTCGATTACGTTTTTTAACTTTTGCTATTTTTTCCATGCATTTATCATGCAAGTCAGCAGTATTTTTGTAACCTTGAATTTGTTCGAACTCACTTTTTGCCCGATTTAATCCTATCGATGTCTTTGATTTAGATAATAGACGATTTCCTTTTCTATAAGCTTTTTCTAAACGCTCTTTTTCATTATTTTCTTTATTTTTTTGGCAATATTCACCTAATTTTTTTTTAATTTCTTCATCACCATATCTCATTACCCTTATATAGTTCTGATTTTCGTCGAATTCTGTATTTGCGGTTGCCAAAGATTCAATTTTGCATATTTTTAAATCTATAAGAAGTTTACAAAGATACGCAAGTGCACATTCAGGGTCTGCATTTAAAACAGAATCACACATAGCCGATGCATCATGATATTTGCCATCCTCTACACATAGAAATGCCTTTTTTAACAACAAATCTCTATCTATAAAGTCTTCGCGACTGGTTGCAGAGGTCTTTTCTTGCGTTGCATTCGTCGATATTTCCATATTATTTGACTTTGACAAAATTTTGCCTATACCGCGAATCAAGTCCTGCATAAAGCCGAGTTTGGACATATCAAGCGCCTGCAAGTGCGAAAACTCTTCGGGCAAGTCGTAAGGGTCCATATCGCGATAGGCGGGAATCAGCACTTTTTTCGCCCCGTTTTTGATAAGAGTCAGATACCTTGACCATTCGTTTTTGACCCAAACGGCATTGAAATATTCGGGCTTTGTTCCGAGAACGACCATGACTTTTGCGGAGTTCAGCGCGGCAAATATGTAAGGTTCATACGCCGTTCCGAGTTTGTCTTCAAGCGTTATGCGGCTGAAAAAGACCTTATACCCCTCTTGCGTCAGTTGATGATAAAGATCGTTTGCAAGAACGGAATCGGGTGTGCGCCTGCCGTTGTTGTCGGTCTCTTTGTAGCAGATAAAGATGTCAAACGGCTCTTCTTTTTGGGAAATTGCAAGAATCCCCTTTTGAATCTCATTTATCGCCGCGGCTTCCTGCTCGTAAACGGTGCGTTGCGCCGCGTCCGCATATTCGAGCGCGGAACGGTAGTTATCATCGTCAAAAACCGACGTATACTGTGCGCGATTGACGGTCGGCACACGCTTATGCGTTGCAGGGTCTTCAACATATTCGATACCGTAACGGCAAAGTACAAGCGACCAATACGCTTCCGCGTCGGTCTTATCCTCATTCAATATCTGTTCATAAATTCCCGCCGCCTTGTCAAATTCGTTGTTGCGACGGAAATGATTTGCGCGGTCATAAAGATTCGCGCGTTTTTCATCATCAAGTTTCGGCAGCGTCTGCTTCGTTCCGCAGTATTCGCAAACGGCAACGCTTTCGCCGTCTTTTATCTCCAACGCGCCACCGCACATTTTGCACTTAAAAATAGACATTTTTTTACTCTCCTTATTTTTCTTAAACTTTTAATCCCCTATGTCTATCCACATCGCGGGGCGAACGCAGAAAACATCATAATTTGCATACATGCCATAGTAATTAACAGAGCCGTCAATGTTGACTATGGCGACACAGTTCTGAATATTTCCAGGCGACCGAAGCCACCAACAGCAAGTAGAAGTTCCATCTTTCATATAACCACTACTTGTATAAGCGCCGTTTGCTTTTGCATAAGCCGTAAGGATACATCTTCTTGCGTTGTAATTACTGCTGAAGTATTTATTTATTTCATTAATGCTTAATAAAAATGCTTTATCCGTTGTTGACTCACCCGGATCGGTGCTGTATTTTGGGTTCTTCTCTGCGGACACATTCGTTTTTAATATGTGAGTCTGTTCCTTCGTGCTGAAAGCGTTATTAAGAAATGTACCGTTCAACCATTTGCGAAGAGAACAACTTTCCCATGTCACATCGGCATATGTCGCCATATTATACTGCTGACAATCAATGGCTTTATCGCTGATTACAAGAACTCTATCATTTTCTTTTGCCAATACAAGCCACTCGATACTTTCTTTTCCGTCGGAAACATTGTTATCTTGTTCATAAGTACCGAATAATACAATATCGCCAACTTCTGCTCCCTTTAATTTTTCTATTTCATAACTATCGAATATTTCGGAAGCCCTTTCCTTGCTATCTTTATGTTCATTCAATGAAATAAGCTTTTCATAAGCTTCAACATATTTTTTCTCATCAATTAAAGAAATTGCTATCTCATACCGGCAATCATTGATTTTTGTTATGCTGTCCCTATATCCATCCAATTCGTCGAATACAGAAATTGCTTCTTCATATTTTTCCTCATTCATCAGAGATAAAGCGCCCTTGTATTTTTTATTCGGAATTATAACATTGAAAAGGATAATTAAAAACACTCCAATAACGCAAACGGACGGGACAACAATTGCTGCGATACGTTTCGCTTTTTTAATAAATTTTTCTTTTGCGATACGTGCTTCTTCGGCTTCACGCTCGGCTTCTTTTCTGTCGGCTTCCTGTTTTTCTTTAAGTTCTTCTATTCTTCGGTTACATTCAACGATATTCTTATCGGAATCTTTCCAACCGCGAATCTGTTCAAAATAACGAATGCCGACCTGAATATCTGCAATATTATCTTTCGACATACAGCGGCAAGCGTCTTTGTAAATTTCGTCCTTACGATAATTTTCAGCCTTTTCTAAACATTGTTCGGCTAAAATATCGGAATCCTTAAATCCCGAAATGTTTTGAAACATATTTGCAACCGATCTATACTCAACATTTGAAGCGGCATTGATCATATAAATAACCGCGTCATCATAAAGATTTTGAAGCCGCTCGTTTTCATTGCGTTCGTTGATATATGCAATATAACCTCGCATTTCCGATTCGGTTTTCTCGTCTCCGAAACGGATAATTTTTGCAAAATTTTCGCTGTCGTTAAACGGTTCTTTGCAATCAGCCAACTGTTGGCGTTTTCCGACATTCAGTTCCGCCATAAGTTTTCCGAGATACGCTTCGCCGCATTCGGGGTCAAGGTCGAGAACTTTTTCGCAATAAGTGTCCGCATCCTGCCAATTTCCGTCTTCAAGAAACATAAAAGCGCGCTTCAAAAGTGGCGCGATATTTGCGTTTTCTGTTGACGGAACGACAACGGATTCTTTTACGCGCGCCGTTTTCTCGTCTGTTTCAAATACCTTTTTAATACCTCGTATTACATCATTTATAAAACCGATTTTAGACATATCCTGTGCCTGTAAATGCGAGAACTCTTCGGGCAGGTCGTATGCGTTCATATCGCGATAGCACGGAATAAGCAAGCGGGAGCGGTCTGTTTTCATCAACTGCATAAAGCGCGACCATTCGTTTTTGACCCAAACGGCATTGAAATATTCGGGTTTTGTTCCGAGAACAAGCATGACTTTTGCTGAGTTCAGCGCGGCAAAGATATACGGTTCATACTCTTTGCCGAGTTTATCTTCAAGTGTAATGGCTGCATAAAAAACGCGAAAACCTGCTTGCGTGAGCTGATAATAAATATCATTTGCTATAACGCTGTCAACGGTTCTTTTGTCAGCGTCGCTCTCTTTATAACATATAAAAACATCAAACGGCTTTTCGTTTTTTACTATGGCAAGAATATCCTTTTGAATACGGTCGATTTCCCGAGCTTCATTTTCATAAACAATTTGCTGCGCAGGGTCGGAGTAATCTATTGCAGCTATGTAATCGGGGTCGGAAGTTACGGCGTTAAAAAGCGTTCGATGACAGGTCGGAATACGCTTCCCCGTTTTCGGGTCTTCGACATATTCAATTCCGTATTTGCAAAGAACAATACCCCAATGCGCTTCCGCTTCGCTGTCGTCGGCTTCAACGATTCTTTCATACGCCTGTGCGGCTTTATCAAACTCACCTTTCAAGCGAAGATTGTTTGCGCGATTGAACAGATTCGCAACAACTTCATCTTTCGTTTTCGGCAACGTCTGCTTCGTTCCGCAGTATTCGCAAACGGCAACGCTTTCGCCGTCTTTTATC
>URFZ01000015.1 GCA_900547165.1 uncultured Eubacteriales bacterium
CCGCAGTATTCGCAAACGGCAACGCTTTCGCCGTCTTTTATCTCCAATGCACCACCGCACATTTTGCACTTAAAAATGGACATTAGGTATTCTCCTTTAAAAATTCCAAAACATCTTTAAAAACTGTTCTTCCATTATGTTTATCAATCGCTATATTAGAAATCTTGTAGTTAAAACCTTTAATATCTTTCATGTTATCAAGACGGTTGTTAATATCAATATTACAACGCTTAAAGAAACTCAAATCTGTATCTCCGTCAAAATTTAAATAAATCAATTTTCTATTTTGTCCCGTAAGCCATTCTGCAATAATAGAGTTTATGTGATTATCTTCACTATTAAACCGATATCCGACAATTACAAGATATTGACTTTGTTCCAAATTATCTATAAAAGAATTAAACTCTTTTATCTGTTTTCTGCATATAAGAGGTTTAACACCACTCGGAATCATTATGAAGGGAATTATAGTTTCAGAACCTATTTTATTTTCCAAGACTTCTCGGTCTTCTGACTTTGTACAATCATATACGGAAAGACTGCTTAAACTCTCAAACCAAGTTAATTTACCATGCAAATAAACGATATCTTCTTTTCCTGTTTCTGTACGTATAACATCTGTATAATTTGTTGTAGCAATGCTACACTCAATATTGCTTTCAGCGAGAATTTTATAATAATTTTTGGTTGAGCAACTTATATTATAGGACGTATTCAATTTTTCAAATATTGTCTTGTATGTCCACTCAAAACTTTCTGTAATTTCATAAAGAGATTCAAACATCAAAAGAAAAACCGTGAAGTATGCATTTATAACACGTTTCGAATTTGAACAGAGTTTTATATCCCTTAAAGAATTAAATTTCTCGTCAAGTGAATCAAAAAATACTGCATTTTTTAAGAAAAAATCGGCTTCTTCTGATTTTTTTTCATGAATCAAGCCATCAGCCCATTTTTCGCAAAACGGTTTGATTTTTTCAGAAAAATCAATATCATTTTCTCCCATATAGTAATTGTTGAAGTCGTCGATCAAATTTTGACCAAACACCCCCCTTGCTATATCCATATGGTTTATTATGGTTTGAACAAACACTTTTGTACTCGTCGGATATAGCAATCGGAAATGCGAAGTCTCTATATTTGTAAGAGTTTTAATTTTGTCTTTATAACTATTATCCAATAAAGCCTTTGAAAATGATTGTCCCGATTTCAATAAAGAGCACGCATCTGTATCAGCGCCTGAGCCAAACAAAAAAGAAACTTTCATTTATTTCAACACCTTACATTTACTGTTTCTTTCTTTTACAAGCAAAACAGTCTCGTCGGCGAGAGCCGTGATTTTTTCGTCGTCGCAAGCGGTGACGGCGGTCGAGAGTTCACCGATTTTTGCGGAGATTTTTTCCTCGACGGAAGATAGTTCGTCACTTGACATCGGGTCGGAATATCTTACGGCTTCATATACTTTGTTACAGGCGGCTTTGGCTTGTTCGCTTTTTGCTTTGGCAAGAAGATTTTCGCAATCAACGGTCAGGGAGCGGATAAAGAACGTTTTTGCCTTTACTTTTTCACCTGTCGCGGAGGATATTTCGGCGGCGGCTTTTGCTTTAAGCACCGCTATTGCATAAACGGCAAGGATAACGGCGCAGATAATAACGGCAACCCAATAAGGCAGGAACGACACAAGCATACAGAGAGTGCCGAAAACAAGCGTCAAAATAAGTCCCGTATAACTCAAAGTGATAAGAGGAAGCGAAAGAAAGAATTTTTCTTTCTTATCTTCTTTGAAAGCGAAGAGAGAGCAGACAAGTTGTCCGACAAAAGCAAGGGTTATGAATATATATCCCGTCCAAAAAGAGCCGCTGTATTTTTCAAATGCAGCCCAACCGGGAGAGATAAAGGCGATAAGGTTGAAGAGAGCTAACAGAACAGCCCATGCGATTATGTAAAACTTAATATTCTTTTTCATTTTCATTTTCTCCTATCAGAGTTTTTCGCCGCATTCAAGGCAGAATTTGGAGCCGTCGGGAATTTGCGCGCCGCATTTGGGGCAAACCGAGACGAATTTATGACCGCATTCGGGGCAGAATTTGCCTTTTGCAACGGTTTTTCCGCATTCGGGACAAAATATGCTTCCGTCGGGAGCGGCAACGATTTTTTCACCGCATTCAAGGCAGAATTTTGCGTTAACGGGCAGGGTTGCGCCGCATTTCGGGCATACGTTTTTTGAAGAATCCGACAAGTTGTTTTTGCCTGCGGCTTCGCCGAAAACGCCGTCCATTTGTCCGAGCGCCATTCCCGCCATTTTCATACCAGCCATTATACCGACCATATCGGATGCGGGCGAACCGCCGCCCGAGCCGCCCGATGAACCCATATTGCCAAGTCCCTCGGCAAATGCTTTTTGAACATCGGCTTGAACGTAGTCTTTTTTGGTTATGCCCTGCGCCTGCATTACCTGTGCTTCCGCAAAGCCTGCTTGACGGGTGGCTTCGGCTTCGGCTTGCGCGGCGATTATCTTGCGTTCCGCTTCACGTCTGGCAACTTCGGTTTGGGTGGTCTGTTTTTCGAGTTCTATCGCTCTTTGCGCGGCGGTGACGTCCGCTTCTGTTTGGGCTTTGACGGTGCGGAGTTCCGCTTCCGCCTGTATCGTTCTTTTCTGTATCGAAACGGCATAGAGGTCTTTCAGGCGGCGGAAATTCGGATCATCTTCGGGCAAGACAACGGTTGTCAGATAGAATTGAGGAACGGTGAGACCGTATTCTTCAAAGCCCGGAAGAATTTCGGAACGAAGATTTTTCGAGAGTTCCAAAAGGTGTTCGTCAACTTCAAGAATATTGATTCCTAATGCTTTGATAGATGTTGTCAAATGAGATTTGACGGCGGCGGAGATGAGCGGACGGAAAGACTGTTGCAGGGACTTTGTGAAGTTTATGCCGTTTTCGCCCCATGCCACGCCGTTTGTGGTTCCGACAAGTTTGACAAGCAGTTTTCTGCCGTCGCAGACCTGAATATTCATCTCTCCGCTTGCGCCGAGTTCGAGAGGCAGTCCCGATGCGGGGTCGATGTAGCGGACTTTGGAATCCGTTCCCCATTTGACAGACATCTGAACGGTTTTGTTGATGAAATAAACTTCACAATGGAACGGCGTTTCGCCGCCGGTTGCACGGTTCAGGAATTTGCCTATCTTGGGAATGTTTTCGGTTTCAAGGGTATATCGCCCCGGACCGAAAAGGTCGAGAGCCTGACCGTTCATAAAGAAAATCGCTTCCTGACTTTCATGAACGATGAGTTGAGTTAAACTGTTGAAATCCTCACACGGATGCTTCCATACAAAGACGTCGTTGCCGCCTTCATATTTGATAATGTCGGCTATCTGCGCCATAAAAAAATCCTCTCCTTCAATAAAAAGACACCGCACGGGAAAGATTCCCCGCACGGCGTCAGATATTATATTCGTTTTTGTTCAAAAGCGTAACAGAACAAGACGCAGATACTGCGTCTGTCAGATAATTGCTTGCTAAAAGCGTAGCTAATCTCGGTTTCATGTCAAGCCTTTCGCGTAATTTTTCGTTGATATTTCAAAGTTTTTTGTTTTGAGCAAAGGCGCTTTGTGTTTTTTGTATGTATATAACATACGTTGCCCGAGAAAAAATCACATATATTTCTTATATTATAACACTATAATAGGAATTTGTCAATATATGTCGAAAAGGAAAAAAAGACTCCTGACACAAAAGCGACAGAATATTTTTGCGTGGTGTCCGTTGACTTTGGGAGAGGGATATGATAAAATTGAATTGTTCAAAATTGAAATATTCAAGATTGGAGGATATACGATGAAGAAAGAAAATAGAAGTGCCGAAAAAGGGAATAAGGCGGCGCTTAATGCCGAAAAGGCGGCGGAAAAAACGGATAAAGCGAGCGGCGGCGCAAAGCAAGATGTCGCGGAAGAGGCAGACGGAGCGGGTGCCGAAGAGAAAAGGACGAGGATAACGGCGGCGCATGTGTTCGGCGGAACAAAGAAGTTTATGGACGCTTACGGACGGGCGATGTTTCCGCTTTGCGAGGAAACGGGTTTGCCGATGCCGGCGATAGATATGTTGTTGTTTTTGGCGAACAACCCGGAGTATGACACGGCGAAAGATATATGCAAACTGCGGGGTTTCAAGCCCGCCATTGTGTCTTTCCACGTTGACAAGATGGTCGAAGAGGGGTATCTCGAACGGAAAACGGACGAGCATGACAGACGGAAGTTCTGTCTTGCTTACACGGACAAGGCGACGGATATAATCGAGAGAGGAAGAGAGATTCAGTTGCTGTTTGCGAAAAAAATGCTTGACGGGATATCGGACGGGGACGCAAAAACGATGAAACGGTGCTTTGACACGTTTTCAAAGAACCTTGAAGACATATTGGAGAACGGGCTCGGAGGAGAGAGCGAAAAATGATAAAATTGCTTAAAAATATGCGAAAGCGCGAGGTGCTGACGGCGCTTTTGTGCGCTGTCCTCGTTGTGGGACAGGTGTATTTTGACCTGCGGCTGCCCGACTTTATGTCGGAGTTGACGCTGCTGATAAAATCGGGCGGCGACGCAACGGGAGATATTGTGACCGTCGGGCTGAAAATGCTTGCCTGCACGTTGGCGAGCGCGGCGCTTGCCATTGCGTGCGGTTATCTTTCGGCGCAGACGGCGTCGGGATTCAGTTACACGCTCCGAGAAAGGATTTTTAATCGTGTGACGGACATCGGCAAGGCGGAGATGCAGGATATTTCCGTGCCGAGCCTGATAACGAGAACGACGAATGACGTCAACCAAATTCAGATGATAGTTTCGATGGGATTGCAGATGATGATAAAATCCCCTATCATGGCGGTTTGGGCGGTTATCAAAATTCTCGGAAAGAGTTGGGAACTTTCGGCGGTAACGGCGGCGTTCGTGGTGGTTATTTGCGCAACGATACTGACCATTATGTCGATATGTCTGCCGCGTTTTCGCATGGTGCAGAAGTTGACGGACAAGATAAACCGTGTGGCGCGTGAAAACCTGACGGGAATAAACGTGGTTCACGCCTTCAACGCGGAGGATTATCAGAACGCGAAGTTTGATGTTCCGAGCGGCGAGATGATGAACCTGCAACTCAAAAACCAGCGTTTGTTTGCTCTTATGCAGCCGGTTATGGGGCTGGGAATGAACGGGTTGGCGCTCGTCATATATTGGCTCGGCGCGGCGCTTGTCAACGCGGTTCCGCTGTCAGACCCCGCCGGCAGACTCGGAATGTTTTCCGAAGTGGTTGTTTTCAGCACTTATGCGACGTATGTTGTTATGTCGTTTATGATGCTTGTTATGATATTTATGCTGTTGCCGCAGGCGCAGGTCTCGGCGGAGCGTATCAACGAGGTGCTTGACAAGTCTTCGTCGATAGTTTCGGGCAGCGTGACGGAGTGTGACGAAAACGGAACGGTGGAGTTCAGGAACGTATCTTTCAAATATCCGAACGCTGCGGAAAATTCGCTTTCGAACATCAATTTCAGTATAGGAAAGGGGCAGACGCTTGCGATAATCGGCGCAACGGGCAGCGGAAAAACGACGCTTGTCGGGCTTATTCCGAGGTTTTACGACGCGACCGATGGAGAAGTGCTGGTTGACGGAGTGAACGTCAAAGACCTTGACCTCGATACGCTTTACAACAAACTCGGATATGTGACGCAGAAAGCGGTGCTGTTCTCGGGAAGTATAAAGGACAACGTATTTTTCGGGCAGAGCGCGGCGGCGGAGAGTGACGAAAACCTTGAAGAAGCAATAGAACTTTCGCAGGCAAAAGAGTTTGTGGACAAGACGGAGGACGGAACGGAGCACAGGATAGCGCAACTCGGGCGAAACGTTTCGGGCGGGCAGAAACAGAGACTTTCCATTGCCCGTGCGCTTGCGAGAAAGCCTGAAATACTTATTTTTGACGACTCTTTTTCGGCGCTTGACTATGCGACGGACGCAAAACTCCGCGCGGGTCTTGAAAAGAGTTTGCCGAACACGACAAAAATAATCGTGGCACAGAGAATAGGAACGATTCGCAATGCGGACAGGATAATCGTGCTTGACAAGGGCGAAGAGGTCGGAAGCGGAACGCACGACGAACTGATGAGGAGTTGCGAGGTATACAGACAGATCGCGAAATCGCAGTTAAGCGAAAAAGAACTCGGACTTAACGGGAACGGAGAGGGGGCAGCGATATGAGACCGATGCAGGGAGCGACAAGAGCGCCTTTGACCGGTGAAAAAGGAACGGTGGCGGCGCTCGGAAAAACCGCGGACTATGTTAAAGGCGGCGTTGCGGTAACGGCGTTGGCTCTTGTGCTGGCGGCGCTCGGAGCGGTTCTGACAATTATCGGACCGGATAAGATAGGCGAAATAACAAACATAATGTCCGAGGGACTGATAACGGGTATAGACCTTGCGGCGATAGCGAAAGTGGGCATAACGCTTATAGTTATCTACGGTCTGAGCGCTCTTTTCACGTTCGTTCAACACTATATAATGGCAACGGTGACGCTGAAAATGTCTTACCGTATGCGCGGCGAACTTTCGCAAAAGATAAACCGCGTGCCGCAGAAATATTTCAACACGCATTCACAGGGCGATGTTTTGAGCCGCATTACAAACGACGTTTCGACTTTGCAGCAGGGCTTGACAAATGCGCTGCCGATGATAATTTCTTCGGCGACGCAGTTTGTGGGTTGTCTTGTGATGATGTTTGTGACGGAATGGCGTTTGGCGCTTATTTCACTCGGAATAACGCTTGTCGGACTGTTCGCGGTTGTTATGATAATGTCGCGTTCGCAGAAATATTTCACGGCGCACCAGGAAAATCTCGGCAAACTCAACGGATATGTCGAGGAGATGTATTCGGGTCACGAAGTGGTTCGCATTTCCCGTGCGGGAGATGAGATAAAAGACAGGTTCAAAGGGCTGAACAAGGCGGTTTACGACGCAAACAGAAAGTCGCAGTTCCTCTCGGGAATGATGCAGCCCCTGATGAACATTGTGGGCAACATAGCATACGTTGCGGTCTGCGTTTTCGGCTCGATACTCGTCATCAACGACCCGTCGCTCGGATTCGGCGTTATCATCTCGTTCATTTTGTATGTGCGCCTGTTCACCACGCCCCTTGCGCAGATAGCGCAGGGACTGACGAATATGCAGACGGCGTCCGCTTCGGCTCACCGCATTTTTGATTTTCTCGAAAGCGAGGGACTCGAAAACGAGGACGAAAAACCGACGCTCGGCAAAGACGTTCACGGTGAAGTGGAGTTCGACCATGTACGTTTCGCCTACCCCGACACACCCGACAAAACGGTAATCAAAGATTTTTCCGCAAAAGTAAAACCGGGACAAAAGGTGGCGATAGTAGGACCCACGGGCGCGGGAAAAACGACGATGGTCAATCTGCTTATGCGCTTTTTCGAAACAAACGGCGGCTGCATAAAAATAGACGGAAAGCCCATATCGGACGTCAAACGCGAAAGTATTCACGAACTGTTCGGCATGGTCTTGCAGGACACATGGCTTTTTGAGGGCACGGTGCGAGAAAACCTTGTTTACAACATGAAGAACGTGACGGAGGACGACCTGTGGAGAGTCTGCCGCGCGTGCGGGATTGACAAGTTCGTTCGCTCGCTGTCAAACGGATTTGACACGGTGCTTTCCGAAAGCATAAACATTTCGGTGGGTCAGAAACAGTTGCTGACGATAGCCCGCGCAATGCTCCAAAACGCGCCCATGCTCATTCTTGACGAGGCGACGTCCTCGGTCGATACGCGCACGGAACTGCTTATTCAGCGCGCCATGGACGAACTGACGCAGGGAAGAACTTCGTTTGTTATCGCGCACAGGCTTTCCACGATAAAGAACGCCGACCTGATACTTGTTATGAAAGACGGCGACGTTATCGAAAGCGGAAACCACGAAACGCTTATGGAGCGCGGCGGGTTCTATGCGGACCTATACAACAGCCAATTCGCAAAATAAAACAGGGAATGTAAAAAAGACCCGGACCGCAGAAAAAGGCTGAAAGGCATTTTTCTTCATAAAAGATTTTAAGCCGTCGGAATTTTCTCCGACGGCTTTTCGCCTGCGCTGTTCCCGACAAAACGTTTTGGAATATTTCCATTGACAAAACAGATCGGTTGTGATATAATAAATAACAGATGTTGCGTATCACTTGTTTCCTGCAAGAGATATAAAGGAGAGATCAATACGGAAAAGGCGATAAAGACGGTCGGATTGACTAAAAAATACAAAGATGTGACGGCGGTTGACGGGCTGTCGCTTGAAATCAACGAGGGCGAATTGTTCGCGCTTTTGGGCGTCAACGGCGCGGGAAAAACGACGACGATAAAAATACTTTCGTGTGTGACGCGCCCGACTGCGGGAGATGCGATAATGGACGGCAAAAGCGTTGTGCACGACACGGCGGCGGTCAAGGCGCTCATAGGCGTTTCGCCGCAGGAATCGGCGGTCGCGCCCAATCTTTCGGTAAAAGAAAACCTTGAAATGATGTGCGGAGTTCACGGATTTTCAAAAGAAAAGACGGCGGAAAAGGTTGCCGAACTTGCGGAAAAATTCGGACTTGACGAGGTTATGAAACGCCGTGCGGGCAAACTTTCGGGCGGTTGGCAGAGACGGTGCAGCATTGCGATGGCGCTGATAAGCGAGCCGAAAATACTGTTTCTTGACGAGCCGACATTGGGACTTGACGTGCTTGCCAGAAGCGAACTTTGGGATTTGATAAAAGAACTTAAAGGCAAGGTTACGGTAATTCTCACAACTCACTATATGGAAGAAGCGGAAGCACTTGCCGACCGTGTGGGAATAATGAAAAGCGGGAGGCTGATAACCGTGGGAACGCCTGCCGAAATAAAAGAAGAAGCGGGAACGGAAAAATTCGAAGATGCGTTCATCGCGCTTGTAAAGGGGGCAAAAAAATGAAAACGCTTGTTTTTGCCCGCCGCACGGGAAAAGAAATTCTGCGCGACCCGTTGACGCTGTTTTTCGGGCTGGGATTTCCGCTGATACTTCTTGTTCTGTTGAGCGCGATACAGAAAAATGTTCCCGTGCCGCTTTTTGAGATTGAAAAACTGACGCCGGGGATAACGGTCTTCGGGCTTTCATTTATGACGCTGTTTGCGGGAATGATAGTTGCAAAAGACCGTGAAAGCGCGTTTTTGCAGCGGCTTTACACCACCCCGCTCCGTGCTTCTGATTTCATTTTCGGCTACATTCTGCCGATGATACCAATTGCGGTTGCACAGAGCGTTATATGCTATGCCGCAGCGTTCGCGTTCGGGCTGAAACCGAGTGTGAACATAATCTATGCCCTGCTTACGATAATCCCCGTTTCCCTGCTTTTCATCGCGCTCGGTCTGCTCTGCGGGGCGGCGCTCGGCTCAAAACAGGTCGGCGGTATCTGCGGGGCGCTTGTTACCAATCTGACGGCGTGGCTTTCGGGCGTATGGTTCGACCTTGAACTTGTCTCGGGACTGAAAACCATTGCGGAATTTCTGCCGTTCGTCCATGCGGTAAAACTCGAACAGGGTCTTCTGAACGGAGACTTTGCGTCGCTTCTGCCCCACGCGCTTTGGGTAGCGGGCTACGCAATTGTGCTGTGTGCCGCCGCAACGGCTCTTTTCACAAAGAAAATGAGTGACCTGTAACCCACACACACATTCCGCCGGAAAAGAAAACAGACGATTTATAAACAGAAAACGAGAGAAACCGTGCGGGATATTGCTCCCGCACGGTTTTTTGACTGCGGCTGACATTTTCGATAAAAATTGATTTTGCGCAGCTATTGCATTTTTTTTTCGGATATGGTAAAATTATCACAGGTTGAATCAGACAACCGACGAAAAGAGGAAAAAATGCGTGTAATCTTGAATTTCAGTCCGCGAAAAAACGGGAACTGCGGAAGAACGGCAAAACTCATCGCGGATATGACCGACGCGGAAGTTATCGACTTCGCAGCGCTCGGCATAAGCCCCTGCGGAAAGTGCGACTACGAATGTTTTAAGAAAACCGAAAACTGCCCGCATACAAGTGACGGAGCAAGCGAAGTCTATCGAAAAATAACGGAAAGCGATGAAACAATTTTTGTTGTTCCCGATTTTTGCGATTTTCCGTGTTCGGCGTGGTTCGTTTTCAGTGAACGGCAATGCGGATATTTCGGAACGAACGGAAAAATCGCGGAAAAATTCAATGCCGTACCGAAAAAATTCATAGCGATAACAAACACGAACAAAGAAAACTTCGTCCGCGCTTTCGGCGACCAAGTGAACGGCGAACCCGACATTCTGTTTCTTGCGGCGAAAGATTTCGGTAAAATAAGTCTGAACGGAGACTTATGCGACGACCCAAGGGTGATAAAAACAATAAAAGATTTTATAGGCTGATATTCAGCCTAAACAAATGATATTAAAAGGAGAAAACAAATGACATTTCTTGTTATCGGCATTATTTTGGCGCTTGTCGCTTTTGTTGCGCTCGGCGTTTGCAAGGACGGAACGGGCTACAAATGGAAGAAGAACAAAAAGCAGTTCCTTTCGATTTTTGCGCTTGTTGTAATACTTTTCGGCTGCACGGCATCAGTCCCCACGGGACACACGGGCGTTGTGACAACGTTCGGCAAGGTTGAGAATTTTACGCTTGAAGCGGGTTTCCACTTCAAACTTCCGTGGCAGGAAGTTGTTAAAATGGACAACAGAACGCAGAAAGCGGCGGTTGACCTGACGTGCTTTTCAAGCGATATTCAGGAAGTGACGATGAAATATTCGATAAACTTTCAGATAGAAAAAGCCAACGCGCAGACGATATACAAAACAATAGGCACGAACTATTACGAAACCATCGTCTCGCCGCGTATAGAAGAAGCGGTAAAGAGCGTTGCGGCGCAGTATACGGCGGAGGGGCTTGTTTCTCACAGAGACGAAATGGGCGACAAAATCAAGATCAAACTGACCGAGGAATTGCGTGAATACAACATTGAGCTTGTCAACGCGGCAATCGAAAACCTTGATTTTACCGATGAATTTACAAACGCGGTAGAAGCGAAGCAGGTTGCGGAGCAGAACAAGATAAAGGCGAAAACGGAAGCGGAACAGCGCGTTATCGAAGCGAACGCCGCGGCGGAAGTGAAGAAAGTCGAAGCACAGGCAAAAGCGGAGGCGGAACTCATAGAAGCGGAAGCGACGGCAAAGGCGAACAAACTGCTTGCGGAATCGCTGACGGCGGAAGTGCTGAAAAACAAGTTCTATGAAAAATGGAACGGCGAACTCCCGAACGTTATGGGAAACAACGCGATAATAACGGACATTGCAAAGGACTGATACGAGATGAAAGAGATAAACGCAAAACTTTTTGATTACATAGAAAACTGTCCGACGGCGTACAACGCGGCGGAACATACGGCAAAAATACTTGAAAGCGCGGGATATTCAAAACTTAACGAAGCGGCGACGTGGACGCTTGAAACGGGCAAAGGCTACTATGTGACAAGAAACGGTTCGTCTCTGATAGCGTTCAGGGTTCCGAACGGCGATTTCACGGGCTTTATGATGACGGCGGCACACCTCGATTCCCCAACGTTCAGAATAAAGGAAAACGATCGTCTCGAAGACGGCAATTACGTTAAACTCTCGGTTGAAGGCTACGGCGGAATGCTGCGTTCGACGTGGACGGACAGACCGCTTTCGGTTGCGGGCAGGCTCGTTGTAAAAACGGACGGCGGGATAAAGACCGTGACGGTCGATCTCAAAGAGCCCGTTGCGATAATTCCGAACGTTGCCATTCACATGGACAGAACGGCAAATGATTCCAAAGGCTACAACACCGCCGTGGACATGCTGCCGCTGTTCTCGCTTGCGGGAGAAAAGACTCTTCCCCTGCGCGAAATGCTCGCGCAGGCGGCAAAAGTCGACGATAAAGACATCGTTGCCACGGACGTTTCGGTTTACAACCCGCAGAGCGGAGAAGAGTTCGGAGGCGTTATATGCGCGCCGAGGCTTGACGATCTGCAATGCGCTTTTGCTTCACTCACGGCATTTCTGAATGCGAAAGACGGCGCGGGGCTGCCTGTTCTCTGCCTGTTCGACAATGAAGAAGTCGGCAGTCAGACAAAGCAGGGCGCAGCGTCAACGTTCCTTGCGGACACGCTTGAAAGAATTTGCGCGGCACTCGGAAACGGCGACAAATACAGAGAAAAAGTTGCTTCGGGCTTCCTTGTTTCGTGCGACAATGCGCACGCTGTTCACCCGAACCACCCCGAATATGCGGACAGAAATCACACGGTTCGCATGAACGGCGGCGTGGTTATCAAATACAACGCAAATCAGCGTTATACGACCGACGCGGTATCGGAGGCGATATTCAAATCGTTCTGCGACAAGGCGGGCGTCAAGACGCAGTTTTATGCAAACCGTGCGGATATGGCGGGCGGCGGCACGCTGGGCAACATCGCAAACACACAGGTATCGCTGAACACGGTTGACATCGGGCTTGCGCAGTTGGCTATGCACTCCGCATACGAAACGGCGGGTGCGGACGATACGCAAGCAATGATTTCGGCTCTCACCGCATTTTTCGAAAGCGGCATAGAGATGAAAGCGGACGGCGAATATATCTTACATTGACAGAAAACTCAAAAACTATGCCTGCGGCAGAAATGCCGCAGGCGTTTTGTTGTATTCAGAGAAAAGTTTTTACTTGAATTCGGCAAAAACTTATTGAAATATGGAAGTTTTTTCTTAAATTTCGTAAAAGCCTATTGAAATTCAGAAGTTTTTACTTAAATCAAGTAAAAACTATTGACAAAATCTTTTTTTAGGGGTATACTAAAAGCATAAAAGCAATATTCGAAAGGAAGCTGTAAAATGATACAGAGACCGAAGTATTTGAGCGCGTTGAAAGAATATCGGGACATTCCGCTGGTAAAAATTCTTGCGGGAATAAGACGTTGCGGCAAATCAACAATACTTGAAATGCTGAAAAACGATCTGATAAGTGACGGTGTTCCGAAAGAAAGAATTATCTGTATGCGATACACTTCCGAAGAATTCGATGCGGGAATGACAGATAAAGATATGTATAATGCCATAAAGGCAAAGATGACAGACGATGAACGCTGTTATCTGCTTCTTGACGAGGTTCAAGAGGTCGAAAACTGGGAAAAGGCTGTCAACAGTTTGCTTGAAAATACAAATTCCGATATATATGTAACAGGTTCAAACTCAAAACTTATGGCGGGAGAAATTTCGACATATCTGACAGGAAGATATATCTCAATTCCCGTATATCCTTTATCTTTTTCCGAATATCTCGATTTCAAAGCGTCAAGCGGAAAATCAAAAAAAGAATTGCTTAATGATTATATCCGTTTCGGAGGCTTTCCGATTATCGCACTGAATGATTTCGATGAGACTTCCGCATATCAGATTGTCGAGGGCATATATAACTCCGTTATAACAAGCGATTTAACAAAACGGCATAATCTTTCGGATTTTGATTTGTTCAACCGCGTTGTAAGATTCATTATAGAGAATGTGGGCAAAACATTTTCGGCAAATACAATAGTGAAATTCCTCAAAAGCGAAAAAAGATCTCTGTCGGTCGAAAACGTATATAATTATATAGATTGGTTGGAAAAAGCATTTGTAATATACCGTTGCAGACGATATGATATGCAGGGAAAATCCGTGCTGAAAACGCAGGAAAAGTTTTATCTTGCCGATCAGTCTCTGAAATACTCTATCATGGGGTTTGACCCGAAATCCGTTGCGGCAATGCTCGAAAATATTGTATATTTTGAATTGCGCAGAAAAGGATATGATGTGTATATCGGAAAAAATGAAACAAAAGAAATAGACTTTGTTGCTTCAAAACGCGACAAAAAGATATATGTTCAGGTATGCAAAGAACTTCCGCAAAATTCGGACAGAGAAATTGAAAACCTGCTTGAAATAAGGGATAATTTCCCCAAATACATCGTAACACTTGACGACCTCGCAACAGGTTTTTCAGACGGTATCAGGATAATACATTTGGCGGATTTTCTGCTTGAAAACGATTATTAAAAACTATGCCTGCGGCAGAAATGCCGCAGGCGTTTTGTTGTATTCAGAGAAAAGTTTTTTACTTGAATTCGGCAAAAACTTATTGAAACGCGGAAGTTTTTACTTAAATCAAGCAAAAACTCCTGAAAGGATAAGAATTGTTCGGAAGAATTGAACCGTTTTCGTTTTATCTCAAACGGTTGCGTTTGCTGCCCGGATGGTGTTCAAAAATGGATTCCAACTGTTCGTCGGAAAGGTCGCTTGTCTGCCCTATCTGTTTTGCATAAGAGTATATCTTCATAACCTCTTCGGCGGCTTCGATAAGTTTGACGGCATCTTCAAGCGTTCTGCCGACGGAGATAACGCCGTGATTTGCAAGCAGAACAAGGTCATTGTCTTTCAATGCTTCCGCAAGTCCGTCCGCGATGTGCGACGTTGCCGCTTCACCGTAAGGAATACACGGGATCTTCTCGCCGAAAAGAATGGCAAAAGAAGAGGAACATTTTATACTGATGTCCTTGCCGCAGTAAGCGTATGCGGTAAGATACGGAGAATGAACGTGCGCAACGGCGTTGCAAGTCGGGCGCGCTTTCAACGCTTCCAAGTGCATAAGATATTCGCTCGAACGAGTCAGACTGCCCTCAACCTGCTCCCCGTTTTGCATAACGGCTATCTTGTCCGCATCAAGAAAGCGCTTGCGTGTACCGGACGGGGTAACATAAAGTTTGCCCGTTTCTCTGTCAAGAACAGAGAGATTCCCCTCAACGGTGTTGACAAGTCCCTTTTCATCAAGGATTTTTGCATAAGTCACAACTTCGTTTTTGTAGTCTTCGCCTGTTTTTCCCATATCGAATATCCCCTGTTTGTTTTTTGTCAGCCAAATCATAACACATAGGCGGGACAATTTCAACAGAGTTTACAATGCTGCCGAAAAAATGACATTTCATTTACTGATAGCTTTCAATACTGATAAAAATCAATCGAAATTGCTAAAATTTAGTTATAAAATAAAAAGGAGCAGACCGAAAAAGTCTGCTCCGATTTTTTGTTCGAGGTTGAATTACTTCAATTCAACAACAGCGCCTGCTGCTTCGAGAGTTGCTTTCATAGCCTCTGCATCTGCATAAGGAACGTTTTCCTTAACAGCCTTGGGAGCAGCGTCAACGATCTCTTTGGACTCTTTAAGTCCGAGACCGGTGATTTCTTTAACAGCCTTGATAACTGCCATCTTGTTAGCGCCGACTTCCTTGATGATAACGGAAGCGTCGGTCTTCTCCTCAGCAGCGGGAGCAGCGTCAGCAGCGCCTGCAACTACCGCAACCTGTGCAGCAGCGGAAACGCCGAATTCCTCTTCAAGGGCTTTAACGAGTTCATTGAGTTCAAGAACAGTAAGGGTTTTGATCTCTTCGATCATATTGGTGATTTTTTCACTTGCCATTTTGATTTTCCTCCGATAATAAATATTTTCTTACGCTTATTATAACGCCGCGCAGAGCGTCAGGCGCATTCACGCCCGTAAAACGCGCAAAAACCGTAATTTTCACGCCGCGATGTATTCTCGCTTATTCTGCGGCAGCCTCCGCAGCGGGTGCCTCTGCGCCTTCGTTCTTCTTGTCGGCGATTGCTTGGAGCGCGATCGCAAGACCCTGAAGAGGAGAAAGGATGCAGTAGAGCGTTTTGGAGATAAGGTCTTCCTTCGAGGGAACTTTGGAAAGCGCGATAACGTCCTCAACGGGAACAACTTTGCCTTCGATAAAGCCGCCTTTTACGGAGATCTTGTCGCCGTGATCTTTTGCGAATTTGCAGATAACCTTTGCGGGAGCAACAACGTCGTCGCCTGCAAGAGCAAGAGAAGTCGTTCCGTTAAGAATTTCGTCAAGTCCCTCGTAACCTGCTTCTTTAAGAGCGAATCTGGTCAGTGTGTTCTTTACAACAGCGTATTCAACGCCTGCCGCACGAAGAGCCTTTCTGAGTTCGGTATCTTCCGCAACCGTAAGACCTTTGTAGTCAACGAGAACGCCTGTGCCGGAAGCCTTGATCTTTTCGGCAAGAGCCGCAACGATAGCCTTCTTTTCGCTTAAAACCTTTTCACTGGGCATTAGGATTTTCACCTCCCGAAAAAAATAAACTCTTTCATTCCCAAGAACTGAAAGAGCACATATAAAAACAAAAATATTCGTTTTTTACGCCTCGACAGGATTTACGCATAAGCACCTGTTGTCTTAGGAACAGAGTGATTATACCATAAATCCCGCCGAGTGTCAAGTCAAAACACGAAAGACGGCGCACGCGTCACAAAATATTCGGATTTAGAGACTGATTTGTGAGCCGGGACACTTTAACAGCTGCCTTTTTAACTTATATTCTTTTTATTCAACGGGTTTGGACAAGGGAAACGTCAACGTGACTTTGAACAGGTCGCCGTCAACGGTTATTTTCATTTTGCCGTTTTGGAGTTCGACAAGGCTTTTGGCGATGGAAAGACCCAGCCCGTTGCCCTCCGTGTTGCGCGAAGCGTCGGCGCGGACGAAACGTTCCGCAAGTTCTTCGCCGTCGATGTCGAGCGCGCGTTCGGAGACATTGCGGAAAGTTATGCGGGCGGTGTTGCCGTCCTGCGCAACATCGAGATAAACGCGGGTGCCGTGTTTGGCATACTTGCAGATATTGGTCAGAAGATTGTCGAACACGCGGAGCAGTCGGCGCGGGTCGGCAAAGATGTAAACGGGTTCGGACGGCAGACGTATAACGGGTTCCAGTTCGGCGGAAGCGAGACGGTCGCCGTATTCGCCCGAGACCTGATTGACGAATGTTGAAACGTCGCAGGGAACAAGGCAGACATCAAGCGCGCCGCTCTGGGCTTTTGAGGCTTCGACAAGATCGTCGATAAGGCGTTTGAGACGCAGGGACTGACGGTGAATGACTTCGGCGTATTCGGATATTTTTTCATTGTCGCATTTTTCGGCGCAGATTAAATCCGAATAGTTGACAAGAGAAGTCAGCGGCGTTTTCAGGTCGTGGGAAACGTTTGTTATGAGTTCGGTCTTCATTCGGTCGCTGTGTGTGCGCTTTTCAACTTCCGCACTCATGCCGTCCGAAATGCGGTTCATATCTTCGCCGAAGCGTTTGAAATCGCCGAACAAACTGCGGGTGTCGGTCTTGTATTCGAGGTTGCCCTCGGCAACGGCTTTGCCTGCTTTTTGCAGTTTGCGCAGGTTGACGGCGGAATAAATCACAAGCGGAATAAGAATGAGTTTTTCCGCGACCCAAACGATTATCAGATACTTGGGGTCATATATAAATCGGAGCATAAAAGCAAATTCCGCAACAGTCAGAGCAAGCGCGCCGACAGCGGTTTTGGGCACGAGCGGAACGGACGAGAAAAAACGTCCCACGGCGCGGAAAAACCGTCCGAGAAGTCTGACAATACGATATACTACGGTGTTTTTGATAAGAGTTTTTTCTTTTATACGAACGGCAAAACTCATTGCGAGTCCGAGAACGGTGCAGAGGGATAAAGCCGTAAACGCCGCGGAAAAGCCAAGCGACGTGTATTTATTGAAAGAGGACGAAATAACGACAAACACCGCGAAAACGGGGCTTACGCAGATAAGGAACAGCACGTCAAACGGAACGCGGTTCAAAGCCCCCGGAACGATTTCTTCGGTGTTCGGACGTCTGCCCGAAACACACATGAGAGTTATGAACGCGGCAAGAAGCGCGGGAATTGAAACGGCGAGCAAAGCCACAACAACATAGCGCAAAGAATATCCGAGACTTATCAGGTTGGCGGTTCTCGAATAGCGGTCAACGCCGAAATATCCCTCGCGCAGATTTGCCGGATTTGCGCAGAAAATATACTTTTCGCCCACTTCGTTAGGGTCATTGTAAAAAGAGGTGCGGAAAAACGTTTCATTTTTCCATATATAAACACGGTAGTTCCAAATGTCGTCGTTTGCGGAAACGGCCGCGTCGTAATTTGTCGAAAGTTGTTTTCCCGTTTCGTCGTAAAACGCATAATCGAGCGAATCGGGCGTATACGGTTCTTCCCCATCCCGAATAACGGAAAACGCCGCGGAGTAAGCGTCGGACTGAACGTAGGAGATGAAATACTCTTTTTCCATTCGGCGTTTTGCGCTTTCGATATCGGTTTTTTCGTCATAAAAGCCGTAAACAGCCAAAAGCGCAACGGAGAAAGCGGAGACCGCGGCTGTGACGAACATAATTATAACAAGAACAAAAAGGACGGTCTTGCCCGCGACGGAGCGAAGAAAATTTTTCATCTGTCCCTCACCTTTTCAATCATATAGCCCTGTCCGAACAGAACTTTCAGATAGCGCGGTTCGGACGGGTTGATTTCTATCTTTTCGCGGAGATGACGGATATGTACGGCAACGGTGTTGTCGCTGTTCAGCGGAATATCGTTCCAAACGCGCTTGTATATTTCTTTCGGAGAAAACACCCTGCCCTGTTCGGAAAGAAGCAGGCGCAGAATATCGTATTCTTTCGGCGTCAGCGTTACGGGTTCGCCGTCCACGGTCACTTTTTTGGAAGCGTCGTTCAGTTCTATGCCGCCGCAGACGAATGTTTCGGGTTTAACGTTTCCTCCTCCGAGGCTGAAATATCTGCGCAGATGAGAGCGCACGCGGGCGCAGACTTCGACGGGATTGAACGGCTTTGTTATGTAGTCGTCCGCGCCGATGTTGAGACCCAAAATCTTATCGGTGTCTTCGCTTTTCGCCGTGAGAAAAATCACGGGAACATTGCTTATCTTCCGGATTTCGGAAAGGGCGGTCATACCGTCCTTGACGGGCATCATTATGTCCATAAGAACAAGGTGTATGTCTTCCCTTTCGACAATGCGCAGAGCCTCTTCGCCGTTGCTTGCGGTATAGAGTTCATACGACGGGTCGGAAAGATATATTTTGAGCGCGTTAACAATATCTTTTTCGTCGTCGCAAATAAGCAGGTTGTACATATCGGTTCTCTCCTTTACAAACTGATTATACCACAGAATTTGTAAAAATGGAAGTCGGAAAGCATTAAAACGCATTAAGATTCCATTAAAATGCAAGGCAGTCATCGTTTTTTTGCGAGGACTGCCTGTTTTATGAGTTGTTAAAACATTTATTGCAAAGGTATCTCTATCGTTTCGTCGAGCGAGAACGAACGGATATACGCCTTTTTGACGGGCTTTCCGAAAAGTTTTTCGACGGCGTAAGCGTAGTAGCCGAGTTGGCGTGAATAGCGTGCTTTGAGTTCCTCGGCGGTCTTGCGGTCGGTTTTATAGTCTATCAGAACAAAGCCGTCGTCGGTCTCACAAAGTGCGTCAACCGCGCCTTGGAGCAGAATTTCGGCGTTCGGGTCTGCATCCGCTGCGTATTCCGTTGCGGGAATGCGGACAACGAACGATTCCTCTCGGTAGACCTTTTTTGCGTTTCGCATCAGTTCGCCGATGTCGGAAGACAGAAAACGTCGGATTTTTTCAAGGTTTACCGCTTCGGCTTCACGCTCGGACAAAACGCCCTCCGAAACAAGTCGGGCAAGTTCGTCGCTCGGGTCGGCTTTAAGGTCAAGCAGAGACACAAAACGGTGAACGGCGGTACCTCTTTCCGCTCCGCTCATCTCCGAAGATGACAAAAACTCGGGCGTTACGGACGGTTTGCGTACTTGCGGAAACATGGGTTCCGCGTCTTCGTCCGCGACAAATCCTTTTGAAAGTTCCGTGACCGAAACCTTTGCGGGCACTTTTGAAAGCACGGTCGTGAGTTTTGCGCCGAAACGGCGGTCAAGCTCTGTTTCGGAAAGTCCGCTCACTCTCTTTTTTTTGCCGTCCGCAAGGGTTGTTACGGCTTCTGTTTCCGCTTCGGATGCTTCCGTTGCACGTTCGGTGATTTCTCCGTCCTCATTCTCAAAATCGCTGTTGACGCGGATAGGCTCGCAGAACGGTTTTGTCGGAACGTCGGCGCAGTTGAAAATGCCGCTGTCGGTGCGGTGCGTCAGCGCAAGCGCGACAAGGTCTAGATAACTTTTGGCGTTTTCGACGGCAAGCCGCAGGCATTTGAGTTTTCGTGTGCCGTCGGGCTGCGGAACATAGTCGTAAAGCACTGCAAGGGATTCGGCGGAAAACTTCTTCGGAGGATTTGCGCAGAGAATAAGTTTTTCTTTGGCGCGGGTCACAACAACGTAAAGCACGCGCAGTTTTTCGGAAAGGACTTCATCTGCGGACAGGCGTTCGTTGAGCGAATACAAAAACGATTTTGCCTCGACCGTGCCCTCTGCGTCGCGCAGATATGTGCCGACGGCAAAACGCGGGTGGAAGACGATGTTTTCACCGTCCGTTCTGTTTGCGGGAAACGCTTTTTCAAGGCGCGGAACGATGCAGACGGGAAATTCGAGGCCTTTTGATTTGTGGAACGTCATAATGCGCACAAACTCGCCTTTCGGAGCGGCGCTGTCCTCGTCCGTGCTTCCCTTTGCCGCAAAGTCGGAAACAAGTTTCAAAAACTTTCCGAGCCTTGCCTCGCACGCTTCTTCATGCGCGGCAGCGAACGCTTCAAACTTCATCAATGCGTCGTAGCGTTCCTCTCCGTTCGGGAAAAGTAGGACTTTTTCGGGATACCCCGTCGCTTCGTAAATGCGGCGAATGAGTGCGGATACGGGAAGTTCCGCGGCAAGCGTGCGGAACGCTTCAAAAACGGAAACGAATGCGGAAAGGCGTGTGTTTGCTGCCGCATTGGCAGTTATTTTATCGTAAAGGAAACCTTTTCTGCCGACTTCGGCAACGACCTGTGCAATGTCGGATTCTTCAACGTCGAAAACGCCGCAGGTCATACAGGCATAAAGATCGACATCCGAATACGGGTCGTTCAGCGCGCGGAGAACCGCAACCGCGGAACGAACGCATACGGACTCGAAAATATTGCCGCCGCTTTCGTAATATGCGGGAACGTTAAGCGAATTGAGCGTCTTTGCGACTCTCGCGCACGAGAGGTTGTCCGCGCAGAGAACCGCAATGTCCGAATACCTGTATGTTCTTTCTCCGTCGCCGTTTTCAACAAGGTCGAAAATACGTCCCGCGACATGGCAGAAATCGGCGAATGAACCCGTTCCGAGTTTTTCTGTATACTCCGCATTGAGAACGTCAATTTCGACGTCGGGAGTTTGACGCGCTTCTTCGGACGGCGTCTTTTCGCCGTGGTTGAGCCGTTCGCCGTCGTCGTATTCAACGCCGCCGACTTCTTCCGAGAAAATCATCGAGAACACAAAGTTCGCAAAATCGAGAACGCCTTTGCGGCTGCGGAAGTTCTTGTTTAAGTCTATGCGGCGGAACACATCGCGTTTTTTTGCAAAGCCCTCGGGTTTTGCGCCGCGAAAGCTGTATATGGACTGCTTCAAATCGCCGACAACGAACATATCGTCACGTCCGACGGCGGCAAAGCACACGTCTTGAAGCGGACTTGTATCCTGATATTCGTCTATCATTACGCCGTCGAAATTTGCGGCAACGGCGCGGGCAAGTTCGGTCGTTTCGAAAATGCCTGTTTCATGGTCGAATGACGCAACAAGCAGGCGCAGAGCTTTTTCGGAAATAATGTCAAACGTGTATTTGTTTTTTTCTTCGCATATCCTGCGCAGTTCGAGCGCGTATTCTTCAACAAGGTCGAACAGGCATGAAACGGGCACGCTCATTTCTTCGAGTTCGCGCTTGATCGCTGCGGCGGAATGCTGCATAAAAGGCAGGGCAAAAAGGTTTTTGAGATATCCCCTGACCTTGAAATAGCGTGCAACGGCATTGGGGTCGTCAGTCTTTGACTTGCCGCGCGCGTCGCCTTCAAACGCGCAGACGCGCGCACCGTCCCAATCCCCTTTTTCGCAAGCGGAAAGAACTCTGTGCAAAGACTCTATATCCTCGGCAAGATACCTTGATTTTGAGGGAGAACATATCGCGCCGCTTGCTTCGATTTGTTCAAAAACGGGAAGAACTTCACGCACTCGGGAGGCGATGTAATCACAGCAGAATGACGTAAAATATTCGGGAGAAGAATAAAGTTCTTTCTTGGTCTTTAACCATTCCGTTCTGAACGGAACGGACGCCAATCTGTTATAAATATATTTAATGTCTCCGCCTATTTTTTCGTTTCGGGCATCTCCTCCGACAAGTTCGACAAGCGCGCGGAACGGCTCTGACATATCTTCGTAAGCGCGTTCGACGACAGCCGACAGAGCCTCCTGTTCTATCGCGGCGGTCTCCGCGGGATCAAGCATACCGAAATTGGGGCTGACCTCCGCAACACGAAAATTCTCACGGACAAGATCGCCGAAAAAACTGTCTATTGTCGAAATCTTTGCGTTTCCGACTT
Source organism: uncultured Eubacteriales bacterium (assembly GCA_900547165.1). Classification (GTDB taxonomy): domain Bacteria; phylum Bacillota; class Clostridia; order Oscillospirales; family UBA644; genus UBA644. The sequence goes on from URFZ01000015.1 coordinate 22,457, forward strand.
TGACAAGTTGGCGGCGAAGCCGTTTTTTTGTTTCGGGGTCTTGCTCCGCTCTGCAAAGGTCGGCGATTTTTTTGCGTATACGCGAACGCATTTCTTTTGACGCGGCTTTTGTGAACGTTACGACAAGCAGCCGTTCGATATCGCCGCCGTCCGCCACAAAACGGCAGACGCGCTCGGAAAGAACGGACGTCTTTCCGCTTCCTGCGGCGGCGGAAACGATGATATTCCTGCCTTTTTCGTTGATTGCGGACTTCTGTTCGTCTGTCCATCTTTCAGCCATTGTCGTCACCGTCCTTTTCCATGCGGTCGCGCATTATTTTCATCGGGTCGTCTATTTTGAGCGCCGACGGCGGGTTGTCCCTAATTTCGCAGATACTGCCGAGCGGACAATATTTGCAGGTGTTGCCGTTTTTGTTCGGTGTCTTTTCCGTTCTGCCCGAACAAAGCGTGCCGCACATTTTTTTCAGGCTGTCTTTGACATAGAAAAACACCGTGTCAAAGCCGTTTTTATCGGTTTTTATAAATTCTTTTTTGTCAACTTCGCCGTGAATGTCGGGCTGCTCGCCGTCCTCGTCACCGTTCGTCGGAGAGGAAACGTCAAGCAACATTCCGCTGCGTTTGTGGCTGTCCGGCACGGCGGGAAGTTTGCCCGTTTGCGCAAACTCCGCAAACGTATCAGGCTCTGTATCAAGTTTTTCCGTCGCCTTGTTCAGGACGTAATACATCATACCCGCAGGTTCGGGTTCGGAAGAAAACAGGTGTGCGCCCGTCTCTTTGAGTATATCGAGATAAAGCGGCAATTGCAGGCTTTTACCGCGGCATATATCGGCAAGCGAGAACTTATTTTCGCCCGTTTTGTAGTCTATGACGCGGACAAACGTTTTTCCGTCCTTTTCCAAAGCGTCCACACGGTCTATCGAGCCCGTGACACGGGCTTTTATGCCGTTGCCGCAATCGAGGTCGTAAGCGGGAAGTCCGTTTTCGCCCTTGCCTATTCCGAGTTCCGTATAAACCGGGCGGAAACCGACGGTTCGCAGTTCGTTGCGCATGGAACGGAGCAGCACAAGCAACCGTTTTTGCACGCTTGCGGCACACGCCTGCATATCGCGGCGGTCTGCGTCCGCACCGAACGCTTCTTTCATATATGTTCCTATCTCGTTTTGGGCAAGAGCCGAAAGAGTTTCGTCGTCAAGTGCGGAAATGTCCTTTTCCTTTTTGAATATTCGGTCAAGCGAAGCGTGTACGAGAGAGCCGACGTTGACGGCGCTGAATTCCGCTTTTTGCAGTTCGTTTATGCCGAGCCCGAAACGGACGAAGTAGTTATACGGACACTCCGCAAAAGTATTGCTTTTCGTTGCGGATATATAGACGGGCGAACCATAAAGTTTTTTTGCGACTTCTTCGGAAACGGAGAAGCCCGTTTTGAGATACTCGTCGTCTGACGCTATCCGTATGTCAAAATACTCGGAAAGGTCTTGTATGCCGTACTCAACGGCTTTTATCTTTGACGGACGGGCGCGGTAAATTCTTTCTGCATCGGACGCCCGCGCAGTAATGACCGCGTTCGGAAAGGCTGCACGGCAACGGTCGAATACTTCGCTCGGAACACCCTCTCCGCCGTCGGACGAGGGATAGGACATATACACGCGCTCCGTTGCCGCTGTCAGCGCGTAATAGGCAATAAACTGCTCATAAAGAAACTTGTCAAACGGGGAGATGTCAACTACTATTCCCTGCTCTTCAAGCGCGGCGCGCTCCCGTTCGGGAACAAGCGGAGACGATGACGGAGTTTTGGGGAATGAGCCCTCGCGCAGTCCGAGAACGAACACGGCACGTTTATCGAGAAGCGGGGCGGTGTCCGCGCCGCCGACAAGAACCGTGTCGAGAGCCGTCGGTATCGAGCCGACGGAATATTCTGAAATAATGCGCAGATACATTCTGCCGAAAAGGTCGATAGAAACTTCCGAATCGCCTGCGGAGCGAACGTATTCGTCAAGTCCTCGCACAAGCAGTTCAAACAGTTTTTCGTTTTCGTCAGCAAGCGTCTTCTCACCCATGGCGGCAAGCGTCTGTGTGTCTGCGCTTATCTTTTCTTCAAGTCCCGTTTTTTCGAACAGCGAAAAAAGTCTTTCGGCATGGGTTCTGACGGTTGCCTTGTCGCTGCCCCTGCCGAGATATGAAAGCACTTCGCCGACGGTCAGGCGGACGTTTTCGGCGCGCGCAAGACGGGCGGCATCTTCCTCGGACGGGGATTCGCCGCCCGAAAAGCCTCTTATACTGCGCCCGAACGGTTCAAAAAACCCTTTTCCGTTCACTTTCCAGATACGGACATACCGTTCAAATTCGGCAAGATCGGTCGGATCTACCCCGTCGATATACCCGCAGGAAACGGCGTCGATAACGTCGTCGGCACGGAATCCGAAGCGTATCGCGGAAAAAAGAGAAGAAAGAAAACGAACGGCTTTTTTTTCGGTCAGCCCGCTTTTTTCATGTCTGAAAAACGGAATTTCATAATCCGCAAACAGTTTTTCAAAATACGGCGCATACCGTTCGTCGTCGCGTGTCACGACGGCGATATCGGAAAAACGGTAGCCTCTGTCAAGCACAAGTTCGCATATCCGACAGCAGACAAAATCGACCTCGTCGGATATATCGGTCGCTTCATATATATTCACGCCGTCGCAGTCGGGCGGTTCAGAATTGCCGTCCGTCGCAAGGAAATCTTCAAGCTGCGCAAGACCGTTTGACTGATACCCCGTGCCGTTTTCCGCTTTTTCGTAAACGAGTTTGCCGCCGTCTTTTTCAACAAAGCGGCGTAGTTTGTTTTCAACTTCAAGCACAGGCGCAAAGACGCCGCAATCGTCCCTTGATTCGTCTTCGACAAGCCCGACATTTATCTCCGCCCCAGCTTCGTAAAGCGCGCGAACAACGGAAAGTTCCGACGCGTTCAGGACTTTGAAAAAGTCGATAAACACCGTTGTTCCGCGAAAAAGTCCGTGTTCGGCGATAAGTTCGGCAAACAGGCGCAGATTGTCTGCGGGGTCGGCTCTGTCCGCGCCGAGAAGCGCGTCGTAAGCGCCGTAAACGAGCGCCAAGTCGTGAACCGCGTCCGAAGTTTCGGCTGTGAGCAGCGCGTCGGGCGTGACCGCATACTCCTTGAACATTTTTATACGTTCGCACAGGGCCTCGTTAAAATAAAAATCGGAGTAGCCCGCATAATATTTAAGCTGCGGCGAAACGGCATCGAAAGCGGCGGAAACAAGCGCGGCACGCCCGCCCTCTCCGACAAAATCAACCGTTTTGCCTTTTTCGGAAAAAGAGAGAGACGCAAGCCTTTTGAAAGAAACGACGCGGATATTTCGCAGCGCTTTTTCACCGACGGCCGCAAGCAAAAAGCGTTCCGCGGTCAGGGTATACTGGTCGGGAACGATAAAAAACGCCCTGTCTTCGGCGGCTGCGTGCGCGGCAAAGTCGGCAACTTTCGACCGCATTCGACGGTGAATGTCGGAGCCGTTTCTGCCGTAAACGATTTTTATGTTTTTCATAAACGTCCTCTTTTTTTCAAATACATTTTTTGGAAGAATACTTTTCGCCCTTTTGCCGATACTTTTTTCGGAAAGGCAGGGCGCGGAATATGCTGAACAAAGTCGTTATATGCGGAATAGACACATCGGAACTCGAAGTTATACCCGCCGCGGAAATGAAAGAACTCATGCTGAAAATAAAGGCGGGAGACGATGGGGCGCGGGAGAAGTTTATCAGAGGAAATCTGAAACTTGTTTTGAGCGTTCTCCGACGCTTTTCGGGCAGAGGAGAAGATCCCGACGACCTGTTTCAGGTCGGCTGCATAGGGTTGATAAAAGCGATAGACAATTTCGATGTTTCGCAGGACGTACGGTTTTCGACATACGCCGTGCCGATGATAATAGGCGAACTGCGGAGGTATCTGCGGGACAACAACCCGATACGGGTCAGCCGTTCGGTGCGGGACACGGCGTACAAAGCGTTGACGGCAAAAGAAAAACTGACAAACGAACTCGGACGCGAACCGACACCGGAAGAGATAGCGAAAGAACTCGGACTGACGCGAAAAGAAGTTGTTTTGGCTCTTGAAGCGATAGTTGACCCCGTTTCGCTTTTCGACCCGGTTTACAGCGACGACAGCGACACGCTTTACGTTATGGATCAGGTGAGCGACAAAAGCGACTGTGACACAAGTTGGGTCGAAGAAATAAATCTGCGTGAAGCGCTGAAAACGCTCTCGGACAGGGAAAAACGCATTGTTATGCTCCGCTTTATGAACGGCAAGACCCAAATGGAGACCGCCGCCGAGATAGGCATTTCACAGGCACAGGTGTCGCGGCTTGAAAAAAGCGCGCTGACGCGGATAAAAAGTATGATCTGAATTATTTTATTTCAATATTGACGCCGTTCAGTTCTACGCCGCCGTCGGCACGGACAAGAATGAACTTTACGCCGTCGATGACGCGGGTCTCTACAAGGTCTTTCTTTTCGGGGCTGACTTTTATCGACACATCGGGCGTTTTCAACTCGAATTTTTTCGGGTCAACTATGTTTTTCGGACGCAGTTCTGCGCCTTTGCCGAAATCTTCGTCAAATTTCTTGCCGAACGCCTCAACGTGTTCCTCGTCAACGCCGCCGTCGCGCAAAATGCGCTTGACCGTGCCTTTGGAGATAGTCAGCGGGTCGCGTTCTTTGCTCTGTTTATGTTCCTCGATAAGTTCGGCAATACCCGAATGGACGGTTGAAACGACATCAAGATCCAGAGCGTCCGAAACGGACTCCGAAAGCACCGCGCCGAACGTCTGCTTCTGCTCCGCCGCGGGCATGGGCGTCTGCGCACCGAAAACGGTTGCCGCAAACTCGGCGTGATTGTCCTTTATATCGCGGGCATAGTAACCCAGAGTGTAAATATCCGCTTTTCTTTCATTGAATGCGGGGTACATAAATCCGAGCGTCGGAGCGGTCACAACGGATTTCAACGTCGAATTGACAAAGACATTCTCCCCTGTTGAAAAAGTCAGCACGGGTTTGCCCGATTTAAGCGGACAAACGGCGCAGAGGATATACGGAAAAGTATCGGTCGATTCCTCTGTCCTTTCGCCGTCCGCACCGAAGCGGAACACATCGTAGTTTTCGTGGACGAGCAGAACCACATATCCCTCGTCGCTTTCGACACAGGACGCTATCTTTTCAAAAAGCGCGCGGCGCGCCGTTTCGTCCTTGCACCCGCTTGCACGGAGTGCGTCAAGCATTTTGTAAACATCGCCGTTCGGCACTTCCGAAGCGGGAAAGGCGACATCGACAAAGTTTCTGCCGACGTTTGAAAGCACGCGTTTGAGCGCCCCGAACACGGCGTCCGTTTCATCCTCCGTCATCGACGCAACGGGAACGTCAAACTCGGACGCTATCTCATGCGTCTGCGTTACCAGACACCCCGCAACGTGCGTTATATTGTTTTTATCTGTTTTATATCTTCTGCGGATCTCCGCGGTTTCTCTGTCTGTCATAATATCTCCTGATTTCAAGTAAATAGTGATATATACATTATACATCTTTTTTCGGATTTTTGCAAGCGTAAAGAGGGACAAAAACGGGACGTTGCGGTCAGGACAGCGAAAAAGAGAGCCGCGGCGCGGCAATATATGCAAAAAGTGTGAACTGTTTGTGAAGTTTCTTGCTTTTCAATACCCGCTATCGTATAATTGAAATAAAGAGCGGCGCGGACGGAACACGAAAGTGAAAAAAGAGGCGCGGGAAAGGCGGAAAAAGAAAATGAACGACGACAGAACAACGGCGGAAAAGAAGAGAAAACTTTATTTTATACTTACGGTGGCGGAAATAGTTATCGGCATCGCCGGCATTGCCGTGTTTGTTGTGCTTTGCCGCACGGCGGAGGACATAAAGGCTTACGTTGTCGCGCTTTTGCTTGCGCTTGTTATGATAGTGAGCGGCACGAGCAGTCTTTTCAAACTGCGTAAAACGAAAAAAGAAAAGTCGGAAGCAAATGCAGCCGACCGGGAAAAAAAAGACAGGGACGAGATATGAAGACCGTTGGGATAAAATGTCCGTTCTGCGGCGGAAACCTTGAATTTGAGAATGGCTCAAAACCCGTAAAATGTCCGTTCTGCGATTCGCAGGTCTTTCTTGAAGAAACGGAAAACAGTTCCGTCAGAGCGGGGTACGATTTTGAAAAGGGGCGTATGAAGGCGCGTCGGGACGCCGCAAAAGAGCGGCTTGAAGAGGAAAAAGAGAAAGTCCGCGCGCAGCAGGCGGCGGATCTTGAAAGAATACGGGCGCAAAAGGAAGCGGATCTTGCCCGCATCCGGGCGGCGTGGGAAGAAGAAAACAGAAAGAAACGCCGTGTATTTTGGATTATCGGGTGGATACTCTGTTTTCCCGTTCCGCTGACGGTTATCCTCGTCCGTTCAAAAATGCCCAAAATATTGAAGATTTTGATTGTCGCCGCAGCGTGGGCTATTTATATTGCAATGATTGCGAGCGGCATGGCGTCGGGCGAGAAAAAACCGGGCGGAAACGGTTCTGAAGCCGCACGTCCGGAAATATCGCATACAATGCACGCAACCGAATAAGACAAGGCAAATAAAAGGGATGTAAAAAACGTCGGTTTTTTACATCCCTTTTTATATATCGTCGGAAAAAACAATCTTCCGAAAACTCGCTTTCTGCCCGAAAATCATTGGGTTTGCGGCGTTTTCTTAAAGAAAACGCGGCGGTTTTTCGCTCCTTTCGAACGAAGCCATTTCAAAGTGTCAGACAGTGTTCTTTTTAACGGTCTGGGACAGTATCCGAGTTCCTCGCTCGCCGTTTCGTGCGAAAAAGCGCCGTTTGAAGCAAGCACTGCAAGAGCGTACGGCGTGAATGAGGCGGGCTTTTTCCGCTTTACGCATATTTTTTCGGCAAGCGGCGCGAAAGCTTCAGCGATACGCATGGGGACGCAGGAAACAACGCGTTTGAGCCCCGCAAGATCACGCACGGTTTTGAGAATGTCCGAAACGGTCGCATAATGACCGGAAAGAATGTAGCATTTCCCTCTTTTTCCGCGTTCGGTGCAGAGAAAGATACCCTTTGCGACGTCCCGGACATCGACGAAGTCGTAGCCGCCTTTAACGGCGAACGGCAGACGGCCGCGGATGAAAGCGGAGATAAGACGGGTTATGTTTCCGCATTTTTCGTCACCCGGGCCGATGATTCCCGAAGGATGAACGACGGAGGCGTTGAGTCCTTTTTCGGCGGCGGCAAGAACTGCGGCGGTCGCCGCGGCTTTGCTTTTTGCGTAAGCGCCGTTTACCTTATCGGGCGAAAAGTCCGAGATTTCGCGCATTTTATCGCCCTCCGGCAGCTCCGGGATGGCGTGGACGGAACTGACGTAAACAAGTTTTTCGACACCGTGACGCAGGCATCTTGAAATGATGTTCTTCGTGCCGTCGATGTTGACGCGGTAGATCGCCTGTCCCGGCTCGCTTGCGACGGAGATCATACCGGCGCAGTGAATGACGCAGACACCGCTGTCGTCGGAAAGGAACAGACCGCCGAGAGAACCGTCGTCGGTCACGTCGCCGCGAACCCAGACGACGCTTTCCGGAAGATCGGACGGCAGTTTTTCGTTTTCAAGCGCGAGCGCGCGGATATTTTCCGCCTTGACGCCGCGACAGAGAAGTTCTCTTACAACGGCGCTGCCGAGAAAGCCTGCCGCACCCGTTACAATATACTCTTTATACATAATATTCACCTCGGAACATAAACGAATTCTGAAATTTTATAGACATCTATTGATTATCTTTCGCATTTATATTATAATATATTCGAACGCGAAATGCAATAGTCAATGTTGCGGCAGGCGAAAGATAATCGACATACGCAACGGCGCAGTCAAATAACTTTCCGAATTTTTTTAGGAGGACGTTATGAAAACGGACGCAAGGGTCAGATACACGCTGAAAATGTTAAAGGATTCCCTGTTGAGGCTGCTTGAAGAAAAGCCGATAAACAAGATAACCGTCAAGGAGGTCTGCGAGCGGGCGGAGCTGAACAGGGCGACGTTTTATCTGCATTTTTCGGACTGCTTTGAACTGCTTGAAAGCATCGAAAACGACCTGTTGAGAGACTTTGAGACGGCGCTCGGCAAATCGGAAAAAACCGATGTTGCGGGGCTTATAGCGACGATATACGATATGATAGACCGCAACCGTCAGATATGCCGCGTGCTGATTTTTGAGAACCCGAAAGCGACGCTGCTGCGGAAAATGATAGAGCAGGCAAAGCAGCCGAGCCTTGCAAGCTGGCGCTCCGAGCTGAAAGACGTATCGGAGGAGACCCTTGAAATGCTTTATATACATCTGTCAAACGGGCTGCTTCACGTTGTCGTTGAGGGCTACGGGAAATATGACAGAAAAACGGTCGCGGAATTTGCGGACAAAGTCGTCAAGGGCTCGTTCTGCGCAGCCGAAGAGGTGAAATAACGCTTAAAAAACCGGAACGGGGATGTAAAAAAAGCCCAGACCGCAAAAAAGGCTGAAAAATACAAAAAAAGCAATGGCTTAAAAGATAAACAAAACGACTCAAAACAGCAATTTTTGTGTTTTTCCATAAAATAAGGTTTTAATACGCCTTTTTTGCTACAGGCGAATCTCACCTCTCGACGTACCTATGTACGCCTTCGGGTTCGATTCACCCATTCTGAACCTTTTTTACATCCCCGTTACTTTCACAATCATTAAAAAATAATCATTAAAAAAACAGGAGGAACGGGGCGGTTTTACCGTCCCGTTCCGCTTATATTGTCAAACAGATATAAGATATAAGATGATGCCCGTTATTTCTTTTTGACGTCATTGAATCCGACGCGCGCCGCATAGTGCGTGTGAAGGAGTTCGTGCGCCTTGTGAGAGTTGGGCTCGCCGAGGAAGTCCCTGTAAAGCTGCTGAACCTGCGTGTTGTTGTGGGACTGTCTGACAGTCTGTCTCTCATCCTCGGAATAAAGGGCGTTGGCTCTTTTTTCCTTGTAGGTGTCGAGAATATCGATGTCCTCGTCGGGCAGGAAACAGGGTTTTACAAACGGCTGACCGCCGCCCGCGATACAACCGCCGGGGCAGCCCATAACCTCGATGAACTGATACTTGGACTTGCCTGCGCGGATCTCGTCAAGCAGAACTCTCGCATTCTTCATACCGTGAGCGACCGCAACGTTGATGTGGGTGCCGTTGATTTCCAGCGACGCCTCTTTGATTCCGTCGAAGCCTCTGACCTCGGTGAACTCTATCTTGCCGTACTCGTCGCCCGTCAAAACGTGGTAAACGGTTCTAAGAGCCGCTTCCATAACGCCGCCGGTAACGCCGAAGATGACGCCCGCGCCCGAATACTCACCCATAATGTCGTTGTCGGGTTCTTCGTCGGGAAGCTTTCTGAAATCAATACCGGAACGCTTGATGAGTTTTGCGAGTTCTCTGGTGGTCAGAACAGCGTCAACGTCACGAATGCCGTCAACTTCCATTTCGGGACGGGTCTTTTCGTATTTTTTCGCGGTACATGGCATGATTGAAACAACAAATATGTCTTTCGGGTCAAGTCCGTTTTTCTCTGCGAAATAGGACTTGATTATCGCGCCCTGCATCTGGTGCGGGGATTTGCAGGAAGAAAGGTGATCGAGAAGATCGCCGTAATTGTATTCCGCAAAGTTTATCCAACCGGGAGAGCAGGAGGTTATCATCGGAAGATGTTCGCCCGATTTAAGTCTGCCGAGAAGTTCGGTTCCCTCTTCCATAATTGTAAGGTCTGCGCCGAAGTTGGTGTCGTAAACTTTGTTGAAGCCGAGACGGCGGAGAGCCGCAAACATTTTGCCTGTTGCGGGAGTTCCGATTTTCATACCGAACTCTTCGCCTATTGCCGCGCGAACCGCGGGAGCGGTCTGAACAACAACATATTTGCCCGCAGCCATAGCCGCGTCAACCTTGTCTATTTCGGAAACTTCCATCAATGCGCCTGTCGGACATACGGAAACGCACTGACCGCAAAGAATGCACGGGCTGTCCGCAAACGAACGGTTTTCCGCAGGACCGACAATGGTTTTGAAGCCTCTGTTTTCAAAGCCGAGAATACCGAGACCGTGAGCGTTTTTGCAGCGTTCGATACATCTGCCGCAAAGAATGCACTTGGAAGTGTCGCGCATTATGGACGGAGAAAGTCTGTCAACGGTCGCGGGAGTTTTCGCACCTGCGAATCTGCCCTCTCTCGCACCGACAAGCTGAGCGACGTGGAGAAGTTCGCACTGACCGTTTTTGCCGCACTGCTGGCAGTTTACGTTATGATTGGAAAGAAGGAGTTCAACGGAAGCTCTTCTTGCCGCCGCCGCTTTCGGAGTGGAAATTCTTATCTCCATACCCTCCGCAACGGGGTAAACGCAGGAAGCGATGAGGCCTCTTGCGCCGGTGGCTTCAACGAGGCACACGCGGCAGGAACCCTGAGAGCATTCGCCGTGGTTGAAAGCGCAGAGGGAGGGTATCTCGTAGCCGCATACTCTTGCCGCTTCGAGGACGGTAAGTCCCTCTTCGACTTCGTAGGGGACTCCTTCGATTTTAATATTTATCTTAGCCATTATTTCAGTCCTCCCAAATTATTCCTTAACGATTGCCTTGAACTTACAGGTTGCGATACAAGCGCCGCACTTGATACACTTCTTGGAGTCTATTTCAACGGCGGGCAGTTTCTTGCCGGGCGCGGTGTAATCGGTCTTCGAGATAGCGTTTGTCGGGCAGGCACGCATACACATTCCGCAACCGAAGCACTTATCCTTGATAACGGTGTAGTGCATAAGTTTTTTGCAGACGCCCGCGGGACATTTCTTGTCCACGATGTGCGCGAGATATTCGTCTCTGAAATGCTTGATGGTGGAAAGAACCGGGTTTGCGGCGGTCTGACCGAGCGCGCAGAGAGAGTTGGTTTTAAGCGTCGCGGCGATCTCTTCAAGTTCGTCGAGATCTTCCAGCGTTCCGTTGCCCTCGGTGATCCTTGTAAGAATTTCAAGCATTCTTCTTGTTCCGATACGGCACGGAGAACATTTTCCGCAGCTTTCATCAACGGTAAACTCGAGGAAGAATTTCGCAAGATCCACCATGCAGGTGTCCTCGTCCATAACTATAAGTCCGCCCGAGCCCATCATAGAGCCTATCGCGGTGAGGTTGTCATAGTCTATCGGGGTATCTATAAGAGATGCGGGAATACATCCTCCGGAAGGACCGCCGGTCTGCGCCGCCTTGAACTTTTTGCCGTTCGGAACGCCGCCGCCGATGTCTTCAACGATTTCGCGAAGAGTTGTGCCCATCGGGATTTCAACAAGACCGGTGTTATGTATTTTGCCGCCGAGCGCGAATACCTTGGTACCCTTGGATTTCTCGGTTCCCATGGAAGCGAACCATTCGGGACCTTTGAGGATTATCTGCGCGATGTTGGCGTAGGTTTCAACGTTATTGATTATGGTCGGCTTGCCCCACAGACCTTTTATTGCGGGGAACGGCGGACGGGAGCGCGGCATACCTCTGTTACCCTCGATGGAGGTCAGAAGAGCGGTTTCCTCACCGCAGACGAACGCGCCCGCGCCGAGACGGATATGAATATCGAAATTAAAGCCCGAGCCGAAGATGTCGTTGCCGAGAACGCCGTACTCTCTTGCCTGTTTGATTGCGATTTTAAGACGTGCGACCGCGATGGGATATTCCGCACGAATGTATATCCAACCCTCGTCAGCGCCTATCGCGTAACCTGCAATAGCCATGGCTTCGAGAACCGCGTGCGGGTCGCCTTCAAGAACGGATCTGTCCATGAACGCGCCGGGGTCGCCCTCGTCCGCGTTACATACAACGTATTTTTTATCGGAAACGCTGTTGCGGGCAAACTGCCATTTTCTGCCGGTCGGGAATCCGCCGCCGCCTCTGCCGCGAAGACCGGAATCAAGTATAGTCTTTATAACGTCCTCGGGAGTCATCTCTTTGAGAACCTTCGCAAGCGCGAAATAACCGTCCATCGCGATATATTCGTCGATGTTTTCGGGGTTGATAACGCCGCAGTTACGCAGCGCGACACGCAGCTGCTTTTTGTAGAACTGCGTGTTGGAAAGGGACGAGTTGAGAATCTGTTCCTCGGTCTCGTTCTCCTCTTCCTTGTATATAAGGCGTTCAACGGGACGTCCTTTGAGGAAGTGTTCCTCAACGATTTCGGGAACGTCGTCCGCCGTTACCTTGCTGTAAAATACTCCCTCGGGGTAAACTATCATTATCGGACCGAGAGCGCAAAGACCGAAACATCCGGTCTGCACGACCTTGATCTCGTCTTCAAGACCCTGTGCGGCTATTTCTCTGTGGAGCGCTTCCTGGATCTCGGCGCTGCCCGAAGAGGTACAGCCGGTACCGCCGCATATAAGTGCGTGAATTCGAAACATAGCGTTTTTTCCTCCTGTTAATTATAAAGACGTGGTGCCTATCGTGTATTCGGCAATGACTTTGCCGCCTTTGAGATGTTTCTCAACGACTTCTTTCGCCTTTTCCGCCGTCATCTTGATGTAGGTGACCTTGTCCTTGTCCTTTTCGTAAATTTCAACGATAGGCTCGTATTGGCAAAGTCCGATGCAGCCCGTTTGAGTTACGGAAACTTTCGTTGCGAGGCCCGCTTCGTTTACGCCTTCCACAAAAGCGTTCAGAACGGGGCGCGCGCCCGCCGCGATGCCGCAGGTCGCCATACCGACAACGACGCGAACATTGTCGTTTTCCGCGTTGCGGACTGCGACTTTGTCCTGCATCTTCTGTTTGATTGCCATAAGTTCTTCAAGAGATTTCATAATGAAAATCCTTTCTGATGGTATATATTATTATTTTTTTTCTCTCAATTTTAGGGATTATAAAAGTTATAACGCTTTGACTTTACAAAACGGAACTCTCCGTCCGCCGCACAGCCTTTTTCTTTTCGCTTCGCGAATGTTTATATCGTCGCGCTGCGCCGAATAAACGGTAAAAGCCGATTTTTATACGCCGTGCGAAACTGTTGCTTCGCAACACGCACATGGCTGTTCGTAAAATGCGCTCTCGCTCATTTTACGAGAAGAGATTTCATAACTTGAATTCCTTTCTTGGTGGATATATATTATTATTTTTTTCTCTCAAATTTAATTTTTTCGCTGTCGTTATTACCCCTGCATCGCCGCATATTCCTCGTTCATCGAGCCGCGAATCCAATCGAGAATCTCGTATTCGGAGAGCGGAACGTCGCCGAGAACGGCGCGGAGTTCGGCGCAGCAGACGCGGACTTGTCCGCGAGGGGTGGTGTGCGTGAAAGTAAAATTTATGTCGGGATTGCCCTGTATCAGACTTACGACCGTTTCGGTCAGGTCTCCGAGCGGAATAAAATCAATGTGATGTAGTCCGAACGTTGCCGTAAGAGTCGTGCCGTGGTCTTGCGGGAACTCTTTTTCGGAGCGCGAAGTTATCTTCACGTCGCCGCCCGTCTGAACCGCAAGCATTTTGAGAAACGGAACGCCAAGACCGACTGAACGGGTCTTTCTTGTCGTAAAAAACGGGTCTGAAAGCTTTTCGACCTGTTCGCGGCTCATTCCGCAGCCGTTGTCCGTGACGGTGAATGTCAGCATACCGTTTTCGTCTTCGGTGAGCGAAATTTCTATCTCTGTCGCGCCCGCGCGGACGGAATTCATCGTTATATCAAGAACGTAAAGGGAAAAATCATCCATAACTTTTCTCCGTTCGTCAATTTCGGAGTTTTTCGATAAGCGCTTTCCGCAAAAAGGCGGAAACGGAAGTGCCGTCTTCGGGAGGTTCGGGCAAAGATATCGAGTTTGAACCGTCCGAAAGGGCTTCAAGTCTGTGCGCGTCCGAGCAGACGACGAAATTTTTGTTTTTTAGGTTCGGAAACCGCCGTATATATTCGTCAAACGATGCGCCGTCGTTCAGTTCAAACGACGAAAAGCGCGGTTCTTCGGGAAAATCACCGAGAACGGCTACGATACCGTTCGACTGCCTGTCTATGTGAGCGGGGTGGCAAACGCCGCCGTATTCCGTGCAGAGCGCGTGCGCCGCATACAGATCAAGGTCGGTCGCATTTATCAGCAGGTCGGGTTCCGTACTTATAATATTATCATCCGCGTCCATAACAAGTTGGTCGCCAAATATTTCGGGGCGGTTCGCTATTCTTATCCGATGAGCGGCAACCGCTTTGTCAAAAGCCATCGCGCCGTCAAGCGTGTCAAAAAGACAGATGACGTGAATATCTTCGGCTGTCGTAAGTTCCATGCCGCCGACGGGGACGATGCCGTGCCGCTTTGCAGCCGCAAAAAACGCGGGGCAGTTCGCGGACGTGTTATGGTCGGTCAGCGCAACTATCTCCAAACCGAGAAGAGACGCAAGTCCCGCAATATTGGCGGGCGTCATATCGTTTTCGGCACAGGGAGAAAGGCAGGAATGAACGTGAAAGTCATATTTGAAATCGCGCATGGCGTTTTCAACCTTTTTCGGAAAGATCCGCGGCGTATAAAATGCCGCATATCTCATAAACGGAAAGCGGGGACGAAAGAACGGTTATCCCCTTTTCTTCCGCGGCGGCTTTGGCGTCGGGAGCAAGTTCGACGTTTTCGGCAAGCACAACGGCTTTTGCGTCCGTCAGACTTGCGACCGCAATGACATTGACGTTGGACATAATGGTTATCCAAAGATTATCCGCCTCGACGCGGCTCATCGCGCGGCTCAAAAAATCCCCGGCATAAACGCCGTTGAAATCGGACGGCATATCTCCGACGACGCAGGAAAGCGAAAGAGAAGAAACAAGAGTGTCAAGTTTCATCGTCTTCATCCTCCTTATTTATATGAGCCTTTTTGTTTGCGATAAATTTCTTTGTCAGCTCGTTTGCCTGGCGCATACTCAGACATTGGTGGAACAGTTCGCGCATTATTACGGTGCATTCGTCTATCTCGGTCTCCTTTTTCACGACATCCTCCGCAAACGCAAGGCAGGTGGGAGCGCCGCAGGAGCCGCAATCGATACCGGGCAGGTTGGCTGTGATATTCTCAATATCGCTCATCATGCGCATAGCCTCGTTTCGGTCTTCCGAAAGACGCATTTCCGAGCCGTAAAAAACGGATTTGTCCGTAAAGCAGTATTCGGGAATGTCATCGTCATTCGGTCTGTTCGGGCTGACGGGCAGATAGCGTTTTATCGACTGCAAACGGGCTTGGGCAATATAAGGATTGGCAACGGTCATCGCACCGCCCACACAGCCTCCGCTGCAAGCGTTGAGTTCGATAAAATCAAGTCCCGTTATATCCTTATTCTCAATCTGGTCAAGCACGCGGACGCAGTTTTCGATGCCGTCCGCGGCAAGGTAACTGTCGTTGAACGCCGCCGAACTTTCGCCGCCGGTCGTTGCCCAACCTATGCCTATCATTCCCGCCTCGGAAGTATGCGCGGGATATTCGCCGCTTTTCATTGCGTCAAGCAACTTAAAATAAGTGTCCCGAACGGAAACGACGCAGTCGATGTTGTTTTTGTCCCCCGCAAAGCCGTTTTTGACGTAACTGACTTTGGCGGTGCAGGGAGATATGAAAAATATGCCTATCTCGGAGGGCTTCACGTCGGGGTGAAGTTCCGCGGCACGGTCGCGGGCTATCTTTGCCGCGATCTCGATAGGAGGAAGCAGAGGCATGATATTTTCCGCAAGATACGGATAGTTCATGCATATCATTCTTGTTATTACGGGACACGCGGAACTTATCACGGGTTTGACTATATCCTTGCGGTTCAGATACATCCGCGTGTACGCGGAGACCATTTCCGCGGCGCAGGCAACTTCGAAAACATGGTCGAATCCGACGGCGTGCAAGCCTTCTATTATATAGTCGGCGCTTGAAATGCCGTCAAACTGACCGTAAAGCGCGGGTGCGGGCAATGCCACCGTCACCTTGAACTCTTTCATTCGGTCAAGTTTGTCGTGCACGGCGCGCTTTGCCTTGTGCGGGCACACCTTGATGCACTCGCCACAGTCTATGCACTTGGAAGAGCGTATGCTCGCTTTTCCGTCCCGTATTCTTATCGCTTCGGTCGGGCAACGTTTCAGACAGGTGGTACAACCGACGCACTTTGACTCGTCGAGAGAAACGGAATGTTTGTAATCCTGCATCAATGCTCACGCCCTTTCGGAAAGATAAAAAGGTTCACGCATATTTTTCTGTTTCGGAACGCCGTTGTTCCGCAAGGTTCATTACTTGTGTTGAGCCCCGATATTGCAATCAGAGATTGACCGTCATGGTTATGGTCGTGCCGACGCCGACTTCGGTGTCTATTTTCATCGAATCGGTGTACTTCTTCATATTCGGAAGTCCCATTCCCGCGCCGAATCCGAGAGCGCGGATATTGTCGCGGGCGGTTGAGTAGCCCTCTTTCATTGCAAGAGCGACATCGGGAATGCCCGGACCTTTGTCGGCAAGAACTATCACGACTTCGTTATCGGTAACCGTGACGTCGGCAACGCCGCCCTCGGCATGGATGACCATGTTTATCTCACCCTCATACATCGCTATCGAAACTTTTCTGATAACGTCGGGAGAAACACCGAGTTGGCGCAGTTTTTTCTTGACCTTGACGGACGCTTCGCCCGCGGACGAAAAGTCCGCGCCGTCAACGTCGAAATGGAAAGTCACGTCTGCCATATCACTTTTTCCCCAATCCGGAAGAATACAGAAGTCCGCTTGCCTCGAAAGCGCGGCGCTTGGTCGCAAGAAGAACTATACCGCTGTCGGCGGCAAGTTCTATCATCTCCAAGGAAGGTCTCTTGTTGCGGACGAACACGACGCAGACCATATCCATCATTTCGGCGGTTCTGACGACCTGCGGATTGACAAGTCCCGTCAGAAGCACTCCCTGATCTTTGACGTATGCGAGAACGTCGCTCATCATATCGCTGCAACAAGCGGAAAAAACCTCGGTGTTCAGCAGTTCCTCACCGCAAAGCACTTCGGCATCAAGCAAAGTTTTTATATCGCTTATCTTCATTTTTCTGACCTTTCGGCGCGGAGAGACCCGACGCGCATTCTTTTTCTTTATAACTTATTATTGAGCCGCGGCGCGATATTCCTCGACAATGCCGGGAACCATATCCACGGTAACTTTCGGATAAACTTTTCCGTTAATGGTAACAGCCGGAGCGATACCGCAGGCACCGATGCAGCGGAGAGCGTCTATTGTGAAAAGACCGTCTTCTGTGGTCTGTCCCGCGCCGATGCCGAGAATTTCGGAGAATTTGTCTATAACCTGCTGTGCGCCTTTGACGTAGCAAGCGGTTCCGAGACATACGCCGATAACGTATTTGCCGTTCGGAACAAGGGAGAAGAAGGAATAGAAAGTTACGACGCCGTAAATTTCGGCAACGGAAATTCCCGTTTTGTCGGAAACTATCTGCTGAACTTCGAGAGGAATGTAACCGTATTCGTTCTGGATATCGTTCAGAATCATGATGAGCGGAGTTTTTTCTCCCGCGTGTCTGTCGCAGATCTCCGTTATGTGTTTAACGGCGTTTTCATTCAAATGAGCCATAAGCCCCTCCTTGTAAAATTTGCGGTTTGACCGACTTGTTTTTCAATGTTTAAAGGCAATCACGCAAGCCTGAGCAAGCATTTTTGCCGTATGTTATGTAACATTAAGCATAACGCATATATCTTATCATATATTGTCGGGTTTTGCAAGACCGTTCGTTACATTTTTGACAAAAATCACAAAAAGTTTAACACATACCATTTTGGTATGAAACCGCTTGCAATCACCGACATTTTTTGAGGTGCTCTTTTTTGTTCGAAAAATCATTTTCGGCAGAATTGTGACACAATCACACAAATAACACATGTATCACTACGGTTAGCAACGGCTTTACCAAGCAGTTGCTCTTACAGTTGTGCAAAACGACCGAACGGGTCAAAAAGCGAGTTCAAAAAAAGGCGTTCGTAAAAACCCTCACGATTAAAGTTCAGAAAAAGTTTGCATAATTCAATCGAAAAATATTGCTTTTTGGGAAAAACGAAAGAGAACGTCGAAACGTCCCGAATTTCCGTTTGCCAAAAATGAAAATTTGCCGATACTTTGTATTTTCTCTTTACAAAAAATATTTTATATGGTATAATGCATTAAATAATGCTGTCGTCAGAAATGTGGTTCAAAAGATGAAATGGTTGTCAAGCATCAATTTTCCCGTCAATGAAAAAAGTTTGGTCGATAGGGAGTTCGGTTCGTCATATCCATATCGGGTGATAAAGAATCTGGGGCTGGAAAGAATCGATTTTGAAAAAGTGACCGTATTGCACGGAGGAAACGGTTCGGGAAAATCAACAGTTCTTAACCTTATCGCCCACAAAGCGGGGTTGAAACGGGCATCGACGTTTTACAAGTCCGAAACATTTTTGCGATATGCCGATTGGTGCGACCTCGGAATAACGGAAGAGATACCGCCCGCAAGCGCGATAATAACAAGCGACGATGTTTTTGAAAGAGAACTCGACATCAGAAGTATGAATTGCGGTACCGCAAACAGAAGAGAAGAACTCAAAAAAGAATTTCTCGAAGCAAAGTATTCAAATTTTCAGATGAAGTCGCTTGCCGATTTTGAAAGAATTAAGGAAGTGGCGGAATCGCAGCGAAAGACGAAGACGAAGTTCGTCAATGACAGGGTTGCAAAAGAATTAAGGGAACGTTCAAACGGCGAAACGGCACTGGATTACATCCTGGGCAAACTTGAAGAAAATGCGCTTTACATTTTGGACGAGCCCGAAAACAGCCTGACACCGACAAAACAGGCGGAGTTAAAAAAATATCTTGAAGAATCCGTACTCTATTTCGGGTGTCAGATTGTCATCTCAACGCATTCTCCGTTCCTTTCGGCGATAGACGGCGCAAAGATATATGATTTCAACGAGCGTCCCGCCGCGGAAAAAGCGTGGGATGAATTAGAAAGCGTAAAGGCTTACAAAGAACTTTTCAACAAAAACAGACTGACCGACAGGATATAACATGACTGAAAAACTTTATTACGACGACCCGTTTTTGTTTGAGTTCAACGCAACGGTGACGGAAGTCACCGAGAACGGTGTTGTGCTTGACAGAACGGCGTTCTTTCCCGAGGGCGGAGGACAGGCGGGCGACCGCGGAACAATAAACGGCATCGAGGTTTCCGACACAAAAACCGTGGACGGAAAGATAGTGCATTTCATTACATCTCCCCTGCCGCTCGGTGCGGAAGTCCTTTGCAAAGTGGACGCGAAAGAGCGTTTCCGCAAAATGCAGCACCATACGGGCGAGCATATCGTTTCGGGGCTTGCATGGCGCGAATACGGGCTGACGAACGTCGGTTTTCACCTCGGAGACGAGGACATGACGCTTGATTTTGACAAAGAGCCGACGGAGGAAGAGTTGCTGCGGATTGAACGCATGGCAAACGAAGCGGTGGCAAAAGACATCACCGTGGAGACGGACTTTCCGTCACCGGAAGAGCTGGCAGACATGGAATTCCGATCAAAAAAAGAATTGACGGACGCAATAAGAATTGTCACGATACCGGGATACGACGTTTGCGCGTGCTGTGCGCCGCACGTCCGTTCAACGGGACAGATAGGGCAGATAAAACTGCTTGACAGAGTGCGTTGGAAAGGCGGCGTTCGCATTCACGCAAAATGCGGATTTGCGGCGCTGGACGATTACAACGACAAATATGCGAACGTGAAAAAAATCTCGGCGTCACTCTCCGCAAAACAGAGCGAGGCAGCAAAAGCGGTCGAAAGGCTTGCGGAAGAGCTGCGTGAAGTAAAAGCGAAAAACGCCGAACTTTCAAAACAGATAGCGACTTTGCGGGCGCAGAGTGCCGAACCGACGGACGGAAATCTGCTGTTCTTTATTGACGGCGCGGACGCGGATATACTGCGGCTGACGGTAAACGAAGCCATGGAAAAATGCAGCGGCGTGTGCGCGGCGTTTTCGGGCGGCGACGGCACGGGATACAAGTTTGTTGCGGCATCGAAAAACGGCGGAATGAGAGAGTTTTCCAAAAAGATGAACGAGACTCTTTCGGGACGCGGAGGCGGCAAAGACGATATGATACAGGGCAGCGTGGGCTGTTCAAGAAAAGAGATAGAAGATTTTTTTTGCACAGTAAAAGAAAAAGAGAGGCAAACGGTATGAAAAGAATACTTGCGGCATTGCTGACATTGACGCTGACGGTCGCTTTTCTTGCGGCGTGCAACGGCGGAAAAGACCCCGCTCCGACGGAGACCACACCTAACGCGCAGACACAGCCGAGCGGTTCGGACATGAGCGTGACAGAGCCTTCGGGCGAACCCACGCCCGAGAACACGACGAAAAATACGTCGCAGAGCGAGAACACGGCTCAAAGCACGGAGCAGACCTCTGCCGAAACACAGCAGACGACAAAAAATCCGCTTATCGAGACTTCGGGTTCGGGCGGTAATTCGGGCGGAAACAGTTCTTCCGAAGACCTGAACAGATATTATGTACCCAACACATATTCGTACTTTACCCCGAAATCATCGGCGGTCTCGCTTTCGTGGTTCGACGATGCGGTATTCATGGGAGACTCCCGTTCGGTCGGGCTTGTGGCATACACGGGACTGACGAACTCCACTACCGCAAAAGATTATACAAAAGTATCGCTGACAATATTCGGCTATGATTCAAAAGCGGTCACAACGGTTGACGGCGTGGCTTGTACAACTTCGCAGGCGCTGCGCAAGGTCTCGTTTTCGAAAGTTTACATAGCGTTCGGAATGAACGAGTGCGGCTATTCCAAATCGAGTTTTATCAGCAAATACAGAGAGGTCATTCGCGACATCAAGTCCATAAACCCGTCGGCAAAAATTTACGTTGAAGATATTTTGCCCGTAACGGCGACAAAATCCGCGAACTCGGATGTGTTCAACAACCCGAGAATAAACGAATACAATCAGGCGCTTATGCAGTTGGCACAGGAGGAGGGCGTTTACTTCCTCGCGGTTTCGGAGAACATGAAAACGTCGAGCGGAACGCTTCCCTCGGACGAAGCGGCAAAGGACGGATTGCATTTCGGCGGTTCGCTGTGCAGAATTTGGCTGTATTACCTCAGAACGCATACGGGTAATTAAACTACGGGGAAATACCCGACCGAAGTTTTACATCACATCAAATAATATTACATTCACAATATTACGGAGGAATTCACAAATGAAAAAGATTCTTGTTACGGTGCTTGCGGCGCTGACTGTACTTGCGATTGCGGGCTGCAAAGGTTCGGACACGAACAACACGACAAAAGGTTCCGACACGGAGCAGAAAACGACAGAACAGGCGCAGGCGTTCGACGCGGCGGCTGTCAAAGCGTCCATTCTTGAAAAAGTTACTTTTGACAAAGAAGTTGTGGAACTTAAAGCGGAAAACGCGCTTGTTGAATATTCGATAACGGACACAAACGTTAAGTGCCTTGCATACAATGCGGCGCCCGGAACATCCGCAGACCAGCTTGTAATATTTGAAGCACCCGATGAAGCGACGGCAAAGACAACGCTTACGCAGGCGCAGGCATACATATCCGATATGGCGGGCGTTTACGAGAGTTACGCACCCGAAGAAGCGGCAAAACTGAACAATGCGGTGATTGCACAGAACGGCAACTATGTTGTTGTTGTGGTTGCGACGGACGCAACTCCTGCGGCGGCGATAGTGAAATAAATCGCCCAAAGAAATATTTTTCCGCAATATAAGACGACATCATAATCTTTTGCGGGCTGAAAAAAGCACTCTGTCAAAGCATAAAAAATGCTCTGAATGCGGGCATTTTCAACATAACCATATCACTGAAAAAGGATACTCTCTTTATGACTTTCAGCAGCATCCTGTTCCTGTTTTTCTTCTTGCCTGCGGCGTTGCTGTTCTGCCGTTACGACGTGTTCATTCCGCCGTCGGTTAAGCGCAGAATGTCGGTCCAGACAAAGAAAAAACATTTCAAAATCGAAAACCTGTTTATTCTGATTTTCAGCCTGTTCTTTTACGGGTGGGGCGAGCCGAAATATATCGTGATAATGATATTCACGATACTGCTCAATTATATCTGCGCGCTTCTTATCCACTCAAATAGGACAAAAGGCAAGCAAGGCGCGGCAAAAGCGGTGCTTGTGGTTTCCGTTATCCTGAACCTCGGAATACTCGGATTTTTCAAGTATTTCAACTTCTTCCTGTCGAATATCAACAACATATTCGGACTTGACATTCAATTTTTGAAACTTGCGCTTCCGATAGGCATTTCGTTCTACACGTTCCAGACGATGTCCTATACGATAGACGTTTACCGCAACGACGCAAAGGTGCAGAAAAACATCATCAACCTCGCGGCTTACGTCACGATGTTTCCTCAACTTATCGCGGGACCCATCGTGCGTTATCAGGACGTGGCGGAGCAGCTTGAATACAGAGACGGCACGGCGGAAAAGTTTGCGCAGGGGGTGCAGAGATTCTGCATAGGTCTTGGCAAAAAAGTGCTTCTGGCAAACAATATCGGCGCGCTGTGGGACACGGTCAAAGTCATGGAAAACCCGACGGTGCTTTCGGCGTGGCTGGGTGCTTTTGCGTTTATGTTCCAGATTTATTTCGACTTCTCGGGCTACTCCGATATGGCGATAGGCATGGGCAAAATGCTCGGTTTTGAGTTTTTGGAAAACTTCAACTATCCTTATATGGCGCGGAGCGTGACCGACTTCTGGCGCAGGTGGCACATCTCGCTCGGAACATGGTTCCGCGAATATGTCTACATTCCGCTCGGCGGCAACCGCAAGGGCACGGCGCGGCAGATACTCAACCTGCTTATCGTTTGGGGGCTGACGGGCTTTTGGCACGGCGCAAGCTGGAACTTCCTCTGCTGGGGTCTTTACTTCGGAATAATTCTCATCATTGAAAAAACTTTCCTGCTCAAGCGGCTGCAAAAAGCGCCGTGGTTCGTCGGAAGCGTTTACACGCTGCTGCTCGTTATTTTCAGCTGGATAATTTTCGCGGTTGAGGATTTCGCGCAGATACCGGTCTATCTCGGCTCGATGTTCGGCGTGAACACGTCGCTTTACGATTCAAACGCGCTGTATCTGCTTATATCAAACGCGATACTGCTCGTTATTCTCATACCCGCGGCGACGAACCTGCCCGCAAGGCTGATGAAAAAAATATTCCCGTCCGAGGATAAGGCGGTGGCGGTGCAGACCGTTGTCAAAAACGTGTTCTGCATAGCGCTGCTCATTCTTTCGGTCGCAAGTCTGGTTTCGGATTCATACAATCCGTTCCTCTATTTCAGGTTTTAGGAGGTTGCTGTGAAAAAGAATACCGGATATATAATAACAACCGTTGTTTTCGTCGTTTTTCTGTTCGGGCTGGCGATAGCGAACCTGATATACAGCCCCGACGATTTCTCGGAAACGGAAAACAGAATGCTTGCGACTTTCCCGAAACTGACGGCGGATTCCCTGTTCGGCGAGGACGGCGATTTCTGCGAAAAAACGGAGGAATACATCAACGACCGTTTTGTTATTCGTGACACGTTCACGGCGATAAACGCAAGCGCGGATTACCTTTTGAACAGGCGCGATATCGGCGGGATATGGGTCTGCAAAGACGGTTATTACATGACAAAATGCACGCCCGAAGAAGTTAACGAAAGAACGGTTTCTTCAAACGTTCTCGGCGTCGAAAAATTCTTTGAGAATTTGGACGGAAACAAATACTTTATGCTTGTTCCGTCAGCCTCTCTCATATACCGCGACAAACTGCCCGCGTTTGCGAACGAGTTTGACCAGCAAACGGAGATAAACAACATTTTTGCGGGCGTGACGGCGGGCAAAAACGT
Organism: uncultured Eubacteriales bacterium; assembly: GCA_900547165.1. Taxonomy (GTDB): domain Bacteria; phylum Bacillota; class Clostridia; order Oscillospirales; family UBA644; genus UBA644. The sequence goes on from URFZ01000015.1 coordinate 46,404, forward strand.
GGATGTGAGGAACGCGTTCTTTGCTTCCGACGAACAACTCTATTACAGAACCGACCACCATTGGACAAGCGACGGCGCGTATACGGCGTATCGCGAGTTCTGCAAGACGGCGGGGCTTGAACCGCTTGAAAAATCGGATTTTGAGATAAAAACCGTTTCAACGGAGTTTCAGGGCACGCACGATTCGAAAGTTCTGCTCCCGTTTGCGGCAAAGGACGAGGTAAAACTCTATATTCCGAAGCAGTCCGAAACATTGAAAATAACGCACGACGGGAAGACTTCGGATTCGTTCTACGTTATGTCCGCGCTTGAAAAGAAAGACAAGTATCAGGTCTTCCTCGGCGGCAACTACGGCAGAGTGGACATCGAAACAGGCGTCAAAAACGGCAAGCGCCTGCTTGTTGTTAAAGACTCTTTCGCAAACAGTTTCGTTCCCCTGCTGACAACGCATTACGAAAAGATTTGTATGCTCGACCTGCGATTTTTCTCCAAAAACCCGGACGACCTTGCCGCGCTTATTGATGAATTCGCCCCGACCGACACTCTGATTCTTTTCAACATTGCGAACTTCATCTCCGACCCGACGATAAAGCGTTTGGCGATGTTTTCGAAATAGGCAATGAAAAAACCAGGTTTCACATTTCCCGATATTAAAACAATTTAACTTTCAATCATAAAGCGAAACGGAGCGGCATTGCCGCTCCGTTTTGTTTCAGCTTTGTCAATACTTTTGCGGTTACAAACCGCAAAAGTATATAAAAAAGCAAAGTTTTGCGGTTTGCAACCGCAAAACTTTGCTTTTTTATACTGTTTGATTTCTGCAAAAGACTATATTTTTTTATCGTTGAAGCATAAGGAATTTTGGATAAGAAAAATTTCTCGGAATGTGGTTTTTCGCATTTTCGGTCTTTTTGCGGTTCGGATGTCAGTTTCCGACTTTCAGTTCATATCCCGAATTTGGTTTTCAGGCGTTCAAGGACTTTGCCGAGAGGATAAGCGCAGACAAGCAGAAAAATGACATTTGAGACGGCGTAGACGAGAGTGAATGACGCGGACGAGACGACAAAGCCGAGATAGCGCCTGATGTTGAAATATCCGTCCGCCCAGAGCGTTGACCATACGTCCATGAGCAGAGAGTACAAGCCGCCCGCAAGTGCGCCGTAAGCGCAAAGCGCGACAAGATGTTTTTTCAGCACGGGGGCTAAAAGCCCCGCGATAAGTCCGACAATACCCCAGCTGAACATCTGGAACGGTGTCCACGGTCCCTGTCCGAAGTAAAAATTAGACAGAAGAGCGGAGAGCGCACCGACCATAAACCCCGCTTCGCCGCCGAAGTGGACGGCGGTTATTATGACAAGCGCGGCAACGGGTTTGAAACCGGGAACGGCGGCGAACGCCATTCTGCCGACGACGGAAAGTGCGACAAGGGCTGCAATGAGGACAAGCCGTTTGACATCGAGACTGCTTTTTTCAAAGCGCATAAAAAACGGAACTATCGAAAGCACGACGACGCAGAGACTTATCCATGCGTAACTGCGGGAGCCGAACACGAGCGCGCCGATAAGAACGACGGCGGGCACGAGCACGCAGAGAATAAGCAGGGTCAGCGTTTTTTTCAGTTTTTCCGATTTGTTTACTGTCGGGAGAGACATAACAAAGTCCTTTCGCAAGCAGTGAAAGACGGCATACAAAGAATTTTATATACGGTTGTTTCCGTCATTGAATTTATAAATTTATTCTCCGCTCTTTTTCTGCGCTCTGCATTTTGCGACAACGCTTTTGCAGGTGACAGAGTTTTTCCAAAGACGGCGCGCCATGCGGTTGGCGGCGGTGGTGTAGAAATTGTTTTCGGAGAAAAAGCGGGTCGGAGTGTCGCAGGCAAGTATCTCACCGTCAAAGAAAAGAGCGCAGCGGTCGGCGTTTTCGGCGGCAAATTCGACGTCGTGGGTAACAATAAAAATGCAAAGCCCGTCATTTTTCAGCGTTTGCAGAAGAGACGCCAAGGACGCTTTCGAAAAGGCGTCAAGCCCTTTTGTAGGCTCGTCCAGAAGCAATATCTTAGGTTCTGACAAAAGAGTTTTGGCAAGGGCACATTTTTGCTGTTCGCCGCCCGAAAGGTCGAGCGGATGTTTTTTCAGAAACGGTGTTATTCCGAGTTTTTCGGAAATTTCAGAAATACGTTTTTCGCGCTCGGGTTTTGACAGTCCGCACGCTTCGGCAAGTTCTTCGAGGTCTTTTTGAACCTCGTCGCGGACAAACACGGTCTGCGGGTCTTGCGGCAGAAGCGCGATGTTTTTGCGATAAAGCGAATTGCCCTTGAATTTGGCTATCGGAGTGCCGTTGATAAGAGTTTTTCCGCGATACGCGCGGTTAAGTCCCGCGATGACGTTCAGCGTTGTGGTCTTGCCGACACCGTTCCCGCCGAGCAGGCAGAAAATCTCTCCCGAGTATGCTTTCAGGCAGGTGGCGCGAAGCACGTCGGGCAGGTCGCGTTCATAGCGAAACCACACGTTTTTGAGTTCAACTGCCGGCGTTTTATCTTTTTCCGCAGCGGACGAATCGGGTTCATCGGACGGCAGCGGAGCATTCGGAGCGGGCGCGAAGTTTTTTTCGAGGAAGTCCCTGCCCTCGCGAACGGTCAGCGGGCAAGTCTCCGAAAAGCCTTCAAGCGCCGAATAAATGCGGACGGCAGACGGAAGCGCCGCAAGCATGGGATGATTTTTGTTTATCGCAGCCAAACGTTTGCCCACGGCACGGGGCGCGTCGCAGACAACAATTTTTCCGTGTTCCATAACGGCGACTTTGTCGGCAACGGGGAAAATATCTTCAAGGCGGTGTTCGGCGATTATAACGGTAAGCCCGAGTTCGCGGTTGAGTTTTTTGAGCACCGAGACAAATTCCGTTGCGGCTATCGGGTCAAGTTGTCCCGTCGGTTCGTCAAGCAGTAAAATGCGCGGGTTCATCACAGTCACGGCGGCAAGGTTCAAAAGTTGCTTTTGCCCGCCCGAGAGTTCGTCCGTGGATTTGCGGAAACTGTCCGAGATGCCGAACCAACTTGCGGTTTCTCCGACGCGCAGGCGTATCGTTTCGGACGGAACACCGAGATTTTCAAGCCCGTATGCGAGTTCGTGCCAGACCTTATCCGTAACTATCTGTTCATCGGGGTTTTGCATAACAAAACCTATATCGGAGGCGGCTTCGCGGTCGGACAGAGAAGAAAGCGGCTTGCCGCAGAATTTTACGTTGCCGCATTTTTCCCCGCTCGGCGTAAGTTCGCGTTTAAGCAGTTTGAGAAGCGTGGTCTTGCCGCAGCCCGACGCGCCGCAGAGCAAAACAAAGTCGCCCTCACCCACTTGCAAACTGACGTTTTCGACGGCGGGAGTTTCGGTTTTGGGGTATGTGAAAGTCAGATTTTCGATACTGAGTATTTCCATACGATTGCCTCCTTAATTTCAACTGCGAACGGGATAAGCGAAAGCGCCGCGAAAGCGATGTAAACGGCGACGGAAAGCGGCGAAAGCGGAATTTGCGAGACTTTGGGATAATAGTAGAAATCGACCGCACCGAGCGCCGAGCCGACGACGGAAAGCCCGACAAGGCATACCGTTGCCGCAAGCAAAACACCGTCACGCGGATAAAAACGAAACAACGAAAAACGGGTTCTGCCCGAAAGTCCGCTGCCCCGCGCTTTCATTGACATAGCGGTCTGCATAGAACTTTCGAGCGACCACGCAATCATTGAAACAAAGACGCGGCAAGCGCCGCGAACACGGTCAACAATGCCTTTTGAAGAATAAAGCCCCATCGCCTTTTGGGCACGGCTGACTTTTTTGAGACGGCGTTTGAAAAGCGGAATAAAGCGCATGGCGCAGGAAATAACGACGGAGATTTTCGGGAGCGTTTTGCCGAAAAGGTAAAGCGTTTTGTCAGCGGTCATAATTTTGCCGAAGCATTTACACCAGAGCATAACGCCGCAGACTGCGACGGCAAGTCCGACACCGTAAAAAAGCGCTTCGAGCGTGACCGCGTTGCCGTTAAGGAAGAAAAGAGGGGTCTGACCGTTATGCGAAAACAGCGGATTTGTGACCGTGACAAGCAAAAACAGCGGGATATAAAAAGCAATGTCGGAAAGCCGTTCGCGGCGGCGGGAAAGAGCGACAGAAAAGAGTATTGCGCCGCAAAGCGCGGAAACGGTCAGCACGGGATTCTGCAAAAACGCAGAGATGAGAATGACCGAAAGAAAGTATAAAAACAGCGTTAGCGGGTTATATGAGCCGAATGCTTTCATTTTGCGGTCTCCTCTCCCACCCATTCGCACCCGACGTCTTCGCCGAGGTCGCAGGTGTATATCCATTCTATGTTCTGACCGTCTTTGAGTTCGTATTTCGAACAGCCGAAATTCGGGTATTCGCCGTCCACGCGGTACATCCAGCCCGAAAGCGGGCCGCAGGAGAACTCGTAAAGATAATTTATGCCCCTTATGTAAACGCTGCCGTAACTGTTTTCGTCCGAGCCCTGATACTCCATCTGTATCTTGTTATATCGCACGGCGCGGTCAAGAATGTCAAAGACGGTGTCGCCGGAGCGCAGAACGTACTCCGTCGGGGGCAGTATCACTCCGTCCGAGGGAATATAATCCCCCTGTTTTAAGGCAGGGTCGAGGTCGTCGAGATTTGAAAGCACCGTGTCGCAGCGAATGCTTATCGTCACGGTCTCGGAATCGGGTCTGATGTCGTCGATATGCGTCAGATAATACTCGTCCACGGACTGAATGTTCGTGCCTTTGATAACAAGCGCGACAAGCAATATAAGCGCGAATACGGCGATTATGTCCTTTTTCGTTTTACCTCTCCCCTTTCCTTGTTTTCGGCTGTGCCGATATGGATTTTATTGTCTGTGCAAATGTGAGTTTAGATTGAATATATTCGGCACAAGTTCGGTCAGTCCGAATCCTCGTTTTCGTATTCGGCGCGGAGTTCGTCCATTTCACGGCGCTTTTTCAGCCTGCGTTTGCGGACGTGAAGCACCACGAATACGGCAAGCGCGGCGATAAGAACAACGGCTGCGGCGGCTATGACAAGCGCGCGGAGCAGATTGTCTATTCGCGTTTTTGTTTTTATCACGTCTTCCCAACGTTCTATTTTGAGTTTGTCATAATCGGCAAGCGCGTTGTAGCGTTCGACTATATCGTCAACGGTCTTTTTATCCGCAAGCGACGTTTTCTCAAACGGGTACAGTTTTTCTTTTATCTCGGCGTTCAGCGCGTCTATTTCAGCCTGAACTGCCGCTATTTCCGTTTTTGCGCGCGTCAGTTTTTCAAGATATAAGTCCTTGCCGTCAAAATCTTCGCTGCGTTCGAGTTTGGACAACAGCGTTGTGACGGTGACGTACTGCTCGGTCGAAAGTTTTTCGGGAAGCGCGTCAACCGCGGCACGGTCGGATGCAGTAAAATAAAGCAGCGGCGCGTCGGGTTCGTCTTTTTCGGGGCTTTCGACAACGGGCGTCTCTGCGGCGATCTTTTCAACGTCGATATTCTTTGCTTTCGCAAGCGACGAAAGATGTCTGTAAGAATAGACATAGGAACGCTCTGTCTCGGGCAAAGAATAGTATTCCGCAAGCGCCGATCTGAGCGCTTTTGCGTCGGTGTTCGCGCCGAAAGAAGCAATTTTGTTTTCAACGGACGAAATGCGCGATTTAAGTTCCGCGCTCTGCTCGGAGCGGAAGTCGTAAAGAGTGCGGCTGCCTTTTTCGCGGCGAATGAGCGCCGCCATGGTGTAAAGCGTCTGTTCCCCCGCCATTGTATTTGACGCGTCGGGAAGCGAGGACGGATTATCGGGGTCGTAAACGTAAGAATGGACGAACCCGCCGTCTTTCATTCTGTAACGCAGAATACCGTCGTAAAGAGTATTCCCTTTTTTGATAAAGCGTTTATCCGTGAGAGGGTCTATACCGAGACAGCACAGCGCCACCATAACCTGATCGGTGCTTTCGACGTTTTCCGTTCCCCAACTTTTGAAATCGCCCGTGTCAAGCTGCAATTCGGAAAGTCTGCCGAGAGCTTCGTCTATAACGTCGTAAACGTGCTTTGTCACGGTCTTTTCAATCGATTTTTGCTCGTATGTATATGTCTTTTCGGAATTGTAATAAGGTGCCAAAGCCTGCAATGCCATGGCAGTCAGGTCGGGGTCGGAAGCAGCGCCGCTCAACGCAAAGCCGCCGTCCGGCAGTTGGCGGGACAAAATCTCGGTTATTATATCGTCGCGGGTGTAATAAGCGTCAGCGGGAACGGAGTAACGCTTTGAGTCAAGCGCGATAAGCCCCCATATCCAGCCGTTTATGCCTTGTCTGCCGAGAGAGGTCGTCTTTCCTCTGTTATACGTTCCGTCCGCAACAAGGTCTATCTTTTCGCCGTTGCAGACACCGAAAGACGTAGGGTCGCCGCCCGCGGCAAGCACGGAAAGCGTTATTCTGTGCCACTCCGTAGCCTTGACGCTGTTAAGTTTTCCCGGCTCGGAATAACGTTCCTCTACACGGTCGCGCAGAACGGCAAGATATTCGTCGTAAGCGTCCGCGACATTGAGCCGCGAAAGCCCGATAACGTACCAATCCCCCGGCGTAGTGCCCGCAAGTTCGAGGTATTTGCCGTTCATCAGAACGCCGTCCGAAGATGAGCCGACATCGGATTTTTTCCATGATATTATGCCGTTTGCGACCTCTTGAAAAGAGGGCTTGTTCGCCGCCGCGAAAGAGGGAACGCAGGCAAAAAGCGAAGCCGAAACGCAGACGGCGAGAAAAAAGGAAACGAGTTTATTTTTCATCTTTTTTCTCCGTATTACGCGACGCGCGCTTTTTGAAAATGATAAGCGCGACAAGAATTGCGACGGGAATCAAAACCGCACATACGACAGCGAATTTCACGGGCAAAGCAAGCCCGCCGCCGTTTTCGGAATCACCGTTTTCGGTCGAAACCGATTCACCTTTTTCGGCTGTCTGCGCGGAAGAAGTCGGGGCTTCTCCGTCAGCCGAAGTCGGAGAAACGGAAGTGTTATCCTCCGTCCCCGCAGCAGAAGTCGAAGCGTCCGATTTGTCTGCGGAAGTCGGGTCTTCAAGCGGGTCGGTCGGCGCGGTCGCGTCCGTCCTGTCAGGGGACGGTGCAGAGAGCGCATTTTCGAGTTTGCCGCGTGCCGCCGAAATTTCGGACTGCGACGCATTGAGTTTTTCAAGCGTTTTCACCGCAGCAGAAAGAGCAGATGCAACATTTTCGCGGTCTTTGTATTTTGACGCAAGGGCGCGCGCCACGGAAACGGTAAGACTGTCGCCGTTTGCCACGGCAAAGTATGCGCCCGTCGGCTGATTTTCGGTGTTGGGGATATCCGTTCCGACGGAGCCGAAACCGCCGATGTCCGCGCCGTAACCGAGCGTGAAACGGACGCGCACAACGTCTCCGTCCGAAAGATATGTGTCCGCAAAGCCGACGTTGGGGTAAACGTTGTTGACAGAATACATCCACCCCGAGCCGTTCGTCAGCACAAATTCACCGAGAAAGCCCTCCCAGTTTTCGGCGTAATCGTTCGGTTCGAAAAACGTCATGGTCTTTTTCAGATGAGGAACGAGAATCTCGGGCACATTCACATTCAAATCAAGTTTTTTCCGGTAAGACGGACTTTCGCCGCGATTATAGCCGTTGAAACGTTTTGCGGTCTTGTCTCCGTCCGCGATATACGCAAGATAGAAAGACGACGAAGAAGAGCCTCCGTAATATGCGGTATAACCGTTGTTTTTCAGAAGGCGCAGAAGTTGGTCGGCGGATGTTTCGCCCTCATATATCGGAACGGAAACGGGCTTGACGATATAACCGCAGCCCAAGGTAAACGCTTCAACGCTCCATACGGCGTGTCCCGTAACTTCGCCCTTATTTGCCTTTACATATTTGATTTTGTAGGTCTTTGAAAGCGTTTTTTGTCCCGCGACAGCCGAAACGACGACCGTATTTTCACCCTCTTTCGTAAAAATGAGGGTGTACGAAGTCTTTTCATTGTCGTCCCAAGTCGGAGCCACGTTTTCGCCGTTCAAAAGAACTGTGGAACCGATTTTTTTGCCCGAAGCGTCACGCGCACGGACTTCAAACGTTTTTCGGCTTCCGCGCTGAACATAGTTATCGGAGAGCGTGGTTTCAAGCGTCGGGGACGCGGCTGACGCAGCGACGGAGAACGCGGAAACAAAAATGCAGACACAAAAGATAAAAGCAATAAGTCTTTTCATTCTTTTCATAAAATACTCCTGCCGTCCCGCCCCTTTCGGGAGCGGGACGGGTTGAGATTAAATATAAATTATTATATCAGTCAAACAGGGAAGTCGATTTCTTCGCGACGAAATAGAACAGTTTCATCGCGTCGGCGATGTCGGTCTCTCCGTCGGCGTTGAAATCCGCCACCGCAAGCGCGGTTTCGGGCAGAGCCTCTTTTTTCGCAACGTGATAGAAAACGAGCATAGCGTCGGTGATGTCCACCTCATTGTCAAAATTCACGTCGCCGTAAAGCGTGGTTATCTGCCATGCAAGAACGGGAAGTCCGCCGTTAATGCCGCAGACATCGGGACGGAAAGCGTCACCGAGCAGTTTCAGCGTTTCGTCGGAACGAAGTTCTTCAAAAGTCTTGCCCACGGTCTTGTCCGTGTTGTCTCCGACGGAAGTTTTTGCGGTGTCAAAGAAGCAGTTTGTAAACGTGTTGTCGTATGTCGTTTCGCCGCAGATGCCGCCCGCAACGTATTTTTCGGAAGTGCAGGTCACATCTCCCGCGTTGTAGCAGTTTTCGAACGTATGTCCGTCCTGTGCCTTGCCGACGATACCGCCGACAGCGCTGACGCCGCTGACGGCGCCGATGTTATAGCAGTTGCGGACAGTTACTTCCACGTTTGTGCCGCCCTGTTCGCGGGTGGTGTCTATATGTCCGACGATTCCGCCCAGCGCGGTGTTTTTGCCGATGATCCTGCCGTCGTTGTAACAGCCCTCGATAACGCTCTTGCCGCCGTCACGAACCGTTCCGACAATGCCGCCCGAATAACCGGAAGCGTATACGGTCGCGCCGTTCCGGCAGTTGATTATATCCGCGCCGTTGCTCCAACCGACAATGCCGCCGAGCCAACTCAGATATGTGTCGGGCGAGCCTATCGTGCCGCTTGCGACACCGACGTTTTTGATAACGGAGTTTGTGCCCGCATATCCGAAAAGACCGTTGCGGGGAGACGTCAGATTCTCAATCTTGTGTCCGTCGCCGTCAAACGTACCGTCGAACTGTGTTCTCGATGTGCCTATCGGCGTCCATGTTCTGTCCGCAAGATCGACGTCGGAAGTCATTTTGAAGAATTTGCCCCTGAAAGTATAGCCCTTGGCAATCTTATCGGAGATTGCGCAAAGTTCGTCCGCAGTTGCGATAATGTACGGGTCGGATTCCGTTCCCGCGCCGCTCCACGGCATTTTTTCGTTGACTTTTATCGCAATCGTTACGCGGTCAACGCCGACGCGGACCGTGAAGGACGAAGTGTCCGTATCAAGCGGGTCGGAAACAAGCAGTTTATAATCGTTAACGGCTTCCCTGCTGCCGTCGCTGTAAACGGCGGTAACGGTCATACCCGCAGTGTCAAGGCTTTCGCCCTCTTCGTATTCGGTCTTGGCGGGCGCGGTGACCTCGATACCGACTATGTATTTTTCGGAATTATCGAGATTGTTTTCGCCGCCCACGCGGTCAAGCGCGTCAAAAAGTGCGTTGCCGTTGCGAACGTATGTACGCTCGTTCTCGGGAACGGCACGAAGCGCTTCAAGCGCGGTTTTTACAGCCGCCTTATAGTTTTCGTCCGTGGGAGACGGGATATTGTTTATAGCCTCAACCGCGGCAGACACAGTCGCTTTGACGGGGTCGGACTGCGAAAGACGCATATCGTAAAGCGAACGGAGTTCGTTTTCAAAACGCCAGTAAGAAACAAGCGCGTAAGTCGCCTGATCGTTTGCCATGGAGTTGAAACCGGTATTGAGCGTATGACCGAAGCCGCCGTCATCGGTTCTGAATTTAAGTATTCCGTCAAGCAGAGTTTTACCGCCGTCGGTCACGAATCGTTCGTCTTTTGCGGGGTCTATGCCGAGTGCGCAAAGAGCAACGATGACCTGCGCGATGCTTTCGGAGTTCTCTGTGTTCCATGAAGTGAATCCCGCATTTTCGTTCATCATCGAGCCGAGACGGTCAAGCGCGTCGTTGACACATTCGCGCACGGTGCGGCTGACTTCCGTTTTGGACGCGGCGTTTGTATAAGTGTAAACTGTCTCGTCGTTATAATACGGAGCAAGAGACTGCAACGCCATTGCTGTCATATCCACATCCGAAGACGAACCGTAACCGCCGAGCACCCAACCGCCGAACTCATTGCCGTTTACGCCGTCGGTCAGTTGTGTTTTAAGAATTTCCGTTATAAATCTCTCGCGGGGATATTTCGCGTTTGCGGGCACGACCGTGTCGGTCACGTCCATGGCGATAAGTCCCCATATCCAGCCGTTCAAGCCCTGCGCACCGGGACCGCGGGAGATAACGCAATTATAACTGCCGTCCGCAATCAGGTCTATCGGAGCGCCGTTATATGTGCCGAAAGATGTCGGATCGCCGCCGAGCGCCGATATCGTAACAACCGCTCTGTGCCACTCGGTTGCTTTTACGCGGTGCAGTTTGCCGCCGTTTTCGGCATAAGTTGTTTCAATATAAGTTTTCATCGCGTCAAGATACGCTTCATATCCGTTGCCGTCGTCAATAAGCGTCTTGCCGTCGTCGGATGCAAAACGTCCCATACCGAGAGCAAGCCAGTCGGTCGCGGTGGAAGATACGCCCGCAAGATAATCGGGATTGCCGAGCATCGTATCCGTAACGCCCGCCCGCTTCTTTGCGCTTTCGACTGCCGCGCGGATATAAGAAGCCAACTCGGCGGAGAGCGCGGTTCTTTCAACAAAGCCCGCTTTTACGGGCTTTTCGGTCGAGATATTCTTTTCCCACGCAAGTACGGGAAGCGTCTCGCCTTTTTCGAATGCAGCGCCGAGTGTGGAAGCGTCAAGCGTGTCGGCAGCGGTCGCACCTTTTGTCGCATCGCCGTATCCCGAAAGAACAAAACAGTTGGCGCAAGCGCCTCTGTTTGCTCCGAGAACTCCGCCGATATTGTTTGCGTAGCCTGCGGTGTCTGTGACCGTCCCCGCATTGAAGCAGTTCTCTACAACGGTCGTTGCCGCTTTATGTCCGCCGACAACGCCGCCGACGGTTGCGGGACCGCTGACGCGACCCGTGTTATAGCAGTTCCGAACCTCACCCGCACGCCAATGCTGCCCCGAAACGCCGCCGATATAACCTGTTGTGCCGCTGACTGAGCCTGTGTTCACACAGCCCTCGATAACGCACGCGCCGTTAACATATCCGACAACGCCGCCGATGGCAGAACCGCCCGATACGGCTGCGGAGTTCATGCAGTTTTCGATTTTTGCGCCGTCGAGTTTGCCCACGATGCCGCCAACGTTCGATGTGCCCTCAACAGAGCCGCGAACAACGAGGTTTTTGACGGTGCCGCCCTTTACGACGCCGAAAAGTCCCTGTTCCGAACCGCCCGCAACGGACAGCCCCGAAATGTAGTGATACCCGCCGTCAAACGTGCCGCGGAAAGGAGCGGACGCTGTGCCGACAGGCAGCCACGCGCCTTCAAGCGCGAGGTTTGCGTTAAGAGTGACTGTTTTTCCTTCAAACGTGTTGCCGCCGTTTACCGCGTCGCGGAAAGCGACGAACTCTTCGACAGTCGAAACGGTCAAATCACCGTCCTCGGCATAAAACGCCGTCGGCAGAAGCGACAGACACATAATTACGGCTATAACAGCCGCAAAAAATCTTGTTTTGTTCGTTCTCATGATTTTTCCTCCCGTTTTTGTTTTTCTTTTTTGCGGAGCCGCCCTCTCAACAAAAAAAAGACGCATCGAAAACGCCGAACAATAAGCGTTTTGATTGCGTCCATTCTCGCCAAATATGACAACAAAAAAGAAACGGCAGGATCCTGACTTATGATGCGGCACACGCCGCAAAGACGCACGCAAAAATACTTTTCGCGT
>URFZ01000016.1 GCA_900547165.1 uncultured Eubacteriales bacterium
ACCGGGATGGACGCACCTCTGGTGCACCAGTTGTCACGCCAGTGGCACAGCTGGGTAGCTATGTGCGGAAGGGATAAACGCTGAAAGCATCTAAGCGTGAAGCCCCCCATAAGATAAGATATCCCACAACGCAAGTTGGTAAGACCCCACAAAGACTATGTGGTTGATAGGTCAGAGATGTAAGTGTCGTGAGGCATTGAGTTGACTGATACTAATAGGTCGAGGGCTTGACCAAAAAGAGAAGGTTCAAACATAGCGAATCTTAGGATAGAGAAACTTGAAGAGTTTTTTCGAATTGCTTAGATAATGAGTGTTATTCGGTTTTGAAGGTACGCCTTCATAGGAAGTATATACAGAGTATATGCGTCCGAGATAAAAAGGAAGAGTCGGTGTCAATGACGGTGAGGATCCACCCGTTCCCATTCCGAACACGGTAGTTAAGCTCACAGGTGCTGAAGATACTTGGCTGGAAGCGGCCCGGGAAAATAGGGCGATGCCGACACCTTTCTTTTTCAAAGAGCGATCTTCGGATCGCTCTTTTGCTTTGCAATTTTTTTACGGTGTTATCTCTGTAATGTTTTGTCCGCAATGCTTTCTGCACTATATGCTTTTAGACTTTGCGTATATGCGGTCTGATTAGAGTTCGGCAGCAGAGCATTTTTTTGTTTTGCTTAGGGATTGTTATTCCTCTTTTTGTCTCTATGTGCGGCACGCGGTTTTGGAGACCGCTGCTCTACCTGTTTGTAATATTAAAAGAAAAGGATATATGAAAATGAAAAAGGTTATTTCGGCATTTGTTTTGATTTGTGTTCTTGTTTCTGTTCTTTGCGGTTGTTCTCTTCTTTCGGCAAAGAGCGGTTCGGACAAAGAATTTTCGGGCGAGGGACTGACCATTACTCTTACAGACAATTTCAGAACCGCCGAGATTGAGGGATACACACTTTGCTACGATTCTTTTGATGTCGCCGTTTATGCCCTTAAAGAGAGCTTTGAAGTGTTTGAAAATGCGGGGCTTGACAATGTTACTCTTGATGATTATAAGGGATATGTGTTGGATGCGAATTCAAAGTATTCACCGAAAGAGGATAACTCTTTTGACGGACTGACCGTATTGCGTTATGAATCATATATTGACGCGAAAAAAACGAATTTCACATATTTTGTCTCTTTGTATAAGGGTACGGACGCTTTCTGGATAGTTCAGTTTGCGTGCAAATCATCGGAGTATGCCGACTATGAGCAATACTTTGTCAAATGGGCAAGATCTGTAAGAGTGTAGTCATTGCAAAAATCCACCTGCCGTTAAGCAGGTGGATTGATTTTTTATTAAGTCTGTGAAAATCAGCCGTTGATGTTGTAGTTTTCGCAGAGGAGGTTTGTTGCTTTAAGCAGTTTGTTGATATAAATGAACGGACCTACTATTATAAGTGAACCGAGAACGTTCCAAAGCCAATAATCTTTTTCGCCGAAACTGTAATTTATGCCTCTTCTGTTAAGTTCGGCTCCGATTCTGTTGGATATTTTGTGATACCAAACAATATATCCGATACCGAACGTGATGTTTCCGACAAGGAAGCAAAGCAGGCAGTAATGCATTGTTCTTTTTCCGTCATATCTGCTTGCAATGATGTTGATGTCATTGCTCACGGAAGACAGAATAACGATTCCGTAGATACCGAAAGTTATCAGTGAAAGCAATATGAATTTGACAAGGCTTTTATTTGTTTTCAACTGTCCTACGGGCGCGGTCGATGTCTGTTGAGTCTGTTCCTGTTGAATCTGGTCGTTCATTTTGTGAACCTCCTGTTTTTTATTGCTGTTATTATATCACATAATATACATTGAGTCAATACTTTTTTAACACAAAAACCAAATTTTCATACATTTCGGATTGTTTTTTGAACTGATATAATTTCTGTATTCGGCTGAGTTTTATTATAGTATGTAAAGTCAAACGTCGGTTCATATTTGAATATGTATGGCTTGTTGCGGTTGCGGAATCCATACGAAAATGTAAAATTATTCTGACGAAAAATGTCGTTTTGAATATTGACAAAGGTGTCCGATTATGTTACTATCTATATATAAATATATTTATAGGAGCTAAAAATGGACGAAGTCAGAATAATCGAGATAAAACAGAGCATATTCGAAGACAACGACAAGGACGCGGAGCGTCTGCGTTCGTCTCTTCGTGATAAAGGCGTGTTTCTGCTAAATTTGATGTCAAGCCCGGGAAGCGGCAAGACAACGACCTTGACAAAACTTATTCCGATGATAAAAGAAAAGTACCGTGTCGGCGTTATGGAAGCGGATATTGACGGCGATGTTGACGCAAAAACAATAGCAAAAACAGGTGTTAAGTCTATTCAGTTGCATACGGGCGGAATGTGCCATCTTGACGCCGATATGACAAGACAGGGACTCACCGAACTCGGAGTGGACGACCTTGACCTTGTTATCCTTGAAAATGTGGGCAACCTTGTCTGTCCTGCGGAGTTTGACACGGGCGCAGTCAAAAACATCATGATATTGTCTGTTCCCGAGGGTGAAGATAAACCTTTGAAATATCCGCTTATTTTTACGGTTTGCGATGCTGTTGTGATAAATAAGATCGACGTTGCGCCTTATTTTGATTTTGATATCGAAAAATGCAAAGAGAATATAAAAATGCGCAACCCGAACGCAAGGGTTTTCCCTGTCTGTGCGAAAACAGGAGAGGGAATAGACGCCGTTGCCGAATGGCTGACGGTGCAGACCGAAGCGTGGAAAAATAACGGAACAACGAACTGAAGAGGAGCGGGACAATGCCTGAAATCAGTAAAAAATATACTCCGAAACATTATGGCGACAAAAATCCGAACCCGAAGCTTATAAAACTTGTTCGCAAGATAACCGACAGGATTCCCGCAAAAATAAAGGGAATAACGACCGAAGACCCCGAATATTGGGGCTTTGCCTGCATTTTTGAGGACGAACTGACAAAAGAAGAGTCCGAAGCGGCTCTTGATTTAATGCTTGAAATGAAGTTGCGTAAGAAGTATACATACCCGCAGATGCAGTCAATGGCAAAAGCGACGGACGAAACATCAAAAGCAAAATTAGACGCGCTTCTTGACAAACTCGGCGTTCTCGGTATGCTGGAATATGATTACGGCGACAGATATACTAAGGACGGTCCTTTGCCCGATACGAAGCGTGAAAAGGAAAACAGGGAGTATTGGATACCTCTCTTTGTTCCCGGTTCTGCGGAGTATACGAACATGAACAAGGGGCTTATGGACAGACATCCCGAACTTGCGATGTTCTTTGAACGCATGACGTTCCTGCCGCTTGAACACGTTACGGCTATGGTTCCTCCCGGAGGTGCCGGTGTCGGAATGCACGTCATTCCCGTCGAAAAAGCCATTTCAATGGAAAATGAGTCCATAGATATCGAACATATTTCTTATTGGCTCAAACGATATGAGGGACATATCGGCGCAAGTATGTGTTCATGCCGTTACGGCAGAAAACTGCTTGACGAGGGCTGTGCGGACGACCCCGAACTTTGGTGTATCGGTGTCGGCGACATGGCTGATTATTGCCGTGAGACGGGCAAGGGCAGAGACGTTACATACGAAGAAGCGATGGAGATACTTAAACGCGCCGAGGACAACGGATTTGTTCATCAGATAACGAATATCGACGGCGAGGGCAAGATTTTCGCAATCTGCAACTGCAACGTAAATATCTGTAACGCGCTCCGTACTTCTCAACTTTTCAATACTCCGAATATGTCGCGTTCCGCCTATGTTGCGCACGTTGACAAAGATAACTGCGTCGCTTGCGGTCGCTGTGTCGAATACTGCCCCGCAGGCGCTGTAAAACTCGGTCAGAAACTCTGTCGTGCCGACGGTTCGGAAGTCGAATATCCCCGTCAGCCGCTACCCGACAACAACAGTTGGGGCGAGCATATGTGGTCGGAGGATTATCGCGACAAAAACCGCATAAATACGCATGAAACCGGAACATCACCATGCAAAGCCGCCTGTCCCGCACATATCGCCGTTCAGGGCTATTTGAAGAAAGCGGCGCAGGGCAAATACCGTGAGGCGCTTGAACTCATAAAACGTGAAAATCCGTTCCCCGCGGTCTGCGGCAGAATATGTAACCGCCGCTGCGAAGACGCCTGCACGAGAGGTACGGTTGACGAGGCTGTTTCCATAGACGCCGTGAAAAAATTCATTGCCGAACAGGACTTGAACGCGGAACATCGCTTTGTTCCCGAGATAGTGGTCGCTTCCAACAAAGGCAGATGGACGGAGAAAATCGCCGTTATCGGCGGCGGTCCCGCAGGTCTTTCCTGTGCTTTCTATCTGGCGCAAAAGGGATATTATCCGACCGTATTCGAGAAAAACGAGCGCGCGGGCGGTATGTTGACTTACGGAATCCCGTCATATAAACTTGCCAAGAACATCATTGACGCAGAAATAGATATAATGCGCGAAATGGGCGTTGAAATAAAACTCGGAGTCGAGGTCGGCAAGGACGTAACGCTTGACGAACTTCGCGCGCAGGGCTATAAGGCGTTTTATATCGCGATAGGCTGTCAGGGCGGCAAATTGCTCGGTCTTGACGGAGAAAACGCTCCGAACGTCACGACAGCGGTCGAGTTCCTGAAAACGGCAAACTGCGGCGGACGCAAAGTCGAAGGCAGAACGGTCGTTGTCGGCGGCGGTAACGTTGCGATAGATGCTGCAAGAGTTTCCGCAAGAAGCGGCGCAGAAAGCGTGACGATGCTCTGTCTTGAAGGCAGAAACGAAATGCCCGCGTCGAAAGAGGAAGTCAAAGAAGCGCAAGCTGACGGCGTAGAAATCAAAAACGGCTGGGGACCCGTTCGCGTTATCTGCGAAAACGGGGTTGCGACTGCCGTTGAATTCAGAAAGTGCGTTTCCGTATTTGATGAAAACAAACGCTTCGCTCCTGTATACGACGATTCGATGACAATTGAAATTCCCGTAGAGAACGTAGTCTTTGCAATAGGTCAAGCCGTTGTTTGGGGCGACCTTCTCAAAGGCAGCAAAGTCGAACTCGGCAGGGGAAATTATCCGTCTGCGGACAAACTGACGTATCAGACTGCCGAACCCGATATATTTGTCGGCGGCGACGTCTTCACCGGTCCGAAATTCGCAATAGATGCCATTGCACAGGGACACGAAGCGGCGGAAAGCCTGCACAGATACGTTCAGCACGGTCATATGACCATTGGCAGAAACCGCAGGGAGTTCGCGATGCTCGATACGGACAATATCAAGGTTGAGAATTTCGACAACGCTTCCAGACAGTTTGCGCCGGTCGATACGTCTCTTGATTCAAAGTCGTTTGAGGACAATCACGGAACGCTTACCGAAGAGCAGGTGAAGATAGAAACTTCCCGCTGTCTCGGCTGCGGTGCGTCGATAGTTGACCCGAATAAATGTATCGGCTGCGGTATTTGTACCACGAAATGCGCGTTTGACGCTATAAGACTTCATCGCGATATGCCGCAGGCAAGCACGATGTGCGTTGCCGAAAAGAAAGTCGGCGCGCTGCTTCCGTATGCGGTAAAACGCGGATTCAAGATTCTCGGCAACCGCAACAATGTGGGCAAACAGGTCAAACGCCAACAACAGGGAAAATAATATGCACGAACTCGGAGTTGTTTTTCATGTTATAAAAAGCGTTAACCGTATCGCGGAGGAAAACGGTGTTTCACGCGTTTCCGCCGTTACGATAGAACTCGGCGAGGTTTCAAGCGTCATTCCCGATTATTTGCTTGACTGCTGGAAATGGGCGGTCTCGAAAGAAACCGTGATGAAAGACGCGGAACTGCGCATTGAGCAGATAAAAGCCGAGACTTTCTGCGAGAATTGCGGCAAAGTGTACGGCACGGTCGAACACGGCAAAATATGCCCGTATTGCGGCAGCGACAGAACATATCTTAAACAGGGCAACGAGTTTATTCTGAAAAACATCGTTGCGGGCGACTGCGAACCCTGTTATGAAACAGAATAATTTCATATAGACAAAAAAATATCCTCTGCAAGGCGAAAACCGTCGTGCAGAGGATGTTTGTCTTTAATTTTTTCTTAATTCAAATGCCGCTCTGTCGCTTTTACAGTCAACGAGTATCTTCCCGCGCTCTTTTAACACGAGCCGTATACCTGCGTTAGTCGTCTCTCTTACGGTTTGTGACATCAGCCCTTTTAACGGTGCTTTGAGCGGGTGTCCACCGTTATGCTTTCGCAGATAAATTTCAAGTTCAAGCGCCCCCTGTTTCAGATATATTCTGTCTTTTTTGATTTTTGACATAACGCCTTTGTATGTCGCGAAACGGTATTCTTTTTCCTTGTATACAACTGCACAGATACAACCTTTGAACGATGTTATAAGAAACGGAATGTGCGCTATCGCGAGCATAAACGAACACGGCGCGTCAAATTCATTGCACTGAACCCACATATACGATTTCGGAAAAGAGCGTCCGCTGTCTTTTTCCGCATATCCGATACCGTTTTTGAAAATATAAATTTTTCCGTACATTGTCAATGTTCCGTTGACCGTGTGCCTCATACTGACAACTCCGTGCCTGCATTGCATCGGAAGTTTTGCAAACGGTCCCATAATGTCGGAACGCAGGGGTGTGGTCTTTGTGTATCGCAGGTCGGCGTCTATCTCGGGCAATCTGACTTTTATCCCCGACGGAGAAAAAAAACAATTTCCCGTTTTGACGGTATCTCCTTTGATTTTTAATTTTTCGGTTCGGAATATGTGTGACCCCGAATCGGTTATAACCTGAACAAAAGCGCCGTCGTCGGCTTCGCCGGGAATAAACGCAACCGTTATGTCTCCGTTGCTTTGCTTGTAATACCAACCCTCAAATCTTTTATCAAACATCGGCGTCCCTCATAGCGGGGTTTTCAATAAGTTTTCCTTTTTTGTCAAACCGCGACCCGTGGCACGGGCAGTCCCAACTGTGCTCTGCCTTGTTCTTTCGCAGTGCGCAGCCGAGGTGAGGACATCTTTTTGTTGTCGGAAACAGCATATCCGCAACCGTTATTCCCATGTTTTCAAACAGTTTTGCACATAACATATTTCTGTCGGGCGCAAAAACGGGAGCATTCACATTCTTTTTGCCTGTTATCATGTCCGCCAATATTTCCGCCGCCGCAACAGATGTTGTCATTCCCCAAAGATTAAAACCCGTGGCGACATATACATTCGGCATCGAGGGGCTGTATCTGCCGATATACGGTATGCCGTCAAGCGTCACGCAGTCCTGATTGGACCAACGGTATTGCTCTTTTGCTTTCGGAAACCAACGCTTTGCGAAGTTTTCAACCGCACGGTACCCGCCGCCTTGTTTCCCCGTTCGGTGGTCGCCGCCTCCTATCAGTAGCAGGTCTTTGTAATTTCTGAAATAAAATCCGTTGCCCGCGTCCTCCGCCGTGCAATTGAAGTTCGGTGCGCCCGAATATGCTATGACATACGAGCGTTTCTGATACATTTTCATAAAATACAGTCCGTAACGGTTGATGAAAGGGAAGTGTGTTGCGACTATGACATTTTTTGCTTTTACTTTGCCTTTATCCGTGAACGCCGTTGTGCCTTCAAGTTTGCGGACAAATGTGTTCTCATAAATATTTAACCCTGCCGCAACTCCGTTAAGAAAGCGCAAAGGGTGGAACTGCGCCGCGTCTTCGTATTCTATCGCGTCTGCTACTCGAAACGGCAATTCGGGCGACTTTGTGTATCTCGCTTTTACCCCGAGATATTTCAATGCCAACGCTTCATCTCTCAATCCGTCGTTTCCGCCGACGGAATACATTATCGAGGGCATTTTTTCAAAATCGCATTCGACGGTCTTTGCTTTTTCTTCGATGCGGTGCAATGCACTGATGTTTGCGTTGTAGTATTGCGTTGCCTTTTCAAGTCCGTATTTTTTGATAATATCTTTATATAAAGTATCGTGTTGTGCGGTCAGTACCGCCGTTGTGCCCTTTGTTATGCCGCGTCCTATCTGTTTTGATTCAAGCACAGCATTGTCTATGCCGAGTTCCGTCAGTTTTGCCGCGCACATGATTCCCGCGATGCCGCCGCCGATAATGCAAACGTCCGTCGAAATATCTTTTTCAAGCGTTTTATGCCGAAATTGTTCGGCTTCGTCAGTCCATAAATAGTTCATTTTGTTTACCTCTTTTCATTCTTTGTATATTGTTGCCGTGGAAAATGCAGCATATTCGCCGAAACATCCGTTAGATGTTTTGACACAAATATTTTATATTTTTGTTCACAAGTTCCGTCTTTATTGTTCGCGTATTTCCGTTGACAATTTTTTCACAATAAGATATAATGCAGTTGTAAATAAAATTTTCGGTATGACCGGAGGTAATTTGTTATGGTAAATCGTTTTGTATTGAACGCAGTTTCTTATCACGGCAACGGCGCGATAAAGGAAATTCCCGGAATCGTTTCCGCCAAAGGTTTCAAAAAAGCATTTATTGCGTCCGACCCCGATCTTGTTAAATTCGGAGTTACCAAGAAGGTGACTGACCTGCTTGACGAAGCGGGCATGGCGTATGAGGTTTATTCCGACATAAAACCCAACCCGACCATCGAAAACGTCAAGAGCGGCGTTGCGGCTTACAAAGCGTCGGGTGCGGATTACATGATAACGATAGGCGGCGGCTCGTCGATGGATACGGGCAAGGCTATCGGTATCATTATCAACAACCCCGAATTTGAAGATGTCCGCAGTCTTGAAGGAGTTGCTCCGACCAAGAACAGAACCGTTTTCACAATAGCCGTTCCGACAACTGCGGGAACCGCCGCCGAAGCGACCATTAACTATGTAATAACCGACGTTGAACGCAAGAGAAAGTTCGTTTGCGTTGACACCAACGATATTCCCGACGTTGCGGTTGTTGACCCCGATATGATGGGTACGATGCCCAAGGGCTTGACCGCTTCGACCGGTATGGACGCCCTGACGCACGCAATAGAGGGTTACACCACAAAAGCGGCATGGGAACTTGCCGATTGTCTGAACCTTGAAGCGATAAGACTTATCGCAAAGAGCCTGCGCGGCGCTGTCAATAATGACAAAGACGGCAGAGAGGGGATGGCTCTCGGACAGTTTGTTACCGGTATGGCATTTTCCAACGTCGGACTCGGTATCGCGCACTCCATGGCGCACACTCTCGGCGCCGTTTACGACACCCCGCACGGTGTTGCCTGCGCAATGATGCTTCCTATAGTTATGGAATATAATGCGGAGACCACCGGTGATAAGTTCAAGTATATCGCCGAGGCTATGGGCGTGGACACCACGGGAATGGATCAGCAGGCTTACAGAAAAGCCGCCGTTGACGCAGTTCGTCAACTTTCCGTAGATGTCGGCATTCCGACCAAACTTTCGGCACTCAAAGAAGAAGATCTTGACTTCCTCGCACAGTCCGCTTATGCAGACGCTTGCCGCCCGGGTAACCCGAAAGAAACAAACGTTGAAGACCTGAAAGAACTTTTCCGCAAGTTGATGTAATTTTTGACATGGTAAACCCCGCACTTCCCAAAAGGAGTGCGGGGATTGTTTTTTTTGCAGCGGTAAAAAATTAAAACATCTTGAAATCCGACAGAATATCTGATATACTGTATTCAGTCTTGTCGGAGGGATAGATATATGACCGAAATAATCGCACGGAGAGAGTTTTCTCCGTATTATATCATTTTTGATATAGCCTTTTTGGCGGTTTTTGCGGCGTTGCTGTTGTGGAAAAAGAAATACATGACCGTGCTTGTCGGTTTTCTTGCGGGATTGCTGTATATGATTGTCGATTTCGGCATTTTTCATCTTGTATGCAACTCCCGAAGCATTTCCGACGGTTACAGCCTGTTTTGGGTTTTGCTTTGGATGTCGATGAGTTACGGCTTTACAAATTTCGCATGGATATGGCTGTGGATTTCAAAAGACAAGCATCTTTTTGAATGGTCTTTTCTTATCCTGATGTGGTGGTTCGTCTGCCCTCTGCTTACAAAAACCTTTGCTCCCGCAAATGTTGAAAACATAGTGATTCAGCGCACGACGGGCGAATATCACGGCTATATGGCTGCGATCCTTGTCGTGGATTACCTCGGACTTATAATCTATAATCTGTGGCAGAAAGAACGGGAAAAACGGGTGAATATCCCGTGGCTTCTTGCAATCGGAGTGCTTGTCCAGTTCGGTTGGGAAGCGGGCCTTCTTATCGGCGGCATACGCTCCGCAGGCTTTGCTCTCTCCGAAAAATTCGCTCCGCTTATCGTCAACTCTCTTCTTGAAACAAATCTCGGAATGCCCTATATATTCCTGATATTTATTGCGTATACAAGCTGTTTTACGGAACAGATGAAACGACGTTCCGCGCCGCTGTCATTGACCGAGCGCATAAGGGAAAATAACAGGGAAAGGGTAACAAAAAAGGTATCGTAACCTTTTTGACTGTTTTTTTACACTGTCGAAACACCGTATGAGGCTGTGCCTGCCGTGATTTAATTGTTTTGCAGAAATTTCAAAAACCCTTTTCGGAGGGGTATTACAAAAATGATAACATATATTATATCGTAAAAAGCAAGTTCACAACTTGCTTTTTTTGCGTTTATTCTGCGGAAAAATCAATGTTTGAATATTTGTTCTCCGTAATGTGTATTTGTCTTGCAATCAGTACGGAAATGTGACGAAAATTTCGACGTTTGTAACGTTATATTTTCGATTATATAACAGGTATGCAACATTCGCCTTTGTGTTTTTGAAAAAAGTATGATATAATACAATCAGAAAAAAAATTCCGACTATAAACAGGAATATCAAAACGGAGGCAATTGAAATGGCAAGATTTACATTACCCAGAGACGTCTATCACGGCAAAGATGCTTTGGAGGCGCTTAAAACATTTGAAGGCAAACGCGCTATTGTATGCACAGGCGGCGGAAGCATGAAACGCTTCGGCTTCCTTGACAAAGTCGTTTCTTATTTGAAAGAAGCGGGTATGGAAGTTCAACTTTTTGAAGGTATCGAACCCGACCCGTCCGTAGAAACCGTTATGCGCGGCGCAGAGACTATGGAAAAATTCCAGCCCGACTGGATCGTTGCTATCGGCGGCGGTTCTCCGATAGATGCCGCAAAAGCGATGTGGATAAAATACGAGTATCCCGAACTTACATTTGAAGATATGTGCAAGGTGTTCGGTATTCCCAAACTTCGCCGCAAGGCTCATTTCTGCGCTATTTCTTCGACTTCCGGCACGGCTACCGAAGTTACCGCATTCTCTATCATAACCGATTACCACAAGGGTATCAAATATCCCATTGCGGACTTTGAGATCACTCCCGATGTGGCTATTGTTGACCCCGAACTTGCGCACACTATGCCGCAGAAACTCGTTGCTCACACCGGTATGGACGCTATGACGCACGCTGTTGAAGCATATGTTTCCACCGCAAACTGCGATTATACCGATCCTCTCGCGATCCATGCGATTGAGATGATCATGAACGACCTTATCCCGTCTTACAACGGCGATATGGACGCCCGTGACCGTATGCACAATGCACAGTGCCTTGCAGGTATGGCATTCTCCAACGCTCTGCTCGGTATCGTTCACTCCATGGCGCACAAGACCGGTGCCGCATTTGCCGACTACGGCGCGCATATCATTCATGGCGCGGCTAACGCGATGTATCTGCCCAAGGTTATCGCATTCAACGCAAAAGACGAAACCGCAAAGAAACGTTACGGTGTTATCGTTGACTATATGGGTATCTGCGACAAGAACGCTTCCGACGATGAAAAGGTTGCGGAACTTATCAAATACCTGCGTCATATGAACGATGAGTTGAATATTCCTCACTGCATCAAGAACTACGGCGCGGACAGCTATCCGACCGAGAACGGCTTCGTTCCCGAGAATGTATTCCTTGAGCGTCTTCCCGAAATCGCAAAGAACGCCATTGCAGACGCCTGCACAGGCTCCAACCCCCGTCAGCCCAGCCAGGAAGAAATGGAAAAACTTCTCAAGTGCTGCTACTACGACACCGAAGTTGATTTCTGATTCGTGTTCAGTAGGGGATGTTAAAAATGCCCGGACCGCAAAAAGGCTGAAAATGTATAATAAGGCAATATAAAAGAGAAGAGTATTCACACTGAACGGCAGTTTTAAACATTTTAAATTGCAAAAAGTGAAAAGTGCCTTTTTGCTATAAGCGAATCTCACCTCTCGACGTACCTATGTACGCCTTCGGGTTCGATTCACTCATTCTGAACATTTTTTCCTATCCCCGGAAGGGCTGTAAAAAAACCTACGTTTTTTTACAGCCCTATGTTTTTGATGAATTCATACAATTTGTTTGTTGAAAAAGCAAGTTAAAAGTGGTATTATTTATACCGAAAACAGCGGCGGTTTAACCGTTGCTGTATTATCCGTGCAATATCGCAATTCTGCCGATTTTGCGGAAAGGAATGCTTTTATGTATAAAATAGTAACAAAGAAAAGCCTCAATCCCACCGTTACACTTATGGAGATAGAAGCCCCTCTTGTTGCCGCAAAGGCAAAGCCGGGACAGTTTATTATTCTCCGTGTCGATGAGGACGGCGAAAGAATTCCGCTCACCGTTGCGGGTTATGACCGTGCGCGCGGAACGATAAAAATAATTTTTCAGATTGTCGGCGCAACAACCGCAAAACTCAATCATAAAAACGAGGGTGAGTATATTCAGGACTTTGTGGGGCCCCTCGGCGTCCCCACAAAAGTTGACGGACTGAAAAAGGTATGTATCGTCGGCGGCGGTGTCGGCTGCGCAATCGCGCTGCCCATAGCGGAAGAACTTCACGCGGCAGGCTGCGACGTTACCGCAATTATAGGTTTCCGCTCCAAAGACCTTTTGATTCTTGAAGATGAATTTCGCGCGGCATCCGAAAAACTTGTCGTTATGACGGATGACGGTTCATACGGCCGCCAAGGCAATGTCTGCGTTCCTCTGAACGAAATGTTTGAAGCGGGCGAGAAGTTTGACGAAGTTATAACGATAGGTCCGCTTATTATGATGAAATTCGTTGTTGCCGCAACCAAACCGACGGGGATCCCGTGCACGGTTTCCATGAACCCGATAATGATAGACGGAACGGGAATGTGCGGCGGCTGCCGTCTGACGCTTCATCGTGACGGCGAGCGCATTACCAAATTCGCTTGCGTTGACGGTCCCGATTTTAACGGTTATGAAGTTGATTTTGACGAAGCAATGTCCCGCGGCGCAATGTACCGCGATTTTGAACGCCACGCTTATGAAGAGACGTGCAATCTGTTTCGTAAGGAGGTCAAATAATTATGCCTAATATGAGTTTGAAAAAGAACCCGATGCCGTCGCAGGAACCCTCTGTTCGCGCGCACAATTTCGATGAAGTTGCTATGGGTTATTCGGCAGAGACGGCAGTTGATGAGGCGCTTCGCTGCCTCGGCTGCAAAAATATGCCCTGTGTTTCGGGCTGTCCCGTAAATATTCATATTCCCGAATTTATCGCAAAGGTAAAAGACGGAGATTTTGAGGGCGCATATCAGATAATTCACAAAACCTCCTCGCTTCCCGCAGTTTGCGGCAGAGTATGTCCGCAGGAGACCCAATGCGAAGCCAAATGTGTTCGCGGAATCAAAGGCGAGCCCGTCGGCATAGGCAGACTTGAACGCTTTGTTGCCGATTGGCATAACGCGCACAGCGACGTTACTCCCGAAGTCGCTCCCTCGAACGGACACCGTGTTGCCGTTGTCGGCTCCGGTCCCTCCGGGCTTACCTGCGCGGGAGATCTTGCGAAAAAAGGCTATAAAGTAACTGTTTTTGAAGCATTGCATACCGCGGGCGGCGTACTTGTTTACGGTATTCCCGAATTTCGTCTGCCGAAGTCTATCGTCCGCAAAGAGGTCGATAACCTTGTTGCCATGGGCGTTGATGTCGAAACAAATGTCGTCATCGGCAAAACGCTTACCGTTGACGAACTTTTCGAGCAGGGCTTTGAAGCCGTATTTATCGGATCGGGCGCGGGACTTCCGAACTTTATGGGAATCCCCGGTGAGTCATATAAAGGCGTATACTCCGCCAATGAGTTCTTAACACGCTCCAACCTTATGAAGGCATATCGCGAAGATCCCGACACGCCTATTATGAAAGGCGGCAAAGTAGCCGTTGTCGGCGGCGGTAATGTTGCCATGGACGCGGCTCGTACCGCTCTGCGTCTCGGCGCGGATAAAGTATATATTGTATATCGCCGTTCCATGGAAGAACTTCCCGCGCGTCGCGAAGAGGTGGAACACGCCGAAGAAGAGGGAATTGAGTTCCTGCTTCTGAATAACCCCGTTGAAATTCTCGGCTACGAGAACCCCGACGACCGCCGCGACCCCCGCAACGGCTTCGTAACGGGTATGAAGTGCATCAAGATGCAGCTCGGCGAACCCGATGAGCGCGGACGCCGCCGTCCCATTCCCATAGAGGGCAGCGAGTTCGTTCTCGATGTCGATACCGTTGTCATCTCCATCGGAACGTCTCCCAACCCGCTTATCAAGTCCACCACCGCGGGACTTGAAGTCAATAAGCGCGGAGGTATCATCGTTGAAGAAGATACCGGTGCAACAACCAAAGAAGGCGTTTACGCCGGCGGTGACGCCGTAACAGGCGCCGCGACCGTAATCTCCGCCATGGGCGCGGGCAAGACCGCAGCCAAGGCAATCGACGAGTACCTGTCGAACAAATAATTATTTATCAAAACACAACGCAAGGGGCTGAAAAATCAGCTCCTTGCAGTTTTTATATGCACTTTAAATCAATATTTGCATCGTTTTTTGTAAAATTGCCTTGTGTCACAAAATGATTAAGGTTTAGTGTAGCACCGAACCTGAAATATATACATTCCAAACCGTCCTGATTTTTTTAAGATTAAATATTGCCCAAGCAATCAAGCGAAAGCATCTCTTTTGCCATGGTATCACAAAGCGTTTTGTCGATTGATTCGTTAAACATTTCGAAAAACACAGCATGAAAAATCTCGGCAATTTCAATTTCGGTCATGGTATTTCGGATTCGCGCAAAAATCATCTCAACTTCCGAATCGTATTCATCCGTCGGGCAGTGCACCGCAAGCAGCCCCATCGGGTCGGCTTTATCAACAACGGACTTTATAATATCTTTGGTCATTTGCGCGCCTCCGTTCAAGATGCTTTTTTCTGCCTTCAGTATAGCATAAAACCGCTTGAAAGTCAACTCATTCACAGCGCAAAGTCTGATGCGCAGCGGACAAAAAACAGGCGTAACATCCCTCTCCGCAGCTAAAAACATACGACAAAGTTATGCAACAAATTCCGCAAGCGTCGTTGACATTCGATATGACATCTGTTATAATAATACTGAATATCAACATAAAAACTTTTAGCGAAACTCTTAACAAGGGCAAACCCCTGCCGAGACTATGAACCGCAACTGGCTCATCTTTCATACCCTTGCCCCGGAAGTGGCAATCGAGAATCTGAAAGAGATTCATAGGCAGAGGAACGGAGAATCATAAATTAGGCGCATAAAACAAAAGCAATATTATCGGAGGACAAAACCATGATTGATACAAAGAAAGAACAGGAACGCGACGAGCTTCACCGCGCGATATGGGCGATCGCGGACGAGCTGCGCGGCGCTGTGGACGGATGGGACTTTAAAAATTATGTCCTCGGTACGATGTTCTATCGTTACATATCTGAAAACCTTGCAAATTACATAAGCGAAGGCGAGATCAAGGCGGGCAATGACGGCTTTGACTATGCCAGAATGTCCGATGCGGAGGCGGAATCGGCGCGGGAGGGCTTGGTGCAGGAAAAGGGCTTTTTCATCCTGCCGAGCGAGCTGTTTTGCAATGTTCTTGCCCGTTGTCAGTCGGACGAAAACCTCAACGAAACGCTGGAGACTGTTTTCCGCCATATTGAGGAATCCGCAAAAGGTACCGAATCCGAGGGGCAGTTTGCAGGGCTGTTCGACGATTTCGACGTCAACAGCAACAAACTGGGCGCAACGGTGGCAAAACGAAACGAAAAGCTCTGCAAATTGCTCTTCGGCGTGGCAGATATGAACCTTGGTGACGTGAAGGATCACGACATTGACGCATTCGGCGATGCTTATGAATATCTGATGACCATGTACGCCTCCAATGCGGGCAAGTCGGGCGGTGAATTTTTCACGCCTGCCGATGTTTCCGAGCTTCTGACAAGGCTCGGCACGGTCGGAAAAACCGAAATCAATAAGGTCTATGACCCGGCGTGCGGGTCGGGTTCGCTGCTTCTGAAAGCCGAAAAAGTGCTTGGCAAGGACGCCATCCGCAACGGCTTTTACGGGCAGGAGATCAACATCACGACCTATAACCTCTGCCGCATCAATATGTTTCTTCATGATATCGGATTTGATAAATTCGATATTGCCTGCGAGAATACGCTGACCAATCCCGCGCATTGGGAAGACGAGCCGTTTGAGATGATCGTCTCCAACCCGCCGTACTCCATCAAATGGGAGGGCGATGACAACCCGCTGCTGATCAATGATCCGCGCTTTTCTCCTGCGGGCGTGCTGGCGCCGAAAAGCAAGGCGGATATGGCGTTTATCATGCACAGCCTTTCGTGGCTCGCGGCAAACGGCACGGCGGCGATTGTCTGCTTCCCCGGTATTCTGTACCGCGGGGGTGCAGAACAGAAAATACGGCGGTATCTTGTGGAAAACAACTTTGTGGACTGCATCATTCAGCTTCCCGCCAACCTCTTTTTCGGCACCTCCATTGCCACCTGCATTCTGGTGATGAAGAAAGGCAAAAGCGACAGCAAAACGCTTTTCATTGACGCGTCGAATGAGTGCATCAAGGTCACGAATAACAACAAGCTGACGCCCGAAAACATCGACCGCATCGTAGACACCTACGCAAACCGCGCGGAGATCGCGCATTTCTCGCACCTTGCCGCGTTTGAGGAGATTGAAGCAAACGACTTCAACCTTTCGGTTTCCACCTATGTGGAGCAGGAGGACAAGCGGGAGAAGATCGACATTGTCAAACTCAACGCCGAGATTGGGGAGATCGTCAAGCGGGAAAATGTGCTGAGAGAGGAAATCCGGAAGATTATCGGGGAGATAGAAGGATGAGCATCGTTGACAAATTGGAGAATTTAGAATGCTTGAAAAATGGATTACACAAAAAATGGATATGGAACGACGCTGACAGTTTTTCTCTGAGTTGCGATTATCTACAGAAAATCAACTACTGTATTCAAGATTTAAATTCTGAGATCGGTTCGCTTTCTAATCCGTCTATGAAAGAAGTCATTTTTGTGATCGTATTAGTAGACTGGATATGCGAAGCAGTTGATTGTTTGCCCAAATTACTAATTCCCGATTTGCGTGACGGTTTTTCATGCGAGTATGAATCCGAATTGGAAAAAGCAAAGAAATATTTTAAAGCTATTAGATCATTTGTTGTCGCGCATCCACTTACTACAAATAGACATTATGATTACGGATTTGATGGAGAATTAATATGTGTAGATATCGGAAAAATCTCTATATTGGTGTCGACTTTTACAAATGATTCTGACTGGTATCATATAGATTTTTCCGGGTTAAGAGCAAACGCCAAAAATGAAAATCATGATTTCATATTACATGTATATTCGCAGAAAAAGAATGGGATGAAATTTGAAAATTATATAGGCGCAAATTTCTCGGATCTGTTTGAGGTTGCAAGAACTTATATGAAAAAGATATATGCTCTCGACCGTTATTTAAGTAAGCAACGGAAGAAAGGTAGGTAGACGATGACAAAACTTGATGAATTGATAAAAGAACTTTGCCCAGAAGGTGTTGCTTATAAGACGCTTGGAGAAATCGCAACCGATGTTTTCCGTGGATCTGGTATTACAAGAGAACAAGTCCGTGAAACGGGCACGCCATGCGTTCGATATGGTGAAATCTATACCACTTATGGTGTATGGTTTGAAAAGTGTGTGTCTCATACGGATGAGTCCCTTTTAACAAGCAAGAAATATTTTGGCTATGGTGATATTCTTTTTGCTATCACTGGCGAAAATGTAGATGACATTGCAAAGTGCTGTGCTTATATTGGACACGAAACTTGCCTGGCCGGTGGTGATATTGTTGTTCTCAAACACAATGAAAACCCTAAGTATTTGTCCTATGCACTTTCAACATTGGATGCACAAAAACAAAAGAGCAAAGGGAAAGTCAAGAGCAAGGTGGTTCACTCAAGTGTGCCGGATATAAAAGTGCTCAAAATCCCCGTCCCTCCTCTTCCTGTGCAAGAGGAAATTGTCCGCATACTGGACAGTTTTACGGAACTCACGGCGGAACTCACGGCGGAACTCACGGCGAGAAAGAAGCAGTATGAGTATTACTGTAATGAACTTCTCGATATAAAGAAAACGGATGTGGTTTTTAAGACATTGGGTGAATTATCAAAATTCCGTAGAGGTTCATTTCCTCAACCATACGGGAACGCAGAATGGTATGACGGCGAAGGTGCTATGCCTTTCGTGCAAGTAGCAGATATAGGCGAAGATATGCGGCTTGTTGCCGATACAAAAAGAAAAATCTCTACTATTGCACAACCCAAAAGTGTTTTTGCTCCATCCGGTTCTATTATCATTAGTTTACAAGGTAGCATAGGAAGAATCGCGGTTACTCAATATGATGCTTATATTGATAGAACGGTCGCTATATTTCAAGATATTTCAAAAGAGATACTTCCAAAGTATTTTGTATATCAATTACAACGAATATTTGCAATTAAAGAGAAAACAGCGAGAGGAAGCACTATAAAAACAATAACCAAAGAAGAATTTGCTCCGTTTTCAATAGCGGTTCCCCCCATTGATGAACAACAACGCATTGTAGATGTACTTGATAAATTTCACAATCTTTGTCACGATATTTCTGAAGGACTTCCTGCCGAAATTGAAGCACGTCAAAAACAATATGAATTTTACCGTGATAAATTACTTTCCTTTAAGGAGACACCGACATATGAGCAAAAGAAAGAAATCTCAAAAACAGAATAGCGAAGCAAGGCAATCGGCACCGGCTCACACAAACGCTGCTTCGGGACAAATGTCGGCGGACGAGCTTCAGCACATGATTGCAAACGCGATCATGGAAGCCGAAGACATGAAAGCCAAGCGTGAAGCGGACAGAAAAGCAGAAGAATTAGCCGAATGGCACAAGGTGATCGGTTATGATAAAAGCAAAACCGGCATTGCAAAAGTGTTGAATGGCTTTTCATCAACCGTAAAGGCTATGTTTGTCCCTAAAAAATACATAAAGGGCGATCGAACATTTACTGCCTTGATTCAGCTTCTTCTGAAATCCTGTTTTCAAGTTCTACGCTGTATTTGTTCTATTCTCATGCTCTTGCTTATTGCTACTATACCTCTTTCTTTTACATTGTCCTTAATTCCGAGATTGAACTGATCTCAAATTGTATTTTGCGTGCTAATGTCTATCCTTATGTTAATGATTTCAAGACTCTTCAGGATTGCAAGTATTGAAGCTGAGAAAATGGAGGACAGAAACAATCTGTACGGCTTGTTTGCTTCCATTGCCTCTATTATTTCAATTGTTATTGCAGTTATCGCTATCGTAAAGGGGAAATAACCATGCCTTACTTCAACATTGTTGCCGCGACCACAGAAAATACAGTGGTCACCGAATACAAACCCGCAGAGGTTCGCGCTGATGCCTATCAGAGCGAAGCTGCGCTGGAAGCGGAGTTTATCCGCCTTCTGACACAGCAGGGCTATGAGGACAAGCCGATTCATTGCGAGGCGGAGATGATCTCCAACCTGCGCACACAGCTGGAAACGCTGAACAACTACCGCTTTTCCGACAGCGAATGGGAGCGGTTCTTTTCCGAGTGCATTGCCAATGCCAACGACGGCATTGCGGAAAAGACCCGCAAAATGCAGGAGGACAATGTGCAGGTTCTGCGGCGCGATGACGGAAGTACGAAAAATATCACGCTGATTGACAAAAAGAACATTCACAACAACCGTTTGCAGGTCACCAATCAATACATAGTCACCAAAGATGACGGCGCAAAGCACGACAACCGCTATGACGTGACTGTGCTCGTCAACGGGTTTCCGCTCGTCCACATCGAGCTGAAGCGCCGCGGCGTTTCCATCCGCGAGGCGTTCAATCAGATCGACCGCTATCAGCGCGATTCCTTCTATGCCGGTTCGGGGCTGTTTGAGTATGTGCAGATTTTTGTCATCTCCAACGGCACGAACACGAAATACTATTCCAACAGCACGCGTTTTAACGCCGTCAGAGATGCCCGCGCCGCCTCCGGCAAGAAGGGAAAAACAAGCAATAGCTTTGAATTTACTTCCTATTGGGCGGATGCGAACAATCGCATCATTCCCGACCTCATCGACTTTGCCAAGACCTTTTTCGCCCGTCATACGATTCTCAACATCCTGACGCGCTATTGCGTTTTCACCTCCGAAAATCTGCTTCTCGTCATGCGCCCGTATCAGATTACGGCAACCGAGCGGATTCTCAACCGCATCGAAATTGCAAACAATTATAAGAAGTTCGGCAGCATCGCAGGCGGCGGCTACATCTGGCACACCACAGGAAGCGGCAAAACGCTGACCTCTTTCAAGACCGCACGGCTTGCCTCGGCACTGCCTTATATAGACAAGGTTCTGTTTGTCGTGGATCGCAAAGACCTCGACTATCAGACCATGAAGGAATACGACCGTTTTGAAAAGGGGGCGGCAAACTCCAACACCAGCACGGCGATCCTCAAAAAACAGCTTGAGGACGAGAACTGCCATATCATCATTACGACCATTCAGAAGCTGGCAACCTTTATCAAGAAAAATCCCGGTCATGCGGTCTATCAAAAGCACGTTGTCATCATCTTTGACGAATGCCATCGCTCCCAGTTCGGCGATATGCACACGGCGATTGTGAAGAATTTCCGCAAGTACCATCTGTTCGGCTTTACCGGAACGCCGATTTTCTCGGTCAACGCACAAAAGGTGCACACCTCGCAGTTTTTCACGACCGAGCAGACCTTTGGCGACCAACTGCACACCTACACCATTGTGGACGCGATCAACGATCACAATGTCCTGCCGTTCCGCGTGGATTATGTCAAAACAATGGACGTTGACGAGCAGATGATGGATGAAGATGTTTACGACATCGACCGCGAGCGGGCATATATGGCGCCCAAGCGGATTGAGCTTGTGACCAAGTATATCCTTGACCACTTCGACCAAAAGACCTACCGCGGCGACAAGACCTACATTTACAACACGCTGACCAATATTTCCGAGGTGGCGTCAGCCGCTCGCGGGGCTGTAGAGGAGATCAAGCAAAAGCAACGGCTTTCGGGCTTCAATTCCATGCTGGCGGTCGATTCCGTGCCGATGGCAAAGCTTTATTATAACGAATTCAAGCGACAGATGTCCGCCGACCCGACCAAAAAGCTGCGCATTGCCACCATTTTCAGCTATACCACCAATGAAGCCGACCCCGACAGCGACCTTTTGGACGAGGAAAACTCGAAGGACACCTCCGCGCTTGACGCGAGCAGCCGCGATTTTCTCGAAAGCGCCATCCGCGACTATAACGAGTTGTTCCACACCAACTATTCCACCGACGGCGACGGATTTCAGAGTTATTACAAAGACGTTTCCCTACGTATGAAGAACAAGGAACTTGACCTTCTGATTGTAGTCAATATGTTCCTGACCGGTTTTGACGCAACCACGCTCAACACGCTTTGGGTTGACAAAAATCTGCGGATGCACGGGCTGATTCAGTCATTCAGCCGTACCAACCGAATTCTGAACAGTATTAAAACTTTCGGCAACATCGTCTGCTTCCGCAATCTGCAAAAGCGGGTGGATTCCGCTATTTCGCTGTTCGGCGACAAAAATGCGGGCGGCATTGTTCTGATGCGCAAGTTTGACGACTATTATCACGGCTATATCGATGCGGCGCATCAGTCTCACCCCGGCTATGTGGACATGATAACGGAGTTGGAAACCGAATTTCCGCTTTCCGAGCCGCGTGTAGAGGGTGAACAGAATCAGAAGCATTTTATCGCGCTGTTTGGGGCAATCCTTCGGATGCGCAATCTGCTTTCGTCTTTCGATGAGTTTGCTGGGAAAAATCTGCTGTCCGAGCGCGACTTGCAGGATTATCTCGGACGGTATCAGGATCTGCGCGACGAATGGCGCGAGCGGCGGCGTGACGGGCAGAAAGAGGACATCACCGACGACGTGGTGTTTGAAGTCGAGCTGATCCGTCAGATTGAGATCAATATTGATTACATTCTTTTGCTTGTCAAGAAGTATCATGACACGCACGGGACAGACAAAGAGATTCTGATCACGATTCAAAAAGCCGTTGATGCCAGCCCCGAGCTGCGCAGTAAAAAGGCATTGATTGAGACCTTCATTTCCGGCATCAACGACGTGGAAGATGTGCTGACCGAATGGCACGGCTATGTGGCGCAGGAAAAGGAAAAAGAGCTGTTCGCCATCATTGCCGACGAAAAGCTGAACGAGAGCGAGACGCGCAAATTTATTGATAACGCCTTCCGCGACGGGGAGATCAAGACGACCGGCACCGATATTGATAAACTGATGCCGCCCACATCCCGCTTCGGCGGCGGAAACCGCGCAGAGAAAAAGCGCGGGATCATAGAAAAACTGAAGGGCTTCTTTGAACGGTTCTTTGGAATTTGACAATGACCTTTAGGAGGATTGTATGAAAGTTTCAAAGATTCGTCTCATAGCCGGTTTTCGATTGCTCAAATTCTTTTTTCGCCCACAATATCTTTATCTCGGTGTATGACTTTCTCGAAAGCGTGGAAACAACCCTTGGAAAAAGAAAAATCAGGCTTCGCGCAGGCACTGCGCGAAGCCGTTTATTTTTGGAAAATACCGCGTTCATCGCGCGGTTTTCGGGAACGAAAAAAAATCACTTTGCGACGCAAAGTGATTTTGGTCGGAGTGACAGGGCTCGAACCTGCGGCCTCAACATCCCAAACGAACCTATAAGGGCAATTTCCGCTAAAAATAACTTTTTCCGCCCCTTTCCGCTCGGAAAGCCGCACTCTTCGGCACTCTTATCTCCACTGTTTCCGAGTGCTCCGAAACGGTAGGTGGTCTGTTATGTGGTCAACAGCAATTTCCACGGAATAATATGAGCTACACGCCTCTCGCATTTACGCGAGGGGCGATTGCTTTTTATACGGTTATTATAACTCTGAACAACCCCTGATTCAAATCAAAATTTGCACCGCAGTAGACAAAGATAAGGGGATTACGGAAAAGTAAGGAGGAAATAGAAAACTTGCAACAAAAAGTTGATAAATACTGAAATCGCAGTATTTCTATGCCGAAAACTGTTGATATTTGGCACACAGTGTGGTATAATGTGGATTAGTGATACAATGCACTGACTATAACTACTTACGAGGTGTAATACAATGGCCGCAAGCTATAAAAAATTATTCAAGCTTTTAATCGACCGTGATATGAAAAAGAAAGAACTTGCCGAAAAAGCCGGCATCAGCATCGCAACAATCACTAAGATGGGTAAAGACGGCGCCGTTGTCAGCAGTGAGGTTCTTGTAAAGATATGCTCAGCCCTTGGTTGCACTATGGATGATATAGTGGAGATAATTGAAAAATAAAAGAAAGGTATTTTATAATATGTTACATGATGGGCTGTATGAGCAAATTATCAATAAGGGATTAGAAACAGAGCTATCCGTTACGGACAAGCTTTCTACTACTGCGCCCATTGATAGTGCTGAGGCGTCCAAAGTGCTGGCAAAATATATTGCCGAAGTTG
Source organism: uncultured Eubacteriales bacterium (assembly GCA_900547165.1). Classification (GTDB taxonomy): domain Bacteria; phylum Bacillota; class Clostridia; order Oscillospirales; family UBA644; genus UBA644. Next base: position 23,956 of record URFZ01000016.1, read on the forward strand.
TAGAAAAAGGGCTTGATAATGTTGCTGACAATGGCGGTGACGTTAGCTCACAAGTAGCGCTTGCAAACCGTATTATTTCTACGATTATTACCGAAACAAAAGAAAACGAACTTGATGAAATGACGGTTGCAGAGCGGGCCGAGCAGCTACTCGCACTCTTTGACAAAAAGAACAGCATTTTATCCCTCGATGAAAAGGCAGCGATTATTCGTCCTGAAACATCTATTGCGCAAAGCTCGCTATTTACTGGTGCAATCCACGAGCCGCAGATGTTTACCGAGCTCAAGAAGGAAATTATATCCTGTAACCGTATTGATATGCTGGTATCCTTCATTAAATGGAGCGGACTGCGCTTAATAATGGATGAGCTTACAACCTTTACACAAAACGGCGGTGAACTCCGCATTATTACAACCTCTTATATGGGAGCGACCGATGTAAAGGCAATCGAAGAACTCCGCAAACTTCCTAACACAAAAATCAAGGTGAGTTATGACACCAAACGCACCCGACTTCATGCGAAAACTTATGTTTTCTATCGGGATACCGGTTTTACTACGGCGTATGTTGGTTCGTCGAATCTATCTAATGCTGCCATTTCCAGCGGCCTTGAATGGAACGTAAAGGTTACAAAGAAGGACCTGCCGGAAACGATTGACAAAATTGAAGCCACCTTTGAAAGCTATTGGAATTCCAATGAATTTGAATATTACAACGAGGATCAAAAGGAGCGTTTAGCACGTGCACTAAAGTCCGAAAAATACTTTGACAGTAATAATGCCGAAGTGTATACAATGGATATCACTCCATATTCCTATCAGCAAGAAATTCTTGATAAGCTGGAAGCAGAACGCAAGGTTCGTGGCTATCACAGAAACCTTGTTGTTGCCGCCACAGGTACCGGAAAGACGGTGATTTCTGCGCTTGATTACAAGCGTTTCCGCAAGCAAAACCCGGATAAGCCTTGCCGACTTTTGTTCGTGGCTCATCGTGAAGAAATTCTGAAACAAAGTATGTACACCTTTCGCGCAGTACTGAAAGATGCAAACTTTGGGGAGATGTTTGTAGGCAGCTATAAACCGGAAAGCATAGACAATCTTTTTATATCTATTCAAACTTTCAACTCGCAGAGCTTTACCGAAAAAACAACGTCAGATTTTTATGATTATATTATTGTGGACGAGTTCCACCATGCTGCCGCACCTACATATCAAAAGCTCTTATCCTATTATAATCCGCAGATTCTTCTCGGTTTGACGGCAACGCCCGAGCGTATGGACGGAAAGAGCATTTTGCCGTATTTCAATAATCGTATTGCTGCCGAAATTCGTCTGTCCGAAGCTATTGACCGTAAACTTCTTTGCCCATTTCAATATTTTGGTGTGACCGATACTGTCGATCTTGATAATTTGAAATGGGCAGCCGGCGGCTATGATAAAGGGGAGCTTTCGCGCATCTACACACTGAGTGGCGTGATGGCAAATCGCCGTGCTGATTTGGTGGTTTCTTCGCTGCTGAAATACGTGACCGATATTGATGACGTAAAAGGACTTGGGTTTTGCGTATCCATTGAACATGCCAAGTTTATGTCGAACTACTTTAATGGTCGTGGGATCCCGTCCATGTTTCTGACCGGACATTCCCCGGATGAGGAAAGAAAAAAAGCAAAAGAAAGACTTATGAAGGGAGATGTCCGATTTGTTTTCGTTGTGGATATCTATAACGAAGGTGTAGATATCCCTGAAGTGAATACAGTTTTATTCCTGCGCCCAACCGAATCTTTAACCGTGTTTTTGCAGCAGCTTGGGCGAGGCCTGCGTTTGTCTGAGGGCAAAGAATGTCTGATGGTGCTTGATTTTATTGGACAGGCAAATAAGAAGTACAATTTTGAAGACAAGTTTGCATCACTTCTTTCCAATACAATGCGAGGCGTAACACGCGAAATCAAAGACGGATTTGTTTCACTGCCAAAAGGATGTTATATCCAACTGGAAAAGAAAGCGGCCAGGTATATTCTTGATAATATTCGCGCTTCCTATGGCAACAGTGCCGGTCTTGTATCGCGTATTGCAACTTTTGAAGAAGATACGGGATTGAAACTGACACTCGCTAACTTCTTAGATTATTATCACATTGATGCCCGTTCGGTTTATAAATTTGATTCCTTCTCACGTCTTTGCGCACGTGCCGATGTCATAGACGAGTTTGAAGAGCCTGCAGAAGAGGCGTTGTCTAAAGCACTTGGGCGTTTTGCCGCTATTGATTCGCGCCGTTGGATTTCATTTCTGATTGAAGCATTGAAGAACATTGATAATATTGATTTTCCTGCTTTGCCTGATGCAAAAAAGCGTATGATGCAGATGTTCTATATTACAATTTGGGGTAAGTATATTGAGGATTGGAATAGCCAAGAAGTTATAGATAACCTATATTCTCTTTCCGATAGTCCGGTGTTACTTTCAGAGCTTATCGCCCTTCTTGAATATAATTATAATCACATTGACTTTATAGACGAACCGGTTGATCTCGGATTTGATTGTCCGCTGGATCTGCATTGTACCTATACGCGCGATCAACTGCTTGTTGCAATGGATTTTATGAAGCCAAGCACTGTTCGCGAAGGTGTGAAATGGTTGCCCGACAAGAAAATTGATGTGTTCTTTATCACATTGAACAAGTCGGATAAAGACTACTCGCCTACAACCATGTATCAGGATTATTCCATCAATGAAACACTGTTCATTGGCAAAGTCAAAGCACGACCAATGCAGAAGGTAAAGTCGGTCAGCGGTATATCAATCATCGCAAAAACGGCAGCAAGGTTCTCTTGTTTGTGCGCGAATTTAAGAATGATGTTTACGGCAATACTGCACCGTACACTTATCTTGGTACTGCAAATTATGTTTCACATAACGGTTCAAGACCGATGAATATTACATGGAGATTAGATGCCCCCATTCCGGCAAAATACCTGAAGAAAACAAACAAATTGGTGGTTGGATAATATGGTTAAAAGTCAGTTGAATCTGACATACGCACTAAAAGATGGCATGATCACCAGCATTTCAAACGTTGAAAGCGGATTAAAATGTGGGTGTGTATGTCCAGCGTGCGATATGCCACTTGTCGCCAAGAAGGGCGAAAAGATGATGCATCACTTTGCGCATCATGCAGGGCATAACTGTGAATACGGATATGAATCTTCCCTTCATTTAGCCGCCAAAGATATTCTATCTAAAGCAAAAAAGATTGTAATACCTCCAGTATATGTTAAATTCCCGGATTCCTATAAAAAGGATGAACTAGTTTGTGAAGAAAGAGAAATAAATATTGATAGAGTTGAATTAGAAAAACGCTATAATGATATTATCCCGGACATTGTTATATATGCTGGTGGTAGACAGTTTTTTGTCGAAATATTTGTTACACACTGTATTGATGATGTAAAACTTGAAAAGCTTAAAAAAGCAAACATTTCTACCATTGAAATTGATTTAAGTAAAAAGAATGAGACAATTACTACAGAAGAACTGACAGAACTATTATTAAGCAATAGCAACGAGAAAAAATGGAAATATAATGTTATAGCTCAAAGCTATTTGCGAAAATTCCACAAGGTTTCTGATAAACGAAAGTTAGTGTCTAGAGGATTTGCGGTACACGTCGATAATTGCCCAATAAAATCTCGTGTATGGAAAGGCAAACCTTATGCAAACTTTATGGATGATTGCTTGTATTGCGAATATTGCATTTCATCAAAAAAAGATGATGAAATGCTTTGTTCAGGAAGACTTCGCATCGCATCAATAGCGGATTTTGACATTCCTGAAAATCAACGAATTAGAGAAAGCGATAAAAGATTTGACGATTTAAAAGAAAATGCGTTTATTGAAGGAATCTGTCCAAACTGTGGGGGCAAATTAGTAGAACGGCAAAGCAGATACGGAACCTTTTGGGGGTGCAGTAATTATCCTCACTGTAGATTTACAGCATCTCCGGACCCACAAACAGGAGAAATTAAAATGAAAACATAATTTTTGAACAAAATGGAGTGCTAAAAATGACTGAAGCAGTAGCGGCACTTATATGGCAGGAGGATAAATTTATGATCTGCCAACGTCCGGCGCATAAAGCCAGAGGCCTTTTGTGGGAATTCGTCGGTGGCAAAGTGGAACCAGGCGAGACAAAAGAGCAAGCGCTCATCCGCGAATGTCGGGAAGAACTTGCTGTGACGCTCTCTGTTGGAGATATGTTTATGGATGTTGTTCATGAATACCCGGATTTGACAGTGCATCTAACATTGTTCAATGCAGTTATCATTGAAGGCGTACCGCAAAAATTTGAACATAAAGATATAAAATGGATTGCACCGAGTGAAATTCCGAATTATGAATTCTGCCCGGCGGATGTAGAGATATTGAAAAAGATAATCGAGGTTTACGGAAATGGTCAAGGAACTGATACATGATCCGATATTTCTTGCGGGAAAGTCGGAACCGGCAACAAAAGATGATCTATTCGTCGCACAGGATCTGCTCGATACGCTGATTGCGCGCAAGGATAGTTGTGTCGGCATGGCAGCGAATATGAATGGTGTGAAAAAACGAATAATCGCTTTTCTCGATGAAAGTAGACGGATATCTACTTACACTGTAATGCTCAATCCGGAAATTATAAAAAAAGACAGCGTATACGATGCCGAGGAAAGTTGTCTATCTCTTCTCGGCGGCCCACGCCCTTGCAAACGCTATAAATCCATTAAGGTTAAGTATCAAAACTTGGAATTGCAGACTCGCATCAAGACCTACACGGGCTGGACGGCTCAGATCATTCAGCACGAAGTCGATCATTGTGAAGGAATTTTGATATAAATTTGACATGGAGAAGTATAGAAGAAAGTGTGAGTGATTATGAGATTCAGCAATGAATATGACAAAATTCAGGAATTGGACTGTTTTGACCCTATTTTGATTGCAGATACCGAATTGTTCGTGGATCCCTTTGCGGTTTTTGAAGAGACAGAGGGTTTCTTTTCAAATTCTTTTGAAAAAATGTTGAGATTTTTCAACCAGGCGTTTATTTTAGCTGCAAATGCAAATAGAGATTCTAAAACCATTTCGTATAAAAAACTAGAATCTATGCTTATGTTCCCTGAAATAAATGAACTGGGGCTTGGCTATTCAAATACAAATGCTGGAGCTGGAGCATCTCGTCATTTTTGCAAACAAATGATATGTGCAATATACAGGTCAATCGACCAGGGGCTAATGGGATACAAGCACTTTGAAGAAATCGGTATTTTTGAAGAAGGCATTGGATGTGATCGAATTAGTGATATCACATGTAACATATTAAAAGAAGAATTGATATTATACACACAAGAAATTTGTAAACGGTGTAAAATCCCTATGGTTTCAATTAAAATATCGCATGTAAGGTTTGATTTTGAAAATTTGCGTTGGATTAATGGAAATGTCATGCTACCTTGGAATAGGTATAAAAAACGGGCAGTATTGTTGGTTCCACAAAGATTTTTAAATGATTTGCCATCGATAAATTACGAAGATTTTGGCGATTATGTTTGGAATAATATGAATGAGACTCTTCGCAATGATTTAAATTATTCTTTAAAACAGCAGTTGGATAAGTCTGCTATTATAGAAATTGCGAGACAAAATCCGCAATGGGTTCGATTGTATGAAGAGCAAGTCGAACGAAAAGGATATGGATCGTATGATATTAAGAATGATCCAACAGGAAAATATATTTGGGCTTCTAATGTAGTACAAGAGTATATTAAAAACAACCCTCTTTCTTTCGTTGATAGTGAAGGTTTTGCCAAGTGTATCCAGGATATATGTTTGTCTTTTAAGAGTTACATAGAAAATGAAAAGGGATATGAACTTTTATGGAATGAGGGTGATAAACCCAAACCGGAATCTGCTGTGCAAAGATTGCTTTTTGGAGTGATGAAAGGCTATTGTTTATTCCTGGACATTGATATCTCGAAAGAAAGTAATGCAGGGAGTGGCCCGGTCGATTTTAAGTGTTCTCAGGGATATTCAAAACGTGTTTTAATAGAAACAAAACTTATAAGAAATACACGATATTGGAACGGTTTGGAGAAACAGCTGCCTCAATATATGCTTGCAGAAGGAATTGAAAAGGGCATATTTATGTTAGTAACATATACAGCAGAGGAGTTAAATAAAGCATCTGAGTTTAAAAGAAAAATCAAGCAACTAAATATTCCGTACGATATAGAAACGATGATCGTTGATGCATCTTACGGCAAGTTGAGTGCATCGAAACTATAATTATTTTGATTAAAGGAGTTTAATAATGTCCAATATAATTGCAGTTGTGTGGGATTTTGATAAAACATTAATTGGGAATTATATGCAAGATCCAATTTTCAAAAAATACGGAGTTGACGGAAATACTTTTTGGAAAGAAGTAAACGCTTTACCAGAAAAGTATTGGATAGAACAAGGAGTTAGAGTTAATCGAGATACCATTTATTTAAATCATTTTATAAATTATGTTAAAAACGGCAAATTCCCTGGCCTCAACAATAAAATGTTGACGGAGTTGGGTGCAGAACTGCGATTCTACAACGGATTACCAGCCCTCATGGAAGTTACTAAGAATATGATTGCTGAGGATTCTAAATACACAGAATATGATATTAGGGTTGAACATTACATAGTTAGCACTGGATTCACAGCTATGATTAGGGGTTCTGCAGTAGCACCGTATGTTTCCGGAATATGGGGTTGTGAATTAATTGAAGCTCCTAATGAAGAAGGAGAAATAGTTATCAGCGAAATAGGTTATACGATTGATAACACGACCAAAACAAGAGCTTTATTTGAAATAAACAAAGGTGTTGGTGTCCTTGACAATGTTGATGTGAATACTAAACTCCCGGAGGAAATGCGAAGAGTTAGATTTGAAAATATGATATATATTGCTGACGGCCCTAGCGACGTCCCTGCGTTTTCCACACTAAATAAAAGCGGTGGTGCAACATTTGCAATATATCCTCATAATGATGAAAAAGCTTTCAAGCAAGTTGAACAGTTGAGAAAAGATGGTCGTATAAATATGTATGCAGAAGCTGATTATGCTGAAGGAACTACTGCATATATGTGGATAACAGGTAAGATAAGAGAATTCGCTGACAGAATTCGAGAAAAAGAACGTAGCAAATTGCAAAGTTCTATATCAGAAACACCTAGACACTTGGCAGACTGAGGTGGTGAAATATATCGCTGGATAAATTGATTTGGAGGCCGTTTTCTGGGGTCGACATAACTGATAACTTTTTTGATTCCTTAAGATCTGATTATGGAAACGAAAAATTTGATAATTGGTTTTTAGGTAAAGCAGAAAAAGGTGAGCAAGCGTTAACGCTAATAGAGAATGAGAAAGTATACGCATTTCTATATCTTAAATTGGAAAATGAACCTATTAATTTGATTGAAAGAATTTTACCGGCAAAACCGAGACTTAAAATCGGAACTTTGAAATTAGACGATAGCATTAGCCAACAGCGCTTAGGAGAAGGAATTATAGGTGTTGCTCTGTGGAAATGGCAAGAATCTAAACGTGATACTATTTATGTTACTGTTTTTGAAAAACATGAGAAGTTGATTGGATTGTTGTTAAAGTTTGGATTTGAAAAAGCCGGTACAAAAGTAAATGGAGAAATTGTTTTAGCAAGGAGTCGCAAAAAAATCGATTATTCTAATGCATATAGTTCTTTCCCATTTGTTTCGCCATACACAACCAAAGGGGGCATAATTCCAATAAATGACGCGTTTCACGACCGATTATTTCCATATTCTGAGACCTATTATCGTTCTCAAGAAATTGAAGAAGTAACAGCTGGAAACGGTGTCACAAAGGTATATATCGGTTGCCCATATACGGTGACCCATTATGCTGTCGGCGATGTTGTAGGAATATATCGCAAATATACCGGCGATGCATCAAAAGGAAACCGATCGGCAATAACATCCTTTTGCACAATTACAAAAATAACAACAGTAAAAGACAATGGAAGGATTATGATGGGAGAAGAACAATATCTTCGTGAAGCCGGGAATAAGACGGTTTTTACGCAGAAAGAACTTCTTACTATATATCGTAATAACAAAAATGTAGTAATGATTGAAATGCTTTATAACGGATTTTTCCCAAAGGGCAGAAATGTTACATATTGGCAATTAAAAAATAATGGACTCTTTGAAGATCATCCCTACAATATTTGTTATTCGATTGATCAAGTTAAAAAGATTTTAGAATTAGGCGGTTCAGATGTCAAAAATATTATTATCAATTAAACCGGAATTTGCAGATAAGATTATGTCCGGCAAGAAAAAATTTGAATATAGAACCCATGTTCCTTCAAGACCAATCAATTCAATTGTTATTTATTCTACCTTCCCCGTGGGAAAAATAATTTGTGAGGTGGAAGTGATTGATACTATTTCAGGTGCGCCTTCTTCTTTGTGGGAAGAGACGAAAGTGGAATCAGGCATTTCAAGAGCGAAGTACAGAAAATATTTTAAGGGCAGAAAAAGAGCGTATGCATTTAAATTAGGACAGGTGAAAAAGTTTGAATATGAGACTTGTCTTGAAGATTATGGAATAACTCAAGCCCCGCAGTCATTTGTTTATTTAAGTGAATAAACCCCTGGACTTCCGCACCGAACTGTGGTACTGTTGTGTACTGCAAAGGAGGTGCGGATATGGCACAGATGAGGTTAGAAGAATTGTACCGCGGAGAAAGTGCGGGAGAAAAGTACGGTATCTTGGGAGAAGTTATGAAAGACTTCTTCGAAAATGGGCGTCTGTCGGAATACGACGAGCGGACATGGCTTGATATGCTGCTGTAAAACACGCGCTGATTGCAGCAGAGAAAATGAAAAGTGAGGGCGACACGGTGTCGGGTATGACCGATAGCGTGCCGCCCTCTTCCTATGTGAGGTGGAATGAAAATGACAACGCTTGAAGATCTGTACTACGGCAATATCGTTCCGCACGAACACAGTTTTAAGCGCGGGAGTGCTTACAGTGATGTGTTGAGCTATGTTATTCGGCATCAGGATAGTTTGATACCGACGCTTACGGCTCAGCAAAAAGAAACCTTTGAAAAGCTCAAAGACTGCGAGGCGGAACTGCACGGTATGAATGAGCGCGAAGCGTTTATCAGCGGCTTTAAGCTCGCGGCGAGAATCATGACCGAAGTGTTGTACGAGCCGTCAGAGGATTGAATAAGCAGAAACAAGGCCGAGCCGATTTCGCGGTTTGGCCTTGCGATTTTCAGTTCGACACAGCACGGTTAAAATCTGCACCGCAGAAAACAAAGAAAATAGTATTCCCGCAAAAGCGCCGGAATATACACTGTTGGCGCAAAAAACTTGACAGAATTTCCCCGGTATGTTATACTGTAAGTAAAGAAAGCAACTGACAATTGAATACACATATTTTTATTTTGAGTTTCAGACTCGCACTTACATAATCACCGATGCTACTACGCATCGGGATTGAGTGCGGGTCTTTTTGTTTTGCAAAACAGCAGTCCTCTACATAACACGGCGAAAAACCGTGTGAATTTAACAGGAGGAAAAACCAATGAAAGAATCTGTTTACACCGCTTATGAGGATCTGCCGTTGTTCCTTAATGCTGAAACGATAGCCAAGCTCCTCGGTATCTCCATCTCAAGTAGCTACGAGCTGATGCACGAGAAAGGGTTTCCGTCGTTGCGTATCGGCTCACGGCTCATCGTACCGAAAGAAAAATTCCGCGTATGGGTCGAAGAAAAGACGGGAGGCAGCATTTGAAATTCACCCGATATCCAAAGCGTGATGCGATCCGGGATTATTTCCCTCTGCCGAATGATATTTTCAGCTTAGGTCTCAGCACCGGTGAGATTGCTGTCTATGCATATCTGCTCCGCTGCGAAAACCGAAAAACCTTTCAGTGCCATCCGAGTTACAAGACGATTGGCAAGGCGGTCAGCATGAGCAAAAATACCGTCAGGAAATATGTGGACAGCCTGATTGAAAAGCGATTGATTACTGCCGAACCGACCTCCGTCATCACCCAAAAAGGAGAAAAGCGCAACGGAAATTTGCGCTATACAATCCGCCCGATTGCGGAAGCATTAGAGCAGTATTACGAGCAACAGCTGATACGGCTGCACGAAGAAAATCGGCGTCAGGCAGCCTTGAAAAAACTCGCCGAATTTGACCGCAAACACGGGAAATCGGCGGTTTAAGGGCAGTTTTACGGCTCGTCCGAAAATAAGCAGGAGAAAGCGAGGGGTTGCCTTGCTTTCCCCTCGCAGGACACAGCGGACGGCAACGCCGACCGCACAAGGCTTTGTATGGCTTTTAAGAACGGTTATAAAAACTTCAATTTCGGGGTTGCGGCGATAAAAACCTCGCTTATTTAGGGGTTGCGAATTTTACCGCAAATTTAGCTGGATATTCCGCCATGTATGTGGTATTGTGTGTTCGGCTGGCGAGAGCCGTGTGCGACACGCCTGACAAAAGTGAATTTTCCGTTAGGCTTTGGCTTGTCGCTTGCAATACCAAAAGTATTACCGCGCTCCTCGCCTTTGCCGAAACAAAAAAATTCTCAATTTGGCAGGTCGTAGAGTTTTCGGTGTCGAATTTTTCTGTTCAGTGAAGTGCACAGGGCGAAGCAAGGCTGGTGCCTTGCAAGAGCAAGCACAAAACTGTGCGGGAAAAGGCACAACGAAAACCGTATCGAACACGGCTCTTGCCAGCCCTGCAAGGAAGTGATACTATGGCAAAACGAAGACCGTCGGGAGACGGTATGGTGCGCAAGCGCGAAGACGGAAGATGGGAAGGCCGCATCGTTGTCGGTCACAAAAAGAACGGCGATCCGATTCACCGCTATGTGCTTGCCCGAACACAAAAGGAGTTAATCGTAAAGCTCCACGACTGCATCGAGATGTACCGCGATGCCGACCTCACCGAGGATTCGAATATGACGCTCGGGGAATGGCTCGACCGATGGATCAATGAATATATGATCTTCACGATTCGTGAAAGCACGCTTGATTCATACAAAGCGATGATTAAAAATCAAATCAAACCGTATCTCGGCGACAGACCTTTGTCGGTGCTGACCACGCAGGAACTTCAAAAATTCTATAACAGCGTCAAAAAGAAAGGTCGGGTGAAACCTGACAGGCTACACGGTACAGAGCTTGCCGACAGTATGGTGCGCGGTATTCATATGATGCTGCACGAAGCGCTGGATATGGCGGTGCGCCTACGGCTGATTGTTAAAAATCCAACGGTCGGCACAACGATTCCCAAAAACAATTATCCGCCGAAGCAGATACTCAATGACGAACAGCTTGAGCGATTCATGCAGCGCATCCGACAGGATGAGCGGTGGTACGATTTCTTCTACACCGAGCTGACCACAGGACTGCGGCGGGGTGAAATCTGCGGACTGAAGTGGGAGGACTTCGATGCGGAAAACGGAAAGCTGAAAGTGAGGCGCTCGGTTGCTAAAAGGAAAGGCGGCGGATTGAATATCGGCGAAACCAAAACCGAGACGGGAACGCGCACGATTGTCCTGCCGCCGAGCACTGCGGAACTTCTGCGGAAGCGAAAAGAAACGGCAGTCAGCGAATGGATATTCCCGAATATCTATGAGCCCGAAAAACCGATGCACCCCGACTATGCTTACCACCGATTAAAAACTCTGTTAAAACAGGCGGAGCTTCCGCTGATTCGGTTCCACGATCTGCGCCACACCTTCGCCACTCACGCGCTGGCGGGCGGCGTGGATGCGAAAACCCTGTCGGGAATCCTCGGGCATACCAACGCCAGCTTTACGCTGGACACCTACACCCATGTGACCACCGATATGCAGAGAAACGCTTCCACTATCGTGGGGAGCTTTATGGATGAGATTATGCTTGAAGGAGATGATACCAATCGCTAAAAAAAGAAAAAATGGTGAGGGCGCATTACGCCTGCGTAAAGACGGTCGGCGGGAAGGAAGAATTGTTGTCGGGTACAATGAGAAAAGCCTGCCTATTACAAAATGCGTAACGGCGAAAACAAAAACAGAATGTTCCACTAAGCTCGAAGCGCTGAAAGAGCAGTACGGACGCTCTTCCGACAGAATCAAGGCGGATATGCCGTTCGGGGATTGGATCGACTTCTGGTATCAGACCTACTGCCGACACACACTCCGTATTACCACAAGAACCGACTATGAAAATCGCATTTACAATCATATCATTCCCGAAATCGGGAAAATTCCGCTGAACAGGCTGTCACAGTTGGATTTACAGCAATTCTACGCAAAGGAAAAGACAGACGGAAGAAAACTGCACGCAAAAACTTACGGAAAGGGACTTTCGGACAGAACGATAAGGGGTATACATGCCAACTGCCGCACTGCTTTACAGCGGGCGGTGCAGGAGGGCTTAATTCGCACCAATCCCGCCGTCGGCTGTAAGCTGCCACCGAAGAAAGCACGGGAGATGCAGGTGCTCACGCAAAATGAAATTATCCGATTTCTGCATCAGGCAAAGGAAGAGGGATATTATGAGCTTTTTCTGCTGGAGCTCGGCACGGGAATGCGGCGCGGTGAAATATTGGCGCTCAAATGGAGCGACCTCAACTTCGCAACAGGAGAGCTTCGCATTGAACGGCAGGTATATATCATCAAGGCAGAGGTGATTATATCGGCACCGAAAACAAAAGCCTCGATACGCACCGTTATTCTGCCACCGTCACTCTTGAAAACCCTTGCGGCGTATAAGGAAACGGTGGATTCGGAATGGATGTTTCCGTCACCGACGGATAACGGCAGACCGAGAACTCCGTCATCGGTTAGAAAACGGTTACAACTGATCTTGGAACGGGCGGGCTGTAAAAAGGTGCGCTTTCACGATTTGCGTCACACATTTGCGACCATGGCGCTGGAGCACGGTATGGATGTGAAAACTCTTTCGGCAACTATAGGTCATGTGTCATCAGCAACCACGCTGGATATTTACAGCCATATCACCGATACTATGCAAAGGCAGGCGGCGGTGCATATAGACCGCAAAATCGGCGGCACAGACGCCCAAATGCCCGAGGTAAAAAAAACACACGAGCAGAGCACGAACACGCCCGTAAACGCCCCGTGTGCGCTCACAGAGCCGCATCCCGAGCCGGTGCCGAGGAAGATACGCAAAAGCGGCACGGGATGCCTGTATCAGATCAACGACAACTTCTGGGAAGGCAGCTTCTTCCCACGCCTGCCCGGCGGCAAACGAAAGAAATTCAACGTCTACGCCGAAACCCGCGATCAGTGCGAAATCAAACTCGCAGAGATGATCGAGCGAGTCAAAGCAGAGATTGTGGAAGAGAAAGCGATGCAAAAATAAAGGAAGGGGTGTGAATATTCACACCCCTTCCTTGCTTTGAAATATTATGATTTAAAAAAATCTGTATTTTCTATGCAATAATGAATGATTCTTTCTTTGTATTCTTTCTCATTATCTTTTAATTGACTCGTAATGCTCATAATATATTCATTTTTGCACTTTTGTTTGTGCGATGCGACAAGTTGATGAATAACTGACTCTTTGAAACATTTTTTATCTAAGATTTCGAAGATTATGCAACACATTAGAGGAATGAGTGCCCATAATTTTCCTGTATTGATAATTTGGTCAGTAATAGCATAATCGAGAACAAAGGCAACGATTATGCCTATAATTGCTATAATAACAGGCAGGTTACCCAAACACCAGTTGACAAATTTTGATTTGAAACTTATTTTGTTGATATACTTTTCTGCATACGCTATAATAATGTTATTTGTTAATGTTGTGATGGTGTTCTCTTGCTCGTGTGTTACATCAGAAAGTGTTGCGATTTCTTCATCCTTGTGCATAGATTTACGAGAGGCAAGTTCTTCAAATGAAATAACGACAACGTCATCTGTTATTTCTTCTATGTCTCCTTTTGTTTTTTCTATAACTATTTTCTTCAATTTTTCAAATCGTTCGTGATCCAAATCAATCAAATTATATTTATGCTTTTCTTTAATGGTTTGGTAGGTTAATTTTATTTTTTCATAGAAGGCCGAATCGGATTGTTGATATAAATATGCTGTTTTTATTAGACTTAATGAAACAGGCTCTTTTGAAGCGGAAGTTAACCAAAGTCGACATGTTAAATCATAATCTGAAATTATAGGCATCTTATAAGGGGACCATGGTAAACTCATTGTTTCATTAGATATGCAATCAAAAGTATATTGTTTTATATCGTTCACTAATTTAAAGTTGCTTGTGACAAAAACAGGGAGTTTGTGTTTTCCGCCAAATTTAAAGAAATAGTTTCCTTTTCGTTCAATGTTAATTTGTGCGAGTGCATAAACATCGTTTTTTATGCCGCTCTTACTCCATTTTGGGTTGGCACAAGAAATATACTCAATCAAATGTTCGGAATCAATCCAGTATGTGCGGGTCGTTTGGCTATTCCAATCAATATCATTGATTTTATAAAAACCAAATTTATTTTCCAATCTTGTTTCTACGGAGTCCACTGCAATTTTGAAGTCGGCAGACGAATACGAAGACATCTTTTGGAAATAATCAATTTCAAAATTATTGACATAACCTATCTTTTCCATGTCTTGTGCTGCGAGAGATAACGCATGTTTTATCTCTTCAATGACATGACCGAAAACACAAATACGTCCCTCGTATTCTGTTGTTATCAACCTAACTAACTCTAATGCAGTTTCGGTATAATATGGTAATGAAAAACCTAATACTCTAAGAAGTATTTTAGTATCTAAATAAAACGGGGTTCCTCTGAATTTTTGAGATTTTTCTTGATTGTAATCGGAGATTTGGGTTAAACCATTTAGCACTAAAATTCCATTAAAAACTTTTGCAAAGAAATCATAATTGGCATCACTCTTATTCTCAATAAGAGAAAAAATATATTTTTTTACATACCATGTGTTAGAGATATATTTGGGGAAATTCTTTGTGTCGATTTCAATTGAATTTTCAATGATACTTTCATTGAAATCTTCGTTTAGTACTAATTTTGATAAATATTCGTATGATTCGGATTCTGACCACTCAATTTTGAATTCTGCTTTGACATATTCCTGTAATCCATGTATGAACCTATTTTCTGCGGCAGCTAATGATTCCTTTTCTTGTATAAATCTATCTACATCAAATCTTGCCTCAATCAAAAGAAATCCTTCTCCGTTGGGAAGCTTCTCGATTGCTTTTTCCTTGACGAGATATTTAACACAGCAGTCAATGACATGGTTAGGCATACTAAGTCCAAAATGCTCGGTCATGCTGGACTTAAGTTGATCATATCTTAGCTTGTTGTCGGCAGAAATATTTAAACAGTATTGAATAAGGTTGCATATTACACTAAGCGGGTTTTTCGATTCTCGAATATAAGCTAAAGCCAGTAAAGTATTACTATTAGCCATTGCAAAAAGCTCCTTCATCTTGCCCTCCAATTGTTCTGACTTTGTTCAAATATATTATTGAACAATTTTGTGAAGAACAACAGGGCTTTTATTTGTTTTATTATACTATAAATTGACATATTTTTCAATACATAAGGAGAATTATGGTAATACTGCTATTTGAATGAAGTAATTCTGACCCGCAGTAAACAAAGAAAAAGAAATTTACGGTGCGTATTGTCAAGTAAAAATCATTTTTACTTGACAATGTAAAATGGTCAAAAACTGTGGTCAAAAAATCGCGAGTTTTCTAAAAGTGGGAAAAAAACACCTAAATAGCAACAAAAATGACCTAAAGTGGAGAATGAATCTCTGCTTTATGTCATTTTGTGGTCGGAGTGGCGAGGCTCAAACTCGCGGCCTCCGCATCCCAAATGCGGCGCGCTATCAACTGCGCTACACCCCGATAGTTATTAAATTGTGGTCGTGTAAGTGGTCAAATCTGTGGTCAAACACAGTTTTGACTGCCTTTTATCATTTCCCAAACCGCCCGAAATCCGCACGGTTGAAGGGTTTTCGGCGGTTTTCGTTGTCATACGGTGAGAATACCGTCTATGCTCCCAAATGTCGCGCGCTACCAACTGCGCCACACCCCGATAAAATATTTATTTTTTTGAAAATGCAATATCGAAATAAGTTTGTAGTGAAAGTTGAGGAACTGTCTTCAATGAGATTTATTCGATATTGTTTATATTATAGCAAAATCGGCGGCAAATGTCAACTGCGGAAAGGCAACAATGTTGATTTAATCCAATTCACATATAAATATCGCATATATTTGTTTGTTATTTAACAATTTATATGATATAATAACTCTGTATGGGAATGATTTCCACGATTTCCGAAGCAAGAGATGAGGTAAAAAAGCATGAGTGAAAAAAAAGAAATAGTTGCCGCCGTATATTCGGGCGAACGCCCGTTGTTCGGGGAGCATGATCTTATCATAAAAGATACGATATTCGATGTTGGAGAATCCCCGCTCAAAGAAAGCAAAAACATTGAACTCTACGGCAGTATGTTTAAGTGGAAGTATCCGCTTTGGTATGCGGAAAACATTACGGTCGAAGATTCGACGTGGTTTGAAACGGGGCGCGCGGGAGTTTGGTATACAAACAATGTTTCCGTAAAAAACTGCGCGATAGAGGCTCCGAAAAATTTCCGCAGATGCAACGGCGTGACGCTTGAAAACGTGTCTTTTTCCAACGCGGCGGAGACGCTTTGGAACTGTGATAACGTAAATGTTGCGAACGTCACCGCAAAAGGCGATTATTTTGCGATGAACAGCAAAAATATGACGGTTGACGGCTTGACGCTTTACGGAAACTATTCGTTTGACGGGGTTGAAAACATTGTTGTCAAAAACTCCAAACTGCTTTCAAAAGACGCTTTTTGGAACAGTAAGAACGTTACGGTTTACGACTCTTTCATTTCGGGCGAATATCTCGGCTGGAATTCGGAAAATCTGACGCTCGTTAATTGCACGATCGAAAGCCTTCAAGGACTTTGTTATATTGATAACCTTGTTTTGAAAAACTGCAAATTACTGAATACGACGCTGGCTTTTGAGTATTCGACGAATATAAATGCGACGGTAAAGGGCGACATAACCAGCGTTTTCAATCCGTCGTCGGGCAGAATCGAGGCTGACCGCATAGGCGAACTTATTATTCAGAAAGACCGCATCGATCCGACAAAAACGGAAATTGTCTGTTCCGATATCGCAAAGTTTTCGGATGCTGCGGAAAACGGGTGAACGGTGATGAAATACGATTTTGATGAAATAATCGACAGAAAATGTACCGATTCGATAAAGTGGAACGTCGCTGACGGCGAGTTGCCGATGTGGGTCGCGGATATGGATTTCAAAACCGCGCCGTCGGTGCGAAAAGCGATTGAAGACCGCGCCGCGCACGGTATTTTCGGTTACGGAGACGTGACGGACGAATGGTATCGCGCTTACGGCGAATGGTGGAAAACGCGCCATTCGTTTGAGCTGCGAAAGGATTGGCTTATCTTTTGCACGGGTGTTGTTCCCGCAATATCTTCGATAGTACGCAAACTGACCACTCCCGCCGAAAAGGTCGTTATACAAACGCCTGTTTACAATATATTTTTCAACAGTATTCTGAATAACGGCAGACAGGTTTCCGAAAGTCCGCTGCGTTATGAAAACGGGGTGTATTCGTGCGATTTTGAAGCGCTCGAAGAAAAACTTTCAGACCCGCAGGCGTCGCTTATGATTCTTTGCAATCCGCACAATCCCGTCGGAAAGATTTGGCGCCGCGACGAGCTTGAACGAATAGGGAATCTTTGCAAAAAGTATAATGTTACCGTTGTATCGGACGAGATACATTGCGACCTGACAGACCCGGGAAAAGAATATATCCCGTTTGCTTCCGTAAACGAGACTTGCCGCGAAATAAGCGTGACTTGTATTGCGCCGACGAAAACCTTTAATATCGCGGGTATTCAGACGGCGGCTGTCAGCGTTCCCAACCCCGTTTTGCGACATAAGGTTTGGCGCGGGCTTAATACCGACGAAGTGGCTGAGCCGAACGCATTCGCTGTTTGTGCCGCAGTTGCTGCATTTAACGGCGGCGGGGAATGGCTCGACGAGTTGAGAAAATACCTCTTTGAAAACAAAAAGGCCGTTCGCGAATTTATTGCAAATCAAATCTCCTCATTGAAAGTCGTTCCGTCGGAAGCGACATATCTTTTGTGGATAGACTGTTCCTCTCTCGGTTGCAACTCACGCGAGTTCGCAAAGTTTCTGCGAAAAGAAACAGGGCTGTTCCTTTCAAACGGAGCGCAGTACGGCAGCGGCGGCGAAAACTTTTTGAGAATGAACGTTGCTTGCCCGAAAAGCCTTGTCCTTGACGGACTTGAAAGACTTAAACGCGGCGTTGACGCATATATGAATAAATAAAGAGGCGACTTTTTATGTGGATAGTTCTTGCGTTTCTTTCCGCGCTGTTCGCAGGACTTACATCCATACTTGCAAAGTGCGGCATACGGAGGACCGATTCGACCGTTGCAACGGCGATACGAACTGTCGTAGTTTTGATAATGGCGTTCTGTATGACGCTTATCGTCGGCTCAACCGGGCAGATAACCTCAATATCTCCGAAATCGTGGATATTCCTCGTCCTTTCGGGACTTGCGACGGGCGGTTCGTGGCTGTGCTATTTCAAAGCGTTGCAGCTCGGAGACGTCAACAAGGTTGTTCCGATAGATAAATCAAGTACGGTTTTAACGATAATTTTTGCCGCGGTTTTTCTGCGTGAACCTGTGTCATTGCTCGGCTGGCTCTGCGTTGTCGGCATCGCAGTCGGAACATATCTGATGATTGAGAAAAAAGCCCGCACAGGCGGTGCAAAGAGCCGCGCTTGGCTTGTTTACGCGGCACTTTCGGCGGTGTTTGCCGCGTTGACTTCCATTCTCGGAAAAATCGGCATCGAAAACATTGAGTCGAATCTCGGCACAACCGTTCGCACCGCTGTTGTGCTGCTTGCCGCGTGGGGTATGGTTTTGGTTACGAAAAAAGGTTCGCAACTCAAAACGATACCGAAAAAAGAACTCGTTTTTATCTGTCTTTCCGGACTTGCGACGGGTGGATCGTGGCTGTGCTACTACAAAGCGCTTAAAGACGGTCTTGCGTCGATTGTCGTTCCTATCGACAAACTCAGTATTCTTGTTACCGTCGCTTTTTCTTATATGGTTTTCCGCGAAAAACTGACGCTGAAATCCGCAATAGGGCTTCTTTTGATTGTTGCGGGAACGCTCGGTATGATTTTTGTTTGAAATTAAATATTTGAGTATTCAAAAACGCTTCCCGGCAGGGAAGCGTTTTCGTATATGCTAAGTCTTTTACTCCTCGCGGGCAAGGTCCATTGTCTCGTTAAGTTCCCGAGAGAAATTTTCCATTTCGCACGCAAGTTCTTCGAAATATGCCTGACGACCGATAAGATATTGATATTCCGAGCGTTGTATCAATTTATTCTTTCGCGTGCTTCTTGCCATAATGAGTATGACGGCAAGGCAAATTGCCGCTATGCCGCCGAGCGCAAGCGTCAGAAAGTTCATGAGTTCCGTATACGAAAACCCGGTTTTTCCGAACAGGGTTTTGCCTTCGGGAAATTCATATACAAAAGTCTGTTTGAAATTTTCAAGTTCCGCTTCCGTTTCGAATTTGTTGTATGTCAGAATGTCTGTAAATCGGAAAAGATAAACAAGCCCCGCGCAGAAAAGCATAGCGATTATCATAATTATAATCACAGCCTTATGCGAATGTGGTTTTTTTGTCGCGTTTTTTCTGTATTCGCAGTACGAGATATTGTTTTCTGCGAACTTTTGTGCCAAGAACGCATCTTCCGCTTCTTCTTCAAGTTCCTTTTTCTGTTGGTTTTCGGGTATGGACAAATCTCTTGTGTAGAAAAGCCTTGTCAGGTTTCTGTCTTGGTCATATTCGCTGTTTTCAAGTATCCAGCCGAATCGTTCCATTCTTTCTCTTTTGATTTGAACGGCTTCGGTATTTGCAGGGGATTGAAACAATACTTTTTCTTCTTTCATTTTCTTTCCCTCCTCAATTGACTCTTGTCGAATACGACTGTTCGCGTGTACCTTCTTTAATGTAACTGCAATGTTTGCAATATGTCATATAGTCGCTCATCACGGTTCCGTATTCCATGTCGTATTCGTCAACCACAACGGTTGCGTATATCGGCTTTGAAGATATTATCTGCGTGCGTCCGTCGGCATATCTGGCTACTGTTCTTTCTTCTCCGACTTTTTTTGTCTGCGTTTTGGTGACGTGTTCCATACCCTCTCTCTTTTTGCCGTATCTTGCAATGTTTTCTGTCACCACGCTGTCAAAACGTCCGCAAACCGGACAAGCCCTTCTTTGAAGTTTCGCGAGGTGGCGTGATGTTGAAAGGTAATAAAAGAATGGATAAAGCGCCGCGCATACAAGCGGTTGAACCACACCGAGTTCGTCGGTTGTCATATTGTTAAAATCCTTAATGACAAATATCCACAGCGCGACATTTATGCCGACGCCTATTAAAAGCGACACGGGAATCATAGCGATAACTCTCTTATGATACGGTTCACCTTTGTGCCCTACCTCGCCGCGGTTAGCACTCACAAATTTTTTCAGGTTTTTTTTGGACATTATGCTTGCCGCGATCAAGGTGAACAACAGATAAATCGCGATAGCAATACAGCCTTTTGTTGTGTCTTTCATCGACTTCGGAAGAGTAGTTGCGATAAAAGCCCATGCATAGCCGAGAACTGTGAACATAAGCGCAAAAACGATGATTGCTTCCGTCCATGCTTCGGTCAGTTCAAATCCGACTTTGCGTTTATAGTCGTTGACCTCCCGTTCATTCCATTGCTCGATGTTTTTCAGAAATCTGTTGGTTAAGCGGGTTTGCGAAGAAAGTTCGTTTGCCATTTTAGACCTCCTGTTTTTCTGATATAATATTTTTTGAATTAAAATGCATAGCTCCTTGAAATAATTATATCATAATTATTAAAAAAAAGCAATACATTAAAGCAATACATTTTTATTTGAATGTTTCTGAGGGTATTTCCGTTAGGTCAACGCAAACAAAAAAATCGGAACCGACCATACGGTTCCGATTTTTTATATGAAAAGGTTTTACATCTTCCATTCGGCGGAAACGCGCTGCGCGTTTGCCATGCGGCTGTAAATGCCGTCTTCTTTTTCAAGTTCTTTCGGCGAGCCTTGCTGCGCCACGGTGCCGTCCGCAAGCACAACTATCTTATCCGCACCCGCAACGGTACGCATACGGTGCGCGATAACAAGTACGGTCTTGTCTTTTATCAAGCGGGAGAGGGATTCCTGTATGAGCGTTTCGTTTTCGATATCGAGAGATGCCGTAGCTTCATCCAGCAATATTATCGGCGCATCTTTGAGAAAGGCACGCGCAATGGATATTCTCTGACGTTCGCCGCCAGAGAGTTCGCAACCGTTTTCTCCTATCTGCGAGTTCCATTTATCGGGGAGTTTTTCTGCGAATTCATCGCAATGCGCAAGTTTTGCCGCGGCCATAACTTCTTCATCCGTCGCGTTCTGTTTACCTATTCGGATATTTTCAATAACCGTGTTGTTGAAGAGGGTTACATCCTGGAACACGATTGAATAAAGTCCCATCAGCGTTTCGGGGTCGGTTTTCGAAACGTCCATACCGCCTACGGTTATTCTGCCTTTGTCTATATCCCAGAAACGTGCCGCAAGGCGGGAAACGGTCGTTTTGCCGCCGCCAGAAGGTCCGATAAGCGCCGTGACTTCTCCCTGTTTTGCGGTGAAAGAAACGTCGCGGAGTACCTGTTCGTTTTTGTTGTAAGAGAAGCCCACATGGTCAAAAACGATGTCGCAGCCGTTATTTGTCAGCGTTTCCGAACCCTCCTGTATCGGGTGTTCGAGAATTTCGTTCATTCTTTCGCATTGAATCTTTGAGGATATTATCGCCGCAAGGTTTTGCAACGACATCGTCATCGGGTCGTAAAGTCTCGAAACAAGAAGCAGGAACATAAAGAACGTCAGCACGTCGAGAGAACCGTTTGCCAAAAGAATGCCGCCTACAAGTGCCACAGTCGCTATCCCGAATTTGAGTATCATCTGCGAGGACGAAACGAAAAGCGCCGTTCCGAGTTCCGATTTTATCGCTCTTTTTTCGACCGCGTTTATCTTTTTGTCAAGTCCCGCAAGATATTCGCCATCGGCATTGTTTGAGCGCAGGTCGCGTATGGATTCGAGACACTCCTGAATGCCGTCCGCGCACGCCATTTTCGCTTTCATGGATTTTCTGCCGAGCGCGTTCTGTATCTTTGCGGAAAAGATAACGATACAGAAAGATATGGGGAGCACCCAGAGCGCGGCAAGAGCCATTCTCCAATCAAAGAAAAACAAACTGATTGCTATAATTGTTGTCGATATAAGCGAACCGACAAGTTCGGGTATCCAATGCGAAGACGCCGTTTCAAGCGTTGCGCAGTCCGCCATTATCGTGCTTGTCAGGTCTGACAAGTCTTTTTTGCCGAAGAATGAAAGGGGAATCTTTCTCAATTTTTCGGCAAGAGCTATTCTTCTGATACCGCTTTCCTTGTATGTTGCGAAGAAGTTGGATTTATATTGGAAATACGTTGTCACGAAAATGAGCGCGAGGCTGGCGAATATTCCGCAGATATAGAACGTTCTGTTTTCGTTCATTCCTCCGTTTAAGAGGTCTCTGACCATAAAGTAAAGCAACGCCACGGGAAACATCAGCACTATGTCGTAAACTGTATTCGCGACAAAGGCTTTTATCATATCGCGTGCGCCTTTTTCGGAAAGCGCGAATTTTTTACGAAGCAATTTAATCATTGCGAACACCTACTTTCCAATTTGCGGAACGGTTGTATTCGTCCCACATTTTAGCATAAAGTCCGTCGGACTTCGTTAAAGTGTCATGTGTTCCGCTTTCCGCGACTTTGCCGTTTTCGAGAACATATATTCTGTCCGCGTTCGTAACGGTTGAAAGTCTGTGCGCTATCATGATGACCGTTTTACCTTTCGACATTGCGGAAAACGCTTCCTGAACCTTTGTTTCGTTGTCGGGGTCGGCAAATGCGGTTGCCTCGTCAAGAATGAGTATCGGAGAGTTTTTCAGCATTACCCGTGCGATGGATATTCGCTGCTGTTCTCCGCCCGAAAGATAAACCCCATTTGCGCCGATAACAGTATCAACGCCGTTCGGAAGTTTTTCTGCTATATCGTCGCATTGTGCGTCATGCAGCGCCTTTAACACTTCTTCTTTTGTCGCGTTCGGCTTCGAGAGCCTTACGTTGTCAAGCACAGACATTTTAAGCAGTTTTGCGTCCTGAAAAACGAAAGAAACGGTCTCCGAAAGTTCTTTTTTCGGAATATCTCGAACATCTTCTCCGCCTATAAGTATTTGTCCTTCGGTGGTGTCCCAAAAACGTGCGATAAGGCTTGCGAGCGTTGTTTTACCTCCTCCCGAGGGACCTACGAGCGCGATATGTTCTCCCGGAGCGACCGTCAGATCTACGCCGTCTATTGCGTTTTCTGCCGCTTCCGCATATCTGAATTCTACTCCCGAGAGTTTTATTGAGTTGTCTTTCGGGTGCTTCGGTGTTTTTGTCTCTTCAAGAGGTTTCATATCCAAAACGGATTCTATTCTCTTCATCGCGTCGGCAACTATCATTTTGTTTTCACTTGAAAACATTATTTTCGTAAGCGTTACCGTGATGACGGGAGTAATGATTACATAAAACAGCAAGTCAACGAAAAAAGAAGTCGTTACGCCCGAAGATGTGAATATCATCGCCGCCGCGATAAGAACCGCAAAAACGGCATTGATTATCGTCGTATAACCCATCATCGGAAGCATCATATCTTTGGTGTAAGATATGACCCATTTTTCGTATTCGTCTATTGAGCCTTTGAATTTCTTGAAAGAAAAGACCGATTGTCCGAATGTTTTGACAACGGGTATTCCGCGCACATATTCAACCGCTTCGTTTGACATATTGTCAAGCGCGTTCTGATACTCTTCCATTTTCTTTTTCATTTTTGAACCCGTCATTGAGGACATTATCAAAAATGCCAGAACCACGGGAACAAGGCTCAAAAGCCCAAGTCTCCAATCAAAGAAAAGAAGCAATGCGATAAGCCCTATGGGCGTTGCCATGGCCCCCGCCGAGTCGGGCAGTTGGTGCGCCAGATACGTTTCTGTTGCGGCGCTTGCTTCGTTGACGGTTTTTCTCATTTTGCCGCTTCCGATACCGTCCATAAATCCGAGCGGAAGCGTTGCGATATGGTGCATTGCGTCTTTGCGTATGTTTGCCTGAACTCTGAACGCCGCAATATGCGAGCACATAAGCGCGCCGATGTAGACGAGCATGGCACTGACGGCAAAGACGACCGCCATAACACCGTTGTGAGTGAGTGTTGTCGCATTTTCGTAATTCGGAGCGACGTCAAGAACTTCTTTTATTATCTTCCAGATATAAATGAACGGGACAAGCGCCAAAAGGGCACTGATGACCGACAGCACCCACGATGCATACGTCAGCCATCTGAAATTGCCCGCATAATCCAAAAGTTTTTGCAAATCCGATTTCTTTTTCAAATCGGTTACCTCCTTTTTGTTCGGATAATTCCGAGCCTCATTGTTTTCGCTGTTATAATAGCACTTTTCGCTTGTCTTTTCCGCTCCGTTTAAACAGAGTTAGGCTCCGTTCGGACAAAAAACAAAGGCTGCAAAAAACTTACGTTCTTTACAGCCTGTTCAGGGATAGGAAAAAATGTTCAGAATGAGCGAATTGAGCCCATGGCTGATGATATTCGAACTCTCATCGGTTTTGACGGGCGTATTTTCGTCCTAACTTTCGCAAAAGCCTTGTAAATACGTCGAGTATTTACTGCGACTTCTTTGTCGTTATGACAAAAATCCGCTCCGTGAAAACTGCACGCACCCGCCACAGAGAAAATTTCGAGGAATTTTTTCTTTT
>URFZ01000017.1 GCA_900547165.1 uncultured Eubacteriales bacterium
AGCACACGCGATTTTCCGCTAAACGCTCGCGGCGTTCGGAAAATGCGGGAGCGCAGCGTACCCACCCTCGTCCTTATCGTTTTAATCAACTCCATCTTTTTGATGGTCTGTTTTTGTTTGGGGCGGGTGGATAATCGAACCATTTTTGCGCAGCAAAAACATGGTTCGCCGAAACGGTCGCAACGGCGCGCAGCCGCTGCGGACTGTGTAGTCGGGAGCACACGCGATTTTCCGCTAAACGCTCGCGGCGTTCGGAAAATGCGGGAGCGCACCGTACCCACCCTCGCATTGATATGCACCCCAAAAGTTAGACACTTTTGGGGTGCATATCAATTTACCGCCGGTTTTCTTTTAAGAAGATTTTATCGTTGCAAATAACTTATTCGGGTATTTTTCCGAGTTCTCTTTCGGCTATCTCGCGTCCCATAAGAACACCCATTACGGAAGCCATCATAAGACCGCGCGTCCAACCGCTGGAATCGCCGAGACAGTGAAGTCCGCGAACATTTGTGTTGAAATGCTCGTCCATTTTGATTCGGTTGCTGTAAAACTTCAATTCGGGAGAGTACAGAAGCGTTTCCGAACTTGCAAAACCGGGAACGACTTCGTCCATAGCCTGAATGAAATTGATTATGTTTATCATTGCGCGGTACGGCATTGCAGCAGTTATATCGCCCGCAACGGCATCGGGAAGCGTCGGTCTGACGTTCGACTGCGCAAGTTCTTTCGGCCAAGTTCTTTTTCCGTCAAGAATATCGCCGAAACGCTGAACAAGGATATGACCCGCCGCAAGCATATTGGTCAGTTCTCCGACTTTTTGCGCGTAAGCGATGGGCTGATTGAACGGGTGGTTGAAGTTGTGGGAAACAAGAATGGCAAGATTTGTGTTGTCGGATTTAAGTTCCTTGTAGGAGTGACCGTTGACTACGGCAAGATCGTTGTCATAGTTTTCCTGGCTGACAAAACCGCCCGGATTCTGGCAGAAAGTGCGAACCTTGTTCTTGAACGGCTGCGGATAGCCTATCAACTTCGATTCGTAAAGAACCTCATTGACCTTTTCCATGATCTCGTTTCTGACCTCGACGCGCACGCCGATGTCAACCGTGCCTGGAATATGCGCTATATCATGTTCCGCGCAAACGCTTTCAAGCCATTCCGCGCCTCTTCTTCCGGTTGCGATAACGGTCGTTTTTGCGTGGATTTCTTTTGTTTCTTTGCCGTTTGTGATATATACGCCGTCGCACTCGTCGCCGTTCAGGATAATATTCGAGCATTCATAACCGAAAAGCATTTCAACGCCGTTTTCGAGCAGATATTTTTCAATCGCGTAGTAAAGTCCCTGTGCCTTTTCAGTTCCGAGGTGACGAATGGGGCAGTCAACAAGACGCAAGCCCGCTTTTATGGCACGGCGTCTTATATTTTTGACCTCTTCTTTGTTGCCCAGACCCTCGATGTGCGGGTCTGCACCGAATTCAAGATATATCTTATCTGTGTAATCTATCGTTTCCTGCGCAAGGGTCTCACCTATCAAAGACGGCAGATCTCCTCCGACTTCGCAGCTGAGGCTCAATTTTCCGTCGGAAAATGCGCCCGCGCCCGAAAAACCTGTCGTTATATGACAATACGGCTTGCAGTTGACGCATTTCTTCGTTTTTTCTTTTGGGCAATGCCTGTCCTCTATCGCCTTACCCTTTTCAACGATGACGATATGCTGTTTGCTTCCCTTTTTTATCAACTCTATCGCAGTAAAAATTCCTGCGGGACCCGCGCCGATGATAACTATATCGGTCTTCATAAAACTTCCCCTCCGAAGCGAAGATTATCTTTTGTTTCTGCGCACGGGAAAAGCCCGACGCACCGTAAAATATTATATCATAAAAATATAGGTATGTCAATGACGAACTCCGAAACTAAAATACGCCTTTCGGTATGCGATTTGAAGAAGCATAAACGAAATCAGCCCGCAGGGGGGTTGACAACACAGAGGGGATTTGCTATTATTAAATGTATGTAATGCAATTTTGATGAAGGTAAAAGTATGGATACAAAAGAAATGTTTTCGGAGTTCGGAATATGCACGGAAGTCGCAGAATTTTGCGAAAAGACGCTGAACGGACTGAAAGAAAGATTTGAAAAGATAGACCGCGTGGCGGAATACAATCAATACAAGGTGCTTGAAGCCATGCGCAAAAATCGCGTCAGCGCACAGCATTTTGCGGCAACGACGGGCTACGGATACGACGATATGGGGCGCGATACGCTTGAAAAAGTTTATGCGGACACGTTCCACACGCCTGCGGCGCTTGTCAGACCGCAGATCACTTGCGGAACGCACGCGCTTGCGTTGGCTTTGGGAGCAAATCTGTTGCCCGGGGACGAACTTCTTTCCGTTTCGGGCAGACCTTACGACACACTTGAAGAAGTTATCGGACTTCGTCCGTCGCCGTGTTCGCTTGCCGAATACGGCGTGACTTACTCGGAAGTAGATTTAAAAGAAGACGGCTCGTTTGACCTTGACGGCATTCGCGCCGCAATAACCGACAGAACAAAACTCGTTGCGATTCAGCGTTCAAAAGGATACAAAACACGTCCGACGCTGTCCGTTGCGCAGATAGGCGAAGCGATAAAAACGGTTAAAAGCGTCAACCCGAACATTATCTGCATGGTTGACAACTGTTACGGCGAATTTGTCGAAACAGCCGAACCCTCCGACGTCGGGGCGGATATGACGGTGGGTTCGCTGATAAAAAACCCGGGCGGCGGACTTGCACCGATAGGCGGCTATATCGTCGGCACGGAAGAGTGTATAGAGCGCTGCGCTTACAGGCTCAGCGCACCGGGACTGGGGCAGGAAGTCGGAGCGAATCTCGGGATACTGACGCAGCTTTATCAGGGATTTTTCCTTGCGCCGACGGTCACGGCATCCGCGTTGAAAGGCGCTGTATTTGCGGCTAACATATACGAAAAACTCGGATACAAAGTCGTTCCGAACGGCAGCGAACCGCGCCACGACATTATTCAGGCGGTGGAACTCGGTTCTCCCGAAGCAATGGAAGCGTTTTGTGCGGGAATTCAAGCGGCGGCGCCCGTTGACAGTTACGTCACCCCCGTTCCCGCGCCGATGCCGGGATATGACAGCCAGGTTATCATGGCGGCGGGAGCATTTGTTCAGGGTTCGTCGATAGAACTTTCCGCAGACGGTCCGCTCCGTGAACCCTATGCCGTATATCTGCAAGGCGGTCTGACGTGGTATCACGCAAAGATAGGCGTTATGACCTCGGTTCAGAAGATGTTCGAAAGAGGACTGCTGAACGGAAAAATACAATAAACAAAAGAAATCCGCGAAGATTTTTGTCTTCGCGGATAACATTTTTCTGTTAAATCTATTTATCAAATACGTCCTTGACCTTGTTCCAGAACGAACGGCTTTTTTCGTAGGTCTTACCTGTTGTCTGCGTATCGAACTCTTTGATGATATCCTTTTGTTTTGAGGACAGATTTCTCGGAATTTCAACGATGAACGTAACAACAAGACTGCCGCGGCTCTTCGGATTGTTGATGTAAGGAACGCCCCTACCCTTGAACGTGGTCACGGTGTGCGACTGCGTACCTTCGGGAATCTTATAACTTATCGGGTCGCCGTCAAGCGTCGGTATCTGAATCGTATCGCCGAGAACAGCCTGTGCAAGCGTTATAGGAACGTCGCAGCAAAGGTCGTTGTCCTTGCGGACAAATATCGGGTGCGGTTTTACCTTTACGGAAATGTTCAGATCTCCGTTGGGACCGCCTTTAAGACCCGTATCGCCCTGTCCGCGCATGGTAAGAGTGTTGTTATTGTTGATACCTGCGGGAACTTTGACGTTTATCGTGCGTTCCTTGCGAACTTCGCCTCTGCCGCCGCAGACCTTGCAGGGATCTTTTATTATCTTACCCGTTCCGTGGCAGTTTGAACAGGGACGCTCCGTTTGCATTGCGCCGAAAAGCGTCTGCGAAACCTGACGTACAACTCCCGTTCCGTTACAGGTGGGGCAGGTCGTGGGCTGCGTTCCTTTTGCTGCGCCAGAACCGTCGCACTCTTCGCATTTTTCCATTCTGCGCACGTTTACGGTTTTTTGACAGCCGAATACGGCTTCATTGAATTCAAGCGTTACGGACGCAGAAACATCCGAACCCGGAATTGCGGAAGAACGTCTTCTCGCTCCGCCGCCCGCGCCGCCGAAAAAACTGCCGAAAATGTCGCCGAGGTCGCCGAAATCTATATTCGTCGTATATCCGCCGCCCGTCGCACCGCCGCCGTAAGAGGGATCTACGCCCGCATGACCGAAACGGTCGTAACGGCTTCTTTTTTCCTTGTCGGAAAGTACACCGTAAGCCTCGTTGACCTCTTTGAAGTTCTTTTCGGCTTCCGCATCGCCAGGGTGCAGGTCGGGGTGCCACATCTTCGCTTTTTTCCTGTAAGCGCTTTTGAGTTCGTCTTCCGTTGCGTTCTTGTCAACGCCGAGGACTTCGTAATAATCTCTTTTTTCCGCCATATTGTTTCTTCTCTTTCAAACAGTAATAGACTGATAACACATGAACTCATATCTGTCTTAAAGGCAATGCTACTTTTCTTCTTTTGCGAAACCTCGCATTGAGAACAAAAAGTTCGGGAATTATCAGTCTAAAAAGACGGCGCGGCGGCAATACTGCCGCGCCGTCTTTTTATTTTGCAGGAATTATTGTTTGTTGTTATCGTCCTCAACGTTGAAATCGGCGTCGTTGACTTCAACCGTGCCGTCATCGTTTGCGTGGGTAGCACCGGGCTGTGCGCCGGCAGCGCCCTGCTGCGTCTGGGCATACATCTTTTCCGCAATCTTGTAGAACGACTGGTTAAGAGCCTCTGTGTCGGCTTTGATGTCGTCAACGGAGCCGGAAGTAAGAGTTGCACGAAGTTTTTCGATAGCGGCATTGACGGGAGCCTTTTCATCGTCGGTGATCTTGTCGCCCGCTTCGCCCATAGTCTTCTCTATCTGGAAGATGGTCTGCTCTGCGGTGTTCTTGACTTCGACTTCTTCTTTCTTCTTTTTGTCCTCTTCCGCGAACTTCGCTGCTTCCGCAACCGCCGCGTCGATGTCCTCTTTGGACATATTGGTGGAAGCGGTGATGGTTATATGCTGCTCGTTGCCCGTGCCGAGGTCTTTTGCGGAAACGTTAACGATACCGTTTGCGTCGATATCGAACGTAACCTCAATCTGCGGAGTCTGTCTGCGAGCCGGCGGAATGTTGTCGAGGTGGAATCTGCCGAGCGTTTTGTTGCCCGCAGCCATTTCTCTTTCGCCTTGAAGAACATGAACTTCAACGGAAGTCTGGTTATCGGCCGCCGTGGTGAATATCTGGCTCTTCTTAACGGGAATGGTCGAGTTTCTATCTATTATCTTGGTCATAACGCCGCCGTAAGTCTCAACGCCGAGCGAAAGCGGGGTTACGTCAAGAAGAACAAGACCTTGAACGTCGCCGCCGAGAATACCTGCCTGAATTGCGGCGCCTACCGCAACGCACTCATCGGGGTTAATGCCCTTGTGGGGTTCTTTGTTCGTATATTTTTTAAGTGCTTCCTGAACTGCGGGGATTCTCGAAGAACCGCCGACAAGCAGTATCTTATCAAGTTTATCAACAGTAAGACCTGCGTCCGAAAGAGCCTTGCGAACGGGTTCCATGGTTGCTTCCACAAGGTCTGCGGTAAGTTCGTTGAACTTTGCTCTGGAAAGAGTTACGTCAAGGTGTTTGGGACCTGTCGCGTCTGCCGTGATGAACGGAAGGTTGATGTTTGCGCTGGTCATGCCCGAAAGTTCTATCTTCGCCTTTTCTGCGGCTTCTTTAAGTCTCTGCATTGCCATTTTATCGTTGGAAAGGTCAATGCCGTCGGACTTCTTGAACTCGGAGATAAGATAGTTCATGATTCTCTCGTCGAAGTCATCGCCGCCGAGGTGAGTGTTACCGTTGGTTGCAAGCACTTCGAAAACGCCGTCGCCGATTTCAAGAATGGAAACATCGAACGTGCCGCCGCCGAGGTCGTAAACCATTATCTTCTGTTCTTTTTCTTTGTCAACGCCGTAAGCAAGCGCCGCAGCCGTCGGCTCGTTGACGATTCTCTTTACGTCAAGACCCGCTATCGTGCCTGCATTCTTGGTTGCCTGACGCTGGGAGTCGTTGAAGTAAGCGGGAACGGTGATAACGGCTTCCGTTACCTTTTCGCCGAGATATGCTTCCGCATCCGCTTTAAGTTTGGAAAGGATCATCGCCGAAATCATTTCGGGGGTGTATTCTTTATCGTCTATTTTGATTTTGTCGGCAGTACCCATTTTTCTCTTGATGGAAATGATGGTTCTGTCGGGGTTTGTAATAGCCTGTCTCTTTGCTACCTGACCGACCATTCTTTCGCCGGTCTTGGAGAACGCGACAACGGACGGGGTCGTTCTTGCGCCCTCGGCGTTCGCGATAACGGTAGGCTCGCCGCCTTCCATAACTGCCACGCAGGAGTTTGTTGTACCTAAGTCAATACCAATAATTTTTCCCATAATATATATCCTCCGTTAAAAGAATAATTTATATACTTTTTAATTATACGCTTATTCCGAAACGACCTGAACCAAAGCGTGTCTGATTATTCGGTCGTTGATTTTGTAACCCTTTTGAAGAACGGTCGCAACAGTATCGGGTTCGAGTTCGTCGTCCCGGCAAGTCATGACCGCATTGTGTATCGTCGGGTCAAACTTGTCTCCCCTTTCGCCGAAAGAGGTTACGCCGAAATTCTCAAACGCGGTTTTCGCCTGATTGAGAACCATAACCACGCCGTCTTTCAGGGGGGAATTCTCGTCAGCCGCCGCACTGACGGCTCTTTCGAGGTTGTCCAGTATCGGAAGCATCATCTGCACCGTGTCCGAAACAACCATCCCTCGCAGCGCCGCTTTTTCGGCTTCCGTTCTTTTTTTATAATTGTCGAAGTCCGCCGCAAGACGAACAAATTGGTCTTTTGCCTTTGCAAGTTCGTCGGATTCCTTTTTATTCTCTGTCTCCGACTTTTCTTCGCCTTTTTCCTCAGTCTCGGACGTAGTTTCCTCGGTCTGCGGAAGATCTTTTTCCGTATCCTCAGTTACCTCGTTTTTTTTCTTCTTTTTATCTGACATCTCATTACCTCCGATGTCCTGTTCCGTCGGAAATACCCGCAGATCAGTATTCTTCGTTGATTTTGTGTTTAAGTTGAGAAACGATGTAAGAGCAGCCCGCTTTCAACCTTGCGTAATTCATTCTTGCGGGTCCCATAATGCCGAAAACGACAGGTATTTTTGAATCGCACCCAACCCTGACAAGTCCCGCATCCTGATATGGGAAGAAAGGATTTTCTTCGCCTATCATAACGCTGAAATCGCTTTCTTTTGACGGAACGTCAAGCAACGTTTTCATTATTTCCTGCTTTTTGGAAAGCATATTTATATACTTTTTAGCCACATCTATCTCGGAAAATTCGGGATAAGACAGCGGGTTTGTGCCGCCGCAGACGGTCAGTTCGTAACTTTTCAGTTCTTCCAGCAGTTTTGCCGCCGCAGACGCTATTTCGGAAGAGTCCGAGAAATTTTCCTCTATCGCTTTTTTCAGAAGTTCAAGTCTTGATCTGTTTATCTGTTCAAGCGATACGCCCGAAAGAACCGTGTTCAGAACTGATGCAATGCCTTGAAGCGTTTTTTGGTCAAATTCCGTTTCCGTTCTTATAAATCCAGTCTTAACGCTTCCCACGCCGCTTATCGCAAGCAGCGCCACCGTGTTTTTTCCGACAGGCATAAGTCCGAACGAATACGCCCCGCCCGTGCAGACAGGATTGACGGCAAATACCGCACATTCGGAAAAATCCGCAAGTCTTTTTGCGGAATCCTCAACGGCGTTTCGAAGTCCTGCCAAACGCGCGTCGCTTATTAAGCGGTCAATATCGCGCTGCGTCAGATGATACGCGTGAAGCGCGTTCATAACATAATAACGGTATCCTTCGCCCGACGGAACTCTTCCCGCCGAGGTGTGCGGCTTCATCAGATATCCGAGTTTTTCGAGATCGGACATTTCGTTTCTTATAGTTGCGGACGAAACGTGCAGATCTTCCATTCCCGCCAAAGCCTTTGAGCCGACAGGCTCACCCGTTCTGATATATGCGTTGATGACGGTTTTCAATATTACTCTTTTTCTCTCATCAAGTTCCATTGTTTTCGCCTCCGTGTCAGAATGTTCCGACCCGTTTTTAGCACTCTGCGCACCCGAGTGCTAATCATTGACTAAATAGTATCACTTTCCTTTCGGTTTGTCAATAGGTAGCATACCCTTTTTCATAAAATTTAACAATTTTTCCACAAGAAAAGATTCGAACAAAAAGATCAAAAAGTGAGCCGCCCGTGAAAACGGGTGGCAAAATATTTTATGTTATATCTTTACAAAAGCGGAGTCAGGAGAACACCTTTGCTCCTATATCCATATTTCCGGTCCAAAGGGCAACAAGAAAAATGAGAATGACCACGGCGGTGTAAATAAGTGCGGGGATAAGATTCATACGGATTATCTTTCCCTCTTTGCCCGTGGTTGCAACCGTTGCGCATGCCGCAACAACGTTGTTGACGCAGATCATATTTCCGACTGCGCCGCCGACCACCTGCATGGCAACTATCATATCGCCGCGCAGACCGAGGTGCGTTGCAGACTGATATTGCAGGTTTGTGAACAGCATATTGGAAACGGTATTAGAGCCCGAAACAAACGCTCCGAGGTCGCCTATTATGGGAGCGATTATGACGTATACGGATTTTCCGACGCCCGAAAGCGCTTCCGCCATATAGAAAATCATGCTCTTGGTGCCTTCTGAGTTTATGTCGTTGCTGCCCGAATAGCGCAGTATCTGAACAAGCGCAAGACCGAATACAACGGCTACCGCCGCGCCCGCAACCTGTTTGCCTGTTTCTTTGAAAGCAAACACAACGTCTTTGCCTTTCATCTGATGCAAAAGTATCGTCAGAAGAGCAACAAGAATAAACATCGTGCCGGGTATGTATGCCCATTTGAGAACGTAACTTGTGTTTTCAACGCCGAAAACGCTTGAAATGCTCGGGCTGATAACATCGGATTTGAGCCAATCGCCTATTGTTTTGCCCCCGAGTTTTATGGGCAGACGGGTAACAACAAGAAGAAGCGCTATAAGACCGTAAGGAACCCATGCCTTGAAAAGAGGCATATTCGACGGTTTCATCGGAGCAAGTTTGCGGCTCGACTTCCACGATTCGTCCCAGTTCACGGAATCGGAGAAATGCCATTCCGTCTTCGGGACAAGAAATCCTTTTTTTGCGGCAAGCACGGTCACGATAAGACCGACAAGCGCACCGATGATGGACGGGAACTCATAACCGATAAACGTTGCGACGAGAAGATACGGAATGCTGAAAGAAAGACCCGCAAGAAGAGAGAAAGGAAGAATCTGCAACGCGGGTTTGAACGAGCGTTCTTTGCTGAAAAACTTGCATATTACCGCAACGATGATAAAAGGCAAAAAAGTTGAAACCGCAACGTGCGGAACGGCGGACCAGAAAGAAAGAGACATTGCAAAAGAATGCGTCGATATTTCGGAACCGAGACAGTTCAGGGACGTTATGACGGGAGTTCCTATCGCACCGAACGAAACGGCTGCGGAGTCGCAGATAAGCGCAACTGCGGCGGCTCCGAGCGGAGGACAGCCGAGGCTGACGAGAAGCGGTGCGGCAAGCGCGGCGGGAGTTCCGAAACCCGCGGCGGCTTCAAGGAACGAAACAAATAGGAAGCCGACGATTATCGTCTGAACTCTTCCGTCGGGACTGATGGCTCTGAATCCGTGATTTATCGTAGCCATTGCACCTGACATTTTAAGCATATTCATAACGAGTATTGCGCCCGTGATGATTATAAGTACGTCAATGGAATTTAAGAGTCCCGAAATGGAATAAGCCGTCAGGGACAAAAGGTCCATATTCCAGAAAATGAAGCCGAGCAGGCACGCCAAAAGCCATGAAACGGGAAGCGCGAATTTAGCGGGCCAGTTGAACGCCGCCATCGCAACAACGCAAAAAACGATGGGGATAAACGCGATGAGAGCAAGATACCACATATTTACCTCACAGTAAGTCAAAATTCGACCTATTATATCAAAAAGGTCTTGATTTTTCAAGCCAAATGTAGTATACTTATAGACAAAATTAGTCATCGGAGATATTATATGCTTTATGCTGAACCGACGGAACTCAAAGGAAAAAGGTGCGATATTTTTTCGGCATCGAACATGAGTTTTCCGTATCACATACACAGAACATACGAGATCATGCGCGTGGTAAAAGGCACGGCGCAATCGGTAGTTGCGGGAGTCAAAAGAGAAGTCCCCGCAGGTGAAAGCGTCGTTGTTTTTCCTCTTCAATATCATTCGTTTTCGGCAGATGCGTCTTCGCAGATACTTGCCTATATTTTTGCGCCCGAATTTATCCCCGAATTCGACTCGCTGATGAAAAACAAGATACCTCAAAATCCCGTATTCCACATTCCCGAGGAAGCGTTTGCACTCGCGGAGCAGAAAAACGTGTTTGCGGTCAAAGCGTTCTTTTACACCGCCTGTGACCTTATGGCAAGAAAACT
Organism: uncultured Eubacteriales bacterium; assembly: GCA_900547165.1. GTDB lineage: Bacteria > Bacillota > Clostridia > Oscillospirales > UBA644 > UBA644. Next base: position 10,669 of record URFZ01000017.1, read on the forward strand.
GCCTGTCGTGCCGAGAACTTCGACCGCCAATCTTTCCGTTCTGGATGAGATTTTTCTCTTTGTTGCAAAAAATTACGACACCGATTGTTCGCTGAAAACGCTTTCGGAGACGCTGAAATACGACTATTCGTATCTTTCCAAACAATTCAAAGCAAAAACGGGGCTTTCGTACAAACGTTACGTCAACGACTACCGTGTTTCAAAAGCGTGCTATCAACTGATAAACGAACCCGAAAAGACCGTCACACGCATAGCCGCAGATACGGGCTTTGAAACGGTCAGAACTTTTAACAGAGAATTTGCGGAAGTGACGGGTATGACCCCTCTGCAATATAAAAATGTCACAATTGCGGTATTGTAAATCACCGCTCTGTATGTTAAAATAATATATATTAAAATATCGGAGTATATATATGAAAACGGTTTTTAGATCTTCACTCGATGTTTTTCTGCGAACGCTGATGGTCACGGCGCTTGCGTTCGCTTCTTATCCGCTCGTTGCGGCGGCAAAGGATTTTGCTTACCCGCTCAAATGTATTCTTGCGGTTTTTTACTATATTGTTTTTATGTATTTCTGCATTTTCAATCTTTGGACTGCGGGCTGCAAGGACAAAATAAAGGTGAATGCGGGGCACATGAAGCCCATGATTTGGAAAGGTTTTGCCTCTTCCGCGGTCGTTTTTGTTCCCGCAGCCGTTGTTTACACGCTCGGCGTATTGCTTCCCGACTGCGGCATACGTTCCGGAATACGCATACTTAACTATATTCTTTCGGGTCACGCGATGTACATCTACGCGATGTTCGGAGTTACTAGCGCCGAGGGAGGATTGGCAGGCGCGCTGATTACGGCGTTTTTCTGTCTTTCGGGCATAATTGCGGCAGGCGTTGCCTATATTATCGGATTCAAGGATATAAAAATCATTCAACCGTGGCTCGACCAATGGAAAAAGAACTGATATGAAAGAAAAAAAGAATAAAAAGTCGTCCGAAACAAAAGAGATGAAAAAGAGCGAAAGTGCGCAAAAGCGAAAAGCGAAGTCTTTCAAAAAGGTTTTCATCATCTGTTTATGCGCGGTTGTCGGGCTTGTTGCGATAATTTTTGCCTCGCTTGTTTTTTCGGACGCATACACGATAACTCACCCCGAAAAAGTCTCCGCAAAGCGTTTCCCCGACGATTCGGAAATAGGTCTTTACTACGAAGCGGCGACCGTGAAGTTCGAGAGCGGAGACGAAACCGTACTTTGGTTTATTCCCGCACAGGACATTAAAACGGCGGAAAGTAAAAAATCGGATATTACCGTCATTTTTTCGCACGATGTCGGAGACAATAAGACCGTAACGAAAATCGACGACGGCATTCTTTACGCAAAACAACTTGCGGACGCGGGCATAAACGTTGCGACGTTCGACTACTCGGGCAGTGGCTTTGCGACTGGCTCCGGTTATACCTACGGAACACGCGAAGCAAATGAACTGAAACAGATAATTTCCTATGTAAAGGAAAAATACGGGTCAAAATATATCGTCCTTCAAGGCTGGGGGTTCGGCGCCTCCGCGGCAATTCTCGCGGGAGCGGACAATGATGACGTAACGGCTGTCATTTCCGATGCGGCTTATACGGACGCGGACAAATATTTCAACGAAGACGGCGGACTTAAAAAGTGGTCGTCAATGCCCGATTGGACGCACGGACTGACAAAATTCTTTATTTCCGTTCTCTCGGAAGAAGACATGTTTTCCGCAAAACCCATAAATGCCGTTTCCGAAAAAAACGGACAGGCGTGGTTTTTTATCGGAGAGGACAAGGACAATGTGTTTTCTTCCGATTATGCAACTGCGTTGAACAACGCAGCAGCCCATGCCGAAAACGAAACTCAGATTTGGATAAGTCAAAAAAGTTATCATGCGCAGGCATACAGAACAGACGAAAAGAACTATGTCGAAAAAGTTCTGAAATTCATTGACAAAGTTTGCCGTTAGGCGCGTGGGATCAGCCTGAAAAAAGCAGAATAATCATATCCGTTTTGAAATATACATTTTGTAAGAAACAAAAACGGAGGTTGGCAAATGGCAAGCGATTGGCGTCCGAAAACGCCGCAGATTGAGATAGACGACAGAAAAAGCGTCGTTATCGAAGGCTGTCGGCGTATCTGCGAGTACGAAAACGAAGCGGTCAAGGTAAATGTCGGAAAATACAATGTCCGCGTTATCGGAAAAGACCTGCGCATAAAAAATCTTGCGGACGGATGCGTGCGTATCGACGGAAAAGTCATGTCCGTTGACCTTTGCTGTTAATAAATTGAAAAGTTCGGATATAATCAATTTTCTGACGGGCTGTGTCGAATTTGAAGCGGAAAGTCCCGAACCCGAAAGATTTTTGACCGCCTGCATGAACAAAAACGTCGATATCTGGGCGATACGAAGGCTTGATGCCTGCACGCTCCGATTCCGCTGCCGCCTGCCCGACGAAAAAGAGGTCGAAAGACTTTGCTTTGAGAGCGGCGCAACATCGCTTTCAAAAGTCACGGCGGGGCTTCCCGTCCGCGCAAAGAGACGAATGAAGCGGTGGGGCTTTCTTGTCGGTGCGGTGCTGTTTATCGGAATAATCGTGTTTATGTCAAACGTGATTTGGCGTATAGACATATCGGGATATAAAGACAAAACGCAACTCATCGCCGTTGAAAAATTTCTGAAAGAAAACGGACTTTGCGTCGGTGCGATTCGGGGAATGCTCGACGAACAAACCCTGCGTCGCGATCTTATGAGAAATTTTGACGACGTTGCGGGAGCGACCGTCAATTTTTTCGGCAGCGTTGCGGTCGTGGAACTCGAACAAGCAGTTCCGAACCCGACGGTGGATATAACGTCGCCGTCAAACATAATCGCGGAAGAGGACGCGCAGATAATCTCCGTAACGGTCTTCAACGGCGTTCGGGCGGTTAAAAACGGTGCTCTCGTAAAAAAAGGGCAATTGCTTGTCGGCGGCGTTTACGACAGCAAACGAATAGGATTTCGTCTTGTCCACGCCCGTGCGGAGATCAAAGCGAGGGTGAACAGAACGATAGATGTTTTTGTTCCGTTCGAACAGGAAGAAAAAACCGAAACGGGCAGGACAAAAACGGTTTATTCGCTGACGCTTTTCGGAAAGTCTTTTGACCTGAACAAATGCGATTACGAAGAATTCTACCGAACGACAAAGACAAGCGAACTGCGGTTATCGAAAAATATTATTTTGCCCGTTCGTCTGACAAGAACGACGTTTTTGCAGACGGAGACGGCAAAAAAGACGCTGACAAAAGAACAGGCTTACGAAAAGGCGTTGACGCTTCTTGACGAGGCGGAGGCGCGGGGAATGAAAAATATTGAAATAGAAAGCCGACGGCTTGAAATAAAATATACATCCGAGGGAATATACGCGGCTTACCGTTACAGCGTGGTGACGGATTTCGGAAAAGACGCGGAGATAAGAAACAACGAAACCGCAGAAGAGCGGGAATAAAACAGAGGAAAATATGGAAAGAAACATTGAGGTAAACGGAACCGAAATAATCGGAAACGTATTCGGAAGTTTTGACGAGAATATCAAACTCATAGAAAACGAACTCGACGTTGCCGTGGTCAACCGTGACGGCAAAATAAAAGTCTGCGGCGGAGAAGAGAACACGGAATCGGCGGAAAAGGTCATAAAACTTCTCATATCGGTTGCGGAACGCGGCGAAACGGTAACTGCGCAGATAGTCAGTTACTTCATCTCCATGGTTGAAGAGGGCAACGACGCGGCGCTTGCGGACTTTTCCTCCGACTGCGTTTGCATAACCGCAAAAGGCAGACCCATACGCGCAAAAACGCTCGGACAAAAACAGTATCTCGAAGCGATAGAGAACAACACGGTAACGCTCGGCGTGGGACCTGCGGGAACGGGAAAAACATATCTTGCGGTAGCCATGGCTGTCACGGCGCTGCGCAACAAACAGGTCAGCAGAATAATTCTGACGCGTCCCGCCGTGGAAGCGGGAGAAAATCTCGGATTTCTGCCGGGCGACCTGCAAAACAAAGTAGACCCGTATCTGCGCCCGCTTTATGACGCGCTGTTCGATATGCTCGGAGCGGAAACATACCAAAAATATCAGGAAAAGGGAGTTATCGAAGTCGCTCCGCTCGCATACATGAGAGGACGCACGCTCGACGATTCGTTCATCATTCTCGACGAGGCGCAGAACACGACGAGAGAACAGATGAAAATGTTTTTGACCCGTCTCGGCTTCCGCTCAAAGATAGTCATAACGGGAGACATCACACAGACGGACTTGCCCGCAACGCGAAAAAGCGGACTCAAGCAGGCGATGAAAATACTTGACGGAATAGACGGTATAACAGTTCAGATGCTGACGCACAAGGACGTTGTGAGACACCGACTTGTTCAGCAGATAATCAAAGCTTACGAAAAAGCGGATGCGGAAACGGAGAAAAAACAATGAAAAGACCCGACGTTGAAATAATAAACAGACAGAATATTTTCGAAATCACCGAAGACCTTGAAAAACTCATAAAAAAAGCCGTTAAAACCACCCTTGAATGCGAGGGTGTCGAGGCAAAATGCGACGTTGACGTTCAACTTGTCAACAACAGACAGCAGCGCGAACTGAATGCCCGCATGAGAAACATTTCAAAGACGACGGACGTGCTTTCTTTTCCGTCAGGCGAATATCCGCCCGAAGACGGAGATGAATGTTTTCTCGGCGACATATCGTTAAACCTCGAACGCGCCGAAAAGCAGAGAAAGGCATACGGACACTCTTTTGAAAGAGAAGTGGCTTTTCTTGTTGCGCATTCCTGCCTGCACCTGCTCGGCTATGACCACATGGCAGGAGAAGAAGAAAAGGAAATGATAGCACGACAGAAAACCGTTATGGCAAAAATGGGACTTCACAGATAAAAGGACGGAGAAAAATGAGAACAGCATATATATCCATCGTAGGAAGAGCAAATGTCGGAAAATCAACGCTTCTTAATGCGATAATCGGAGAAAAGATCTCGATAGTTTCCAATAAACCCCAAACCACGAGAAACAGGATAACGGGCATATACAACCGCGACGATATGCAGCTTGTGTTTGTTGACACCCCGGGTATGCACACCCCGCACAACAAACTCGGAGAGCACATGGTCAAGGCGGCAAAGGAAGCGATGGACGATGTTGACGCGGCGATACTCGTGGTTGAGTGCAAACCGCCGAGAACAACGGAAAAAAGAATAATCGAACGTCTCAACGCAGAAGGCACGCCGACGGTACTTGTCATCAACAAGATAGACAGAGTCAAGAAATCGGAAATAATCAAAACCATTGAAGAGTATTCAAAACTCGGTGAATTTGCGTCCATAGTACCGATAAGCGCGCTGAAAAAAGACGGCGTGAAGATAGTGCTTGACGAAATAATGCCGTTCACAAACGAAGACGGAGTGCAGTATTACCCAGACGACATCGACACGGATCAGACAGTGCGTCAGATGGCGTCCGAACTTGTGCGCGAAAAAATACTGCGCAATATGCACGACGAGATTCCTCACGGCATAGCGGTTGAGCCGCTTGTTTTCAAGGACAGAGAGAACAAAAACGGAGAACCCGTCACGGACATCGTGCTGAACATAATCTGCGAAAAAGAATCGCATAAAGGCATGCTTATAGGCAAAGCGGGCTCGATGCTGAAAAAAACAGCGTCGGAAGCAAGAGCAGACATTGAAAAACTGCTCGGGAACAAAGTCAACCTGCAATGCTATGTCAAGGTCAAGGAGAATTGGCGCGACAGCGAAAAGATAATCACGGAACTCGCGCTCTTCGACGACTGATATGAAAGAAACAGTCAAGGGCTTGATAATCAAGCGCACGCCGTTCAAAGAAAACGATATGCTGCTGACAGTGCTGACGGCGGAAAAGGGGAAAATGAACGTCCTTGCCCGTGGGTTAAGAAAAAGCCGCAGAGATTTGAGCGGATACCAGACGCTTGCTTATGCCGAACTTGAAATTTTCGACGGAAGAGGGCTTGCCGTGGTTGACGATGCGGAAGTCTGCGAAGCGTTCGAGGGGTTGAGAAAAGACATCGAAAGCCTTGCGCTTGCACAGTATTTCGCGGACGCGGTCGCATTTGTTACAACGGACAAGGGCGACCCCGAATTGCTGCGTCTGCTGCTCAACTCTTTGGCTCTCCTATCGGAAGCGAAAGCCGAAAAGCTCGTTGTCAAAACGGTTTTTGAACTGCGTTTTGCGCTTGAAGAGGGCTTTGCGCCGTCGGGAGGCGGTTGTGCCGTATGCGGAAAAACGCCCGCATTCTGGTCCTTTTCGCAGGGGCTTCTCTGCGAAAAATGCGCGCACGGAGACGGCTTTTCACTCTCGGACGACGAACTCATGACCGTAAACCACATTCTGACGTCTTCGGGAATGAGAACATACCGTCTGCCTATCGGAACAGAGGAACTCTCACACCTTTCGGGACTGACGGAAAAATATCTGGAATATCATCTCGAACACAGGTTTGAAAGCCTTGACTATTACAAACAATTTGAGAATTTCGGAAAATAGATATGGAAAAAGAATTTACAACACTTGAATTTGACAAAGTGCTTGCGGCGCTTGCGGAACACGCAATTTCCCCCGCCGCAAAAGAACTTTGTCTTTCGCTTTCTCCCGCAGAGACGCGGGAAGATGCAGAAAAAGCGCTTGGGCAGACCGCTTCGGCGGAAAAACTGCTGCTCAATTTCGGCGCGCCGTCGTTCGGCAGTCTCAAAGACGTGACGGGGGCTTGCGCACGAGCGCAAAACGGGGCGCAGCTTGCGCCGAGCGAACTTCTTGCCGCCGCAAACGTGCTGAAACTGACGGAACGGCTGAAAAAATTCCTTGATGAGCATTTGGATGAAAGCGATGCTCTTTCCGAGGACAGGTATTCGCTTGTGCCTAACAATTATCTTGCGGACAAGATACTTTCGTCGTTCGTGGGAGAAGATGAAGTCGCGGACGGAGCGTCGCCCGCACTGAGGGAAATAAGACGCAAACAGGCGCAGGCAAGGAACAAAATAAAATCATCACTTGATTCGCTTGTGCGGTCACAGCAGACGCAGAAATATTTGCAGGAAAACATCGTCACACAGCGCAACGGAAGATATGTTATCCCCGTAAAAGCGGAATACCGTTCCGAGATAGCGGGACTTGTTCACGACACATCTTCGTCGGGTGCGACGCTTTTCATAGAACCGATGAGCGTTGTCAACGCAAACAACGAACTTTCCGAACTTGACGCAAAAGAACGCGCGGAGATAGACAGAATTCTTTCGGCGCTTTCATCGGAAGTCGGAGATTATGCGGAGACGATAAGCGAAGATTTCCGCACTGCAAGATTTTTTGATTTCTGCTTTGCAAAGGCAAGATACGCCGCCGCATTGAGAGCGGTCAGACCGGAACTCAACGAAAACGGCGTCATACAAGCAGAAAAAGCGCGTCACCCGCTTATATCAAAGGATAAATGCGTTCCCATAGACATTGCTCTTGGCGATAAATACTCCGCGCTGATAGTGACGGGACCCAACACGGGCGGCAAAACCGTTTCGCTGAAAACGACGGGGCTTCTCTGCCTGATGGCAAAGTCGGGACTTTTTGTGCCGTGCCGCGACGAGGCGAAAATAGGCTTTTTTGACAGAGTTTTTGCGGACATCGGCGACGAACAGTCGATAGAACAGTCGCTTTCGACGTTCTCGGCGCACATGGCAAACATCTCCTCGATACTGACGCAGATAACGCCGAACTCACTTGTGCTTATGGACGAACTCGGCTCGGGAACAGATCCCGTCGAGGGTGCGGCACTTGCCATTGCGATAATCGAGCAAATGCAGGCGACGGGCGCAAGAATAATGTGCACGACCCACTATGCGGAACTGAAACTCTATGCGCTTCAAACGCCCGACGTCGAAAACGCTTCGTGCGAATTTGACGTTGCAACGTTGAAGCCGACATACAGGCTCATTATCGGCATTCCGGGCAAATCGAACGCTTTTGCAATCGCTTCCATGCTCGGAATATCGGAAGATATAATAAACAACGCAAAATTCCACCTCGACAATGAAAGCGTCAAAGTCGAAAGAGTGCTTGCCGACCTTGAAATCAGCAAAAAAACCGCCCAATTCGACATCGAAAGAGCGGAACATATAAGACAAAAGGCGGCGGACGAACTCAAAAAGGCAAGAGAAGAGCGGGAAAAAATTCTTGCAGATGCGGAAAAAGACGCGCAGAGATCGAGACAAAAAGCGCTTGACATGATCGAAAGCGCGCGCAGAGAAGCACAGGTGGTAACGGATGAACTCGACCGTCTGCGCAAAGAAAAAGAGCGCGCAGATTTCAAGAAAAACATTGAAGCGACACGAGCCGCGACGGAAGACAGGCTTGACAAACTCGAAGAAAAAATAGAAACAAGACCGAAAGAGAAGAAAAAGCCTCTCGAACGCCCGCTCAAAGTCGGAGACAGTGTCCGCGTTTACTCGATGAACAAAGAGGGCGAGGTGCTCGAAGAACCGAAAAACGGAAAAGTCATGCTACAAATCGGAAGCGTGAAAATGCGTTTTCCGCTTGAAGACCTTGAAATAATCAAGCCGAAGCAACCGAAACAGCAGCAGACAACGCTCGACATAGAAAGCCGTGCAACAAGAAGAGCGGTTTCGGAACTCGACTTACGCGGCGTTACGGTAATGGAAGCGGAACGCATGGTTGACGAATACATCGACGAATGCAGTCTCAGCGGGCTGAAAGTCGTCAGCGTTATCCACGGCAAAGGCACAGGCGCGCTCCGTGCGGCGGTTCAGCAGCGGCTCAAACGCAACAAACTCGTTGAAAGTTACCGTCTCGGAACATTCGGCGAGGGCGAAAGCGGCGTTACGATAGTCACTCTCAAATAAAAGGAAGTCTGAAAATGAAAAATCTTCATCAAAAGAAAAAGCGGCTGACCGCACGGCTCTGTTTGGCATTTGTCATCGCGCTTGCGCAGTTGCCCGTAATCTTCGGCGTTCGGGCGTTGTTTCCCGACTTTTTCAATAAAGAGCCGAAGTTGATAACCGTTTGCATTATCCTTGCGTTCACTCTTGCGGGATTGATAGTTCTCGTAAAAACGATGAACCCGTTTGCGATAGTCGAAGCGATGATAAAAAACGAAAAACGACTGAAAACGGACAGAAGATATTGGAAATCGAACAACAGAAACATTTCCGTAAGCTCCGTTGCGGCTTCGTTTGAAAACGGCGGTTTTACGGCAACGGAAAACGACGACGGAAGCGTTACGCTGACAAAAGCGGGGCTTTTCAGACTGTCCGTCACGGTATTTGAAAATGCGGAATCACCCGAAGAAACAATAAAGGCAAAAGTTGCTGCGTCAATGCGGGCATCTTCAAGATACGACAAAAGAGCGATCGCACTGATTTTTCTCGTTGACGGGATAACGGACGAAGACAAAAAACTTTCGGCGGACGCTTCCGCAATAGAAAACGGCTGCGTTCTCCCGGTTTTTTACGACAAAACGACCGATCTTGCCTACTATATGGGCGGCGACACGGGAGCAAACTCCCCCGAAAGGCCGTTGCAGGAGAGTCTGAAAAAATACCTGCTCGGGGTTAACGGCGATTTTGAGCCGAAAACAGAAGCGGACAAGACCGACGAAGAACTTGAATTTGAAAAACTTGACGTCGATGAAATATTCGCGTCGCTGAAAGCGAATAAAAAGGGTGCAAAGCAATGAAACTCCTTATAGGCGAGATAAAAGACGAAAAGGCACGGGCTTTTCTTATCGAAAGATTCGACATAGTGACCGTTCCGTCTTTGCCCGTCGCCGAACCGATAAAACGGCACGTCGATATCGGGCTGTTCGCGTCATGTGGAATATATGTCTGTGAACCGAGCGTTTATGAGTTTTACAAAGAAATTTTCCCCTCGGTAATCAGCGGAGAAACCTTTGTTTCCGAAAAATATCCGCACGACGTGGCATACAACGCATTTGCGGTATGCGGAACGCTCGTCTGCAAAGAAGACGCGACCGATAAGATTTTGCTTTCGCAATTCTCAAAAGTTGTTTCCGTCAGACAGGGCTATGCAAGGTGCAGTTCCGTTACTGTTTCGGAAAATGCCGTTATAACCTCCGACCGATCCGTTTATGCGGCGTGCGAAAGACTCGGCGCGGACGTGTTTTTTGCCGACAATGACGGAGTTTTGCTGAACGGTTACGACACGGGATTTCTCGGCGGAGCGACGGCGGTTACCGAAAACGAAGTTCTCTTTTTCGGGGATATACGAAGAAGAAAAGACTGCAAAGACATTTGCGATTTTATATCAAAGCACGGCAAAAAAGCCGTATATATTCCCGACATTCCGCTTTACGACTACGGTTCGCCCGTGATAGCGGACTGACGGAAAGCGATTGAAGTCAGATTGAGTTTACCCACGCATTATAAACACCTTTCCCGAATATACTGTTCAGGGTGATATTTTGCGCAGAAGAGCACGGAGAACGACACGAAAGAAAAAGGTCGTGACGCTTCTTGTGCTGATGCTTGTCCTTGCCGTTGTTTTTTTGATTTATTACAACGCACGGCTTGCCCCGCTGATCGAAGCGATAGGTATGTCGGAAGCGCAGGACATCGCCACGGCGGCGATAAACAAGGCGATAAAAGAAACGCTGAAAAATCCGGAGATAGATTATTCACGCCTGACCGTTGTCGAAAAGACCTCCGACGGGCATATATCCTCGATACGCACAAACCCCGAACAAATAAACAAACTCACCACGCAGATAACACTCGAACTCATCGACGGGTTGAACGAACTGAACGAAACATATATAAAAATCCCGTTGGGAACGCTTTTCGACAGCGAATATTTTGCAGGCAGAGGACCGGCGATATCAATAGAACTTTGCCCCACGCAAAGCGTTTATACGGATATTTCGACCCGCTTTGAATCGGTCGGAATAAATCAGACGATACATTCCGTGCTTTTGACCGTAACCGTAGGAATAGACCTTGTTTTTCCGACGCGGATAGTTTCCGCCGAATGCTCGGAAACGGTCGTTGTTGCGGAAACGATAATCGTCGGTCCCATACCCGATTTTTACGCGGCGACGGGCGCGATGAGACAAAAATAGACAGAGGTAAAAAAATGAATCCGAAAAAAAGGCTCGACGAACTTACCGACATGCTGAACCGATATGCAAAAAAATATTATACCGAAGACATTTCGGAAGTATCGGACTATGAATATGATATGCTCTCGCGCGAATTGCAGGCGCTTGAAGCCGAATATCCCGACCTGCGCAGAGCGGACTCCCCGTCCCTGCGCGTGGGAGGAAGCATTGCGGAGGGCTTTGAACCCGTTGTGCATGAAGTTCCGATGGAAAGTTTGCAGGACGCCTTTTCAAAAGAAGAACTCCTCGATTTTGACCGCAGAGTCAAAGAAAAATTTCCGAATGCCCGTTATGACGTCGAATTGAAGATAGACGGGCTTTCGGTCAGTCTGACATATATCAACGGCGTTTTTGAACTCGGCGCTACACGAGGGGACGGAACAACGGGCGAAGACGTGACGGCGAATCTGAGAACCGTGCGCTCCATTCCCCTTTCGCTCGACGAAAAACTGCCGAAACTCATCGTTCGCGGCGAAGTTTATATGCCGAAAAAAACTTTTGAACGTCTGAACGCCGAACGCGAAGAAAACGGAGAACAACTTTTTGCAAATCCGCGAAATGCGGCGGCGGGTTCGCTCCGACAACTCGATTCCTCGATTGCTGCGGCACGCGGACTTGACATAATCGTTTTCAATTTGCAGGCGGCAGAGGGCAAAACGTTTGCGTCGCACTCCGAAACGCTCGATTTTCTGAAAGCGCAAGGGTTTCCCGTCAGCCCGTATTATTCGGTCTTTGACAATATGGAAGACGTGTGGAGCGAAATTCAACGTCTCGGAAATATGCGTGACGAATTGCCTTTCGGCATCGACGGCGCGGTCGTAAAAGTAAATGACCTCAAAATGCGCGAAGCGCTCGGCAGAACCGTCAAAGTTCCCCGTTGGGCAATCGCTTTCAAATACCCGCCCGAACAAAAGAAAACAAAAGTTATCGACATTCGCATAAACGTGGGCAGAACAGGCGTTCTGACACCCCTTGCGGTGCTTGAACCCGTCTTTTGCGCGGGAAGCACAATATCAAAGGCGACGCTGCACAACAAGGATTTTATTGCGGAAAAAGATGTCCGCATAGGCGACAGCGTTATAATTCAAAAAGCGGGAGATATAATACCCGAAGTTGTCGAAGTCGTAAAAGAAGACCGTGCCCCCGACAGCGTTCCTTTTGAAATGCCGAAAGTCTGTCCCGTCTGCGGCAGCGAAGTCTTTTCCGACGAAGAGGACGCTTTTGTGCGTTGTCTGAACTCCGACTGTCCCGCGCAGATAGTGCGCAACATCATTCATTTTGCATCGCGTGATGCCATGGATATAGACGGGCTCGGCAAAGGCATTGTCGAACGTTTTGTCGAAGAGGGACTTATACATTCCTCAGCAGACCTGTATACTCTCAAACGCGAAACTCTTGCCGAACTCGACCGTTTCGGAGAAAAATCCGCGGACAACCTGCTTGCGGCGCTCGAACGTTCAAAAGAAAACAATCTCGACCGTTTGGTTTACGCGCTCGGCATACGTCAGGTGGGCAGCAAAGCCGCAAAAATCCTCTGCGAAAAGTTCTCTACCATGGACGCGCTTATCTCTGCCACCCGAGACGAACTGACCGTCATCAACGATGTCGGACCGATAACGGCGACGTATATAACAGAGTATTTCCAAACAGAGAAAAATATTGAACTTATCAACCGTTTCAAGGCGCTCGGTCTGAATATGACCTACACGGGCAACATCAAAGACACGCGCTTCGAGGGAATGACCTTCGTTCTCACCGGAACTCTCCCGACCTTTTCTCGCTCCGACGCCTCCGCACTGATAGAGAGTTACGGCGGCAAGGTCTCAGGCTCCGTCTCAAAGAAAACGACCTACGTCCTCGCAGGCGAAGACGCCGGCTCAAAACTCACAAAAGCCCAATCGCTCGGCGTGCCGATAATCGACGAAGCCGAATTTCTGAAAATGACGGAATAACCGTTGTTTCAGGCAAAATCCAACCTATTCAGCCTAACCAAAGAAGCAAGCAACATTTCTACCGTCGCTTGCTTCTTTTAATGTTTATATATATTTATTCATTTAAAAATGCTGAAAATCAAAACTTTCCCGTCGAAAGGACAGTTGACTGTCGTTATTGAAATGGGATTCACAAAAATTGTGAGCCGTTCCGTGCTCGGAACGAGGGAAGAACCGAGCAATGCGGAACGGCAGCAAAAAGAGAAGAGAAAAGAAAAGAGGGTATAACATTTTGAAAATTCTTATTGCATGGGGCTGTAAAAAAACGCAAGTTATTTACAGCCCCTTACGCAAAGAAGAAGAGAGAGAGGGTAACAGTCGCTGTCTGTAATGAATTGATAGGAAAAGAATACTAAACCTATGTGTTTATGTAAAAATCAGACTGTCATTCTTCTGATATCGCGTTTTTTGTTCCGCAAACGGAGCCTGTCCGCAATCATTGCTATAAATTCCGAATTTGTCGGTTTTCCTCGGGAGGAACTTATGGAATATCCGAAAATCGAGTTCAAAACATCGACGTCGCCTCTGTCCCACGCAACCTCTATTGCGTGACGTATAGCCCGTTCGACACGGGAGGGCGAAGTTTTATATTGTTTTGCAACGGTCGGATAAATGATTTTTGTAACGGCATTTATTGCCTCGGGATCGGTCACTGCGAGCATGATTGCGCTTCTTACATAATGATAGCCTTTGACGTGCGCGGGAATACCTATTTCAAGAATGGATTCCGTCACTTGTTTTTCAAGGTCATCCTCAATATATACCTGACGCGGTTCAGGCGTAGGCTCGGGTTGGGACACGGAAAAGATCTCCTTTCGTTCCGGTACAGAACAGATTTGATGTATACGCTCGGTCAGAATGGAATAGTTTATCGGTTTAACCAAGAAATATGATGCCCCGAGTCGCATAACTTCTTTTATCATCATTTCGTTGACGGCTGTTGATGTTGCGATAAACCGCGGACGGTGCGCAAAAGGCATTTTGCCTGCCTGTTCAAGAAACGCTATTCCGTCAAGCCCGACCATTATCAAGTCAAAAAGAACGACATCGGGAGATGTTGCTTCGATTGCATCAAGTGCATTCTTTGGGTCGGATGTCGTCAAAACAACATCAAAACCCTCTTCCCGAAGTTTATTCGCCGTATATGAACGAAATTCTGCGTTCTCATCAACGATCATAATTCGGATCTTCTTTTCATAACCGAATCCTTCCATAAAAATCCTCCTATGCCGTCATTCGAAAACAATGGGAGCATGTCCCGGAGAGAGATGTTTTCGAAAAACGGTTTCATCTTATATAAATTTAATTTTTGCCTGTTTTTTTCTTCGCAAAAAAATTCTATCACAAAACATTATAGATTTCAAGCGAATTTTGTCGAAAATAATTTAGGAATTGTATCACAAATATGCGTTTTCGAAGACAAAATTCGACACAATTAGTATTACTTGCTAAATTTATCAGGAATTTTTGGTGCACATATAACAAAACAATTGTATAACAGGCCTATTTCATTTTTTTCTGTAACGCCATAAAAAAAGAGAGAATAAAAAAGAAAAACCTCTGTCTGCGACAGAGATTTTCCGAAAAAGTGCTGATATTAACAAATTCAGACACACCATAATCAGCACAAACGGGCAAGACTTATTCCCAAAATCATTCGGAATCGCCGCGATAAGTTTTCGCAAGACCGCCCTCTGCGGTCTCACGGTAAGAGGGCAACAGATCTTTTCCGGTTTCAGCCATTGTTTTGACAATGCTGTCAAACGATATTTTCCTTGTGTTCCACAGTAGACTCGACAGACTGACGGCGTCCTTTGCCCGCATCGCAGCAACCGCATTGCGCTCTATGCACGGAATCTGAACAAGTCCACAAACGGGGTCACAGGTCAGTCCCAAATGATGTTCAAGTGCAATTTCTGCGGCATATTCTATTTTGTCTATGCTCAATTCAAACAGTTCACCGAGAGCGGCGGCAGCCATGGCGCAGGCACTGCCTATTTCGGCTTGACAACCGCATTCAGCGCCCGATATCGATGCGTTTGTCTTTATGATATTCCCTATTATTCCGGCTGTTGCCAACGCTCGAATAATTTTTTCTTCCGAAAGGTCATTTTTTTGCTGTTCGTAATACAGCACCGCAGGCAAAACGCCCGCCGCACCGCAAGTAGGCGCGGTCACAATGGTCTGTGCGGACGCATTTTGTTCACTGACGGCGAACGCATACGCGCAAATAAGACGGTTTTCTCTTGATTTCGGGCTTTCATCTATATGCTGAGCCTCAAACAGTTGCTTTGCCTTTTTGTGAACGCCCAAACCGCCGGGAAGAATACCCTCATCGTGAAGACCGCGTTCGACGGTCTGCGTCATTTGCTCCCAAACCGTGCCGAGATATTCCCGAAGCCCGTCTTCGTTTTCGTTTGCATATTCCCAAAGCGAAATATTTCGGGACTTGCAATAATTCGATATATCCGCAAAACTGCGATATTGATATACCGTTTTTTTCTCTGCCGCTATTTCGTTGTCAAAAACGATATCTCCGCCGCCGATACTGCGAACTTCATTTTCTCCGAGTATCTTTTCTCCGTCAAACGCAACTGTACGCATTGTGTTCGGATGCGCGGTCTGCGTTATATTGTCAAAGACGATCTCTACGGCGGCGGGTTTTAGCGTTTCTGTTATAACAACATCCGTGCCGTGCCCTTTGCCGGTTTTTGCCAAAGAACCGAACAGCGTGATTTTATATCCGGTTGCGTTCGGATAAAGTTCTTTCAGCCGCTTGCAGGCTCTTTCGGGACCTATCGTGTGAGAACTTGACGGACCTCTTCCTATTTTATATATTTCTTTTATGCTCTCCATACAGGGGCGGTTAGGCTTGTCCGCTGCGATATTGCCAACATCGGAAAACAGTTTCTGCCCGAATATGTCATACAGCGAAAAAATATTCTGTGCGCTCGGCTCGGCAATGTCCCGTTCCCAATCCGAGACAGTCTGTTCCGTCACGTCAAGCAGCTGCGCCAACCGCGATTTCGTCAGCCCCGCGTTTGTCCGCAAAGAGTGTATACGCGCTCCGATATCAGTCATAGTATCACCTCTTGACATTATTATAGCATAAATAAAAGAAATAGTAAACAGGCTTGACGTTTTTTCAAAAAAGAAAAGAGAAGTTTGACAGGATTCTCTTTTCAATACTTTTATAAACAGTTTGAAAACGTCAAAAGGAAAGTACGTTCGACTATTTTCCTCTATATATCATCTCCGCATTCACCGATTTCGGTATTTTCGTCGCAGTAAAAATCACAGTCGTAAAACAAATACTTTTTCACATCTTGCAAAGAATCAAAAAGACGTATTTCTTTATCATAATTCCACTTTTCCGTTTCGGAATCATACATGTCCAAGTGCAACGCATATTTTCCGTCTTTTTCCGTGATAAGCGCGCGTTCGTCGCAGAAAGAATTAAACCAAATATAATTATAATCGGTCGGCCTGATTCCCTCAAACTTATTCCGTTCCCATGCTGAGGCAAGCGCCCGATTTCGTTTTTTTGTTATCCGACCGCACACAACCGCGCAAATAACAGAAGCGGAAAGAAGCAGAAATTCCTCGCACAAAAAAGCAATAAAAATATTCCAATCCCGCTGTTCAAATTCCGAAAAAGCCTTATCTCCCGTGCAAATGTCAGTTATTAAAAAATTTGCGACAACCAGAACCGAGCACACAACAGATATCAGTCGACATATACGCAAATATCTTGATTCAAAACTTTTTTTATTCATAACATCAACACTCTTTAATCTTAATCACAATAAGTTACATAAGCAAAAACGATCACCGTATTTATCATCGCAATACTTCAACGCTAAACCGTTTAAACAAATCATGAAACACAAATATAATAATCCATCAAACAAAATTCTATTTTTCATGAGAAAGTCCGATAAAATAATCTGCGCTTACACCGTAATAACGACAGAGTTTTATCAAGTCGTCTATTTTTAACTCCGCTCGCCCGTCCTCTATATGACTATATCCTTGTTGTGATTTATTGATTATCGCACCTACTTCTTTTTGTGTTAAATCTCTATCCTCCCTAAGGTTTCGCATTATGCTCCTGTAATCCATTGTAAACTCCCCCCCTTTTTCTTTATTATATAAAAGAAGTTTACCACACTCAGAAATTGAGTATTGACAAATACTCAATTTCTGAGTATAATATAATAAAAAGAAAAGGAAATGAGGAAACTTTTATGGCAAAAATTGATTTTTCTAAAATAGCTGAAATGCTTAATTCATCAACAGATTTTTCCTTGACAGAAAAACAGTATTATAATTTAACAAGAAGGAATCTGCCGAAAGACACCAATTATTTACTTAATAAATCTGCTCTGGCAAGATTTTCAAAAGAAAAAAATCTTGAAATCAGCGTACAAGAAAGGACAATATCATTTAAAAAGGCAACTGATTAAAAGGATAAAGTACTATTTGTCTCAAAACAAAAAATCTATAAAATAGAGAAAATATTCTTTATTTACTTACAGAAAATATAATAAAGGAGCTTCTTATGGAAAGAAATACATCTGAACTTAACGCAGAAATTAAAACATTCAATATTTTTGGAGAAGATATAAAATGCACAAAATCTTTGGCAACATATCATGAAACTATGGAATACTATTCGGACAGAAAAGAACCTTTCTTTCAAAATTTTTTTGCTCTAATACCAAATAGCATTTCAGATACTTTCGGAAATTTGATAGAAGTCCTTCAATCTGAGCAAGATAATACCCTTAACCGAATTTCATCACATGGGATCTTCATTAAATCTGAAAATTTAAGTATATACATAACCCACTCATATAACTCAATCTTAGAAGCAGTAAAGCAAATTAAAGATGTCCATGACAATATATTGCAAACCGTAGCTGACCAAATTAGCAGCAATAAACAAAACCTCATTGAGGAAGCAGAAAGTAAGATTACAGGACTCAGTTACGGAATCATAGGAGATGGACTTGATTTAATTGCATATTCAATAGACGAATATCGCAAAAAGGAAAAGCAAAGAAAAGAAGCATATTCGGAAGCTCAAAAAAAACACTCTCTTTTTTGCGATGAACATATTAAAAAAGGCAATGATACTTATGTCCAATTTATTTCTAAAATCAAACCTTTTCTAAAACGCGGGTTATGTGCATATATTGACGGGCTTTACAACGCCGAAAAAGAATTTCTTATCAGTGCTGGGTTAATTTCACCAAAAATCGAAGATTCAATAGATATACAAAAATCATACCATATAATCAACCGGATAACAGATCCTTTTGCAGACAACAGCGAAGCTATCGCAAGCTCCCTAAAAAATTATCCGTGCAACATCGCCGCATTTGTTTATGCAAAGGAATATAAATACGACTCGCAGGAACTGGATAATTTAATTCGTTTTTTGGGAATAGAAAATAAGGTTGAAAAAAAAATTGCGGAGAGCAAAAAACAACGTGCAGAAAGACTCCTTAAAACAATCAACGAAGTTTTGGGAGACAGCGGAGTTGAGATAATCAAAGAGAATGAAATGCTGTTGTATGCGAAAGATGTTAAAAATCTTCTTTCTGCATTAGCAACCAAAATTACACCTGATATTGAAGACATAATCTCACCCCAACAGATTGATGCAGTCACTGATATTAATGAGTACTGTATAAAGAAACTGTCAAAAATCTTATCTGATGAAAGCTGGTCTTTTTTTGAAGAACACTCTGTAAATCCGATTCAAAAATCATCAATTATTCCGAATTATATATGCAAACGTAATACGCTTCTCGACTGGCTTATCGCACAAATAAGAATTAAAAAAGATGATTCGGAACGCCGTTATTTGGAAATACAAGCAAAACTGAAAGATGCAAAATCAATTGCGGATTATGAAGCTTGCTTAATTTTCCTTTCAACTCTCGGAGAATATAAAAACAGTCCCGAATTGCATAACATGACAAAGGAAAAACTGAAAAAAAAGAAAAAGAAGAAGAAAACAGCTATTGCAATCATCACATTATTACTATTTGCAGCAATAATCATATCAATAATTTGTATAAAAGCATATATAAAAAACACTCCATATCGAGAGTTGAAAAATGCCTTGAATTCCAACGTTTTTTCTGTGCAATGGGCACGAGATCCAAACCACAAAGTTGATAAGTGGGATAAAAAAAATATACAGGTTTTTGCAGAGAAACTGGGGGAATATCATACAAATAATAATATAAAAGAAGCATTGAAGTTGCTTATAGAACTGGACGAATTAAATATTGGTTTTAATGGTAATTATTATGGAGCCTCCGCATCTTTTATTGCTTGGGTAAAAAACTATACCACATCCAATGGAACACTCCTTGAAATCAAAGAAAGCTATTTCTCGGAAGATTATGACGAATATAAATATGAATTGGACGAATACATATTAACTTGGGAAAAAACAGACAGTCGTAACGCCATATGCATATATAAAACGCAGGAAAATTATGAAATTTCCTGTATAATAGCAGAATACGGATATCTCACTAGTGATTCTCCAGAAATTATTATTCAATAAGGTATACAGGAAGAATTCTTTTCATCAAAACAATTTGTCAGTTAAAATACACTTAATTCTGTTCTGTTCTATATTAACAAACTATATTCGTAAAAGGCAGATACACAAATACATATAATAACATAAAAACAAACAACTAAAAGCAACGGAATACACCTGACTGTAATTACGTATTCTTTATCATTTTACGCTTATCACTTATCCGAGAATGACAATCTAAGTGAATAGTAACGAACAAAAAAGAGAAAAATTGAAAAATAAAAAGAAACGACAATTTTCGAGAGAAGTTTGTCGTTTCTTTTTTGTGACTGAGTCAAGTAATAGCACCACAAAATTCGTGCCGTAAAATGTTTCTGTTCAACATGAAGCAACGGTAATGATGCAAAGAAGCATTCACGTATCGCTTACGCACAGCAATGTACACTTATTTTCTAACACAATTTGCCTTTTTCATTGAGCACAAAGTTCCGCTTCATTTTTCATTCACAGTACTGAGGCTTCATTAAAAAAATAACAGCCGACAAAGTCGACTGTTATTTTTTGGCTCCCCCTGTTGGGCTCGAACCAACGACCCTGCGGTTAACAGCCGCATGCTCTACCGACTGAGCTAAGGAGGAATATTTTGGTGCACCATCAGGGATTCGAACCCGGGACCCACTGATTAAGAGTCAGTTGCTCTACCAACTGAGCTAAAGGCGGATAATGGATTACACCCTGAAAACCGAACACCATGGAACTACTGCAAATCGGAAAGCACTTTACAGAGCCTGCTAACTACCAATTGTAGGTCAAGCCCTCGGCTTATTAGTATCAGTCAGCTACACACCTTACGGCGCTTCCACCTCTGACCTATCAACGTCATAGTCTACGACGAGCCTTACTCCATAAAGGATGAGAGATCTTATCTTAGGGGGAGTTTCACGCTTAGATGCCTTCAGCGTTTATCTCGTCCCGACGTAGCTACCCAGCTATGCTCTTGGCAGAACAACTGGTGCACCAGCGGTCAGTCCATCCCGGTCCTCTCGTACTAAGGACAGCTCCCTTCAAATCTCTTACGCCCGCAACAGATAGGGACCGAACTGTCTCACGACGTTCTGAACCCAGCTCGCG
>URFZ01000018.1 GCA_900547165.1 uncultured Eubacteriales bacterium
GGCCGAGCCGTATTCAACTCGGTTAAATTCGCATTTTTCGGAAAATTCGCGAATCTTTTCGGTGCGCTGTTCGACAAACGGGTGACGCTTTATCGCGTTGCCAGGCATCATTATGTATTTTGCGGGTTCTTTTTCATACGGTTTATCCGCAATGTTTACGCGTTCCCCTGTCTCGACAACGGACTGTCCGTGAGCGATACGGGTGCAGACGCGAAGCAGAACGGGGGTGTCGAACTCTTCGCTGAGCTCAAATGCTTTTTTTGCAAATTCAAGACATTCGGAAGAATCCGCGGGTTCAAGCATGGGCACCTTTGCGCCTATCGCATAATGACGGGAATCCTGCTCATTCTGCGAAGAGTGCATTCCGGGGTCGTCCGCCACGCATATGACCATACCGCCGCGCACGCCCGTATAAGAAAGCGTGAACAGAGGGTCTGCCGCAACGTTGAGACCGACGTGTTTCATGGCGCAGGCACAGCGGACACCGCCGACCGACGCACCGAAACAGACTTCCGCCGCAACCTTTTCGTTCGGAGCCCATTCGCTGTAAATATCATCGTATTTTGAAAGAAATTCCGTGATTTCCGTACTCGGAGTTCCAGGATAAGAGGAAACGACTTTCAAGCCGCCCTCATAAAGGCCTCTGGCAACCGCTTCGTTGCCTATCATCAGTTTTTTCACTCTTTTATTCCTCCTTGCCGCGAAGATCGACTATACGCTTCGACTTGCCCTCATAGCGTTTCAAAGACTTCGGCGCGACAAGCGTCACTTTTGCTTTGATGCCGAGAACCGTTTGAAGTTTTGCGACCGCGGTCTGACGCAGGGTCTCCAGTTTTCCGAAGTTGTCAAGCAGACCCGCGTCGTTAATTTCAATTCTCACTTCAAGGTAATCCGTGTAATTCTTTCTTGTCAAAACAAGTTCGTAATGCGGCGAAATACCGTCGATATTAGCCATAACGCTCTCGATCTGCGACGGGAATACGTTGACGCCGCGAATTTTGAGCATATCGTCGGAACGTCCTTTTACTTTATCCATGCGGCAATGCGTTCTGCCGCAGGCGCACGGTTCATAATTCAGGCGCGTTATATCCTTTGTTCTGTAACGGAGCATAGGTATGCCCTCTTTCGAAAGCGTTGTTACGACGAGTTCGCCCGTCTCTCCGCGTTCGAGAACTTCACCCGTTTTCGAGTTTATTATTTCGGGCAGGAAGTGGTCTTCCGCAAAATGAAGTCCCTCGCGCAGATAACATTCACCCGACACACCGGGACCGCAGAGTTCGCTCATTCCGTAGTTGTCCGTGGAGAAAAGCCCGAAGCCTTTTTCTATCTTGTCACGGAGTTCGTTTGTGCAGCCCTCCGAGCCGAAAAGTCCGATGCGCAGTTTGAGTTGGTCGTTCGATATTCCCATATCGTGCGCGACTTCGCTCATGTACATGGCATAAGACGGAGTGCTTATCAAAACGGTCGTGCCGAAATCGTGAAGCAGTTTCACCTGTTTTTCGGTGTTGCCGCTCGAAACGGGAATAACCGCCGCTCCGAGTTTTTCAAGTCCGTAGTGAAGCCCAAGCGCACCCGTGAAAAGTCCGTAACCGAACGAGATTTGAGCCACGTCGTCATCGGTCACGCCGACCGCAGCGCAAAGACGCGCAACGCAGTCCGACCACATATCGAGGTCGTTGCGGGTATAACCGACGACCGTGGGATTGCCGGTCGTGCCCGAAGAGGCGTGAATGCGGACAATCTTTTTCATCGGCTGCGCGAAAAGCCCGTAAGGGTAATTGTCCCTGATGTCGCTTTTTTCGGTATACGGTATGTATTGAATATCGCTGAGCGTTTTTATCTTGTCCCCGCTTATGCCCGCCGCTTCAAGGCGCTTTGCATAAAACGGAACGTTATTTTTGCAGTAATCGACCAAATGCTTCAACTTTGCGAGTTGCAGTTCTTCCAACTCACGGCGCGGCATTGTCTCAATATCTTTTTGAAAAAACATATCCTTTTTCTCCTCGGCAGATCATTCTTTTTCTTTAAGAGAACTTTTTGCGTGAACGACGACTTCCGCCGAATAGCACGAAAAGATTCTTTCCATATCCTCTTTTTTCGGTTTCGGGGTCACAAGACTGACAAGCGGAACAACAATAAGTCCGACCAGCATCGCAAGCACACCCGCATTTATAGGAGACGAGAAAAACGGAGAAATAAACGTTGTTCCCGTAAATGTGCAGACAAGATTTGCCGTCATTATACCTACGCCGAGAGCGAAAGAGACCCAAACGCTTGCTTTTGTGGTCTTTTTCCAATAAAGCGAATAAAGAAACGGGGCAAGGAACGCGCCCGCAAGCGCACCCCACGAAACGCCCATCAACTGTGCGATGAACGAAATCTTAAATTCGGGATTTGCCTGAATTATTGCTATAAAAGCCGAAACAACGATGAAAAACGCGACAAACACACGCATACAGACAACTTTTTTCTTCTCATCGAATTTTTTGACCGCGGGTGCGATAAGGTCAAGCGTTATCGTTGACGAAGACGTCAGAACAAGGCTCGAAAGCGTGGACATCGACGCGGAAAGTACAAGAACGAGAACAATGCCTATCATCAGGTCGCTGTCAAGAGAAGAAAGCATTGACGGGATTATGCTGTCGTATCCGTTCGCTTTGACCGCTTCGGGAGTTGTGAAAAGTCTGCCGAAACCGCCGAGAAAGTAGCAGCCGCCCGCGACGACGATAGCAAAAAACGTGGAAATTATAGTGCCTTTCGTTATCGACGATTCACTCTTTATCGCGTAGAACTTCCCGACCATTTGCGGAAGTCCCCAAGTGCCGAGAGACGTCAGAAGAACAACGAACAGCAGCGAAAGCGGCTGCGGACCGAAAAACGAAGCGAACGCACCGGAAAAATTCGCCGTTTCCGAGGAAGAAACATTTGCGAGAGCTGTGACGCTTTCCGTAAATCCGCCGTTTTTGCCGAGAATGAGAACTATAACGGCAACTATGCCGCCGAGCATTATAAGTCCCTGTATAAAGTCGTTGACAGCCGTAGCCATATACCCGCCGATAATGACATAGATGCCCGTAAGAACAGCCATAACGACAACGCACCACGCATAATCGACCGCAGGGAACGCCATTGTGAAAAGACGGGAAAGTCCGTTGAAAAGGGACGCCGTATACGGAATAAGGAAAACAAACACGATAACGGACGCAACAATTTTCAAAGCGGGAGAATTAAAGCGCAGCCCGAAAAAGTCGGGCATGGTTTTGGAGTCGAGCGCGTGCGTCATAACGCGGGTACGTCTGCCGAGCACCACCCAGGCAAGCAATGACCCGATAAAGGCGTTGCCGAGCCCTATCCATGTTGATGAAAGTCCGAAATTCCATCCGAACTGACCGGCATATCCCACGAATATAACCGCTGAAAAATATGACGTTCCGAACGCGAATGCCGTCAGCCAAGGTCCGACGCTTCGCCCTCCGAGAACGAATCCGTTGACATCCGTCGCTTTTTTTCGGCAATATACTCCGACGCCGAGCATCACGACGAAAAATGCGGCAATAAGAATAATTTTTATCGCCATTTTACCACTTCCGTTCACTCTTTTATAAAATGAATAAATTTAATATATAATAACATACTTATTCACCTTTGTCAATACAAACCACTCCAAAATTGCGTATTTCGGTGAATTTTTATAGGTATTTATCGATATTTAATCATTATGGTTTTCATATTCAAAAGACGCTGCGCGTCTGCGTTTGGCAAGAGCCCGAGGAAGAATGACACACGCCGCACACGCAACAAGACCGAGAACGGTGCAGACTGCGCCGAGAGTCAGGAACGGTGTTTTATAGCGAAGCGTCACCGTATGCGCGCCCTCGCTTACACGAACGCCCGAATACATCACGTTCGCATTGAAAACTTCCGCTTCTTCGCCGTCTATATATGCCGTCCAGCCGGAAGAAAACGGAACGGCGAAAACAACCGTTTTTTCCTTATCGAAATCGGTCTTGCAGGAAATGCCGTTTTTGAAGACTTCTATATCGGAGACGGTATTTTTCAACGCTTTTGCGGCAGCAAGAACTTTTTCGGAGGAAAGGCACGATACGCGCATATTTTCAAAATGATAATTGCCGCAGGTCTCAAACGTCAACGTGATTTTCGTCAAGCCCTTATCAAATGTTCCGAGGTTGACCGTAAAATCATCGTCGCCCTTATAATACGAATATGTCGGATTGAAGCAGGTCAACTCTTTTGTGACGTCCTCCGCCGAGACCTTGATGTAAAGTTTGTTTTTTGTGGTTCCGATATTATATTTCCTGTTTGCCTTTTCTTTCTGCTTATCGGTCATTTCAGCCCATGTCGAATCGTCAATGAGTTCTGACCGCTCGAAAGGAGAAAAACCTATTTGTTCAAAGTCCAGATACGTTTCCGACAGCGCGTCGCCGTTGAAAGCAAGCGTAACTTCGGCATTTTTCTTTGTGACGCGAAAAGATTTGCCGTCATATTCCGCTCCGTCGCCGCAAACGACATCAAATTTCTTTTCAACCTCATCGAATGCGGGGGGTTGCGTGTTTTCGGATGCGTCCGTGACAGCAAATGAAAGCATTATCTGCTGTTTTTGCGCGGGGGACAGAGAGTTGAACCGACTTGACGAAAACTCTTCGTCAAACGCGTATACAAGTCCGGGAGAATCGGGATTTTCGTAAATATCGTATGTTCTGCCGCCCGAAACGGTCGAAGCGACACGGGTCGAATACCCGAACGGTCGTGCTGCCCCGTCAACGGAGACAAAATATCGGCAGCCCGCAAGCATATCAAGCGCCAAACGTCCGTCGGAGTCCGAATACTTCTGCTCCATCGGAACATTCAGATGCAAAGCGTCAAAATATCCCGAAACATAGGGATTTGAAACGCTGTAATAAAATTCAGTCGAATTGACGCCGCGCTGCATCGCGACATTATATCTGCCGTTGCCGAAAATATCGTAACGTGTTTTTTCCGCATCGGGCAGAGAGGAAATAACGGTCTCGGGCGTATTTTCCGAAAAGAGCGTTTCAAAAACAGCTCCTTTATCGTGAAACGAACCCGCATAGTTATAACCCACGGTTGCATTTTTGTTCGAAGATGAGCCGTAATACATCAAAAACACATTGACGCCGACGCCGAGAACTGTGCAGACGCAAAGTGCGGTGCGTGCAGCTTTTGCATTATTTCTGAGCGCAAGAAGTGTCAGCGATGTAAGGCAAAGGACCGCCGCAAGAATAAGCGCATTTTTATCCGACGCAGAAACGGTAAATGCGAGAGCAACGGAAACAAGCAGTCCGAAAAGTCCCGCATACAAACGGTGATTGTCGGAAAACTCCTCCGTATTTTCGAGAACGGTGGAAACTATATATGCGCAGAGCAGACAGTACATCCATTCCCAACGGTTCGAAACATATGAAAAACCGTTCAATATATGCCCGAAATACGGAACAAGCAAAAAGAGCGTCAGCACGCCGAAAACTATCTTATGTGCCGTTTTTTTTCTGCGCAGGAACATAAGTGCGACGGCAACGACGGAAACTCCGGTCAGAGAAAGGCGCGTCCAGCTGCCCGCATTGACGGGACCGATAAACGAGGACAAAAACTTATTATAATAATCGCTTGAATACAAAAGCGGAACGAATACATCGGACGTGGTTCTCGAAGCGGACATCAGCGCATAAGCCGAGGGGACGAAAACGACACCCGCAAGCAAAACACCGACGGCAAAATACAGAACGAACCGACCGAGCCATTTCAGCAAATCGACAAAATTACGCTTTTCGAAAAACGAGAAATAGACCGCAACGGCATAGATAAACATACCTATGCAGATCATATAGAAAAAGTAAATGTTAAAGACAGCGCAAACTGCGGTCATAACGATGAACAAAAGCGGTTTTTTCTTTTCGAAAATGCGGTCTATGCCGATAAGCAAAACAGGGAAAAAGATACAGGGATCAAGGAAATACGGGTGTCTTACGCCCGCAAAAAGCATATATCCGCAAAAAGCGTAAATAAGGCTGCCGCTCAAAACAGCGGGAACGCTTTCTCTGCCTCTGTGGCGCAAAAATACGCAAAAAACAAGCCCGCAAAGATACAGACGAACAAATATCAGAACATTGTAAAGAATTTCCGTAAACCGCTCGGGGACAAACACCGCAAAAAACGAAAACGGGTCGCCGAAAACGTAATAGTTCAGCGTTGTGGCAATATCGGCGCCGTAGCCTATCGACAGGCTGAACATCGGAACTTCAAAATCGCCGCGCAGAAAGCCCGAAAAGATCTCACGCAGATATTTTCCGTAATACGCAAGCGAATTGACGTGCTGATACATTCCGTCGTCCCACCACACAAAACTCTTGCCCGCCGCCGCGTAAATTGCGATAATAATCGCAGAAAAGGCAAAAAAGCAGAGCGTGTATGCGGCATACACACTTCTGCCCTTTTCTTTTTTTATCAACGCGATTCCGTTCATACTATATATCCGATTAAATATTTTTCTTATTCGAGCCTTTCAAAAAGGCAAAAACCTTCTGCGCTTTTGAAAGAACCGAAGTTTTCAATAAGTCCGACGGGCTTTCGCCCGTCGGAACAATAGAGCGGCGTTTTTCGATCCGACAGATCAGTTGCACTCCGCAACCAACGGACCCGCAAGTTCTTTAAGATAGAAGAGTTTGCCGGGAAGCGTCGGAATGTAAGTAGAGGTGATATGTCTGTCCGGACCGTAGTGAAGCGTTGTCAGGAAAGACATTCCCTGCCAGCCCATGCCTCTGCTGAGAGCGCCGTCAGCACCGCCGATGGCGTAATCCGCCTGCAGGAACAAGCCGGGGCCTATTGTGTTCGCTCTGCACGGAACAAGAGTAGTTCTGGATTTGAACGAAGTTATGGCATTCTGCTCTATCGTGAGCGGGTGAAGTTTAACACCGATTCTGTACGGCTGTTTTGCCCATTCTTCATCGTTGTCAAACTCTGCGCCTATCGTCGGTTCCCAGAACGCGATGTGGCACATTCTGCCGATACCGTAGATAAGAACAAGTTTAGCGCCCTCTGCCTTCAACTTCGCAAGTTTTTCGGGGTAAGTCGGAAGATTTGTCTTCGTTGCAAAATTTCTCTGCGATTCGGGAACGGTTAGTTTTCCGAGTTTGTTGAAGAACGCTTCTTTCATCGAATACTCAAACGATGCGTGGTCGGTCGATTCAAGAGTGTTGCCCTCGCCGTCAGCCCACTCGTCCATGTTGAACGTGGTGACATGGTCACAGCAAACGTTCCATTCTTTAAGGAAGTAAACCGCCCACTTATACATTCCCATGGGACCTACGGGAAGGATCATGGCAAGTTTCTCGCCTCTGTCTCTTGCCTTTTTGATTTGAAGAGCGATCTCGTGACCCATGTAGGTGTCGAGGTCTGCAACGGTGTCGCAGGCAACAGGCTTGAACTTCTTGTTCCAGAAAGCCTCTTTTTTGGTGCCTTTTTCGCAGCACTCGTCAATTTTTTTCATATCCCAGCCCTGCGGATAGAATCCTTCAAGGGCGGAACCTTTAACCGTGGACATAAAATTCATAATGGTATTCCTCCATTCGTTATTTTCATTTTTTGAACCTATGCGAAAAATCCGCTTTGGTACAAACAGGTGATAAGCAGACTTGCATTAAAGTCTGTCAAGGGCAGCCATTACACCCTTTTTGATCGCGTCAACGGGCTGACCGTGTTTGTGGCAAAGCTTGATTGCGCCGAGAAGTCGGTCGTTCGGTTCAAGTTTGCGTTCGGGGTCTCTGCCTACACGCTCGGTCGTATCGCCGAGGTATCTGTTCTTGAATCGGAACATCAGATCCTCCGCATACGCAAGAACTTCTTTTTCGTCCTTGCCGTGTTCCGCCGCAAGCGCTTTTGCGGAAGCGGTCATCGCGTCGCGAACCGTGGACGCTATTTCGGGATCTTCCATCGCTTCCCAAATATAGGTGTAGCCCTTGTTCATGCCGAGATACGCAGCGATGGCGTGTCCCATATTGTGCAGGAACAGTTTGGATTGAATATAATATTGGAACGGTTCGGACGGAACCATGCCTTTTATATCGGGAATCGGATTTCTGAACGCCGCCTTATCGACGGGAAGTGTGCAGAATGGCTCTACCCAAACTTTGCAGATATTGCCCTCGCGCATTTCGTCGGTCATAACGGGAACCATTCTGCCGACGGAAGCCTCGACGTAACCCACATCGTCTCTGTCCAGATCAACGAGTTTTTTCAGATACTTGTCCGCGTCCATCAGGTTTTCGCAGATAACGATGTCAACGCCCTTGGAGCGTTTTTCGATACCCGCACGCAGAACGGGCGCAACATAGGGAAGTATTCTGACACCCGCGGAAGTGAAGATAATGTCAGCCGTCGCAATTTCGTCAACGGCATCGTCGGGCGTTACCGCACGCACGTTCTTTATCTCGACTTCTTCCTGTTTCTCATTCGAAACTATCTTTATGGGATAGGAATGAGTTTCGTTCAGTTTATCAATCAGTTCACGGTTGACATCGACAAAAACGGTCTCGAAGCCACTGTTGTAAAGAAGCTGTCCGAGAAAGCCTCTGCCGATATTTCCGCCGCCGTATACTACTGCTTTCATATATAAATTACTGTCCTTTTTTAATCAGATTTGTCCGTCAGCCGGGAACGTTATCTTTCATAAAGGCTTTTATCGTGTCAAAATCCTTTATTCCCGTCGTTGCGCCTTTTGCGCTGACGCAGAAAGTGCCGACAGCGTTTGCGAACGCACCGCATTCGGAGAATGTCATTCCCTTTGCAAGACCCGTTATAAAGCCTGCGCAAAAACTGTCGCCCGCACCCGTGGTATCAACGACCGGTGCGCCTGTATAAGTCGGAAGCAAAACGGGTGCCACATCTTTGCTTTCACGCAGATAGCAACCGTGTTTTCCGTTTTTGACGGCAACCTGTTTTACGCCTTTTGAGAAGAAGAAATCGGCTATTGCGTCAAGGTCTCTTGTGCCCGCAAGTTCCGCCGCCTCGTCAATGGAGGGAAGGAACACGTCGATATACGGCATACAGGGTTCGAGAACTTTCATCCATCTGCCCTGCGAATCCCATGCGGTGTCAAGCACGGTCATCTTACCCATTTCTTTGCACTTTTTGAGAACTTCCGCACACGGCTTGCCGTCAAAGGAATCCATAAGCATGGTGCCTGCGACAAAAACTATTCTCGAATCGGCTATAACGTCCCAATTCACGTCGTCAAGTCCGAAAGTTCCGTTTGCTCCGACGCAATGCAGAAACGTTCTCTCGCCCGAAGAAGCGGAAAGAACTATGGAAGCGGAAGTCTGCACGTTTTCGTCAACGGCTATACCGTCAACGCCGACGCCGTATTCCACAAGCGCGTTTTTCAGAAAACTTCCGAAACTGTCGTTTCCTATTTTTCCGAGAACCGCGGTCTTTATGCCTATTTTTGCCATATCTATGCCCGCGCTCATCGCGCAGCCGCCGGTAAACGTTTCTATCCCGTTTATTCTTTCAAGAAGACCGGGAGCGGGAATTTTGTCAACGGGTTTTGCGATAACGTCGGCAACAAGAATGCCTATACAAGCAACGTCATATTTCACGGCAATAACCTCCTCGGCTGAACTTTGGGATAAACAAACGCCTGCGTGAACGCTTCGGCATAAGCGACGCCGCACTGGAAGCCTCTGTATTTGGCTATCGTGCGAACAAAATCCGCAAAGTCTATGTTGTCATGCTCTCTCATCCATTTGAGCTGGCTCTCGTGGCATTCGAGCATTTCCATTTTCAATTCCATAACGTCGGTGACGTCCACATATTCGGTCGGAACAAAGCCGTGACCGCCGAGATTATCCATATAATAAAGCGGGGTGACTTTGGAAGCTTTTCCGAGTTCGGGCATATAATGCGGGCAGGACGCGGCAAAACAAGCGTCAAACACAAGTTTTGATACCGCAACGTGGTCGCACATATAGTCGGTCGGTGCGTGAGTTATGATAAGGTCGGGATCGGCGTCGCGGATTATCTTTATCGCCTTGTTTCTCTGCTCCATATCATAGCCGTTCGCAAGCAGGTCGCCGATGTCGCCGTTGATAACTTTGATTCCGGCAAGCGAACCCGCTTTTTCGGCTTCCGCCGCACGGATAAGTCTGAGTTCGTCGGGCATGATGACTTCATGTCCCATATTACCGTTGCAGAAATGGCAAACGGTTACATTGTCGCCTCTCTGAACGCATCTGATAAGCGTTCCGACGCAGTTTATCTCCACGTCGTCCGGGTGACAGCCTATTGCAAGAATATTCATACTTTCGCCTTTCATTCCCGCTTTAACGGGTTTACCGTATGTCCGAAACGGTCAAGTCGGACAAAACAAGTTTATTATTTTCTTCTTTTACGTTTATAAAAGCCGCATAGTTTTTATCGCTGTCGATATGAAAACTCATTTTCATTCGACCGTCAGAGTCCGTGAACAGCATACCGTGACCGCCGCTTTCCGCACCGTAACAGGAAGAATAAAGAATACTGTCAAACAGCCAGTCGCCGTCTATGCCGTTCTTGCTGCGAATAACATTGACGCAGTAGCCGTAATCGTCATCATATGTAGACCAGAGCGAAAGCAGGTCTCCGTTTGCCGCGGTATAGATAAAGCAGCCGTCGGTAACACCGCCCGTGCTGAAAACATCTTTCGGCTCGGAAACAAGAGTTTTCAGATCCGAAGAAAGTTTTGCGCAGGCAAATTTGCCGCCCTCGCCGTCGGTCGAAGTCCATTCGTGAACAAAGAAAAGCCACGGCTGTCCTTCGTCATCTACATACAGCGTTCCGTCTATACAATCCCAAGTATCAGGGGTTATCAGACCGTCGGACCAACGCGTAAACGGACCTTCCGGAGTTTCGGCGCGAAGAATGACCGTTCCTCTGCCGTCGTACTTGTGCGTGCCGTCCGAGCCGCCTCTTTCCGAAGAATTGTATGTGGTTATCGCATAATACGCGTCGCCGTATTTGTAGACCTCGGGAGCCCAGCATTGCTGTTCGTAATCGGGAAGAATCTCGCTGATACGGTTCCAATCCACCATGGAATAAGGTCCCGTCCATTCCCCGTTTATGTCGCCCGATGTATTTTTGTAATACTGCCAGCCCGTTCCGTACATATAATATACGCCGTTCTCCGAAAGAATGAACGGGTCGCGTATCTCGCAGACGGTCTTCTGCAAAAACGGGTTTATAACAACAGGATAAATATCTTTCAACGAAACAAAACATTCGTCTCCGTTATCCTGCTGCGACAGCGTTATACGGCGAAGTTTTCCGACAGAGTTATTGCCGAGTTTTGAAACGGGAAAGAAGAAAACGCCGCTCTGTCCCGGTTCAAGTTCCGTGTAACACTTCGTTGTCACGTTTGTAAGACTTACGGACATACTGACCGTAATGTCTTTCAGGGTATAATCGTTTTCGTTTGTGATCTCAAATGCGATGTGCGTAAAATCCGAACCGACACAGCCAAGGTCAAACACCGACGAGGGAAATCCGTATCTGTTCGCGGCATTGAAATATATCCTGCCTGCGGAATACGTCCCTGCGTTTTTCTTGTTTGAAGCGTTGACTTTTTCGAAAATGTCCTCCGAAATTCCGTTCGGCAGAAACGAGCCCTTGTAAACGGATTTTTCGGGAACATCTTTGCGGACAACGCCGCAACCGGTTATCGGCACAAACGTTGCAAGACACAGCGTAAGCAACAATATCCTTTTGAAATTCATAATTACTTATTCCAAAGCCACGGTTTCAGAATGTCGGGATTGATATCGCCGAACATATCGAGGATTTTTTCTCTTGCCGAAGCGGAAAGTGCGGGAGCGTTGGCAAGTTCAAGGTTCTGTCTGACCTGATCGGGGTTTTCCGCACCGAGAACAAGAGAGTTTACGCCGGCAAGGTCACGCATAAACGTTATTGCGACCTGCGCCACGGAAAGTCCCTCTTCTTTTGCAAGAGCATGAAGTCTTCTGAGCGGCTCTTTTGCCTGCGAAAGCAGTCCCGTTTCGGGAAGTGTTTCGGGATCACGGAAGAAAAGTCCCTGTAAAAATACGCTTCTGATAAAGACGATAACGCCTTTTTCTTTCAGTTTGTCTATACCGCCGTGAAGCACGTTTTGTGTGTCCATCATGTTAAGAGGTATCTGAACCGCTTCGTAGAGATCGTTTGCAAGAACGTCCTTTACATAAGTGCAGCCGTTAAGAGAAACGCCCACACGGTCAACCATTTTTTCCGCTTTCAACGCTTCAAGTTCACGGGGAAGCACGTCGCCGTAATCAAACAGTTCGCTTTCGCGGTGAAGCATGAGAATGGGAAGCGAATCATAGCCGAGTCTTTCGAGAGAGGTCTCGACCTGCGTGCGCAGATTTTTTCTGACATCGGATATGGGAGCAACTTTCGTATGGTCGTTCTCAATCTTGAATTTTGTAACTATCGTGGGTTTTTTGCCCTTATACTGCTTGAAGAATTTTCCTACAACTTCTTCGCTCGTTCCGTAGTCGGACGAGGTGTCGATAACGGAAATTCCGCCGTCAACAGCGGTTTGAAGAAGTTCAAAAGCCTTTTCTTCCGTCGGTTTGCCGCCCGCATTGTTTATACCGTAGTCCATACCGAGCTGAACGGTACCGAGCGAAAGCGCGGAAATTTCAAGGCCTTTCAAAGTCTCGTATTTCATATAAAACCAACCTTACAAATTTTTCGAGAGGGAAAAGTCTTATTGTAAAGACTTTTCCCCGCAATTATTCTTATTTCTCCACTTCGCTTATCATATCGAGAAGGATCTTGTCTTTCTCAAATGTATAGACAGGCTCTTTGCCCTCTTTTACATACGCGAAGAACGCTTTTATCTCGTTCAGATATGCGTTTTCAACGACGAACGAAGCGTATTCGCTTCTGTTCTCGGCGTTGTTGCCGTAAATGTCAACGCTTGTAAGTTCGACCTTGTTCGGGTTTTCAGCCGTCGGGTCTGCGTGCCATTCGCGTATACCTGTTGCGCTTCCGTCCCAGGAAAGGAAGAAGTTTTCGCCGTATACTTCAAAGTCTCTTTCGGTCTTCGGAGTTACAACATCGCAAACAAAAACGCCCTTGTTGCCGTTTTCGTGTTCCATCATGATGTAAACGTTGTCGTTGAAAGCAATGTCAAGGTCGGTGTTCTTCGATTTCATCGCGGAGAACTTTTTAACGGGTCCGAAGATGTCAAGAATCCACGGCATATCTATTGCCATGATCTCACGGCAGCCGTTCGTTCTCGGATTCGCATAGAAAACTTTTCTGTAATCTTCCCACGGGTGCCAGTTCGGAAGATACTGACCGATATGATAAATATAGTTGAGTTTGCCCTGTTTTGCCGCGTCGCAGGCTTTCTTTATGTAAGCGACTTCATCTCTGTAAAGGAACGTCGAAGAAAGGAAGAGTTTGACGCCCTTTTCTCTTGCGGCTGCAATATTTTCCTCGTAACCGTCGGCAACGAGGTTGATCTCCGTGAAGACGTGAAGACCGTATTTGATGCACTCTTTGATGATGGGGTTGTGCGAAAGCGGACCTGTGCTGATGAAGATGCAGGAAACCTCGGGTTCCGCCGCAACAAGGTCAGGAATGGACGCGAACGTCTTCATTCCGTATTTTTCCTGACATTCCGCGCATCTTTCGGGCATCGTGTCAATGCCGAAAACTTCTATCGAACTGTCGTACTGCTTTATAAGACGGGTTCTTCTCTGGCCCATCGAGCCGAGACCGACTACTGCTACTTTCATATTATATAATACCTCAAAATATAATTTTCTTGTTCGGGGAAGCGGAACGCTTCCCCGCTTTTTTAATTGTTTACAGATTTTCTTCCGCGGTCTTTTCAAGAAGTTTCTTTTCGTCCTGCGTAAGTTCTCTGAACGGTTTGCGGCAGCAGCCTACATCAATGCCTGTCGCAACGGTCGTCATATACTTCATTGCGGGAAGACCTCTGGTCTCGATGATAGCCTGAACGCAGTTGTTTATCTTGCGCTGTTCGGACTGTGCGGTTGCGATGTCGCCCTTATCAAACGCTTCTTTGATAGCGATGAATTTCTCGGTGCAGTAGTTCATCGAGGTTCCGATACCGCCGTCTGCTCCCGCCATAAGAGCGTAAGCAAAGCACTCGTCCGCGCCGGAGTAAATGAATGCGCCCGTGTGCTTCTTTATTCTGTCAAGCGTGTAGTAATTGACATCGGTGTATTTAACCGCAACAACACGGTCATCGGAAAGAATGTCCTTGAACTGTGCAAGAGAAAGTCCTACACCGGTAGTTCCGGGAACATTGTAAATGATAACGGGAAGATCGGAAGCGTCCGCGATAGCGGTGTAGTAGCCCTTGATCTCACCCGGCTGGAAACCGTGATAGAACGGAGGAACGGAGGCGATGGCGTCAGCGCCCGCTTTTTTGGCGTGAGCCGCAAGGTCGCAGGCGATGCCCGTGCCTATTGCTCCGACGTGAGCGACAACCTGTTTGCCGTCCGCAACTTTAACAGCAAGCTCGAGAACCTTTTTTCTCTCTTCCTGAGTCAGAGAGAAGCATTCTGCGGAAGAACCGCCGACATAAACGCCGTCAGCGCCCTTGTCAAGAACGTATCTTTCGATTTTTGCGAATGTATCGTAGTCGATACTGCCGTCTTTGTTGAATGTGGTAAACAGAGGTACCAGAATGTCAGCCTTTTTGCTCATAATAAAAGTCCTTCTTTTTATATAAATAAATTTTAATAGCATTTTTACGGGATTTTTCCCTTATTTTCTTTTTGTAATGGTCAGTTTGCAGCGCGCATGATCGACTTCGGACATATCGTAATCATAATCAAGTCCGAGAGGTTCGACAACACGGCGATAAAGCAAATCGCAATGTTTGCAATAATCGGGATAGGGCGTTATGCGTTTGCAATCAAGCAATCTGCCTTTCGAGGGGCAATGGAACATTTCTATCGTGAAAGTGTCTCCGTCAAGCGTCATGCGGAAATCCGCCGCCTCTTCACTCAAAGACTTTGCCCAATAATTGTAACAGCCCTCTATGCCGTCTTTTTCAACGCAAGCGCCGAGCCTTTCTTTGACATAATTGTCCGAGATATGCTCCCAATACGTTCTTATCGCGTCTTTGCCGCCTTTTTTCTCGATGAACTTGAACAGTTCGCTGTAAGAATAGATGAATTCGGTGCAAGAAATCATTTCGACACCTCCCTGAATTCAAACGAGGTCTTTCCCGTTTTTCTGTCGTAATCACCCATGACGAACTCAAATCCGCAGGTCTTCGCCCACTCTTCGTATACGACGGTCGTGGTCATATAGTACCAAGGCGAATGGTCGTGACCAATCGAGGTCATGTACTTTATTGCGGGGCAATACTCGACTTTAACTTTAAGACATCCGTCCGAAAGTTCTGTCGAAAGCGCCTCGGGTTCTTCCTCCGCTTCATATATTTTCTTGAAATAATCTTCAAGCTCGGGAAGCGTCATTTTCGGGTAATAGGCTTTTGCGAACGTCGTCAGATATTCTTTGACGGCATCGTCTCCGCCGAAATGTTCCCCGATATAGGTGATTCCGAGGTCGAGCGTAACGTGAAAGTCCTTGTGCAGGTACTTGTTGTCGCTCGCCTTTCTTTCCATTTGCAGCATTTTTCTCAACTCCGTTTATTTTGTCTCCCGTTATTTTCCGAGAGAAATATCAGTTATGTAAACAGTTGTCGGCTCGGTAACGCCGAAAATAACCCGTTTTATCGTATTTTTCTTTGCGGCAGCCACATCACCCTGTGTCAAATCAAAGGCAGAGGTCGCGTTTTTTTGCCAATAAACTTTTACGCCTGTTTGAGTGTTTACATTTGCAAGACCGGCGGCAATGTTCGCTGTAAGCTTTGAGCGAACGTTTCCGTCACCTTTTTCAAGGTCCAAAACAAGCGATGAATAATCTTTCCACGATGCGGTCGAAAAATCAGAGCCTTTCAACGCGATTTGGTCGGCGTCGGAAGAAAAGGTTATTTTCATTGCGGTTTTGCCGTTGATTTCAACCTTTTCTATTTTATCGGCTGAAATTGTCGTTCTGCCGTTTGCAAGCATGGCTGTTTTGATTGCGTCAAAGTTGTTTTCGATATCGAGAAGAGTAACAAGTTTTTCATATATCGGCATCCGGTATGTCTTGACAAAAGAGCGTCCGTCAACGGTAACCGTGTGACGTTCACCTTTTTCCGTTGCGCTGTCGTTGAAAACGTGCTTTTCATACGAGCCGAAATCAAGGGTTTCGTCGGCGCCCCTGCCGTCAAGCGCAACCGTCGCGCCTTTTCGGGTGAACACTTCCACGGTAACGCCGTTCGGGTTCGCCTCGGTTCGGTTTTCCGAAATAACAGTGAAAGAGTTCGTTCCGCTCAAAATATCGGAGTATATCTCTTTCTGCATTAAATCGAAAATATCGGCCGGAATTTCATCGCTGTTATAGGTATGCGTGTCTATAACATTTGCGTATATGCTTCTTATAGAGTCTTCGAAAGTATACTCGGTTATGCCGAGCCCGTCATAGAACGCCTTTGCTTTTTCTTTGAAAATAAGAAGTTTTTCATATTCTTCAGCAGCGTCTCTTATACCTTCCGCGCAGGTCGTGGTAACGCCGCGGTTTTCGTTGACTATGCCGTCGTCAATACGACCGGGGAGAACAAATGTACCACCTTCGCCGTTCCAAAGTTCTTCTGTAGTCAATTTTTTGTTATATAAGCCCTCGTCATCGTTCCACCCGCAGAAAAGACCGTATTCCCATTGCAGATAGCCTGTCGCGCCTATCATCGCCGAATACCAGCCCGACGCGGCTCTTTCCGCCAGGAAGTATACCCAAAACGGCTTGCCCTCGCCGAAATCCGCATAGTCTTCCGCAAGTTCGGAATAGAAAAACGGAACGAAAAGAGAAGCCTC
Source organism: uncultured Eubacteriales bacterium (assembly GCA_900547165.1). GTDB lineage: Bacteria > Bacillota > Clostridia > Oscillospirales > UBA644 > UBA644. Next base: position 16,968 of record URFZ01000018.1, read on the forward strand.
GTCGGCATAAAACTCTTCAACAGGAGAGGCCGTCAGAATAACCCTTATCTCCGGATAATACTCCTTGAACTGACGAAGAACCTCCTTGGTTCTGTTTCGAACCCACTCGTTCTTTTCGGGCTCGTCCAAAGGATAATATACAAAGTGATCCGCTATACCCTCGGCAACGACCGCTTCATAAAACTCAGTCATTTGAGTATATTTACGTATATCAAGCTCCTCTGTGGGAGTGGTCGTATCCATCCACCAGCACCAACATATGGCATGAAGATGGGGGCTGTTCGGGTGATCTTCAAGATAGTATTTGCATTGACGCGCCCACGCTTTCATACCGGTAAGACCGTCGGTGGGATATTTAAAAATTCTGTCCCATATTCCGCCCGCGACGGGAATTCTCTGTTCCTCGGCAAAATCGAGGAACACTTTGTCCATTTCTTCCGCGGTCATATACCCTTCGTAATAATACCTGCTCGACGGAAGCCAGCTGCCGAAGTTGGTCTCATACGACTTCTTTTCGGGAAGAGTTATGTCGATAACCTTAACAACGACCTCGATATCCTTTTTGCCGCCGTCATATTCAATGGCAGCCGTTCCGCGGTAAATTCCCGCGGGAGTGTCCGCGGAAGTCTCGAAACGAAGCGCGTACGCCTGATTTTCGGCGGATGCGACCTTTGAATTGTTGGTAAAATCATTGAGGGGAATATATCCGAAAGGTTCGGTATAATACGCCTGTTTTTCATTGCTGAATTTTTCGGCGTAGCTCATTTTGTAACCCTCGATCTTGTCTGCGGGGAAGATGTGCTCGCCGTCGGAAAACTCTCCGAAAGAGAATTTGACGCCCGTCAACTCTTTTCTTGCATCGGAAATCGCGACATAGGCGATCTCACGCTCGTTTTTGCACATTGTTACGGTTGCAGCGGCATTTTTGTATTTTTCCGGCAAAGTCTCTTCTTTTCCGAAAAATTCGGTCGAATACGCAAAGCCGTAGACCTCGGGCGCGTTACCGTAACGAATAACGGAACATGAAGTTGCGCTTAAAACAGCGGCGACGCAGAGAATAGCTGCCAAAACTCTTTTGATTTTCATAAAAACCTCTTTTTTGTCAAGGTTGGGCTTAAAAACTGTTTTTCGCCTTGTTTGCAAGTTCGAGCGCGGTATCCGTGAAGATATAGCCCGCCTCGGGTTCAAGGTAACTCGTGCAGCCGAGTTTTGACTCGTAAACAGTCGGTGCGAATCTGTCGCGGAGCGGAATATAACCGAAAAGACCGTTTGAGTTTGTGAATATGAAATTATGTCCGAAAGGCGATTCGGCCTTTATCTTTTGACCGAACTCAACAAAAACCTCGCCGGGAAGTTCGTAAAAAGCATTGTCGCCTATGCGGACGAACTGAACCGGAACGTCTTTTGTATCATTCTTGTCCTTGGCGTAATTAAGCAGATCGTAAGCGAACACCGCACGCAGTTGGTCGGGGTCGGACTGCGAACCTATCTCCTCGTCTTCACGCAAAACAACTGTTTTTGTTATATTTTCAAGTTCGGGAATTTCGCTTTCGGGAACCATTCTCTTTTTAACGGTGCAAACTCTCTTATATGCAGATACCGTATCGTCGGAGCAATATTCACGTTCGGGAAGAACGCGGAGTATCTCATCCGAAAGTTTTTTACCCATAAGGCGATAATAATCTTTTTGCGCGTGCTTGCCGCCGAACACATCAAAGTGATTGATATTGCCGCACGTTCCCGGGAAAAAGACCGAGACAAAGCGGAAGCCGAAACGCTCTTTTAAGTTATCCGACATTGCGCTGGAAAAATCGCCGCTGTAAGCCATGGCGTCAACGCAGTCCTGATGGCACGCAAAATTGACAATCGCACCCATCGGCTTGTCGGTTTCGGCGTCTTCTACAAAAAGCACCGTAACATCGGGGTCTATCGGACCTGCGGGACGGACAACATCGGGGTTGCGAACGCCGGGATTGGTCTGATATGTTCCGTTTTTCATCAGATATATGCGGTGGAATGAAATATCGTCCACCTTGCCGTTGGCATAACTTACTTTTGCGGGACGCAGATGTTGGTTTGCGACGATAACCGCGTCAGCCGCCTTTTCTGAGACAAATTTAACATACCAAGGGCTGTGTTTTACAAGTTTGCCCCAATCCACGGTGGGACCGCCGTTGTGAATGTGCGTTGCGGACATCGTAACGTTTTCGGGTTTTATATCGGAATGAGCCGCGATTCTTTCTTTTGCGTCGTTCGCAATCTGTTCGGTTATGAAATTCGCTTCGACTGCTATCATTGCGACCTTTTCGCCGTTGCCGCCCTCGACGACTATCGCTTTGGCATAAATCTTATCCTTTATATCCGTGGCAAGTCGCTCGTTGAAATATCCGGGCATACAGTTATACAAAGGCGGGGTGATGTCACTTTCAAAAAACGCACACTTAAACATAATATCTTCCTCTTTTTTTGTCCGCTGCGGCGGAATGTCCCGCCGCAGCGGTCTGAAATTGCCGTTATTTCGGTTTACGCTCTGCCGAAAAACTTGTCGATGTTTACGACCTTTTCGTTTTCAGCCGCATAGTAAGCCGCTTCAACTATTTCCTGAACCTGAACGCCGTCGGACAGCGGAACAAGAACGGGTGTGTCGTTGATGATGGAATCGGAGAACGATTCAATCTCTTTTGTGTAAAGGTTTGTAAAGTCCGCCGTGATGTCGGGGTGAGAGCCGTCTTCCAACGTAACTTCAACGGAACCCGTATCAAGCTGATGAATGGTGTCATTCGCGGTGATACAGCCCTTTGTTCCGTAAAATTCAAGTCTCCACTTCGCCGCAGCGTCGGGAATGTTGAAGTTTGCCTCAACATACGCGTTGCAGCCGTTTTTCAGGTGCATAAGCACGGATGCGGAGTCGTCAACTTCATACTTGAATGTTTTTGTGTCGATAAGCGCGGAAACCTTGTCGCAGGTCGTGCCGAGTATGTTCTGAATAAGGTCGATGCAGTGAACACCCATATCCACGAACGCTCCGCCGCCGCCGTTCTTTTTCTGCTGACGCCAGCAGTTCGGCATATCGGGATACCAGCAGGTGAACTGCGCTTTTGCGGAAACGACCTGACCGATGTTGCCGTCGGCGATGAACTTTTTGATCTGCTGATTCAGAGCGCCGAAACGCATCATGAAGCCGCAAGCGGATTTAACGCCGCAAGCATCAACGTCTGCGATAACCTGTCTGCCCTGCGCAACGGTCATCGCGATAGGCTTTTCCATAAGAACGTGTTTGCCCGCGCGAGCGGCTTTGACAGCCTGTTCGGCATGAAAAACAACGGGAGTTGCGATATATACCGCTTCAACCTCGGGATTTGCGATGAGGTCATCTGCGTTTGTGTAGGCGTATTTGGCGTGATATTTTTCTTTAAGTCCCTCGATGATGTTTTCGTTAACGTCCATAACCGCTATGAGTTCGGCGTTTTTGGCAAGCATCATACCGGGCATCGTTCTTCTGTCGGCTATACCGCCGGCGCCGATAACGCCCCATTTAATTTTTCTGTCCATAAAATGTTTCTCCTTTCGGCAGGAAAGACGAAAAAACAGCCGTCAAACCTGTCCCGTATACTTCGGAAAGACGCTGAAAAAGGTTCAAAAACCGTTTTGCGCTTCCCGACGAAAAATCCGTATAGAGGGACGGCAAAAGCCTATCCCTCTATATATTTTCCTATGCGGTCGGATTATTTCTGATGCTCGGCAAGAATCTTTTTGAAGACGTCGATGCATCTCTGAATGTGCTCAGGCTCCCATGTCGGGTGCAGGAACAGGGAAACGGTAACGGCACGAAGGCTCTTTGCTTTCGGGCAAAGGACGTTCTTATAGTCAACCTGTTTCGGATCCGCGTACTCTTTGGACTCGAACGGGAATTTAGCGGCGCCGAAGCCGACGTGCTCGGTGTATGCTTCTTCCTGATATGCTTCGGGCCAAAGAATGCCGGAGCAGGGAATGTTGTTTTCTTTAAGGAGATTGCAAACCTCTGCCGCGTCAACGTCGAGTTTATCGAGGTCAAGGTTTATCGGATACCACCAATAAGCGCACTGTCTTTCTTTGGTGTTAACCGGAAGTTTAGCGATGCCGGAAACGCCCGCAAACGCCTCGTCGTACATTTTAGCGTACTGCTTTCTTCTTGCGAGGTTCCAGCTGTCAAATCTTTCAAGTTCGTTGATACCGATAACGCTCTGCATTTCGGTCATACGATAGTTGAAGCCGACTCTGGTATGAACGTACGGAAGAGCCTCTTCCATCGCGAGAAGGTTCATACGAAGTCTTACGTTGTAACCGTGGTCACGGAACGAACGTGCTTCCCAAGCGGTGTCTTCATCGTTGGTAACGACCATACCGCCCTCGCCGCCGGTCGTAAAGTGTTTGGACTGGCAGAAAGAGAAGCAGCCTACATCGCCGATGGTACCGGATTTATGTTCAACACCTTTTTCGTCGGTGTAAACGCCGCCGAAGCACTGCGCGCAGTCTTCGATGACTTTGAGGTTATGTTTCTTTGCGATAGCCATGATCTTCTTCATATCGCACATAACGCCGTAAAGGTGAACAACAACGATACCCTTGGTTCTCGGGGTGATAAGTCCCTCGATAAGGTCGGGGTCGATTGTGTGATCGTCCGTTACGTCGCAGAATACGGGGATAGCGCCCGCCTGAACGATAGAGAACGAAGACGCGATGAAAGAGTAAGAGGGAACGATAACTTCATCGCCGGGGCCGATGTTGAGAGCCGCGATTGCGATGTGAAGAGCAGCAGTTCCGTTAGTGCAGGAAATCGCATAGTCCGCTCCGCACCATTTTGCCCACTTTTCTTCAAATTCCATACCCTTTTTACCAGTCCAGTAAGAAACCTTACCGCTTTTAAGGGTCTCGGTAACCTGATCGAAAGTCTTGGGGTTGAATTGAGGCCACATCGGGAATCCGAGATCAACGATGCCGGATCCGTTCATTGCGCCGTCGGTTTTTTCAGCCATAGTAAATATCTCCTATCTGATATATTAGATTTTTATATATTATCTGATTCCGATTGTACCATAGTTCTCCAAAAAAGTCAAGCGATTGCAAGCCCGCGCATAATAAAGAATGAAAAATGTTAACCTTATTTCAAAATTCGCGCGGGCATAACAAAAAACGACGCCGAAAAACGGTTCTTCCGTATTCGGCGTCAACATTTGTTTACATCGGTCGAAAGTCGCCCTTTACGACTTTCTCCAAACCATTTTGTTCACAACATCGGTATACGATTCGATTATCTTGACGACCTTTGTTGAAACATTTTCTTCCGTGTAGTACGGAACGGGTATTCCAAGATCGCCGTTCTCGTTCATGTCAACCGCGGTCTCTACTGCGCGCAAAAGGCTCGTCTCCCCTATTCCGGCAAGAATGAAGCACGCTTTGTCAAGCGCTTCGGGTCGTTCCGTCGATGTTCTTATGCAAACGGCGGGAAACGGCTTGCCGACGGAAGTGAAGAAACTGCTCTCCTCGGGAAGAGTTCCGCTGTCCGAAACCACGGCGAAGGCGTTCATCTGCAAATTGTTGTAATCATGGAATCCGAGCGGTTCATGACGGATAACGCGCGGATCAAGTTCAAAACCCGTCGCTTCAAGTCTTTTCCTGCTTCTCGGATGGCACGAATAAAGTATCGGCATATCGTATTTTTCAGCCAACCTATTTATTGCGTTGAACAGAGAAAGAAAGTTCTTTTCCGTGTCTATGTTTTCCTCTCTGTGAGCGGAAAGAAGCATATATTTTTTAGGTTCGAGTCCGAGCCTTTTCAGAATATCGCTTTTTTCGATACTGTCAAAGTTTTCGTGCAGTACTTCCGCCATGGGAGAGCCGGTCACGAACGTGCGCTCTTTCGGCAATCCGCATTCGGCAAGATAGCGTCGCGCATGCTCGGAATAAGCCATATTCACGTCGGAAATTATATCAACGATTCTTCTGTTCGTCTCTTCGGGCAGACACTCGTCCTTACAGCGGTTGCCGGCTTCCATATGGAAAACGGGAATATGCAGTCTTTTCGCGGGAATCGCAGAAAGGCAGGAATTGGTGTCTCCGAGAACAAGAAGAGCATCCGGTTTTATCTGTACCATAAGCTTGTACGAGCAGTTGATAATGTTTCCGACAGTTGCGCCGAGGTCGTCTCCCACAGCGTCCATATAGACTTCGGGAGCGTCAAGACGCAAGTCCTCAAAGAACACGCCGTTAAGCGTATAATCGTAGTTCTGTCCCGTATGGGCAAGAACGCAGTCAAAATATTTTCTGCACTTTTTTATAACGGCCGCAAGACGGATTATCTCGGGTCTGGTGCCGACGATTATGAGAAGTTTAAGTTTTCCGTCGCAGCGAAATGCAACGTCCGAATAATCGAGTTTCATTTGTTTTCCTCCACGTTTTCGGAATAGGTATCGGGGTGCGCGGGGTCAAACTGTTCGTTTGCCCACATAACGGTCACCAAGTCATCCTTTTCTGAAAGGTTTATGATGTTGTGCGTATAGCCGGGAAGTATGTGAACGGCTTCGATCTTATCTCCCGACACTTCAAAATTGAGAACCTCATCGGAACCTATCTTCCGTTCCTGTATAAGTCCGTGCCCCGAAACAACGATGAAAAATTCCCATTTCGAGTGGTGCCAATGCTCCCCTTTTTTGATTCCGGGTTTTGAAATGTTAACCGAGAACTGTCCGCACTTTTCCGTCCGCATAAGCTCCGTAAAACTTCCGCGGGCATCAATGTTCATTTTCAGCGGCACGCAGACTTTTTCTTTCGGAAGATACGAAAGATATGTCGAATACAGTTTTTTTGCAAAACTCCCGTTCGGTATCTCGGGCATAACATGCGTAGCGGGTTCGTCGTGAAATTCCGCAAGCAGATCGACGATTTCTCCGAGCGTAACGTGATGCGTCACGGGCGCCGCGCAGTATTTTCCGTTTTCGGACAAAACGGTTTTCAAACCGTCAAACTCACAGCGATGTTCTTTGTTTTCAAGCGCGTCGAGCATCTCGGCAACAAGGTCATCTATGTAAAGCAGTTCAAGTTCCGTCGTTCGGTCATTGACCGTTATGGGCAAATCGTTTGCAATATTGTTGCAGAACGTCGCAACGGCGGAATTGTAATTCGGTCTGCACCATTTTCCGAAGAGATTCGGAAAGCGATAAACAAGCACTTTTGCACCCGTTTTTTTTGCATAGTCAAAAAACAGTTCTTCGCCCGCGAGTTTGGACTTGCCGTAATCAGACTGTCCGTATCTGCCGATAAGCGTCGCCTGCACGGACGACGAAAGCATAACGGGACAGGCATTTTTTGCTTTTTCGAGCGAAGCCAAGAGCGCTGAGGCAAAGCCGAAATTGCCCGCCATAAATTCGCTCTGATCTTTCGGTCGGTTCACTCCCGCAAGATTGAAAACAAAATCCGCTTTTTCGCAGAACCCGTCAAGCGACGCGGGGGCACTTGCAATATCATATTCAAAGATTTCGTCTATTTTCAGTTCCGGTCTTGTCCTGTCTTTTCCGTCGCGAACCGCTTTCAGCGCTTCACACAGATTTTTCCCGACAAACCCCGCCGCACCTGTAACAAGAATATTCATTTTTTTCTCTCCGTCAGCGCGCTATAACAAAATTTTTATCACTCAACCAATATTGAAGAATGACGTTCACGTCTTCCTGCATTGCGCAACAGTTAAAATACTCGTCTTCCGAAAGACTGTCTTTATCAAAGTCGTATGAAATAATTTTTATCTGAGTTCCGTCGTATGTTCCGAGCAGATACCCCCCGTCGGAATCAAAAAGCAGATCAAAAAGTTTTATGTCCCCGTATGAAAAACAAACAGAATCGTCCGCGACTTCAACTGTAACAAGGTCTTTCCATTTCAACGGATATTTCATAACGCAAACCCGCGTTTCTATATCAAAAACAGGGGACGAGGGTTCCGCAGCGGTCGTCTGCACCGTCGTTGTCGGCGCCTCCGTAGATTCTGTCGTCGGCGTTTTATCGGAGGACGCACAGCCGAACATCAATATTGCCGAAAGGATCAAAACAATAACCAAAGACAACTGTTTCATTCCGTTATTTCTCCCGTCTTGCAAGTTCGTCTTGTATGTATTCAAGTGCGACGATTTTTGCCTTTGTCTGCTCGACGTCCAATATTTCCGTATTATTGGAGTTGAACTCGGTCAAAGTATTGCGGTTCTCATCACCGTCTTTGAAATATTTGTCGTAATTGAGTCCGCGATTGTCGGCGGGAACGCGGTAAAAGTTGCCCATATCCACAGCCTTTGCGCACTCTTCGTTCGTCAACAATGTTTCATACATCTTTTCGCCGTGACGTATACCGATAACCTTGATATCCTCTTTTTTGCCGCCGAATAATTCGCATACGGCTTCCGCCTGTGTTCCTATCGTACAAGCGGGGGCTTTCTGAATAAGCAAATCGCCGTTTTCACCGTGTTCAAACGCGAACAAAACAAGATCGACGGCCTCGTCAAGAGACATGATGAAACGCGTCATGGAAGGTTCTGTAACCGTTATCGGATTTCCCGCTTTTATCTGCTCTATCCAGAGAGGGATAACAGAACCGCGTGAGCACATAACGTTTCCGTAGCGAGTGCAGCAGATCTTTGTTTTTCCCGAATTTCTGGATTTTGCAACAGCGACCTTTTCCTCTATCGCTTTTGTTATTCCCATTGCATTTATCGGGTAAGCAGCCTTGTCCGTAGAAAGACAGATGACCGCTTCAACCCCCGCTTCTATCGCCGCCGTAAGCACATTATCCGTGCCGATAACGTTCGTCCGAACCGCTTCCATCGGGAAAAATTCGCATGACGGAACCTGCTTCAAAGCCGCGGCATGGAAGATATAATCAACGCCGTGCATCGCGCCTCGACACGATTCAAGATCTCGGACATCGCCTATATAGAATTTTATCTTGTCCGCAACTTCGGGCATCTTCGCCTGAAATTCATGGCGCATATCATCCTGCTTTTTCTCGTCTCTCGAAAAAATACGAATCTCTCCGATATCCGTCTTCAAAAATCTGTTGAGAACGGCGTTCCCGAACGACCCCGTTCCGCCTGTTATAAGCAAAGTTTTATTCGTAAAAAGACTGTTGGGCATATCACTTTTCTCCTTGCCTGTCAACCGCAAAATTTATACTTGTTACATTCGCCTTATTTTCTTGCATGAATGTATTCTCTACATATATAGATAATATCACTTATACAGTATATCACAGCGAAATCTTTGTGTCAAGAGTTTTTTGATAAACTGCAAAAATGCAAAAATCAATGTATAGATGTCAATTATGGGTAACTCTTTCCATTAAAAACAGTTCTATATCTTCTTAAGGTTGAGAGATGGAATTTTTCGACAGAAAATACCACACCTACCCCCTCCGCTGACAATTATGCTCCGGTATAATGTTTTTAAGACGAAGCAATTCATTGCTTTATCTTATTAACAAAGAACCGATAAATATTCTTACAACACATCATTCGGACGCTTAAAACAAAGACATATCTTCGGTATATCGTTTGAAAGCATCATCAATTGAAAAGAGCAAAACAGCATCAGTGATACATAACGTTACTATACTAAGTTATGTTCTTTTCCATAAGGCAAATAACATAGCCGAAACAAAGCGATATGTGTGTATGCACCGTAATATGATTGCGTTAGAGTAAACAACGAGAGCAATAAATAAAGATTTTCAAAATGCTTTTATTATTTCTTTTCAACCCAATATACTTCTGTAATAGGACAGGTACTCAGCCACCATACGTTCCTGAGAATAGGTTCTCCTCGCTTTTAACGAGATTGATTCTCTATCTCCTATTTTTCCTTTTTTTATCAACTGAATATAATTATAAACTTGTGCGATATTATGGGGTGAAGCCACATAACCGTTTTCCCCCTCAACAATCATTTCGGGACAAGCAGTAGCTTGGTATACCACGGCCGGAGTACCGCAACTCAACGCTTCAGCAATTGTTAATCCAAAAGTTTCTTCTGTTGACATACTGACATATACAGATGCGGAGTTGTAAATCAAAGCAAGTTCATGCATGCTTTCTGTATGATTTATTGCTATGATATTTTTTGGCAATTCAATGTTTTTTGCCATATTACCAACCAGCACTATCACTTCATCATTCGATAATTTGTTTGCCAACCGAACAAAATCGCTTATACCTTTATGGCTGTTCCAAGATGAAGCAACCCCTAAAATAACAAATTTATCTTTAGTCCCATATTTTATTTGAACATCATCAGGAACAGGAATAATATCATATATACTATTGATTCCGTTTTTGATTGTTGTAATTGGATAAGTCCCCAAAAATGAATTTTTGACTTCATGTTTAAGCCAATCCGATATTGTTACAATGTTAATTTTTTCAATAGGCTCAATCCATTTTCGCTTATCCATAAGCATTTTTGATGTGCAGTCAAACAAAAAACTTTTTGGATACATAGATAGCTGCGGACAGTTACCACACCTGTTTAGATACTTATCGCATTTTGCTTCGTAGTAATGATAGCACTTGCCGGTATAAATCCAACAATCATGAATTGTAAGAACAACAGGTATGTTTGCTTTTTTTAAGTAATCGAATAAGATTTTTAGATTAAGATAACCACCATGAAGATTATGTAGGTGGATTAAGTCAGGATTAAACTTTTTTAATTTCTTAATTAAGCGCCGCGTTACACGAACAGATGAATAGCCATGCAATCCTGTAAATAAAGTTAAAAGTGTATGTACAAAAATATCAAGTCTGTTGCTTATTCTATACCCACCATCAACAATCTCAGGGCCTGAACCGTATGCAAATAAACTATCGTTGTTTGAATTTAATAGCGCTGAGTGAATAGAATCAGCTATTTGTCCCGTGCTACCGTTTGAATAACTGTTTATCTGTACGATCCTCATTCTTTTATGACCATTCCTTCCCGCTGAACAATACAAATCAACAGTTTTAATAACATTTAATTTGTATATATAGTTTATATGTCCTAAACATTTTCGTTTCGACAATAAGTGACAGCATCTGTTATATATTTCTTGATTCGTGTACCATTAGATTCGGAAGCACATTTTTTAATGAATTCAGTTGCGTTTCTTTCATAATCTTCAACGGTGATTTCTCGATTTAATCTCTCCGCTATCTTCTTTACCGAAGGGTTGTATATCCAAATCCCCAAATTATTGTCAGAGATGCATTTCATGCTCGCAACATTAGATGGCCCAATCGCTAATATTTTTGCTCCGCACGCAACATATTCAGAAATTTTTGTAGACATAGAAAGCCTTGTGATTTTACGATTTTTTTTATCAAATGCTTCCACATGAACAACATATTCGCATTTTTTCAGCCGACATTCCAATTCATCCTTTGTAAGCCGTCCTCCATACCGTATTGAACTAACCTTAGACAGGGATTTTAATATATGTTTTGGTGGCACATCCGGGGTATATATATTTAGTGTTGCTTTTTGATTTATCTGTAAGAGTGCCTTTCCGAGATTTCGGAGAACTTTCCAACGGTTCAAAAGCAAATTTCCCGCATATACATAATCATTAGGTGTTCTTTCGCAATCATAATTGAAATTTTTAGTATTGACAGCATTCATCATCACATCCATGTCGCCACCAAAACGTGATTCATATTCCTCTTTCATAAGATCACTTATAACAATGGTTTTTGATGCAAGAGTTATCGCTTCGGTAAAAACATTCATGTATCTTTTATGGTTAATTTTTTCAATAATCGATAATGGATACAGTCTATATGTATAATCATCTGTCAATTCAAGAATTAGAGGTATATTGTTTCTTTTGCAAACATTCAAAGCGAAATCATAACCATATGCCATACTAAACCCTTGAAAAAATACAACATCCGGGTCGAACTGATCTATCCAATCTAAGGCTTTTGAATAATCAGCTTTCTTCCATATTCGATCTTTTATCCATAAGGCTATCGGATTTCTTGCTTGTGAAAACACATGAAAAAATCTCTTAATAAAAGATTTTTTTTTACCGGATTCCATAATGTTCTCTTTCCTAAGAATGCCGGCTGATTTATACGCTGCACCTTTGTTACCTCTAAGAACATCTTCCTTAGTAAAAAAATAATAGTTATCGCATATATCACTATTGAAATCTCCGCCAGAATAGGAGAATTGGGCAATCAAAGTTCTATCATATGTTTCAAAAAAAGATGATAAAGTTTTTCCGTTATTCTTTGTTTTGCTAAACGGTGTTGATGCAATCACCAACACCTTTGGTAAATCATTCATTTTACATAAATCCTTCTAAATACATATCTTGCTATATTTCTTAAAGAGCCAACAACTGCATATCGGACAGAACAAACAGGATATTTGATATAATATGTCAAATTATTCACTTTATTTTTCAGATATTTAATTTTCACGTACTTAGCCGCCTCAAAGCATCTCCTCTTCTCTAAGCCATAGTACATTTTTTCATTGTTTTTGACTGTATTGTATTCACTGTTTTTGTTCATGGTATCGGCTATCCAAATGAATAATTCATTCATTTCTTTATTAAACAAATCGACCTTTGTTTTTCCTACTTGTTTACCATGTGAACGATTTTTTACCAAAATATCATCAGACAAGCAGTAAAACTCATATCCCGCAAACAAAAGACGATACCAATATTCCACATCGGAAACGGTTCGGATACTTTCGTTAAACCCGCCAATATCTGCGATGCAGGCGGAAGGCAACAGAAACGAACAACCCGACAAGCGATAATTGGATATATTATTCAAAATTGTTTCAATCGGCCTTTCATGCTTCGGGACATTCTTAAAACTCGGGGTCTTGATTACCTTGCCGTCTTTGTCAATCGACTCGGTTGCCGTGCGAACCGTAATTTTTTTGATGTCTAAATTCGGATTTTCATCAACTAATTCATTGATAAACGCAATCTGCTTTTCGATTTTTTCGGGATAATACAAGTCATCATGAGAAAGCCACGAAAACCATTCCCCTGTCATTTTTTCAAAAGCGTAATTCAATGCAGAGGATACTCCGCCGTTTTCTTTTAAGAAATAGCGGACTTTTTCTCCATATGACAATGCAATCTTTTCACTTGCACCGTCATCTGTTGAGCCATCGTTTACAACGAGGATTTCACAATTTTGATATGTCTGTGCAAGAGCACAATCAATCGCTTCCGCAAGAAAATTACTTCCGTTGTAAACAGGTATAACAATTGTGACTTTAGGTTCGTATCTCATATCAATGTTCCTCATTAAGCCTATTTCTTAATACTTTTTTTTCAATCCAAATCACATCAAACATTCAAAAGTTCCCTTGCTTCTGTTTGCTTTTCTTCATATTCTTCTTTCGTAACTTGCCCTTTCATCATGAGCCAATCGCCGTAATCTATATCCGACACTGTTCCTTCGCGGACTATATCGCTTCTTTTCAGGACTTTGCCTATCGTCTGCAAGATAGTTTTCAAATTGCCAATGAAAGTAATACCTCTGTCGATATACTGCAAGTCGTATTCAAACTTCTGCTCCCATGTGATGTTGTTTCGTCCATTCACCTGCGCAAGACCTGTGAGTCCGGGACGAACCGTGTGTCGTCTACGCTGTTCATCCGTTAAAAACACGCAATCTCGGGCTAAAAACGGGCGTGGACCGACCAATCCGACTGCCCCCAACAATATGTTGACCAACGATGGTAATTCATCCGGAGAAAGGCTTCGAAGAAATTTTCCATACTTATTGAGTCTTGCTTCATCGGGGAGAAGATTTCCGTTTTCATCTTTCTTGTTGCTCATGGTACGGAACTTGATAAGTTTGAAAATCTTTTCTTTTCCCGTTTTTTTGTAAATCTTTCCGGGTCGTGCCTGCGTGAAAAACGGATTTCCTCTCATGGCAATTGCACCGATTACCGTTAAGATTGCGAGCAGAGGGGAAAAGCCAATAAATGCCAGCAAAGATAGTATGAAATCAAAAAATCTTTTCCAAAACTTTGCGTACACATATGTAACCCCTTGATAAATTTAAAAATTTAATTGAAACAATTCTTGATAATCTCGATCACTTTATCTAATCTTCCTCGGTCATATATTTTTTAACTCTTCGCCATGCATGGTAGGAGACGAGAGATATAACGTCCTCTCGAAAGGCTTCAATTCCATAAAAGCTGCCCCGCCGAAGTATAATGCCGCAAGGATAAAAATTCCGATTCAGGTCAATCGGAATTTCATAAATATCAAACAGACTTTTTTATCACTTCCAATGCGTTTTTCAAAACATTCGCAAGCTCGCAAAAGATTGTGAGTGAATCAAAAAAACAATCATTGGATATATAAGACAATAATATCATAAAAATGTTAAAAAGTCAATAGTGTGAAATGATTTTGAAAAAAAA
>URFZ01000019.1 GCA_900547165.1 uncultured Eubacteriales bacterium
GATATTGTTTTTTGTTTTCTGTAACTTCTACAATTCTCATCAATCACACCTGCAAATCCCGATTTGTTGATAACTTATTATACCATAAATCTTCCCGATTTTCAATCTCAATCGCGCAATTAACTATGAAAGAAACACCGCCGAGCGATGGGTTATCTCGGCGGTTGTTTTTTATTCGTTGTCAGGCTCATATCATGACGTCGTCACGCATGATTATTATCCTTTGCCGTATTAAGTAAGGCAACATGCGGTTTTGCAATAAAATCCGCTTTTCGCCCCTGCGAAAAGCTACCTCACTTCTTCACTATTCCTTATTATTTCGCCAAAAACCTCCCGGACGGGATAAGTGAAAAATGAAAAGTGAAGAGGTAATAGGTAAAAATCTCCCCAAACTTCGTCCGGGGAGATTTTTGGCAGGGATGGCAGGACTCGAACCTACGCATGCCAGAGTCAAAGTCTGGTGCCTTACCGACTTGGCTACATCCCCGTATATGTCGGTCAACGTTTTCTATTGAACCGACAATTATTATAGCATAACAAAGCGCGCCTGTCAAGCGACAAAAGCAATTTGTATAACTTTTGAACGATTTTTCAAAAATCGAGCGTTTCGACACGGGAAAGGACATCTTCAAGACGTTTTGAACAAAACTCTATGGAATCTTTCCCCTCTTTGCTGTCGTGTGAATGGCGTTTGAGAACGTGAGACAAATATCGTATATACCCTACCGCATATGCTTTATCCTCAACGGAGTGCGCAAAGTTGTCATCATCTGTTCCGAGGTAACGTTTGACCGCTTTGTGCCAGAATTCAAGCCCCGTTTCGTAAGAGTATGTGAGAAATTTTTCGGTAACGGAATGATCGAGTTCTCCGAAGATGACAAAACCGAGCGCCATACAGGCAAACTCTATAACGGGATGTCCGTAGCTGAACTTGTCCATATCTATCAGAAGCGCCTCTCCGTTTTGAAGCATGATATTGTTGGTATGATAATCGCAATGCAGCATTGTATGCGGTTCGGGAAGTTCGGAGACAAGATGCTCGATTTTAGCCGAAATATCGGACGGCAAATAAGTTTTTGCCGTTTTGACCATATTGTCGAGCCAAGGCTTTGCGGATGGGATGTCGGAAGTTTCAACAACTGTTGAATGAATCTTTTTCAGAAGATCCGCAAACAGTTCGGCGTATTTGTCAAGGTGTTCGGGATCTTCTCGTATAAATTTAGAAAGAGGTTCGGCGTTCAGCATTTCAAAAACGGAGCCGAATTTGTCGCCGACTTTAACAACGTCATAAGATATGGCTGTGGGAATACCGAGAACAAAGGCGCGGCGAGCAAGGTTGCGCTCCTGCAGAATAAGCGGCAGACAGTTATCATCCTTGAACACTTTTACCATAGTATCCGCATTTATGCGGTAAACTATACCTTTCGCGCCCTCCGCGACCCGTTCGCTGCCGTCAAGTGAAATTCGACGGTACGCCTTTTCCACAGGCATCATTTCGGTAAACCCCGTCATCTCAAAAATATCGTACACATCATTTGAAACGTTCGCGACTTTCATATCCTTTTCGGATCTTTTCAAACGGAGAATAACCCGAAGTCCCGCGCTTGATATGTATTCAAGATTTTCAAAATCAATGACAAGCGCAACATGTTCGTTTTTTCGAAGTTCGTTTATCTCATTTTCTACGGCGTCAGCGTTTGCGGAATCAATTTTACCCGTGACAGAAACAGTCAAAACACCGCCTGAATACTTTCCTCTAACCATTGTTATTCACCTCTTTCATTTTCATCAAATACAATCGAAATCAGTCTGTCATATTCAGCCCATGCGCAGGTATTTTCAAAACTGCATTTCAGAATATTCGCAATACTGCGATAGTACCAAAGATGCCATTTCGGATCTTTCTGCGAGAAATGTAACCACATTTTTTCACCTTCGGAGAATTTCAAACGATAAAAAGAGCGCATATTTGAAAGTTTGTCGCTTAAAGTCACAATCAGAACGCCGATATCGGAGCAATTTTCAAGTTTTTCTATCGTTTCTTTCTTGCGCGTCTCCCACGTCTCGCTTTTCGGTAACCCGTGACGTTTGTTTTCTGTCTCGGAAGCGACAAGTGCCGCAATCCGTGAACCGAACTCGCGACGAATATCTTCTATTGAGGTTGCAGTGTCTTCAACAGTGTCGTGGAGCGCAGCCGCGGCTATCACGGATTCATCGGAAGTCAATGCGGACGCTATGCAGGCAACTTCAAGCGGATGAAAAATATAATATTCTTTGCCGCCCTTTCGATATTGCCCGCTGTGAGCGTCTGTTGCAAAATGTATCGCCTTATCAATAATATTCAAAGTTGTATTTCCTCTTATGACAGATTTATATGTATTATTTTATCACATAGACAATGCTATGTCAAGTAAATAACCGACATCCGTAAATTTGTGAAATTTTATAAAACTAATCACATTTTCTCTTTCAATAAGACGTCAATGCTGATATAATAAAACAAACGGAAAGGAGGAAAGATATGAAAAAGGATATACTCGGCGCCATAATCGAAAGACGAGAGCGCATAAATTCGGCGCATATCCCGACATGGGACGAACTTCCGTCGCTTAATCTTTACATGGATCAGCTGATATTCATTCTTTCCGAAATTTTCGAGCCTTATTTTGACGATGTTCCGAAACTCATAAACAAAGCAATAATAAACAACTATGTAAAACTCGGTTATATTCCCGCACCTGTCAAGAAAAAATATTCGAAAGAACATATTGCTTATCTTGTTGTGGTATGCAGTCTCAAGCAGGTCATGCCTATCGCGGCAATCTCGGCGCTTGTAAAAGCGCAAACGGAAAAGATACCTCTTTCGGAGTTTTACGACAACTTCTGCGCAAACAGAGAAAAGGCGGTTCTTGCAGCACTCGGAGAAGCGGAAATAGGCATAGGCGATCCCGAATACCCGAAAACCGCGCAAACATCACTTTCACTCGCTCTTTCGGCTCAGGCATACAGCATCGTTTCCGCCGCTGTGGCACAGACTCTTATTCCAGAGGAAGAACCGAAACAGAAAAAAAACTGACGGCAATTGAATATATCAGCATATCAATTTTTAAAAAAGTGTGTTTTTTTATTTATTTGGGAAAAAGTATTGCATTTACAGAAAAAATATGATATAATCATTGAGTAACCAATTCCGACCGATTAGGAGGTGCTTAGGTGTGAGAGAGGGTATTCATCCCGAATACGTTGATTCTGTTATCAAGTGTGTGTGCGGTAACGAGGTCGCTACCCGTTCTACTAAAAAGGAGATACGCGTAGAAATCTGTTCGAAGTGCCATCCTTTCTTTACGGGCAAGCAGAAGTTAGTTGACTCTGCGGGACGTGTTGACAGATTCAAGAAGAAGTTCAATCTTGACTAAAAAAACAAACAGGGTGTACCTTTCAGGTGCGCCCTGTAAGATTATGCGGCGAGAAGTTTTTCTTCCCGCCGATGATTTTCGGAGGTAAAATCATGCTTGATTTCTCAAAACATCCCGAATATGAAGCCGTTAAGTCCGACTACCACGGCTGCGACCGCTACGACTTCAAGGTTCTCGGCAAAAACGCGATAATCGTTTTCCCGAAAAAACTTACGCCGAAGAATAAATGGGTTTGGCGCGCGGAGTTTTTCGACGCGTTCCCCATCGTTGACCTCGACCTGCTTGAACAGGGCTGGGCGCTGACGTATATCGCCATAAGCGACATGTACGGCAATGATGAATCTGTTGAAATAATGAGACAGTATCAGGAATTTCTCGTTAACGCGTTTGACCTTGAACCGAAAGCGACTATCTTCGGATTCAGCCGCGGCGCGTTTTACGCAGTTAACTACACCGCAAAATATCCGCAGAATGTCGGCTGTCTTTATCTTGACGCTCCGGTTCTCGATATTCTTTCATGGCCCGCAGGCAGAGGAAAGAGTTTCGGCGGTCAGGGCACTCCCGCAGATTGGGAGATATGCAAAAAGGTTCTCGGCTTGACCGAAGAAACCGCTGCTGATTACAAAGGAAGCCCGAAATTCCATATTGCCGAACTTGCAAAAGCGGATATTCCCCTTATACTCGTTCAGGGCGATGCGGATATTGCCGCACCGATGGAGGAAAATGCGCAGTTGCTTATTGACAACTACGAAAAACTCGGCGGAACGAAGTTCAAGGTCATCATCATGGAAGGCAAAGGACACCACCCGCACAGCGTATACGACCCGAAACCGGTTTCCGACTTCATCAAAGCCGCATACGAAAAGTAAGATCATAAATGCAACGCCGCAGGCTGACGCCTGCGGCATATTTTTATTTTGAGAGAAAGTCCGAAACGATTTTAATCTGTTTTTCAACCGAATCTTTTCCCGTGCCTCCCGCAGAAACGCGCGCGCGGACGCAGGTCAAAAGATCTATTGCGGAATAAACATCATCGTCTATATCAGGGCAAAAACTCTTGTATACATCAAGAGGAACGGTTTCAAGTATGAGTCCGTTGTCGATGCAATACGCAACCGCCTGACCCGAAATTTTATATGCCGTTCGGAACGGTATACCTTTCTTTGTCAGATAATCGGCAAGGTCGGTGGCATTTATAAATCCTTTTTGCGCGGCGGCAAGCATATTGTCTTTCAAAACTTTCATGCCGCTTATCATCGGCGGAAAGACTTCAAGACACTGCTTGACGGTATCGACCGCATCGAATATCGACTCTTTATCCTCTTGCATATCCTTGTTGTATGCGAGCGGAAGTCCTTTCAAAACGGTCAGCATTGCCATTAAGTCGCCGTAAACGCGACCTGTTTTGCCGCGGACAAGTTCCGCAATATCGGGGTTTTTCTTCTGCGGCATTATACTTGAACCCGTGGTGAACGAATCATCAAGTTCGATAAACTTAAACTCCCAGCTTGACCAAAGGATTATTTCCTCGGAAAAACGCGACATGTGCATCATAACCGTGGCAAACGCAGAAAGCAGTTCAACGCAGAAATCCCTGTCCGAAACGCCGTCAATGCTGTTTTCTGTTATTCCGTCGAATCCGAGAGCGGAAGCGACCGCTTCCCTGTCCGTATCGTATGTCGTTCCCGCAAGCGCGCATGAACCGAGAGGGCAAACATTCATACGTTTTACGGCATCGCCTATGCGGTCAACATCGCGCATAAACATCATGCAGTATGCCAACAAATGATGCGCAAACGTTATCGGTTGTGCGCGCTGCAAATGAGTGTAGCCGGGGACAATTGTTTCGGTATTTTCTTTTGCCTTTTTGAGAACTGCGGCAAGCAGTTCTTTCAGTCCGTCGGTAATTTCAGCCGCTTCATCACGCAGATAAAGACGTATATCAACGGCAACTTGATCATTGCGGCTTCTTGCGGTATGAAGGCGTTTTCCGACATCGCCTATCCGCTTTGTCAGTTCCGCTTCAACGAACATGTGAATATCTTCCGCTGTCGGGTCTATCTGCAATTTACCCTGCTCGATATCGTCAAGAACCGAGCCGAGCCCCTCAATAATCCTTTCGGCATCCGATGCAGCGATGATCCCTCTTGACGCAAGCATTGTCGCATGGGCGACCGAGCCTTTTATATCCTGTTTGTACATTCGGCTGTCAAAACGAATTGACGAGTTAAAATCGTCCGCGCGGCAGTCAAGAGACTTGTGAAAGCGTCCCGCCCACATCTTTTCCATAGATATTTACCTTACTTATTCTTATTTTTTTCGTTTACCTGCGCCTGAACCTTTATCGGAAGTCCGAAAAGATTTATAAAGCCGCCCGCATCTTTTTGATCGTAAACATGATCTTCGCCGAACGTCGCGATCTCCTCCGAATACAGAGACCAGTCACTCCATGCCCCCGCTTTTATGATATTGCCTTTATAAAGTTTGAGTTTAACTTTGCCGGTAACGTGTTCCTGCGTTTTCGAAACAAATGCGGAAAGCGCTTCGCGAAGCGGCGTATACCATTGACCGTTATAGAGCAAATCAGCAAAGGTTATTGCAAGTTCCTGTTTTTTGTGCATCGTCAGTTTGTCAAGGCAAAGCGTTTCGAGATAATTATGCGCAAAGTAGAGAATATCTCCGCCCGGGGTCTCATAAACGCCGCGGCACTTCATTCCCACAAGACGGTTTTCAACAATATCAAGAAGCCCTATACCGTTTGCGCCGCCGACTTCGTTAAGCTTGAGAATAATCTCTTTTGCGCTCATCTTCTCGTCGTTGAACGCGACGGGAACCCCCGCTTCAAAATCAAGAGTTATATACGTAGGCGTGTCGGGAGCGTCGATGGGAGAAACGCCCATTTCAAGAAAACCTTTTTTCTCATAAAGAGGCTCATTGCCCGCATCTTCAAGGTCAAGCCCCTCGTGTGACAAATGCCACATATTCTTATCTTTCGAATAGTTTGTTTCACGGTTGATTTTCAGCGGAACATTATGCTCTTCCGCATAGTCTATCTCTTCATCGCGGGATTTGATACTCCATTCACGCCACGGAGCTATTATCTTCATATCGGGAGCGAACGCCTTTATCGCAAGTTCAAAACGAACCTGGTCGTTGCCTTTGCCCGTGCAGCCGTGACAAATCGCGTCCGCGCCCTCGGCTTTTGCTATCTCCACAAGCCTTTTCGCGATTATCGGACGCGCAAGTGACGTTCCGAGCAAATATCCTTCATACTTCGCGCCTGCCTGAACGGTCGGAATAATCATTTCATTGACAAACTCTTCCGTAAGGTCTTCTATATATATCTTTGAAGCGCCCGTTTTAATTGCTTTTTCCTCAAGCCCTTCAAGTTCGTCGTTCTGACCGACATTACCGGAAACGGCGATTATTTCGGGATCTCCGTAGTTCTCTTTGAGCCAAGGAATGATTATTGATGTGTCAAGTCCGCCCGAATACGCAAGTACGACTTTTTTAACGGTATCGTTTTTCATAATATGCCTCCATATTTGCATAAATATATGCGTTTTATGATTATTTATGCCGATATTATAGCATAAAATGAAAGAATATGCAATACCTGATTTTGATTTTTTCCAACTTCTGCTTGTTGCACAAAAAACGCTCCCGTTTCGGGAGCGTTTTGTTGATAAGGCATAATCGAAGTGCTTTCCAACGCCGATTTTAAATGACAAATCCCCTGCCGACAGTTTTTTAACCATCGGCAAAACGAATTTATATTCAAAACGCGCCGTCAGATTCTTGACATAACGTTTTCGATAAAGAATTTCTCCGCCGCGTCAGGCGTAACCGAAAAAACATCTTCGTCAATTTTAACGCAGACATCGTTTTGGCATTGACCCGCGCAGAAGATACCACCGAGTTCCACTTTGCCTCCGACATCGTTATCATCAATCATCTTTCTGAAAGTATCAACGACGTGCTGCGACCCTTTTAAGTGGCAAGATGAGCCTATACAAACGGTGAGTTTCATTATAATTCCCTTTCAAAAGCCAATTATGTTTATTTCGCGGTTGCAGCAGCGCGATCTGCCGCTTCGTCGAGCTTCTTGTTTCTGAAATAAAGTCCGACATCAATTGAAATTTCGATGAAGTTCAGTACATAGAAGAAGAAACTCAAATAGAACAGAAATCCGGAACTGCCGCCGCAGACCTGAATAATCTTTCTTGCGATGCCGCACGCATAACCGATAAGAAGAAAGACTTCAAAGAAAAGGCTTTTTCCTTTCGCGGTTCTGGATACAAGCGACTTTCTGATTGAAATGGGCCATGAAAGTCCGAAACAGAATATAGTTAATGCTTCAAGTAAATCTACCATTTTTTAATCCAACTTTCGTATATCGGTTATCTTTGTCTGCGGTAATCCGGCAGAAGTTTCGGAGAAACGGCGTCGGTCACGATACCTGCTTCTTCACGTTCTTTGTCGAATTTTGCGATATGGTCAAGCGTAAGTTTGCCCACAGTTACATCTTTCGCTTTTGCGGAAGCGCGCTGACCGGCATTTCTGCCGAATACGATAACGTCAAGCAGGGAGTTACCCATAAGACGGTTACGTCCGTGAATGCCGCCGACAGCCTCGCCCGCAACAAACAGATTCTCAACCTTTGTGGACATTCCGTCAACGCTTATGTCAAGACCGCCGTTCTGATAGTGAAGCGTCGGATAAACAAGAATGGGCTCTTTTCTTATATCTATGCCGTAACTTGCGAACATACGCATCATCGCGGGAATGCGTCTTTCTATCGTGCCCTCCCCGCCTATCGCTTCTATCATAGGAGTATCGAGCCATACGGCCTTGCCGCTGCCCGTGTCAACACCTTCATCTCTGTCGGAGCATTCTCTGATAATCGAAGCCGCCGCAACGTCACGGGTTTCAAGCGGGTGCATGAAAACTTTACCGTCACGGTTGACAAGCTTTGCGCCGAGCGAACGAACCTTTTCGGTTACGAGCGCGCCGAAAATCTGCTGCGGGAATGCCGCGCCCGTCGGGTGATATTGAAGCGTATCGGCATAAAGAAGTTTTGCGCCGACACGGTAACCGAGAACAAGACCGTCTGCGGTTGCGCCGTAGTGGTTGGAGGTCGGGAAGCCCTGATAGTGCATACGTCCCGCGCCGCCTGTGGCAATGATAACCGTCTTTGCGCGAGCAACCATAAGTTCTTTTGTTTCCATATTCATAAGAACCGCGCCCGCCGCTTTGCCGTTTTCATCAAGAATAAGTTCTATTGCGGAAGTGAAGTCAACAACGGGAATGCCTCTGTTGAGAACCTCATCGCGAAGCGTTCTCATGATCTCCGCGCCGGAATAGTCCTTCGCGGCGTGCATACGCTTACGGGAGGTTCCGCCTCCGTGCGTGGTTATCATGGTTCCGTCGGGAGCCTTATCAAACTCAACGCCGAGATCATTGAGCCACTGAATTGCCTCGGGAGCGTCGCAAACAAGTTTTGCAAGAAGTTCGCGCTTTGCGGCATAGTGTCCGCCGCCGTAGGCGTCAACGAAATGTATCGCGGGAGAATCGTTGGGCTTGTCAGCCGCCTGAATACCGCCCTCCGCCATCATCGTGTTGGCGTCGCCGATACGCAGTTTTGTAACTATCATCGTCTTTGCGCCCGCGTTATCAGCTTCAATAGCCGCAGATGCGCCCGCTCCGCCGCCGCCGATGATAAGAACGTCAACATCGTAACGAACATCGTTCAAATCAACATCGGAAGCCTTTATACGGCTGTGCGCCTGCAACATTTCGCAGAGTTCGTGAGGTACTTCTTCGCCTTTGTTCGGACCTATTTTAAGAACGGAAAATTCGCTCTTTTTATAGTCCGGGTGATAAGCGGCAAGGAGGTCGTCCTTTTCCTGAGCCGTCATGCGAACGGGTTCATAAGCGATATTTGCTTCTCTTGCCGCTTCAACGGCTTTCAGAGATGCTTCAAATTCTTTTGAATACATAACTCGTTCCCTCCTTACTTCTCGATCTCTCTGTTGTTGTAAAGTTCTTTGAGTTCTTCAACGGGTTTGCCCATAAGCGCTTCGATAAGGTCGTTGAAAGTTCCGTCCTTTATCTCTTTAACTCTGTCTTCGAGGTGCTGCGACTTTGGGGCAAGATATTTACCGTTGAGTCTGCGGGCAAGCATCGCCACCTGCGGATGAGAAATGCCTGCGGGACAGCGGGAAGAACATACTCCGCACATAACGCAGTCAAAGGATTCCTCCGCGCACTTGTCGAACTCTCCGCGCTGAGCGTATGCGATATACTGCATAACGTTCAGATTCTGCGTGCAGCTCTTTGTGCAGGCATTGCATCCGACACACGCATATATTTCGGGATAAAGCTGCATCATTATCTGTTCGGTCGGCTTTATCTTTTCTACATCATATACCTGTTTGACAAGCGGGAAGAACGGAAGCGTCGCAACATACATATCGTTTTCGACTTTTGTCTGACAGGCAAGGCAGGTTTTGAGTTCTCTGTCGCCTTTGATTCTGTAAATCGTTGCGCACGCACCGCAGAAGCCGTTACGGCAACCGCATCCGCGAATAAGTTGATATCCCGCATATTCCATGGCGCGCATGATGGTCAAGTCATCGGGAACGCTGTATTTCTTTCCGAACAGGTAAACGTCTACCATATTTTCCATGTTCATTTTCTCCTTATCAGTATTCATCGGGAAGTTCGTCGATCTCGTCGCAACGGAAAACGGGGCCGTCTTTGCAAACATACTTTGCGCCGATGTTGCATCTGCCGCACTTTCCTATTCCGCACTTCATGCGAAGTTCCATTGTCGTGTATACCTGAGTTTTATCAAATCCGAGTTCCTGCAAGCCCGCAAGAGTGAATTTAATCATTATCGGAGGTCCGCAGAGAACGGCTATCTTGTCTGTCGAGAAATTGAGTTCCTTAACATAATTCGGAACAAATCCGACGTGACCGTTCCATTCGGGTTGCTCACGGTCTATTGTCAGATGAACGTTGACACCCGCATCGTTTGACCACTCGTCGATTATCTCTTTGTAATCAACAAGATCCTGCATACTGCGCGAACCGTAAACGATGTCTATCTTGCCGTAACGGTCGCGGTAGTGGCGGCAGTAGTTGATAACAGAACGGAGCGGAGCAAGACCGATACCGCCTGCGATGAACAGCATATCGTGTCCCGCAAATTCGGTATCAACGGGGAACGGTCTGCCGTAAGGACCTCGAATGGTTATTTCCTGTCCGACCTCCATAGAATGAAGCCACTCTGTAACGCAGCCGCATTTTTTAATGGAAAATTCCATAAACTCGGTATTCGTCGGAGAAGACGTTATGGAGAACATCGCCTCACCGACACCCGGAATGGAGAGCATTGCGCACTGTCCGGGTCTATGCTCGAAAGCCTTTTTGCCGTCGGGCGTAACAACGCGGAAAGTCTTGACGTCGGGAGTGTCTATTCTGATATCCGTAACAACGCCTACTTTCGGGATAAGAGGCTCTTTCATATCAAGCATTTTCACGACCTCCCAACTTTTTCATAACTTTTACTATATTCATCTTTATCGGGCATTTCTGCATACATCTGCCGCAGCCGACGCAGGAGAAAAGACCGTTGTTGTTCGTCGGATAGTAAACGAGTTTGTGCATAAAGCGCTGACGGAAACGTTCAAGCTGCGTCAGTCTCGGCTGTCCGGCGGACATCTTGGTGAAATCGGAATACATACAGGAATCCCAGCAGCGGAAACGCTTAACGCCGTGACCGGTGTTGAAATCCTTGATATCGTAGCATTGACAGGTCGGGCAAACGAATGTGCAGGTGCCGCAACCGAGGCAGCTTTCGGAAAGTTCCTTCCACTCGGGAGCATTGAAGAACTCCGAGGTTTTACCGCTGCCGAATGCGTCTGCGGAAAGAGTTGCGAGAGGAAGTTTTGCCATTCTGTCGCGAATGGTCATTTTCTGCTCTTCAACCGCACTTTCGTCAGCCGATTCAGTTACGGATTCAAGGCTGTCAAGCAAAGCCTTACCTTTTTCGGTCTTTGCGTCAAGGAAAAGAGCGTCAGAAGTCTTATGGCAGACAATGTCGCCCTCGGGAGACGCCGCATCAATGCCGAATGTACCGCAGAAGCAGGTCTCAACGGGTTTTGTGCAGGCAACGGAAACAATTATCCCGTGTTCGCGACGGTTTTTATAGTAAGAATCGACAGGTTCCGCAAGGAACACGTTATCAAGCACTTCAAAACTCTTTACGTCACAGGCGCGAACGCCGAACACAACGAAATCCTCGCACTCCTCGCGGGTGTCGATTATTTCTATCTTCTTGCCCTCGGTTTTGAAATCCATAAGGTTTTCGGTCTGCGGGAAGAAGAAATCTTTGGCACTTCTGACCGTGTTCAGAGCGTCGGAAAGAACTTTGCCCTGTTCCCATTTTTCAAACTTCGCGCCGACGTTTGTGTCAACGGGAAGATACAAAGTTTTTGTCGAAGCGACAGCGATGAAAAATCCGTCGAGTTTATCAAGAGATACCTTACGCATTTACGTCACCTCTTTCGACTGCCTCCGAGGGTTCGGGGTCTTCTTTTGTATAGTTGACTATCGGTGCGCGGCTGCCGACTTCCGCACCGGCCTGATACTCGCCGTAAAGTTCGTCAATATCTTTGATGAACTTGCGGTTAAGCAGGTGCAGCGGGATATGCTGCGGACATACGCGGGAACATTCGCCGCAGTCCGTACAGCGTCCGACAACGTGGAACGCACGGATAATGTGGAACATCTTATCCTCAAAAGAGTTTGATGCCGCTTTGTTTTCTACACCTGAATTCGGGTTGTCGAAAACGCATTTTTCGCAGGTGCATGCGGGACATACGTCGCGGCAGGCATTGCAGCGAATACAGCGTGAAAGTTCACCCTGCCAGAACGCAAAACGTTCATCGGGAGTCATCTTTTCGAGTTTTTCAACTTCATCGAATCTTCCGCTGTCAAGAACTTCGCCGTCTTCGCCGAGAAGTTCGTCATAAGCGACGTGTTTTTTCGATTTGCAGTTTTTGCATCTGTCGGGAAGAAGGTCGTTTCTGTCAAGTTCAACAGTTCCGTCAAAAAGCGTCTCAACAAGAACTTTGTCGCCGTCTTCTCTAACGGAAGCAACGCTGTCAACGCTGCGCTTTATCTGCTCAACGTCAAGCATACCCTCGCAGGGAACGCCGACTGCATAGACCTTTTCGCGGTCGAAGCGATGTTCTGTAAGAAGTTGGTTAAAGCTGTATGTATCGCAGGGTTTGAGGAAAACAAGAACCTTTCCGTCCCCTTTTCCCGTTTCTTTTACGAGATATTTAGAGAAGTTCGCGCCACAGAAATCGCCCCAAACGAAATCTTTTTCAAGGTCTTCGGCAGAGCGGAAGATACCGGGCGTAACGTCATAATCGAATTCTCCGTTTTTCCAGCCGAGAACTCTGTCAACAGTTCCGTTCGCAAGCAGTTCGGATGCTTTGGACACGAGAACTTCGCGTTTTATTTCTTGCATCTCAGATCCTCCAATCTCTTATTTTCTCCGAGCGCGGCAACCGTTTCGACAAAATCGTTCATCGTTGCGGCAAATTTTGCGCCCTCGGCGGCACTCACCCATTCAACTCTTGTACGTTCTCTTTCAATGCCGAGATAATCGAGCATAGAGAACAGAAGCGACATACGGCGACGGGTGTAATAGTTGCCCGAAGTGTAGTGACAGTCTCCGGGGTGGCAACCGCAGATGATAACGCCGTCCGCACCGCGCTGGAACGCACGGAGGATGAACATCGGGTTCACTCTGCACGAGCACGGAACACGGATTATCTTAACATCGGCGGGATAATTAAGTCGGTTGTTTCCCGCAAGGTCAGCGCCCGCGTATGAACACCAGTTGCAGCAGAAAGCCACAATCAGAGGTTTATATCCGTTTATCTGCATATCGCATCCACCTCCGCCATAATTTGCTTGGATGTAAAGCCGCGAAGATCCATAGCGCCTGACATACAAGCAACGGTGCAGGCACCGCAGCCTTGACAAACCGCTTCGTTGACGCTTGCAACGCGGCGAACCTTTGTGGTTCTGTCGGGCATTCTGAATTCTTTGTCAATATAAGTAATTGCGCCGTACGGGCAGACTTTTTCGCAAGTAGAACAGCCGTTGCACATCATTTCGTCCGAATGTGCGATACACGGGTTGCCAGTCAGTTTATCCTTGCAGAGAAGTCCGATAACTTTCGACGCCGCCGCACCCGCCTGAGAAACGGTTTCGGGGATGTCTTTCGGTCCTTGGCAGGTTCCCGAAAGGAACACACCGGCGGTCGGGCTTTCCACGGGACGCAGTTTCGGGTGCGCTTCCGTGAAGAAGTCGTTCGTATCCATGCTTGCCGTCAACATCGTCGCAAGCGGACGAGCCGATTTGTCGGGTTCGATAGCCGCGGCAAGAACAACAAGGTCTGCGTCTATATGAAGTTGTCTGTTATCAATAAGGTCGGACGCCTGAACTTTAAGTTTTTTGCCGTCGGGCGATACCTTGCCGACCATACCCTTGATATAATGAACGCCGTATTCCTCGACAGCGCGGCGATAGAACTCATCAAAGTTCTTACCGGGGGTACGCACGTCGATATAGAAAACGTATACATCGGTATCCGGATATTTGTCACGGATAAGCATTGCGTGTTTTGCGGTATACATACAGCAGATCTTGGAGCAATACTCTTTGCCCTTTTGCGCGCACGCCTCGCAGCGTGAGCCGACACACTGAACAAATACTATCGTGTGCGGATGTTCGCCGTCAGACGGACGGAGAAGTGTTCCGCCTGTCGGACCTGCGGCATTCATAAGTCTTTCGAGTTCAAGCGACGTGATAACGTCTTTTGACTGCGAATACGCAAACTCATCAAACTTATCCATCGAAATGGGATTGAAGCCTGTCGCAACAACGATTGCGCCGTATTTTTCTTCTATTATTTCGTCCTGTGCCTTGTAATCTATCGCGCCTGCCGTGCAGACCTTTGAACATACTCCGCACTTGCCTGTTTTAAGCATCGTGCAATAGTTGGGGTCAATGGTCGCAACCTTGGGAACAGCCTGTGCGAAAGGAATATAGATAGCACGGCGGTTATCCATACCGAGGTTAAACTCGTTGGGCACTTTTTTCTGCGGACATTTTTCGGTGCACGCACTGCAACCGGTACATACATCTTCTTTGACATATCTTGCCTTTTTCTTTATCTTGACGTCGAAATTGCCGACAAATCCGCTGACGTCGGTCACTTCCGAATAGGAGAAAATTCTGATTTTCTCATTTTGTGCGACATCAACCATTTTCGGTGTCAGAATACAAGCCGCACAGTCAAGTGTCGGGAAAGTTTTGTCAAGCTGAGCCATTTTTCCGCCGATTGTCGGCTTTTTCTCAACTATATCAACAGGGAAACCAGCATCCGCAATATCAAGAGCGGTCTGGATTCCCGCAATACCGCCGCCGATAACAAGCGCACGTTTTGTAACGGGGCTTTCACCGGGCGTAAGCGGTGCGTTGAGATTTACTTTCGCTACTGCGGCTTTCGCAAGAATAATGGCTTTTTCCGTGCCTATCGGCATCTCTTTATGTACCCACGAACACTGTTCGCGGATATTGGCTATCTCAACCATGTACGGGTTAAGACCTGCCGCGGCGGCGGTTTTTCTGAACGTCGCCTCGTGCATACGCGGCGAGCAGGAGCAAACGACGATACCCGTCAGTTTATGCTCGGCTACCGCTTCCTTTATCATGTTTTGTCCCGCTTGGGAACACATGTACTGATAGTCGGTGGAGAAAACGACACCCGGTTCGTGTTCCAACGCCGACGCAACGGCTTTAACGTCAACCGTCCCGGCTATATTCGTGCCGCAATGGCAAACGAAAACTCCGATTCTCTGCATGGTTCGTTTCTCCTTTCTATTTGGAATACTTGCGCAGAGCGCTCATTATCGCCTGCTGCGGCATATCGTCGTCAAGCAAAGCTGGTATATCGTCTGGTTTGAGATGATTTGCGCCCTTTTCGCGGATAACGCAAAGACGAAGCGCCTCAACAAGTTTTGCGGGTTCAACGCCTCTCGGACAGCGGTCTACACACGCAAAACACGAAAGACATTTATATACGGAGCTCGATTTCAAAAGAGGTTCGAGTTCTCCCGTTTCCACCATATATACAAACTGGTGCGGATGATATTCCATCTCATCATAAGACGGGCAGGTCGCGGAACATTTTCCGCAGCGCATACATTTAAGAGGATTGACGCCGCTCATACGAAGAATCTGTTCTTTCATACGTTCGTTTTTATTCTGCATCGTTTTCCTCCTTTACTCCGAGCGCTTCCGCAAGCAGTTCGGTGAAATATACAACGGGAACGGGGCTGCCGTTCTTTACAAGGTTGTACATACAAAGCGGACAAGCGGTCACAAGAGTGTCCGCGCCATGATTTTCGGCGCTCTGACAGACCGCATTGCTCTTTTTCTTTGCGGATGCGGCATCTTCAAGAGCGACATAACCGCCGCAGCACTCGTTTCTCATCGGATATACCACGGGTTCCGCACCGAGAGCGCGAATGAAATCTTCGATTATCTTCGGATTCTCGGGATCGTCAAACGCCATAACCTTTCCGGGACGGAGAAGCAGACAACCGTAATAGGCGCCTATTTTTCTGCCCGTAAGAGGATTGACAACCGCTTCTTTGATTTTGTCAAAGCCGACAACATCGCGGAGAAGTTCAAGATAATGAAGAACCTGCGTATCTCCCTCATACGGAGCGGGCGGCTCTTTGTCCTGAGCCATATATGTATTCACCTTTGCGGTGAAATCCGCATCCGTTTTAACGGCGTTATTGGTTTGCTTTATAACATTGTGACAGGCTGAACATACCGTGACCAAAGGCTGACCCGCATCTCTGGCGGCGACAAGCGCGCGAACGGAAGGAAGTTTCGACGCTATCTCGTCTTTTGCGGAGACGAAAACGCCGCCGCAGCATTGCCAGTCCTTTATCTCGCAGAGTTCAACACCGAGTTTTTCGGCGCATCTGCGGGCGTAAAGGTCGAGTTTTTTCGCTTTGGTTCGGAGAGTACAACCGGGAAAATAACTTACTTTCATCGTTTGCCTCCAAATATTTCGGTATCAGACCATCTGTTCGGGATGGAATACTTCGTCGAATTTTTCCGCAGTCAGGAAGCCGAGTTCCACACAGGCTTCTTTCAGCGAAATGTTATCTTTGAACGCTTTCTTAGCCGTTTTTGCCGCGTTTTCATATCCGATATAAGGATTGAGCGCGGTAACAAGCATAAGAGAGTTATGAAGATAGTGATACATCTTGTCCTTGTTCGCGGTTATGCCTACGGCGCAGTTGACATTAAACGAAACAATCGCTTCGGCAAGCAGACGCGCGGACTGCAAGAAATTATACATGGTAACGGGCATGAACACGTTGAGTTCAAAGTTGCCCTGAGATGCGGCAACACCGACAGCGACATCGTTGCCCATGACCTGAACGGCAACCATGGTAACCGCCTCGCATTGAGTGGGATTTACCTTGCCCGGCATAATGGACGAACCGGGTTCGTTTTCGGGAATATGTATTTCTCCGAGACCGTCACGCGGACCGGAAGCCAGCCAGCGGACGTCGTTTGCTATCTTCATCATATCGCAGGCGGTCGCTTTTATTGCGCCGTGTGCAAATACAAGTTCGTCTTTCGATGTAAGCGCATGGAACTTATTTTCTGCGGTTATGAACGGTTTGCCCGTAAGTTCCGCAACTTTCTTTGCAACAAGTTCGTCAAAACCTTTCGGAGCGTTAAGTCCCGTTCCTACCGCAGTTCCGCCGAGCGCAAGCCCGTAAAGAGGTTTAACGGCAAGTTTCAGAAGTTCCACATCTCTTTCAAGGCTTGAACGCCAACCTGAAATCTCTTGGCTGAACTTTATCGGAGTTGCGTCCTGCAAGTGAGTACGTCCCGATTTTACAATGCCCTCGTTTTCTTCTTCAAGGCGTTTGAATGTCGCTATAAGCGTTTCAACCGCGGGAACAAGTTTGTCTTCCATCGCGATAACGGCGGAAATGTGCATAGCCGTCGGGAAGGTGTCGTTTGAAGACTGGCTCATGTTTATATCGTCGTTCGGGTGGCAGAGTTTCTGTCCCGCAATCTGATTTGCGCGATTTGCGATAACTTCGTTCGCGTTCATGTTGGACTGCGTGCCCGAACCGGTCTGCCAAACAACAAGCGGGAAATGATCATTGAGTTTTCCCGAGATGACCTCATCGCAAGCCGCGCTGATTGCGGCAAGTTTTTCGGAAGTCATTTTTTCGGGTTTAAGTTCCGCGTTCGCAAGAGCGGCGGCTTTTTTCAAAATACCGAAAGCGTGTGTTATTTCTCTCGGCATGGTTTCGATGTCAACGCCAATCTTAAAATTCTCGTGGCTTCTCTGGGTCTGTGCCGCCCAAAGTCTGTCTGCGGGAACTTTGACTTCGCCCATCGAATCGTGTTCGATACGATAATCCATAATTTCTTCTCCCGTTTTATATATCAAGGCTGTTGATAACGCCTTTCAAGGTGTCTGCGCTGAAATGAAGTTTTGCAATTTCTTCATCGGTAAGAGGAATGTTTACTTTGCCGCGTGTTCCGTCTTTGCCTACGATGTTAAGCGTGCTCAGACACACATCGTCAATGCCGTATTCGCCGTGAAGCATAGTCGAAACGGTCATCGTGGTGTCAATACCGGTCAAAATGCATTTACAGATATGACATACGGAAACGGAAACGGCATAGAAAGTCGCACCCTTGCGCGCGATAACACGAGCGCCCGATTTTCTTACATACTGCTCGACATCATCGTAGTCAAGCGGCGGGTTGGCAATTCCGGGCATCGTGATAAGATTCTGACACTCGGATATGGGAATATTGGAAATGTTCGCAACAGACCAAGGAATAAACGAAGAGTCTCCGTGTTCGCCGAAAACATAGGCGTGAACATTGCCCTGATTGATGTTGTAATACTCGGAAAGTCTGGAACGAAGACGCGCCGTGTCAAGAATTGTACCCGAACCTATGATATGGTTTTCGGGAAGCCCCGATTTTTTGAAGAATGTGTACGTCAGAACATCAACGGGATTGCTGACAATTATGTAAATGGCGTTCGGAGCGTGTTTTGTGATTTCGGGAATAATGGACTTTGTGATGTTAACATTGGTTTGAGCAAGTTCAAGACGGGATTGTCCGGGTCTTCTTGCGATACCCGATGTCAAAATAACAATGTCGGAGCCTTCCGCATCCCTGTAACTGCCCGCATAGATCGAGCAGGACGGACAAAACGGTGTTCCCTGTCTGATGTCGAGAGCTTCTCCGAGTGCTTTTTCGTTATTGATGTCAATCATAACTATCTCGGACGCAATGCCCATTACGGTGAGAGTATAGGCAATAGTCGAACCGACGCTGCCCGTACCGATGATGGAAATTTTGTTCATAAATGCACCTTCCTGTATATTATGTAACTAAATTATTTTTTAAATATATCCAAATGTCCCCATTATTCGATTTATTATAACATAATTCGACAGAGAACGCAAGACAAAGTTTCATATATCGGTATTGTATTTATCGATATATCTTATTTTGATTTGATTTTTATTCTGTTTCAGCGGCTTCCGCGGCTTCGAGTTTTACATATTTATCAACGTTGTCTATCCAGCGGAAGCGATTAACTTTTACCGCTGCGACGATACATTTCAGTATCTGATCGCTTTTCAGACAGATAAAGACCACAACCGGCGAAAGATTAAGCCAAAACGCCGCCGCAAACGAAACAGGGAGAACGAGCAGCCACATGAATATAAGGTCGTTGACGAGAACGAACTTTGTATCTCCCGCTCCCCTGACGATACCTGTCAGACAGGCAACCTGATAACTTGTTCCGACAATGGTAACGGACAGCACGCATATCAGCGCATCTGCAAGTTCACGCGTCTTTTCCGTTATATCGTAAATGGACAGTATGGCGTATCGACTGAAAAACAGCACTGCCCCCGCGACTATGCCTATCAGCAAAAACAACAGTTGCAGCGTGACGGCATATTCTTTCAGTTTGTGCTTCTTTCCCTCGCCTATCGTTTTTCCTATAAGAACGCTTGTTGCATTCGCCGCACCGTAGGAGAACACACTGACTATACTGAATACCGTGGTCGCAACGGAGTTTGCGGCAATGACCGAAACGCCGTCCGCCGCGGTTTGCAGATGTCCGAGAATCGCGGCTTGAATAAACATTGCCGCGCCCCAGAAGAACCCCGAACCGACCATGGGTATAGATGTCTTTATATATGTCTTGAATAAATCGGTCTTAAATGAAATCAGCGACTTCAACGTTATCCGAATCTTTTTATCGAAGAATATCAAATAAACGATAACGACCAGAAGTTCAACGGCTCTTGCGGTAAACGTTGCCCATGCGGCGCCTACTTCACCAAGCCTCGGAGCGCCGAATTTGCCGAATATCAGCACATAGTTCAGTCCGACATTCACAACAAGCGCAATGCAGGAGTCCACAAAACCTATCGCAACGGTTTCAACGCTTCGCAGACTTGCAAGCAGCACCGTGGTAACGGCAAAGAAAAAGTAAGTGAAACATACTATCTTTGCATACGAGCACGCGGCAGCCACTTCAGCAGGGTCTTTGCTCAAAAGAGAAAAGACCTGTTCGGGGAAGAAAAATACGACAGCCCATGTCACAGCCGCGATCAGGAAACCGCATTTCAAACCTATCGAAACAACGTCTTTTATGGGTTCAAGCGTTTTTCTGCCCCAGAAACGGGAACCGAGAATTACAACGCCCTCGCCGACGCCCACAATGACCATCTGCAACAGAAACTGGATCTGATTGACAAGCGCAACTCCGCTCATCGCAGATTCGGCGTAACTGCCGAGCATGATATTGTCGGCAAGGTTTACGGCATATACGATAATGTTTTGAAGCGCGATAACGGAAGTCAGCCGCGCAAAGGTCTTGTAAAAGTCCTTGTCTTTTGTTATATATTTCAATTCAAACGCCTCAGATCAATGTTGTTTGCTCTTTGTTATCCGCATCGCGCAGAAACGCCCCCGCAGACGGTATGTTCTTTGATCTGTAATGATCGGGGTCGGTGAACATTCCCTCGCAAAGCGGTTTTACCGATTCGAGGAACGTTTTCGATTTCAATGTTATCGTGTGAATACCCGCCGTATTCTTTGTTGTCTTGACGGAAATCATTCCGCTGTTGACTATCAGAGTTCTCGAATTGGACGCCGTAAGTACGAAATCCGTGTTTTCGGTCACGCAGAACATCGCCACAAGTTCGGAAGCGTCCGAATATGCGTTCACAAGCTTCTTTCTGTTCAGTTTTGTTGCAAAAGAAGCCAAATCGACATTCGCGCACTTGCCGTTTTTGTAGAACGACAGAATATTTCCTTTATAATCGGAAGTGAACGCCACATAAACGACTTTTTCGCCGTCCTGCATTTTCAGAGCCTGCGGCAGATAGTCGCCGAGAACACTTATTTTTGTGTCCGCAAAATCACCGACACGCGCCTTATAGCATTGGAATTTATCCGTAAACACAAGCATTTCAGATGCGTTTGTCGTCTCAACGGTCTGTGCAAGTCCGTCACCCTCTTTGAACTTATGTTCCCCGCTCATTCGAAGCGACAAAGCTGTAACTTTCTTGAAATACCCCTCTCTTGTCACAAATGCGGTGACGGGATAATCGGGAATTTCTTCAACCACCGCTTCGTCGGAGATCTCGTCGGGATAAAGCAATTTCGTTTTTCTCGGTTTACCCTCTTTTTTCGCTATCTCCGTCAACTGCTGAACGATTATCTTTTTCACTCTTGCGGGTTTTGCGAGAATATCTTCGATATCCGCTATGTCAGCCGCAAGTTTTTCAAGTTCGGCAGTCTTATTCAGAATGTATTCCTTATTAAGATTACGCAGTTTTATATCCGCAACAAATTCCGCCTGCGGTTTATCTATACCGAATCCTATCATAAGATTCGGCACTACTTCATCGTCGTCTTCGGTCTCACGAACTATCTTTATCGCCTTATCTATGTCGAGAAGTATCTTTTGAAGTCCCGAAAGCAAATGGTATCTGTCTTTCTTCTTTGTCAGGTCAAAAAACAGTCCGCGTTTTATACATTCCGTTCTGAACGCTATCCATTCGGTCAGTATTTCGCGAATACCCATAACACGGGGAGAACCCGCTATGAGAATATTGAAGTTACATGATGTTGAATCTTCAAGCGGCGTCATCTTGAAGAGTTTTTGCATGAGTTTATCGGGATCGACACCTTTTTTGAGTTCAATGGAAATCCGCAGACCGCTCATATCCGAAAGGTCGCGGATATTGTTTATCTCACGGAGTTTTGAGGAATCCACAAGGTCCACAACTTTGTCGATTATCGCTTCTATTGTTGTGGAATACGGTATCTCGTAAACTTCTATCGTGTTACCTTTTTTCTCGTAATTGTACTTTGCCCTGACCTTGAACGAACCGAGACCCGTATCATAGATACGGCGCAGTTGTTCCGCATCATAAACAAGGTCACCGCCGGTCGGGAAATCGGGCGCGACAAGGGTCGTCATCAAATCTGCGTCGGTGTCTTTGATCAACGCTATTGTGGTATCGCATATCTCTTTAAGATTAAACGAACAAATTGAACTTGCCATACCGACGGCTATACCCTGATTGGGGTTTACAAGAACATTCGGGAACGCTGTCGGAAGCAGTACGGGTTCAGTAAGTTCTCCGTCATAATTCGGGACGAAATCAACAACGTCTTTTTCTATATCGGTAAATATATATTTGCATATATCGTCAAGTTTTGCTTCCGTATAACGCGAGGCCGCATAAGCGGTATCGCGGGAATAGTGATTGCCGAAGTTGCCTTTTGATTCAACAAGCGGATGAAGCAATGCAGCATGTCCCCGTGTCAGACGAACCATCGTATCATATATGGCGGAATCTCCGTGAGGGTTCAGTTTCATCGTTTCGCCGACGATGTTTGCGGACTTCGTGGTCTTGCCGCCGAGCAGACCTTTTTTATACATGGTATAAAGAAGTTTTCTGTGCGAGGGCTTGAATCCGTCAATTTCGGGAATGGCGCGGCTGACGATAACGCTTATCGCATAAGGAAGATAGTTTTCTTTCAGCGTATCTACGACCTGTTTTTCTTCATAACGTTCAGACATTCGAAAAACACCCCCTTACGATATATCGGCAAGGTCAATGTATTCCCTGCCGCAATTTGCGATTATCTCTTTTCTGCCCTGCAAATCGTTGCCGAGCAATACGTCAAATACTTCCGCGGTCTCCTTGACATCGGACGGCATGATTTTTTGAAGACGCCGCGTATCGGGGTGCATGGTAGTAAGTGACATCATCTCGGGTTCGTTTTCGCCGAGACCTTTCGAACGCTGAACCGATACTTTTTTGCCCTCAAATTTTTTAAGTATATCCGCTTTCTCTTTTTCGTTGTACGCAAAATAGGATTTTCCGCCGACGATTATTTCGTAAAGAGGCGAAACCGCGATATAAACTTTGCCCGCTTCGATGAGTTCGGGCATAAGGCGGTATATCATCGCAAGCACAAGAGTTCTTATCTGATACCCATCCACATCGGCATCGGTGCAGATTATGACCTTGCCGAAACGCAGATTGTTTATATCAAACTCGGAGATCGCCTTGCCCTTTGTTTTTAAGTCCATTCCGCAGCCCATGACCTTGACAAGATCAAGGATTATATCGCTCTTTGCAATTTGGTTGTTGTCCGCTTTCAGACAGTTGAGAATCTTTCCTCGTATAGGCATAATAGCCTGAAAATCCGCTTGTCTCGCCTGTTTGCACGAACCGAGAGCCGAGTCGCCCTCCACGATATACAGTTCGCGTTTTTCAGTATCGCGGCTTCTGCAATCGACGAACTTTTCAACACGGTTGCTCATGTTTATTTCGCCCGTCAACTTCTTTTTGAGTTTGACGCGGCTTTTTTCCGCATCTTCACGGGAACGCTTGTTTATGAGGACCTGTTCAACTATTTTATCCGCCTCGGGTTTGTTTTCAATAAAGAAAACTTCAAGTTGATGACGCAAAAATTCGGTCATAGCGTCCTGAATAAACTTGTTCGTTATCGACTTTTTCGTTTGGTTTTCATACGAAGTCTCTGTCGAATAGGAGTTCGATACAAGAACAAGACAGTCCGCCACGTCCTGAAACGTTATGCGAGTCTCGTTTTTATTGTACTTGTTATTCTGCTTAATATACGCATCAATACCGAACACAAATGCGTTTCTTACCGCCTTGTCGGGCGAACCGCCGTGTTCGAGATAACTTGAATTGTGATAATATTCAAGTAACTGCACCTGATTGCTGAAACAGCACGCAACATTTAGTTTGACATTGTATTCGGGCAGGTCGTCACGGTCACGTCCGCGTCTTTCGCCCGACCAGAATTGCACATCACAGATAGTCGGCTTGTTACCGACAACCTCTTTGACATAATCCACAATGCCGTTTTCGTAATAATATGTCTGCGTTTCAAATGTTCTGCCGTTTTCTCTGTCCTGCCATCTGAAAACTATTGTAAGCCCGGAGTTGCATATTGCCTGTTTGCGGAGCGTTTCTTCAAAAAATATTTTCGGTATGGCGATGTCCTTGAAAACTTTAAGGTCAGGACGCCACTTTATGCGCGTACCGCTCTTATGTTTCATTTCTTCCTTTATAAGTTCTTCATCATAAGGACGGACAGGTTTGCCGTGTTTGAAATCAAGTTCGTATCTGTATTTGCCGTTATATATTTCAACTTCCATATATTCGGAAGCGTATTGCGTTGCGCAAAGACCGAGACCGTTCAGTCCCAAAGAATATGCGTAATCGGAGTTTTCTTTGTCATATTTGCCGCCCGCATACATTTCGTTGAACAGCAGATCCCAGTTGTATCTGCCCTCTTTTTCGTTGAACTCAACGGGAATGCCACGTCCGAAGTCGGTAACTTCAAGCGAAAGATCCGCGTAAGAAGTGACAATTATCTTATCTCCGTAACCGCCTTTGAACTCGTCGATGGCATTCGCAACTATCTCAAAAAGCGCATGGCAGCACCCTTCGATACCGTCCGAGCCGAAAATAACTCCGGGACGGGTGCGAACTCTGTCTGCGCCTTTGAGCGAGGATATACTTTCGTCGTTATATTCCTTTTTCTTCGCCAAAATCTTTACCTCCGTTTTCAAGAAGTTCTCCCAGACAACTTTCGCCGCGGGAAGATATAATCTTTGCCGTAAGTATCTTGTTTGTCAGATCGCAATCGGTTTTAACTCCGACTTCCGCATAATCGGGGGTCAGACCCGTAAACAGATCGCCTTTGCGGTGTTCGAAGAGCACAGAAACAACTTTTCCGACTTTTGCGGAATAAAAAGCGTCGGCGCTTTCTTTTGCTACTTCAAGCATTTCAGCAGTTCTGCGTTTTTTGATGTCGGGCGGAACCTGTTCTTTCATATCGTAAGCCCGGGTTCCCTTTCTCGGAGAGAACGGAAAAACGTGTATTTTCGCAAAGCCGATTTTTTTTGCAAATTCAAGGCTCTGTTTATGATTTTCTTCCGTTTCGGTCGGGAAGCCCGTAATTATATCCGTTGTTACGGAAACAACGTCAAAAGCCGCACGCAGACGGTCAACGGCGTCCGAAAACTCTGCGGTCGTATAGTGCCTGTTCATTGCACGGAGAATATCGTCCGAGCCGCTTTGGAGCGAAAGATGAAAATGCGGACAGAGCGTCCGAAGATTTTTCAGCCGTTCAACATTTTTATCGTTGATGAATATGGGTTCGAGAGAGCCGAGGCGCACCCGTTCAAGCCCTTTTATGGTATCCATTCTTTCAAGCAAGTCGCAAAGGTCGAACCGTCCGTGTTCCTTGCCGTAACTGTCAAGGTGAATACCTGTGAGAACTATCTCTTTATAGCCGTTTTTTACTATCGAAACAGCCTCTTCGTATGCCTCGTCTATATCTTTTGAGCGTATTCTGCCTCTCGCATACGGAATTATGCAATAAGAGCAAAAGTTGTTGCAGCCGTCCTGTATCTTTATCTGAGCGCGGGTACGTTCTCCCCTGTCTGTGCGCATAGGTTCAAAATCGGATTCAAACGTCATATCTCCGACGGCGACAACTCGCTTACCGTTCATCAAAAACTCATCAACAAAGCGCGGGACGTCACGCTTGTGCTTACTGCCCACGACAACATCCGCTTCCGCAAGTTTTTCGGCGTCACCCGTTTGAGCAAGACAACCGACTACAACGGTGACAGTTTCGGGAGAGATCTTCTT
The DNA here is from genome assembly GCA_900547165.1 of uncultured Eubacteriales bacterium. Lineage (GTDB taxonomy): Bacteria > Bacillota > Clostridia > Oscillospirales > UBA644 > UBA644. The sequence goes on from URFZ01000019.1 coordinate 25,802, forward strand.
TGCGCGCCGCATCATCTGACGGGATTTTCTTGCGCTTTCCTCCGTCACTGCGCAGGTATTTATTACCGAAACATCGTTTTTTTCGCCGAAAGGAACAACTTCATAGCCGCAGGCGGAAAAATCCTGTTCCATTATAACTGTTTCGTACTGATTGACCTTGCAGCCGAGCGTATAAAACGACACTTTCAAACGGTTTCACCCCAAAATATGCAAAATTCACCACGTACATTATACTACATCTTGTAGCGAAATGCAAGGCTTGTTAAAAAAATATCATTTTTATTATTATATATCAATTGAGATATAACCAATCGAAAAACGGCGTAACACTTTTACGGCATAGGCATACGCTGTAATGAGGTGATGTAAATGTTCTTCAATAACGGATGCGGAAACAATAACAACAATTTTTGGTGGATTATCATCATCGCGGCTATCGTGATTTGGTGCCTTTGCTCTGACAACGGCAACCAGAATTCCGGCTGCTGTGAGCCGCCCGCTCCTCCCTGCTGTTGCTGAAAAAAGCGGCAACGACGGAATAAATCCGTCCGAATAACTCAAAAGAGACGGCTTCGTTTCTAACAGCGAAGCCGTCTCGAAAGTTCGTAAAAAATTCATTATTTCATATCTCGTGATGAATAAAAAAATACAAAATCAAAACACGGAAATTAAATATAAAAAATTTATTTGATTTTTTTCGTCTGCTATTGATTTATTATCTGATATTTGATATAATGTTATTATTATAACGATATATGTCGAACGGGAGACGTATTATGAAGATAATGATTGCATCGGACATTCACGGTTCGGACTTTTACTGTGAAAAAATGCTTGAAGCCTTTTCGGAAGAAAAAGCCGACAAACTGCTTCTGCTCGGAGACATACTGTATCACGGGCCGAGAAACGACCTGCCGAAAGACTACGCTCCGAAAAAAGTCATTGAAAGACTCAACGCAATCAAGGACGATATCCTTTGCGTTCGCGGCAACTGCGATACGGAAGTAGATCAAATGGTTCTCAAATTTCCGATACTTGCTGATTACTGCATAATTTATTCCGCAGACCGCATGATATTCGCAACCCACGGGCACAACTTCAACGAAGAAAAACTTCCCCCTCTCGGAAAAGGCGACGTTCTTCTTCTCGGGCATACGCACGTTCCCAAATGCGTTCAACACGAAACTTATCTTTATTGCAATCCAGGTTCCGTTTCCATTCCGAAAGAAAACTCCGAACACGGATATATGACGCTTACGGACGGGTTGTTCGAATGGAAAACGCTTGAGGGAAAAACATATATGACTCACGATTTGCGGGAGGATTGACGAATGAATATTTTACATTTGAAATATGCGGTTGAGATAGCAAAAACAGGCTCTCTGAACAAGGCGGCGGAAAATCTTTATATGGGACAACCCAATCTGAGCCGTGCGATAAAGGAACTCGAATCCTCTCTCGGTATAACGATATTCGACCGTTCCGCAAAAGGCATGGTGGCAACCGCCGAGGGCGAAGAATTTTTGCAATATGCCCGCAAGATCCTTGCACAGATAGATGCCGTCGAGGCAATTTATAAAACGGGCGTTCCCGTAAAACGCAAGTTTTCCATCTCCGTGCCGAGAGCAAGTTATATAGCGGAGGCATTCACGCAATTTTCCAAACAGGTTGACGGCGACGGCTCTGCTGAACTCTTCTACAAAGAAACTAACTCTTCCCGAGCAATAAAGAATATTCTCGAAGCAGACTATAAGCTCGGTATAATCCGCTATGCGGAATCCTATGACAAGTATTTCAAAGACATGATTGAAGAAAAGGGACTTGTCGGAGAAGTAATAACGGAGTTTTCATACGTTCTTCTTATGAGCAAAAACAGCCCGCTCACAAAAATAGATGACATCAGGTACCCCGACTTAAAACCGTATTTTGAAATCGCGCACGCCGACCCGTTCGTGCCTTCACTGCCGCTTTCCGCTGTCAGAAAAGAAGAACTTCCGAACGACATAGACAAGCGTATATTCGTATTTGAGAGAGCGAGCCAATTTTCTCTGCTTTCGGATAACCCGAATACATTCATGTGGGTTTCCCCTGTCCCGGGCAAATTGCTCGACCTTTACGGACTTATTCAAAAGCCGTGCCGCGACAACGTCAGAAAATACAAAGACGTTTTGATATACCATAAGGATTATCACCTGACAGACCTTGACAAACTTTTTATAACCGAACTCTGCACGGCAAAAAGAAAGTATATGTAACGCAAAAACACTTGCGTTTTCGAAGTTTGAATATTCGACACGGATATATCGATATACACAATACCGATATATTAAACACGCTATTTACAATTTACATCGAGTATGTTATGATGTAGACTGATGAAAGGCGGTGTGTTTATGCAGACCCGAAACGTGCCAAAGGCAACATTGGGAAGACTTCCCGGCTACTTAAAATATCTGAATGAAATAAAAGATGAATGCAAGACCGTATCCGCGACAACGATTTCCAAAGCGCTCGGTCTCGGGGAAGTTCAGGTTCGAAAAGACCTCGGAACCGTCAGCGGCGAGGGAAAACCGAAAATCGGATATGTAACGGAAGAGTTGATAGCAAAACTCGAAGAGTGTCTCGGTCAAAAAGAAAAACACAAAGCGGTGATAGTGGGCGCGGGTAAACTCGGTCGGGCATTGCTTGACTATGAGGGATTTGCCGATTACGGACTCGAGATTGCCGCCGCATTTGACGCCAAAACAAAAAAGGAAGAAGCCTCCGATGCGGGCAAGCCTATCTACCCCATGTGCGAATTTGAACGCTTCTGTCTTGAAAACGATATAAGAATAGGCGTTATAACCGTTCCGAAAACTGCGGCACAGGAAGTTGCGGATATTATGGTTGAGAGCAATATCGGAGCAATTTGGAGTTTTGCGCCGACGGCGATAAAAGTTCCCGACAATGTTCTTGTCGAGCACGAAAACCTTGCGCTTTCACTGGCGCACCTCGACAAACAATTCTGAAAAATCAGCGGTTTTATCCCGCAGAAACATAAAGGCATTAGGAGTATATATGAATTTGGACAGAGTAATCGCGGTCAGAACGACAAAAACCGTTTACCGCGACGGAGACCTTTGCATAAAGGTCTTTAACAAAGAGTTTACGAAAGCCGACGTGCTGAACGAGGCTTTGAATCAGGCAATTGTCGAGGGAACGGGACTGAACGTTCCGAAAATAAAAGAAGTCACCACAATTAACGGCAAATGGGCGATTGCGTCGGAATTTATCGAGGGAAAAACCCTTTCCGCGCTGATGAAAGAGAACCCCGACAAAAATGATGAATATTTGGATTGGTTTGTATCGCTCCAATTAGAAGTGCTCTCCAAATCCGCCCCCGACCTGATAAAACTGAAAGACAAAATAAACAGGAACATCGGTCGCGTGCAGCTTGACGCGACAACACGTTACGATCTGCACACAAGGCTTGAAAGTATGCCGAAGCACACAAGACTTTGCCACGGAGACTTTGTTCCGTCCAACATAATAATCACCCCCGAAGGCACGCCGTTTATAACCGACTGGGCGCACGCTTCACAAGGCAATGCAACGGCTGACGCCGCAATAACGTATCTGGCGCTCAAATTAAACGGCGACACGGAAACAGCAAAAAAATACATCGAAAAATTCTGCGAAAAATGCGACAGACCGCGAAAATATGTTCAAAAATGGATCCCGATAATCGCGGCTTCTCAATCTGTAAAATGCAACGAACATGACAGAGAACGTCTTCTTTCTTGGTCAAACGTCGTTGATTACGAATAAAAAACGGAGGATATCAAAGATGAAAGTAACGTTATGTATCGGAAGTTCATGTCACCTGAAAGGTTCAAAACAGGTGCTTGAACAGCTGCAACAGCTTATTTCGGACAACAATCTCGGAAACAAAGTCGAGCTCGGCGGAACGTTTTGCATGGGCAACTGCAAAGAAGGCGTTTGCGTCACGGTTGACGGAAACCTCTTTTCCGTAACTCCCGAAACGACCGAAGAGTTCTTTGAAAAAGAAATCAAAGCGAAAGCGTGAGCCGCAATATGAATGTACTTATTTGCGTCGGAAGTTCGTGCCATCTGAAAGGAGCGCCCGAACTCGTTGAACTTTTTCAAAAAGCCATTGAGGAAAATCATTTGGAAAGTCTTGTTACTCTTTCAGGAAGTTTCTGCACGGGACAATGCAATCGCGTTGGCGTCACCGTTACCGTCGATGACGAAGTGTTTCCGGGAATAACAAAAGAAAGTTTCAAAGACTTCTTCAACGATAAGATTCTCGGCAAAATAAAAGGAGGCGTATAACGTGGCAAATTGTCTGACACTCAAAAAGTCAAACTGCAAAAACTGCTACAAATGTATCCGTCACTGTCCCGTCAAATCCATCAGATTTTCGGGAAATCAGGCGCACATAATCGGCAATGAATGTATTCTCTGCGGTCAATGCTTCGTAGTCTGTCCCCAGAATGCAAAGCAGATAGTGGATGAGACAGAGATAGTCAAAGTTATTTTGCAGGGCAAAGAACCCGTTATTGTAAGTCTTGCTCCGTCCTTTGTTGCGAATTATGACGGCGTGGGCATCGAAGCGATGCGCGAAGCAATAAAAAAACTCGGCTTTTACGATGTTGAAGAGACCGCTTTCGGCGCTTCCATTGTCAAAAGCGAGTATGAAAGAATGCTGCATGAAGACAAACGTGACGTTATCATCTCTTCGTGCTGCCATTCTATAAATCTTCTTATACAAAAATATTTTCCGCGCGAACTCGAATATCTTGCGGACGTTGTCTCCCCTATGCAAGCACACTGCAAGGATATTAAGAAACGCTATCCCAACGCAAAGACCGTTTTTATCGGTCCATGCGTTGCAAAAAAGGACGAAGCGGCATATTACGAGGGTATCGTGGATGCTGTTCTGACGTTTGAAGAACTGACGAATTGGTTTGCCGCCGAGGGCATCGAGTTGAAAAACGAAATGGACAGTAACGAAAAAAGCCGTGCAAGATTTTTCCCGACAACGGGCGGAATACTCAAAACAATGGCGCAGGACGAGCCGGGATATTCGTATATGGCAATAGACGGCGTTGAAAACTGCATAGCAGCGCTCAAAGACATTGAGCGAGGAAACATACATAACTGTTTCATAGAAATGTCTGCGTGCGTAGGCAGTTGCGTCGGCGGTCCCGTTATGGAAAAATTCCATCGTTCCCCAGTGCGAGATTACCAGGCGGTGGACCGTGTGACCGGGCAGCAGGATTTTGACCTGCCCCAGCCTGCCCCTGTCCAGTTGAGCCAGAAACGCCTGCCGCTCATCAAGGAGCGCCATCTGCCATCAGAGCGGG
>URFZ01000020.1 GCA_900547165.1 uncultured Eubacteriales bacterium
TAGGGCTTTGCCCGAAAAGGAAAAACCACCCGCTATGCGGGTGGATATTTATTTTCTTTCAGGAAAAAAGCGGAAGACATTCCGAAATATCGCCGTCTTGTTTGACATTCGGCATAAAAAGTGATATAATGACGACATCGAAAAAAAATCTGCCCGCAAACACAGCATATACAAGCATATACAACGTGGGCAATTCTCACAGGAGAAAAACAAGAAATGAAAGTTCTTATCATAGGTCACGGCAAAGTAGGCTCCGCCATTGCGGAAAACCTTGCGCAGGACAACAATGACGTAACGGTAATAGAAAACAGAAGCGAAGTTATGGCTTCTCTGCCGCAAGACCTGCCGTACAGGGTCATAAAAGGCAACGGCGCCTGCATTGAAATACTGCGTGAAGCCGGCATAGAAAATGCAGATGTGCTCATTGCGGCTTCCCCGCATGACGAGCTCAATGTGATTGCCTGTGTTATAGGCAAAAAACTCGGTGCAAAATATACCGTAGCACGCCTGCGCAACCCCGAATATTCTTCGCAGATTGTATTTATGCACAACGAATTCGGGCTTACATTTTCGATCAACCCCGACAATTCCGCGGCGGAAGAGATATCGGGAATTGTCAGATTTCCCTCTGCCGCAAAAATAGAAAGTTTCTCAAACGGACTTCTTAACCTTGTCGAATATACCATTCCGCAGGAAAGTTCACTTGTCGATCTTCCGCTGTCCGATATTTACGGCAAATATAAAGTCAAAGTTCTGATATGCTTCGTTGAAAGAGAAAACGAGGTATTCATTCCCACAGGTGCGACCTGCTTGCAGACGGGAGACAGAATCGCGCTTGCGGCTGACACACAGAGCATAATTTCGTTTTTCGGGCTTTTGAGCGCAAAGAAAAAGCCGATAAAAGCCGTAACGATAGCGGGCGGCGGCAGAATACCGCATTATCTGATAAAGTCGCTTCAAGCCCTGGACACCAATATAACAGTAATAGAAAAAAGTCCCCGTCTGGTTGAAAAACTCCGTGCGGCATACGATAAGATAAACATCGTAAATGCAGACCCGACGGATAAAGAAGTTCTTAAAACCGCAGATGTCGGAAGCGCCGATGCGTTTGTATCGCTGACAGAAACAGACGAAGAAAACGTTATTATGGCAATGCACGCAAAAGCGCTCGGCTGTGCCAAAATAATTGCCGTGACCGATCAGCCGAGTTATTCGGGAATACTGAAAGATTCGGGAATAGACAGCATTATAATGCCGAAATTGCTCACAGCGGACAGAATACTGCAATTTGTAAGATCAAAAGAAAACGCGCGCGGAAGCGGAGTTGAAACGCTTTACAAACTCGCGGAGGGAAAGGTCGAAGCTATTGCTTTCAAGGTCAAAAAAGCAGCCGATTTCATCGGCAAACCGCTGAAAGACCTTTCGCTTAAAAAAGACCTGCTTATAGGCGCTGTCATCAGAAAAAATTCAACGATAATTCCAGACGGTAACGATACCATGGAACTCGGGGACGAAGTTGTAGTTATAACCACGCAACACGGACTTAAAGACGTGTCGGAAATAATCAGATAGTTTAATTCAGCCGAAATATAAACAAAAAACGCAACGGGAACCGCAGAAAAAGCGGTTCCCGATATTTTTTATCTGAAATTATATTTCAAAATCAACGGCATAGCGGGCTTCTCGGATTTCTTTACAGAGAGACGAAGCAGCAACATGACGTGGGTCATTCTTATATGTTTCAAGATCTTCGAAAGAATCGAAAGTCATAATCAGAACCGCATCACAGTTATCTTTCCCGTAGTAATTGACACCTATTTCCATCGAACGAATAACGTCAATTTGTCCGCGCAATGATTCCAATGCATCGAGAAAACGTTTCATTTCAACTTCTTTTCCCGGCTTGAACTTCCACATAACAACGTGCTTTATCATTTTGAAACTCCCCTAAAATCATTTTTTACGAAGCGCTTTTTTAATATAATACGATGTTTTTTCAACTATAACTTTTTCGGCTTCCTGTTTCAGCGTATAATCCGAAACGTGCGGAGCGTCTTTTTTGACAATGAATATCGCCTCTTCAAAAAGTCTGCTGCCTGTATTTTTAATAATGTAAACGCTCTTTTTTCTGCCTTTTATCATCGTTGCCGTTCTCCCGAAAGTTTTATGAGAACAGTATATCCGTGATAAACGTTTTTTATTCCGCTGAGGCAAATACTTCCGAAAAAGTCTGTGCGTACATACGGATAAGCATATCGTTCGGGTGATTTATGTTATTTGCCGTCATATCCCAATACTTTTTGCGTTCAAGCGTTTCGGCATGAAGTGCGGTCATCGGAACAACGGTCAATTTTGAACCGTATCTGTCGGCAAGTTCATAAAGTTTTTTGAGACGTTCGTGGTGGCATTTCACATCCTGCGCATAATGGTTGCCCTGACAAACGGAAACGGTCACGATTTCACATTCGGGGTATTTTGCCCAAACCTTTTTGCTTATCTCTTCAACTATGTTTTCAAACTCTTCGGGAGTGGTTTCAGGACCGTTGTTTCCGCCGAAAGCTATAACGAAAAGATCAACATTTGCCACATCTTTCCATGCGTTGTCAAACTCCGAAAGCCCCCATTCGACACGGGTTCCGCCGACTGCCTTATTCACGGAAGTTACGTCGCAACCGTAGTCTTCGCGAAGAGTATCGCAGACCATTTCAGCCCACGACGGCATAAAAGGCTCGATTTCAAGCATTTTTGAGCAGTTGCATCCAACGGTTATGCTGTCTCCCCAAAAAGCGACTGTAAGAGGTTTTTGCTCTTTCAGATTCTGTGCAAGACGCGGTAATTTATGAGGGAGAATGACGGGTTTGTACACGTTTTCGTTTACGGCGTGCTCGTATGTAACGGCTATCTGTCGGTCAACAAGAAGAGTTCCCTCTGTATAAAGAATATAACCGCCCTCGGAAAAATGCGCATTAAGACCGTCGTTCGGCGCTTCCTGAGGGTTGTATACAGACCACGGAACATGCGGCATAGAAGAATTTTTCGGGATTATCAGTTTTCCGTCGAGGACAAACCAATCCGTTCCCTCTTCATATATTTTCTTACCGCCGAAATCAGTCACCGTGATAACCTTTTCGATGTCATACAAAAGCGTTATCGTTATATTTCCGTCGGAATCCGTAATCCCGGGATATTCGACTACAAGAGCGGTCTCATTGAGAACCGTATTTCCCTTTCTGAAAGGTCTTATATATTCTGTTCTGTCATACATGGCAAAATCCTCCGTTTCACCACTATATAATACAACAAAACAGAGCCATTGTCAAGAAAAATACCGTGACAAAAGTTGCTTTACATCATCATCTTCACTCACGCAATAATAACAGTACAAACCGTCCGTCCGAACTACGGTTTTTTCCAATTTTGCAAACTCCGACGGGACGTAATCGCGAAAAGCGGAGCGCTGTTCACGCAAATGCGCATTGACCGCAGACACGATATTTACCAGCCCCGATTCGTCATAAGCCTTAAAAACGGCTATTTCATCGGCTCGCTCGCCCGACAGGCTGACAAAAACGGCACACGCATCGAAATCAGCCTCCGACAGATTGAAATATGACGGAATCTCGCTTTTCGGAACTTGCACAAAACCGACAGAAAGCGTAACAACGTCGTCACTCATTGCGGTCAAACTCACGTTTTTACCTGAATTTGAACAAGAACAAAGCATTAACGAACAAAACAGAATAATCAGAACTTTTTTCATTGTTTCACCCCATGATATAAAAGATAATCGACCCAGCGTTCATACGCTTCGGGCATCAAATGACAATAATCGTCGCTTGAAAGTGAAGTTGCAAGATAACCGTTACTGTCTTTGAGCACATCTGCAATATCAAGAAAGGCACAGTTTGCTTCCTTTGCGAAAGCGGCAAGACTTTCGTTGTATTCGTCGATTTTTGCATTATACAATACTTGTTTTTCTCCGTAAAGCGTTATCGGAGTTATCGACTGAATCGCAATTTTGACATCGGGAATCGCTTTTCTCAAATTTTCGACGAGTGTCTTGTAATTTGCGATATATTCATCGACGGAAAATTGTCCGACATCGTTCAGTCCGAGGCAAATATATACCTTTTTTGCGCCGTATGACGAGCATATATCCTGCGGCGGTGTTCTTACTCCGTTGAAATAACGATGTATGCTTTCTTCTCCCGCAGGAGCAACCGCTGTTGCCGCACCGTAACTGCCGACGCTTATAAACTTTGCATTGCCGAAGTAATCTGTTTCCGCCTGTCGCTTTTCGGTCACGAATTTTTGCAGACCGAGAGTAACGGAATCTCCTATGAAAACCGCGTCGTTAAAGTCTTTCCACGATTGTTTTTCGGTAACGGGAGCGACAAGCGCTTTGAAAGACTCGGAACGCTCCGTTTCAGGCAGAGGAAGAGAATACTTGTCCCTCGGACAGGTCTTATCTGGATCTGCATCCTGTGCTTCCAAACGCGAAAAAACATATTTATATTGTTCATCGTTTTCGGAAAAATCGCTGTTTCCCTGTGAAGTTTGTTTAGCCGAATTATTCGTGGGATTATCGGGAGTCAACGGCTTGTCCGCGTCCGTACTGCCGGAGCACAGAAAACCGCTCAACACATAAAGCCCGACAACAACGAGTGCCAGCACGATTTGAGTTATCAGATTTTTTCTTCCCATATTTTTTCATCTCCGTAAACAAAAAATGAGCGGCAGAATATTACATAAATATTCTACCACTCATAATGAAAAAATATTGTCTGATTTTAAGCGCGAAAAATGACTATTTGGCGCGAGAAATGAGACTTAAAGCATTTTTATAGAGAATTTTCTCCGTCAAATCCTGCGAAAGTCCGAGTTTTTCGATATTCGTCAGTTCATATTCGGGAGTCCACATCGGGAAATCCGACGCGAACAGAATCCTGTTTTCGTCATGCTTTGCTATCATTTTTTTCGGAAGAGAAAAGTCCGACATCATACCGAGAGTGCTTGATGTGTCAAAATAATAATTTGTTCCGCACAAATACTCGTAAGCGGATTCCCATTCGCTGTAACCGCCGAAATGCGCGGCAACCGCTATCAGGTCGGGAAAACGGTCTATAACCTTGCGCAGTTGCAACGGGTTTGAATAATGATACCTCTTGTCCCCCGCATGAAAAACAATGGGCATTCTGTAAGTCTGCGCATATTCGTATACAACGTCCATTCGAGGGTCATCTACCGCGAATTTCTGAAAATCAGGGTGGAATTTTAAGCCGAATATGCCGTTTTTTCTGATATATTCAAGTTCGTCTTCGATATTTTCCATATCGAGATGAACGGTTCCGAACGGAACAAATATATCGGGATTGTTTTTAACCGTCGCTATCAAGAAATCGTTTATCCCGCGAACCTGCTTCGGAACGGTCGCAACACTCAAAATGAATGATTTGCAGACACCCGCCTTTTGCATATGTTCTTTCAGCGTTTCCGCCGTTCCGATGCTCTCCATGGGATAATCATAAAAAGCACCTACTGCGGCGGTTGCCTTTGCAGCAATTTTTTCGGGATAAATATGCGTATGAGTATCAATTATTTTGCCTTGACAATTAAACATTTTGATTCCTTATGCAAAAAGTCCCACGCCGTTTCCGACATGGGACTTCATTGTCCTTATATTCTGTTTACAGAAAAATTACTTGGAAGCCATCTTCGCAACTTCTGCCGCGAAGTCGTCTTCTCTCTTCTGCATTCCCTCGCCTCTTTCATAGCGAACGAAATCAACGATTTTCGCATCGCCCTTGGAAGCAACATACTGACCCACTTTGAGACTGTCATCAATGAAGAACTCCTGGTCAACAAGGCAAGCTTCGCCGAAGAACTTCTCAAGTTTTCCGGGAACCATCTTGTCTCTGATAATATTTTCGGGTTTCTTCGCATTTTTGGGATCGTTCTTGATCTGCGCGATAACTATCTCGGTCTCATGCTCGAGTTCGGCAGCGGGAACCTGGGTTCTGTCAACGAATCTCGGGCTCATGGAAGCAACCTGCATTGCAACCTTTTTGCCGCAGTCAGCGTCAAATTCTTTATCAAATTTGACAACAACTCCGATCTTGCCGTGGTCATGGATATAAGAAGCACAGTTGCCTTCGATTCTTACAAATCTTCTGACGTTCATGTTTTCACCGATAACAAGAATCATTTCTTTTCTCTTGTCTTCAATGGAACCGTCAAAACCGGGGTAAGCACAAGCCATAAGAGCGTCAAGGTCAGCCGGATTTTCTTTTGCAACAACTTCCGCAATGGTGTTTGCGAAAGTGGTGAACTTTTCGTTCTTTGCAACGAAGTCGGTCTCGGAGTTAACTTCAACCATAGCGGTAACGTCAGCGCCGTTGTATATTGCGATCGCGCCTTCGGCAGCGATTCTGTTTGCCTTTTTGTCAGCAGCCGCAAGACCCTGCTCGCGGAGAAGAGTTACAGCCTCTTCCATATCGCCCTCTGTCTTTACGAGAGCTTCTTTGCACTTCATCAGACCAACGCCGGTTCTCTGTCTGAGTTCGTTGACCTGTTTGGCGGAAATAGTAACTGCCATAATATTTAATCCTCCCTGAAATTATTCAGCCGCAGTTTCGGCGTCTTCCTTTGCGGGAGCGTCGAACTGCTCGCCCTGTTTACCTTCGAGAATTGCGTTCGCCATAATGCCCGCGATAAGTTTTACCGCACGGATAGCGTCGTCATTGCCGGGGATAACATAGTCGATTTCATCGGGGTCACAGTTGGTATCAACGATAGCAACTATGGGAATATGAAGTTTTCTTGCTTCCGCAACGGCATTTCTTTCTTTTCTCGGGTCAACGATGAAAAGAGCGCCGGGAAGTTTCTTCATTTCCTTAATACCGCCGAGGTATTTTTCAAGTTTCTCGATTTCAAGGTTAAGTTTAACAACTTCTTTCTTGGGAAGAAGATTGAACGTGCCGTCCTCTTCCATTTTGCGAAGCTGCGCAAGACGCTCGATACGGGTCTTGATAGTCGCAAAGTTGGTAAGCATACCTCCGAGCCAACGGGAATTTACATAGTACATTCCGACTCTTTCGGCTTCTTCCTTAATGGATTCCTGAGCCTGCTTTTTCGTTCCTACGAAAAGAACGCTGTCACCGGCTTCAGCAACGTCACGAACAAACATATACGCTTCTTCAACCTTTTTAACGGTCTTCTGAAGGTCGATGATGTAAATGCCGTTTCTTTCGGTGAAGATGTATTCCGCCATTTTGGGGTTCCATCTTCTGGTCTGGTGTCCGAAGTGAACACCTGCTTCGAGCAACTGTTTCATTGAAACTACTGCCATGATACTTTTCCTCCTGAGGTTTTTTCCTCCACCCTGCCTGACGGGGACGACAGAAATCAGCCGCACCTACCCGAAAGCGCACAGGATGTGTGTTATTTTTTTATCCGCATAATCACGGACTTGGTTATTATAACATAATATTATACATTTTTCAAGCGCATACCGAGAAAAACTCAACATTTTACATTTTTTTCGGTTTTTACGACCTCAAAAAGCGAAAGAGCCGTCCGCAGACAGCCCTTTCGGTAATAATTGAATACTACTTATTGATTTTTGACAAAAAACTTTTTCCTACGGGTTTGAAATCCACTCCGAGGTATTCGGCAATCGTTGCGGCAATGGAAGAATACGTTGAACCTACGCCGAGATTGACGGGAGCAACGTGTTTGCCGTAAACGAGCAGCGGAATATATTCGCGGGTGTGGTCGGTTGTCGGATAACCGGGGTCACAACCGTGATCTGCTGTGATAAACAGCATATCTTCGTCACCGAGTTTTTGTAGGAATGACGGCAGCCATGTATCGAACGCCGTCAAAGCTTTCGCATAGCCCTCAATATCGTTTCTGTGACCGTAGAGCATATCGAAATCGACAAGATTGACAAAACACAGCCCGTCGAAATCGCGGTCGCCGAGGTCAAGAGTTACTTGCATGCCCTCAGCATTTCCGTGTGTGAATATACTTTCCGTAACACCTTTTTTATTAAATATGTCGGTGATTTTTCCGACTGCTATAACATCTTTGCCGACACCCGAAATCGCATCAAGCAGCGTGGGCGCAGGCGGGTCTATCGAAAAATCATGACGGTTTGCGGTTCTTGTAAACGAACCGGGTTTGCCTATAAACGGGCGGGCGATAACTCGTCCGACGCCGTGTTTTCCTGTCAGAATCTTTCTTGCGATACGACAGTATTCATAAAGTTTTTCGGGCGGCACAAGGTCTTCGTGCGCGGCTATCTGAAAAACGCTGTCCGCAGACGTGTATACGATAAGAGCCCCCGTTTTAAGATGTTCTTCTCCGTAATCCTTTATAACTTCCGTTCCCGAATACGGTTTGTTACACAGAACTCCCCTGCCGGTCTGTTTTGAAAATTCATCAAGAACTTCTTTCGGAAAGCCGTTGGGATATGTCGGCAGCGGCGTTTTAGATATAACGCCTGCGATTTCCCAATGTCCTATGGTCGTGTCCTTGCCTGCGGACGCTTCCGCTATCTTTCCGTATGCGCCGTGAGGATTTTCGACGGGAACAAGAAAATCAAGCCCGTCAATATTGCCAAGACCGAGAGAACGCATATTGTCCGCTTTGAAAAACGGCGAAGCGGAGACCGTTTTAAGAGTATTTGCGCCCTCGTCTCCGAATGAAGCCGCATCGGGCAGATAACCCGCTCCGACGCTGTCAAGAACGATCAAAAATACTCTTTTCATTTTTTCTTCGCCTCTGCCTCCTGCTGTTTGACAATGGCAACAACTCTTGAAGTGCCGAGACGTGACGCGCCGAGTTTGATATACATTTCGGCGTCTTCAAGCGTCTTTATGCCGCCTGCCGCCTTGACTTTTGTATAAGGTCCAACATTTTCAACCATGAGTTTTACCGCTTCGGGGGTCGCACCGCCTGTCGAGAAGCCTGTTGAAGTTTTGATGTATGCGGCTTTAGTGTCGGACACGATGTGACACATCTTGATTATTTCGTCATCGGTAAGAAGACATGTCTCGATGATAACTTTGAGAAGTTTGCCCCTGCACGCGGCCTCGACTTCGTCAATTTCGTTCTTGACTTCATCGTATTTCTTTGCTTTCAGCAATCCGACATTGATAACCATGTCAAGTTCGTCTGCGCCGTCTTTTACCGCCTGATCGGTCTCTTTAACCTTTTCTTCAAGCGGGTCGTCGCCTTTCGGGAACGAGATAACCGTGCAGACTTTCATTTTGTCGCCGACGTACTCTTTTGCCTGTTTGACAAATCTCGGCGAAATACAAACCGACGCGGTGTGATACTTGATAGCATCATCACAAACCTGTTTGACCTGCTCCCAAGTTGCGTCGGGCGCGAGGATAGTGTGGTCTACCTTTGAAAGAATTTCTTTGATGTCCATGAAACTTTCCTCCTGATTTTGATTTACATTATTAACGGAAGAATCGTCTTCCGAAGATTTTCAATTATTATAAAAGTTAGTTATCGCAACTTCCGCCGCAGCGACACCGCATTCCCACTTTCTCGGCGGGTGGATATTGTCAGCCTGACCGAAAACCCAGTATTTCCACAGATTTACGGTATACGCATCTTCGATATTTTTCGTATAGTTGCCTGCGATCTGTCTGTCATGGAACAGTTTCCATGCATCGCGCAAATCAATATTGCCCGAGACGTTACAATAAACTATGGCAGATTGTATAAACGGCATTTTGCCGTCAACGCATGAAGTAAACCCGCCGCGATATGTGGAAACAAGTTTTTCGAGATATTCGCCGTATCTGTCCACATCCTCATCAAGAGCAAACGAACTGAATTCGGAATAACCCGCTTTGAGAGCGTCGGATTCCCCCTGCCACCAAAGAATACCTCTGAAAGCAAACGGCATCATCGGCGCAATTTTTGAATTGTAATAATTGCCCTTAAAATTATTGCCGTCCATGTAGTATTTGATACCTGACGTTGAAGAGCTGTCAATAGGAAGCCATTCTTTTATTGTGGTTCCACCCTGCGAGCTGCAAACAACGCCTACCGGCACGCCTATTTCTTTTTGAATATTAAGAGCAAAACTTACCGCATAAGCGCTTTGAAGGTCGAGCAGGTCGGGATCGCTGTTATCGCATGCGACCCATTCCAAACGTGACAGAATGTCATCATACGGGGTTTGGGAAGTATGATTCGATTTGATATTTTCATGTCCCGGCCATTGCCAGCATGAACGAACGAGAGGATTGTTCGCATTCTCATGAAAAGAATCATAAAGGTTCATAACAATATACTGTTGCTCTATTATTCCGAAATCGCCGTAGGGGTCTTTGTCGTATGCATACGGAAAAAGATCTCCGACACGCAAAAACATATTTGACTGTCCCGAAGCAAGCCAGACATCACCGACAAGAATATCATCATATACCACAGTATTTCCGTCTGCGGAGGATTTCACGACCAATGATTGCGGTTCTGCGTTTGCAATCATCGGGTCAAGCGCAATTTGCCACTTGCCATTTTCGACAGTTCCCTGTTTTGTTTGTTCTCCGAACGATACAGTTACAATATCTCCGTCGGAACCGAGCCCGAAAATCGGGGTATTCGCATTGCGTTGAAGCACCATATGCGAATTAAAAATTCCGTTTATGCTGAATTCCTTTGTCTTATCAATAACAGATACGGTAAATTGAGTCTCCATGCCCAGATAATTGACCGTAACCGTTTTTTCGCCTACCGTCGAAAAATCCGCGCCTGAAATCATCGAAGATTCAACATCTATGATGTCTCCCGAAACGATATCCTCAATCTTTGCGCCTGAAACATCAAGTTCGCCGTCTTTGTAATAAACGGTTCTGTTCGGTGCGGAAACAAGAGATATTCCGTTCTCAAACCAATCGGAGACTTTTTTTGAAACCGATTCTCCGAAAACAAAGTTTCCGTCAGTATCGGAAACAAAAGAACGAACCGAAATCTCGGTATAAAATTCCGACTGCGGAATGTCCGTCAAAGCGTATGTGATAAAATACTTTGAACCGACACAAATCTCGGACGCCTTAAAACTGCCGTTTCCTAAAACGACTTCCGGATATGCGTATTTCACATAAACGGTTCGTGACAGCCCATTCACGGTAAATTCAAAACCCGCGCTGTCGTAATTCAGACTGTCGATAGGCGCAATAAAGCGAATCTCAGACGTTTCCGAAAGTCTGTCCGTTTTTACGCGAAGTTGTGCAAGAGAATCGAGAAGTCCCGTTTTCCCGAGCGAAAAATTTGCCGTATCATTTGTTTCATAGTTTTGATTTTCAATATCTGTTTCACGGTACGTTGCCGCAGACCGTGCATTTGCGGAAAATACAAAACAACTCAATGCGACCGCAACAAGCAAAAAAGTGGCCGCGATTTTTTTCCAACTCTTTTTCATTATGCCTCCGGGGTAAAACCATGCAAAAGGGTATATAGCTACTGTAAACATTTTACTATATACATATAACTTTGTCAATCGTTTTTTTGCGAAATAACGGTTACTTTTTGAGAGACGGCGTAAAACGCATTTTACCCTCTCAGGGTTCGAGTCCCCTTGATTTCATACCAAAAACAAATATCCCCGCACTTTCGTGCAGGGATATTTGTTTTTGGCGCGCTTGAAGGGACTCGAACCCCCGACCTACTGGTTCGTAGCCAGTCACTCTATCCAGCTGAGCTACAAGCGCATATTCGGTTTTGCCGTTTCAATTCAGCCTATATATAATATCACAGTTTTCATTGAAATGCAAGGGGTAAATTGCAAATTTTTTGTAACCGTAAGAAGATTTCATACCGCGCCGTCCGCTTTTTGCGGACGGCGTAACATTTTCAGATTCAGATAATAAACTCTTCTTTTTGACTGCGTGAGAAAAGTTTTGAAATGGAGTCTTTGACATCGGCACCGTTATAAATAACGTCGTAAACGGCTTCGCATATAGGCATATCCACATTATATTTTTCCGCAAGTTTCTTAACCGCGGCAACGGTATAATACCCCTCCGCAAGCCCGAACGTTTCACAACCGGTAACAAGGGATTCTCCGTACTGTCTGTTATGCGAATATTCCGAAAAGACGGTTGCCTCAAAATCGCCGAGGTGACAAAGTCCGAACGAAGAAAACGGATTTGCGCCCATTGCTTTCATAAGCCTTGCGACCTCGAAAGTGCTGCGGGACATAAGCGCACCTTTAAGAGAAGAACGGTTAAGCCCGTCAAGAATACCCGCCGCAATGCCGATAACATTTTTGACTGCGGAGCCTATCTCCGTGCCTATCATATCTGTGCCGTAATAAAAGCGTATCAAATCGCTTGAAAACTCTGAAATGAGTTTTGCGGTCACGTCTTTATCAAAGCTGTCTATGACCATGCAGTTGGGATGTCCCGCAACAAATTCCTGGACGTGCCCCGGACCGACCCACACGGCAAGCGAAGAAGTTTTCGGCAGATACTCTTCAACGACCTCATGAAGAAGTTTTCCCGTCTCGACCTCGATGCCTTTCATACAAAGAACGAACGTCTTGTTTCCGATATCGTGCGCTTTTGCGGTCTGCATAAAAGTACGCAGATTCTGTGACGGAATAGAGATAACGACGGTTTCCGCACCGTTCAGCGCATCGTCAAGGTCTGCCGTAAGGTGTATGCTTTCGGGGAAAGTCACAACGCCGTTTGTTCTGTTTTCTTTAAACCCTACATAAGTCGGTGCGTCCTCTTCTCCGAAAACGGTAACATCATGACCGTTTCTGTCAAGATACCATGCGATGCACGAGCCCCATCTGCCGCAACCGACAACTGTTATTTTCATATATTCAACGCCCCCTGCGAATTGTACTGTATTATATAATATTTATTCTGTATTTTACCATATATGCACAAAATTGTCAACCGTGCATTTTTTTATTCATTGTCACTAAACAAAATTTTTTATATAATGATAATATGAACGATGACGGAGGTAAACGCAATGTACATAGAGCAGATAAACGAATCGAAAATCAAGGTCACGGTCGATGCCGACGACCAGTTGAAATACGGTATAACATACGAGACTATGAACTGCGACGATGCAAACACCCGCCGTTTTTGCGAGAGAATAATTCTCGAAGCCAAAAGAGAAATAGGTTTTGATTCCCGAAATTCACGGATCCTTATAGAAGCGCGGAACTGTATTACAGGAAGCATAACCATCTTCATTTCAAAGATACCGAAAAACGACGCGAAAGAGTATATGTATCAGATAATGAAGTTTGAAACTGTTGACGCACTGCTTGACAGCAGGAAAGTTTTTTCCAAGTTTTCCGAAGTCATTGTCAAAAACGAGATATACGAAACGGACGGTTATTTTTATGCTTATATAGAAGTCGAGGGGCTTCCGAGCGAAGCAAAAAAACTTATAATCGAACTGAACGAATATGCGGAACCGTGCCACATCAAAGCGGAATATCTGCACGAACACGGAAAACTGCTCGCAAAAAACAATCCGATCTTCGGGTAATCACTCGCCGTCCGTTTCTCCGTCAAATTTTCGAAGTCCCGCAACCTCCGATATGGGAAGAGAAAAACAAAATGCGCCCGCGTCGGTCTCCGTTCCCGCCGCCTTTTCTATCGCGTTCATTATTTTTGCTTTCCTTGAAGCGGGTGAGACGATGTAGATCATATCTTTTTCCTCAGCAAGAGAGACTCCGAAGAATTTTACCGCCTTTTTGTGCCCTGTCCCTTTTGCGTGAAGAACAGTTCCCCCTCCTGCGCCTGCGGCACGCGCCGCGTCCATAACGGTATCGGAATATCCCTCGTTGAGAATAACAACAATAAGTTCGTTTTCAAATTTCATTTCGGGAATGCCTCCTTCCGGTTGTTTTCCGTTTGTCAGAAATGAAAGCGTTTTTGTTCCGCCTACGCTCTTTACGGGTATCGCCATCATTATTCCGTTGCCGGGAATATCCATAAAAAGTCGGATTTTTGCGAGACGCAACATTTTTCTCATGTCCTCGCCGTCCGCAAAGGCGCTGACCACGGTTTTTTCGCTGCTTTCCAAATCATTCAGATTCAAATGTTCGCTTGTCGCGGTTCCCCGCCCGAGATTTGTCAGCGTAAACGAAAGGTCGAGATCGTGACAAATTCGGAGAATATCGACGGCGGCGATTCTGTCAGTTATGCTTATAACACAATAAAGTTCCATATCAGGCGACCTCCCACAGTTCGATAACGCCCTCGTCTGCGTAAACGGGTTCGAAAGTCTCGACCTTTCCCCTGCGGCTCTTGAAAACGGATATCGCGCCCATCACCTGAACGGTTATAAGCGGCATCATTGCGACAAGAGCAACAAGCCCGAATGCGTCTGTCATGACATTGCCGCCGAGCGCCGAACACGCACCCATTGCAAACGGGAGCATAAATGTTGCCGTCATCGGTCCTGACGCTACGCCGCCCGAGTCAAAGGCTATCGCCGTAAAAGTCTGCGGCACGAAAAACGAAAGAATAAGCGCCGTCGCATAGCCGGGAATGAGAAACCACATCACGGAAATCCCCGTCAAAACGCGAACCATGGAAAGCCCCATTGCCGCAGAGACAGCAACGGACAAACTAAGTCCCATCGCTTTTGCGGATATTGCACCCGCGCTCAATTCCTCGACCTGCTTGTTCAAAACATGAACCGCAGGCTCTGCGTTGATGATGAACCAGCCCATAAGTATCGCAAGCGGGACAAGCAGATACTTAAACCCGGAATTTACAATCTCCGCGCCGAGTACATACCCAAGCGATTGAAAGCCGACATTGACGCCGGTCATAAACAGGACAAGCCCGACATAAGTAAAGACAATGCCTATCAAGATATTGATAAAAGGTTTTTTCTTTATATGCAGGGAAACGACCTGAAAAATCAGAAAAAAAGCTACTATCGGAAGAAGAGCCAGAGCGACTTCGCCCATATATGCGGGAAGTTCTCGCAGATACTCCCAACCAAGAGCTACCGTATGCGAAAAAGAATTGACCGCGAGTGTGGATTCTTCCGCTCCGCCGCTGTAAATAAAACTGAGAATCAGGACGGACAGAATTGGACCTATCGAGCAAAGCGCGACCAGACCGAAACTGTCGTCTTTTGCCTTTTTATCGCTTCTTGTGGCAGCGACACCGACACCGAGAGCCATTATGAAAGGAACCGTCATGGGTCCTGTCGTGACCCCGCCCGAATCAAACGCAACCGAAAGAAATTCTTTGTCGGCAAATGCCGCAAGAGCAAATAGTGCAATATAGAATACTATAAAAAGCCATTTAAGAGAAAAGCCGAAAAGTATTCGGAGCATACTGACAACGAGAAAAAATCCCACTCCCGCCGCAACGGTGATTATCAGAATGTTTTTGTCTATGCTCGGAACATTCTTCGCAAGCACCTGCAAATCGGGTTCTGCAACGGTTATTATAACGCCGATAACAAAACTTACGGCAAGTATCAGCCACAGCCGACGTGAACGGGTCATTGCGCCTCCGATATGTGAACCTATCTGCGTCATGGAGACGTCCGAACCGATGGTAAAAAGAGCCATTCCGCCTATTATCATAACTGCGCCGACGAGAAACGAGAGCATGAGTCCGCTTTCTATCGGAATCAATATAAAACACAGCGCCGCAACTATCAGAGTTATCGGAAGTACGGACGAAACGGACTCTCGGAGTTTTTCTTTCAAAACATTTCGTTTATGCAAAGACATTCGCTCCTTTCAATATATTATATATATTATTATACATTATTTTCGGAAACCGTTGCAACGAATAATATCCGAACTTTTTTTGTATACCGTCAAAAACGGAAAAACGGTTAAATTCTTGTGTATCATAAGAAAACTCTATTGACACGCACAAAAATCGACTGTATTATTATTGTAATATTATGTAAAAAGAGGTATATTTATGTTCGGACCACCGATGGGACCTCCGCCCATTCATTCAGAGACGGAAGCTCCGAAAATGCCAAAAGGTTTTAAAAACAAAGTTTCGTTTATCGGCAAATCATTTAAAGAAACGTTCCGCAGACTGTTCTACATTTTCACGCTCGTTTATAAATCCCAGCCTATTATAATAATTCTTATGGCGTTTATGGCGCTGTTCAACGGTGTTCAGTCCATAATCGGCGCATATATCACAAAATGGCTTATGGACGGGCTTCAAAAAGCCGTCGAAGGAACGCTCGGGGACTTCTGGCAACTCGGCGGACTGCTTGTATTGCAGATAGTGTTCCAACTTTTCGTACTCGTTATCAGTTCTGTCAACAGAATGATAACACGCCTTTCAAACGAACTGTTCGTTTACAGCATTAAAATTAAAATAATGAAAAAGGCAAAAACGATAGATCTCGCAAAGTTCGATCTTCCCGAATTCTATTCGCAGCTCGAAAACGCGACGCAGGAAGCAGGCAGCAGACCGTTGCAGGTCATCGAGGCGGCTTTCAGCATAATCAGCACACTGATAACGCTTATCAGTTTCATAACGGTTCTTTCCGGAACAATGTTCTGGGCACCGATCGCTGTTATACTTATGACTGTTCCGTCCGCGATAATCACATATAAATACAGAAAAAAGATGTTCGGTTATATGCGTTTTCACTCAAAGGAACGCAGACAACTTGAATACTATTCACAGTTGCTTACGGACAAAGACCTTGTAAAAGAAGTCAAACTTTTTGATCTCGGCGACACGTTTATAGACAAATATTCGGGAACATTCAAAACATATTTCAAAGGCATGAAACGTCTCATCGTTCAAGAGGGCGGCTGGGGCATAGGAATAGCGACGGCGCAATCCGTGCTGAACGGCGGAATTTTTCTTCGAATAGCATACCTTGTATATTCGGGACTGCTGACCATCGGTGACTATTCACTCTACACAAATGCGCTTTTCTCCATTTCAAACAGTGTATCTTCGCTGATAACGACGACAGGCAGTATTTACGAGGGGACGCTTTACATCGACAACCTCATCACATTTATGAATGTTGAACCCACGATCGTTTCCATTCTGCCAACGCCGAGAAAAGTCAATCACCATGCGCCGCACACCATAGAGTTCAAAAACGTATCATTCTCCTACCCCGCGACAAACAGAAAAGTTCTTCAAAACATCAATATGACGTTTTCGACGGGAGAAACGATAGTTCTCGTCGGATTGAACGGTGCGGGAAAGACAACGCTTCTCAAACTGCTGACACGTCTTTACGACCCGACAGAGGGAGTTATCCTGCTTGACGGCTATGATATCCGTGAATATGATGTAAAAGACCTGTATTCGATGTACGGAATGATATTCCAGGATTTCGGCAAATACGCATTTTCAGTAAAAGAAAACATAGGGTTCGGTGACCTTAACAGAAAAGACGATACAACGCTTATACACGACGCTGCGGAAAAGAGCAACGCCGATGAATTCATCAGAAAACTGCCCGAGGGATACGATACTCCGCTTATGAGAGTCTTTGAGCAGACGGGACTTGAACTTTCCGTAGGTCAATGGCAAAAGATCGCCGTCGCGAGAGCATTTTTGAGAGATTCGGACTTTGTTATTCTCGACGAGCCGACAGCGTCACTCGACCCGATGGCGGAACAGGAGATATTCTCACAGTTTGACAGGCTTAGATACGGAAAAGGAACGATTTTCGTATCGCACAGACTTTCAAGCGCAACGATTGCGTCCAAAATAATCGTTCTCGAAGGCGGAAAGATTGTCGAAACGGGAAATCACGAAACGCTGATGAAACTCGGCGGCAAATATGCGGAACTGTTCACGACACAGGCAAAGCACTATATAGAAAACACGCCGCAGGAGCAGAACGAAAGACCGCCTATGCCGTTTCCGAAAGAAATACCAGACAAAATCTGATTAAAATTTTATTGCATAAAACTGCCGCCCGACGAAATTTCGTCGGGCGGCAAACTGCTGTATTCAATTATTTCTATTTCAACAGTGCGTCGAGTTCGTCGATAAGTGAGCCGAAGAGTTTGAGCGCTTCGTTTATGGGTTCGGGAGAACTCATATCAACGCCTGCTATCTTCAACAGAGAGATGGGGTCGGTGCTGCTGCCGCTTGAAAGGAAACGCTTGTAATCCGCAACTGCAGGCGCACCCTTTTCAAGAATCCTGTTGGCGATGGCAACGGCGGCAGAGAAACCTGTCGCATACTGGAACACATAGTAATTATAGAAGAAATGCGGAATGCGCGACCATTCAAGCGCTATTTCTTCATCGGAAACCATATCGGGACCGAAATAGAGTTTGTTCAACTCATAATATTTCTTGCAAAGTGCATCAGCGGTCAGCGTTTCGCCGTTCTCGGACATTTTGCCCATTTCAAGTTCAAATTCGGCAAACATGGTCTGTCTGTAAATCGTGCCCTTGAATTGGTCGAGGAAGTGATTTATAAGATACGCTTTCGCATTTTTGTCCGTCGTGTTTTTAAGCAGATATTTCATCAAAAGCACTTCGTTGCAGGTCGAAGCGACTTCGGCAACGAAAATAACGTAGTCTGCGGTATTCACGGGCTGATTCTTCATGGTCAGATAACTGTGAAGAGCGTGTCCCATTTCATGGGCAAGCGTGAATTGGCTGTCCAGATTGTTCTTATGGTTGAGAAGAACATACGGATGAGGTCTGCCGAAGCCGGAAGAATATGCGCCGCTGCGTTTTCCGACATTTTCATAAACGTCTATCCAACGATTTGCGAAGCCTTCTTTAAGCATATCCGTATAATCTTCGCCGAGAACGGAAAGCGCTTCAAGAACGGTCTTTTTTGCCTGTTCAAAGTCTATTTCAACAGCAGCATCAGGAACGATGGGAGTGTAAACATCGTACATATGCAGTTCGTCCACGCCGAGAAGTTTTTTGCGGAGTGCAACGTACTTATACATCTTGTCGAGATTTGCATGAACCGCTTCGATAAGATTTGTATAAACGCTTACAGGAACTTCCGTCACGTCAAGCGAAGCTTCAAGCGTCGAGGAATACTTGCGTGCACCGGCAAAGAAACGAAGTTGCTTGAACTGTGCGTCAAGAGTGGACGCAACGGTGTTCTTAAACTCGCCCATACGTTTATAAAACGTTTTGAACGTGTTCTCACGCAGTTTTACGTCCGTGCTTTCGAGAAGAGGAACAAGCGTGCCGTCCGTAAGATGATGAACATTTCCCTGTCCGTCAACAACGTCGTCAAACGTCAGATCGGCGTCGCTGAACGTGCTTCTTATTCTGTCGGGAGCGTCCGCCATTTCACCTGCAGCAGCAAGAAGCTTTTCACCCTCGTCGGAAAGAATGTGCGCCGCTCTTCTTCTTATCTGATAAAGGCTTCTTCTGTATGTTTCAAGTTCGGGTTCATCTTTATAAAAGCTGTCGAGAACTTTTTCGTCTATTGCCATTATTTCAGGCGTTGCGAATGAAAGCGCACCCGAAATATTTACCCAAGTTCCCGTTGCTTTGCCGCGCATATCCTGATAGAAGTTATTGCTTGTATCTTCGTCGCCTTTGCAGGAAGCATAGCCGAGAAGCGAACTGAGCCGAAGTGTTACTTCATCTTCAAATTTCAGAAAAGCCAAAAGGTCTTTTGCGCTCTTGCCGAGAGTGCCGCGATATTCCGCGATTCTTTCGGGAAGTGCTTTCAGAGCCTCATATTCCGCAAACCATGCGTCATCGTTCGCAAAAACGGGTGTCAAGTCCCAAGTAAACTCCTGGGGAACATCCGCACGTTTCAAAATTTCCATAACATATTCCTCCGTATGATTATATATTTATAATTTTTATCATTATTTATTATCTTCTTCGGGCTTTTCCTCTCCGTCAAGATCACCTTTTAATGTTCTTCCGAAAGATATCGAACCTTTGCCGTAACGGTTTCGAAGTTCGTCCATGGTTCTTGCTATCCGTCGTTTTTTTCTCTCCGCAGGTTCTTCTTCGCTTTCAAAAAGACTGCTCTGTTCGGGTTCGTCTGCGGGGACAAGGTTTGTGGCGGTCACGGTTATCATTCTTATCGGGTTTGTAAGCACCCAGTTCCTTTTTATCAGTTCCATCGCAACGGGAATCACGTCGGACGCCAAATCTGAAGCCTTTGGCATCGGTTGCTGACGTACAAAAGAACGAAAATCCGGTGCTCGCAAAGTCACCTGAACGGTACGGCACTTCAAGCCGTGTTTGCGCATTCTGGAACAAACCGAATCCGTCAGTTTTGTAACACCGAAAAGAATATCGTCAATTCCGACAAGGTCTCGGCTGAAAGTCATTCCGTTGCCGACAGACTTGACCTCTTCCCTTTCCTCTCCGTTTTTGACGGGAGAGTTATCAAGTCCGTTCGCATAATCATAAAGTTGCCCGCCGCCCTTGCCGAGACGACGAACAAGATATTCCCTGTCAGCCGCCGCAAGGTCTCCTATCGTTGATATTCCCATATCATGAAGAACCTGAACGGACGAACGCCCGACATACAAAAGGTCGGACACGGGAAGCGGAAAAACTATCTTTTTATAGTTTTCCCGGGAAATAACAGTCGTTGCGTCGGGCTTTTTATAGTCGCTTCCGAGTTTTGCGAAAACTTTATTGAAAGAAACCCCGACGGAAACGGTTATGCCTATTTCTTCGCGGACAACGCGCCTGATCTCATCCGCAACGGCTTCACCGCCGCCCCATAGGTGCGCGGAATGCGTCATATCGAGCCACGATTCGTCTATGCCGAAAGGCTCAACCGTGTCCGTATATCTGTAATAGATTTCATTTACGCGCTTCGAAAATTCGGAATATACGCCGTGTCTGGGCGGAACAATGCGCAGATCGGGACATTTTTTTCGTGCCTGCCAAAGCGTTTCAGCCGTTTTGACACCGTATTTTTTCGCTATCTCGTTTTTTGCAAGAATTATGCCGTGCCGTTTGCTTTCGTCCCCTCCGACAGCCATCGGAACATCTTTCAGGCTCGGATCAAACGTCATTTCGACGGACGCAAAAAAGCAGTTGCAGTCGCAATGAAGAATTATCCTATCGTTTTCGGTCTTCATTTCTTTTCAACCTTCTTACGAAGAAATCCCACGAGAGAAAATACAAGAAATACCGCAAGGTCGGCAATAACTATGCTTGCGCCCGTCGGCAGATCGAAACAGGCAAGTATAAAGCCCGCAAGGAAACAAAGAACGGAGATTATCGCCGAACTTATCACAACGCCGCGATAACTCTTGAACACGCGCATTGATGATATTGCGGGAAAAACTATCAGCCCCGAAATCAGGAGCGTGCCCATAAGGCGCATTCCGACAACTATCGTAATCGCTGAAAGCAAAGCGATAAGGATATTATACGCCCCCGCGCGCACACCGTTTGCTCGGGCGGAACTCTCGTCAAACGTAACCGCAAATATTCTGTTGTAAAAAATCAGATAAAGCGCAAGAACAACAGCGCTCAGCGCGATGCTGACATACATATCGTTTTTGCCGACCGCGACTATCGAGCCGAACAAATAACTGTCAACCGCTCTGTTTGTGCCTGAAATATGTGCGGCAATGAGACCTACTGCAACGGCGCTTGAAGAAATAAGGGCAATCACGCTGTCGCCTTTCAGTTTGCTGTTCTCACTCAAACGGAGAAGCAGAAAAGCGGTCAGTATCATAACGGGAACGGCAACCCAGAGCGGGGCGAGGTTCAGAACCGCGGCAACGCTCATTGCGCCGAAACCGACATGAGAAAGCCCGTCGCCTATCATGGAGTAGCGTTTAAGAACAAGGCTGACACCCAAAAGCGCGGAACAAAGAGACACAAGACACCCGACAACTATTGCGGGAACAAATACGGGGCTGGCAAAGACCGAAAAAATATAATCAAGCATCGGTTTTCCCTCCCGTGAACAGTTTTCCGACCGGGCTTTTCAGATAGTCCGAAACGCTGCCGTAGAATTCAACGCCGTGTTTTAAGTGCAGTATTTTCGACGCCTGTTTAACGGCATCGTCTATTTCGTGTGAGACCATAACAACGGTCACACCCTCATAGTTTATCGTGCGAAGTATGGAATACATATCCGCGGTCACAAGCGGGTCAAGTCCCGTTACGGGTTCATCAAGGACAAGAATCTTGCGTGCGCAGCAAAGCGCTTTTGCAAGAAGCACACGCTGGCGTTGCCCGCCCGAAAGTTCACGAAAAGACTTTTTCCGCAAATCGGAAATACCGAGCAGGCTCATATTTTTATCTGCAATCATCTTTTCTTCCGATGAAAGAAACGGGCGTTTGCCCAAAAGTCCGAGACAGCCGCTGCGGACTATCTCTTCGACCGATGCGGGGAAATCGTTCCGAACTACGGTCTGTTGCGGCAGATAACCTATGTCGCCGTTTTTGATGTCGCAGTCATAAAGAATATGACCGTGCTTCGGCTGATGTATTCCCACAAGCGCTTTCAGCAGCGTGCTTTTTCCCGTACCGTTTTCGCCGACGATGCAAACGTAATCGCCGAATTCGATATCAAACGAAACGTGTTCCGCAACGGTCAGATTATCATAAGACAAAGTAACGTCGCAAACGGAGATAGCGCTCATCAGTCAAGCCCCTCTTTCAAAACTTTTGCGTTTTCTTTCATCAGATCGATATAAGTAACGCCACGGTCAAATTCATCTTTGCTTACGTTGTGGCAGGAATGAAACTGCCGTATCTTGCAGCCTGTCTCTTCCGCAATTTTTTGCGCTATGCGGGGTTCGGAAAGTTCCTCGTAATAAACGACGGGAATATGTTCTGTCTTTACTTTTTCAATTATCGCATTCATAACGCTGACGGACGGTTCATCTTCCGATTCGCATGAAGCGATGGCGGCGGTATACGAAAGCCCGTATTCGTCGGCAAAATATTTAAGTGCAAAGCGGCTGCCGAAAACCACTTCTTTTCTTATTCCGTTTGCAACAACTTCACGAAATTCCGCGTCAAGCGCATCGAGTTGCTTTATATATTTTTCAGCATTTGCCTTATAAAAAGCCGCATTCTCACCGTCAACGGCGCATATGGCATCAAGAATATTTTCAACCATTTTTATTGCGTTGACGGGGCTTGTCCAGACGTGCGGGTCAAGTTCGTGTTCATGCCCGTGTTCATGATCGTCATCCGATGCTTTGAACTCAATGCCCTGCGTGCAGTCAAGAACGTAAACTTTTTGCCTGTCAACATTTGTCAGGAGCGTTGCAGCCCACATTTCCATATTGTCGCCCGTATATACAAAAAGATCGCATTGCGATATTTCAAGGGCAGCGGACGGCGTAGGGTCATAATCATGACTGTCCGTGCCGGGAGACAGCAGCATTTTCACTTTTGCCTTATCCCTGGCTATTGCGCGGGCAAAATCGTATTGCGGAAAAAGCGTTGCAATTATATTCGGTTTTCCGTTGTCTTCCCGTCTCGTTTTCCCACAGGAAACAAGCGAGAATATCAAAACAAATACTGCAATCAGCGATAAAACTTTTTTCATATTCATCCTCAAAGTCATAATTATATATATTATAACACATTAAGTGAAAAATGTAAAGATACATTTATGCAAAGAATTATTTTTTACCGAAACTCTTCCATTTTCCGATATGATGTGATATAATACAGTCACATGTGCGAAAGAGGTTAAAATATGGAACTTTCAAAAATCAAAGCAATAGATTTTCATTCGCATTTCAATCACGGACACCAGTCGGACAGCGCCGAGAGCGATGTTTACAGGTGCGACCTCGACAATATCATAAAAATGAACGATGCCGCAAACGTCGAATATACGATATGTTCAACTTTTGCCTCGGTTCTTGACCCCAAAGCGGTCATAGAAGAGAATGAATACTTATACGACCTTTGTCCCAAAGTTCCGTCGCTGTATCAATGGGTGGTTATCGACCCGCGAACGGAAGACACTTTTTTGCAGGCAAAAGGAATGCTGAATACAAGAAAATGTCTCGGCATAAAACTTCACCCGCCCCTGCATGGGTATTCGACGGAAGAATACGGCGAAAAACTTTTTTCATTCGCGGACGATATGAACGCCGTGGTGCAGATACACCCCGAATTTGCACCGTATCTTTACCTGAAATACGCAGATAAGTACAAAAATATGATACTCGACGTTGCACACATGGCGGATAACGACTTTTTCAGAGCGGCAAAACAAGCAAAGCACGGAAACGTTTATCTTGACACTTCGGGCAGCGCAAGTTTTCAGAACTTCGTTATAGAAGCGGCGGTTGCACAGGGATTGTCCGAACGAATACTGTACGGTTCGGACACATACGCCGTGGGCGCACAGCGCGGCAGGATAGAATACGCCCAAATACCGGAAAAAGACAAAAAACTGATACTTCGTCAAAACGCGATTCGCATTTTTCCCGAATTGAACACAGACAAATAGAATTGTGTGAAGCACGGTTTTTCCATACTGAACAAAGCAAGAGAGACTTCCTCGAATAACGGAGAAAGTCTCTCTTGCTCGTATTTTTTTCCTATTTCTTTCCGAAACTGAATTTTGATTCGGTTCCCTGAACAAGTCTTACAATATTCTGTTTATGCCGCACTATAACAAAGAGTACGCAGACCGCATACATAATGCTTACGGCAAGTCCGCCGCCGAATGCGGCAACGGCAACCGCGCCTGCAACAAGTGCGGACATTGTGGACAATGACATATACTTTGTCAGCGGCAGCATTATAACGAGAACTGCCGTGGCTATCGCGCCCGCCCGCCAGTCAATGAACCAAACTGTCGAAAGGCAGACAAGAAAGCCCTTTCCGCCTTTGAACCCGTAATATATTGGGAACGCATGACCGAGCATGGCAAACAGTCCCGCATAAGCGACGCCAAGAGCCCACGAGCCGACATACGCACGGAAAAGCAACCCCGCAACAACGGAAATCACGGCGCCTTTGAGAATGTCAAGCACAAAAACAAACCACGCATATTTGTTGCCGAAAACACGCTTAAAGTTTGTAAAACCGGGGTTTCCGCTTCCGCAGGTACGGATATCTTTTTTATATATCGCTTTCGACATAATTATCGCGGGATTGAGTCCCGAAACAAAATACGCGAAAACCGCGGATATTATGTATGCAAGAGCCTTCATTGTTTTTTCCTCTTATTCGACAATCATTATGTAATGATATATATCCTGCTCACCGTCGATAACATATATCTCGCACATTGAATGCTTTGCGGCAAGATGCTCTCTAATCTCTTCCGTTTCCGCGGCGTCGGAATCCTTGCCGCAGATGAGAATGCAAATTTCCCTGTCCGTAAAATCTATGCTGTCTATAAGCCTTTTTGCGGTGTCTACCCTGTCATTGTCCGCCGACAAAACGCGGTCGCCCACAAAACCTATATATTCGCCCTTGTAGAGGTCGAGTCCGTTGCTTTCCGTATCGCGCGAACAGGTCGAAACTGCCGCGGTGGTAACGTTTTGCATTGCGTCGTAAAGTTCGGATTCAACTTCTTCTGGAGTATCAAGTTCCGTGTTGAGCATCGTCAATGCGGCGTGTCCCTCACCGAGGGTCTTGCTTTCAATGACACGGACATCAGCCTTTTCATACATTTTCGCTGCTTGCTTTGCCGCAAGAATTACGTTACCGTTATTCGGCAGAACAAATATCGTATCGGCATTTACCCTGTCAAACGAATCGAGAAAATCTTTTGCAGACGGGTTCATGCTTTGTCCGCCGTTTACGACTTCATCCGCACCGAGGTCAAGCATCATCTGCTTTATGCCGTCCCCGCAAGCAACGGTCACAACACCGTATTTTTTATGTTCTTTCGGCTTATCAACAGTTCCGAAAGATTCGGTATTGTTGTGCTGCAACGACATATTCTCGATTTTGACCGTCAAAAACTCACCGAAATTGCGGCAAAATCCGAGAACCTTATCGGGTGTCATCGTGTGAACATGGATTTTTACTATGCTTCCCGTTTTGAAAGCAACGATGGAATTACCTATGTTTTGCAGATAATCCGTTATAACGGAAACGTCAAAATTTTCGACATCTGTTTTTGCCGTTTGCAGACGGAGCAAAAGTTCGGTGCAGTAACCGAATTCAAGCACGCTGTTTTCGTCAAATTTTCCGAGATCGAGTTTTTCGGTTCCGATTTTGGGAGCGTCGACGACAGCAGCATCAAAATCGTCGTCGAGAGAACGTCTCATACCCTCAACTATACGGATAAGACCCGCACCGCCGGAGTCCACGACCCCCGCCTGTTTCAGAACGGCAAGCAGTTCGGGAGTGCGCATTAACGACGCATTCGCCTCAGCCAAAAATCCGTCAAGATATTCTTCAACGGTTTGTGCACCGAGTTGCCCCGCCGCTTCCGCAGATTCACGCGCAACTGTCAGGATAGTCCCTTCCGTCGGCTCCATAACAGCGGCGTAAGCGTGTTTTACGCCCTCATTCATAGCAGCTGCAAGTTTTTCGACATCGGCGGTCTCAACTCCGTCAAGCCCCGCCGCTATACCGTCAAAGAACTGCGAAAGTATAACGCCCGAATTTCCTCTCGCGGAAAGGAGCATACCGTTTGCAACATTTCTCGCCGTTTCTCCGAGAGTTTGAGCCTCTGCAACTTCCGCGCCGCCGAGAACGGTCAGGAGCATATTGTCGCCCGTGTCTCCGTCAGGTATCGGAAACACATTCAGATCATTTATTTCGTCAGCGTGCGCTTTAAGATTTGCAGCACCCGCCGCCACCATTTTTTTGTAAAGAAGAGCGTCTGCCGTCTTCGTGTTCATTTCAGTCTCCCAAATTGTATGTAACTTCTTTTCCGAGTCCGAATATCGCAACAGCGTCGGGACCTATCGAAGCGCCGATTATCGGACCGATGTAACCGACATAAATCTCTTTGCAGGGAATTTCCGAAAGTATGAGACCTTTTAACTGATCTACTTCTTCCGCCGTGCAATCGGCGTGCAAAACATAAACCGTCTGATTTTCGGGGTCGATTATAGACTCTTTAAGCAAGGAAACGATTTCTTTGAACGAGTTCTGTCTGCCCTTGACTTTCTTAAATGCAGACTGTGCGCCTACGGCATCGGCAATGATTATCGGTTTTACACCCATAAGATTTCCGAAAAATGCGGAGGTTGCCTTAACTCTTCCTGCGCGGCGAAGCGCGTCAAGAGAGTGAACGGTACAATACTCGTTGACTATTTTTCTCATCGCCGTAATCTTTTCGTTGATCTCTTCCGCGGACATATCTTTTTCGGCAAGGCGTGCGGCTTCGATCGCAAGCATACCTTCACCCATGGAGGCATTGAGGGAGTCTATGCAGAAAATCTTTCTTTCAGGATGTTCTTTCATCAGTTTTTCGGCAAGAACGTGCGCCGTGTTGACGGAGCCCGACTGTTTTGAAGAACAAGCTATATAGACGATATCCTGTCCTGCCTCTATGTATTTTGTAAACACTCTGTTAAATTCTTCCACGGGAACCTGTGTTGTGGTTATACGTCTGCCCGAACGCATTATCTCATAAAACTCATGAACTTCACCGGGAGTCCACGCAAGAGACGCGGGAGACGTTTTGCCGTCAAGAACAGTGTTCATCTGCGCATAATCAATATCGTATTTTTCCATAAGGTCGGGAGTAAGATCCGAGCAGGAATCGGTAATGATTTTTACCTGTTTCATTTTATACCTCCGTATTTTCGACGTAATTCGACATTATTTATTACATATAATATCATTCTAATCTAAACTGAAACGAAACAAACGGGGCTGTAAAGAAATTTACGCTTCTTTACAGCCCCGAAATTTTAGCGTTATTATTTTATTTTCGGCAACATAACCGTGAATGTAGTCATATCGTTTTTTGACTCAACAAAGACGATTCCCGAGTGCAGGTCAACTATGCGCTTGACAACGGCAAGTCCGACACCGTTACCCTGCGTTGAGTGCGAGGTGTCGCATTGATAAAACTTTGCGAAGATTCGTTCTCCGTCTTTTGAGGAAATTGAACTGCCGGTATTTGCGACATCGACGGAAATGCTTTTTTCGTCTTGCCGAATGCGAATAAAAACCGTTCCTCCGCAAGGCGTGAATTTTATCGCATTGTCAAGCAGATTGAGCCATACCTGACGCAGAAGTTCCTCGCTTCCGACTACACTTATCTCGTCAAAATCAAGTTGCAGGTCAATTTGTTTTGCCGTCCACTTATCTTCAAGAATGAGAACACAGGTCCTTATCTGCTCCGAAAGATTAAAACTTGAAACGTCAGTCAAAATCGTTTGATTTTCAACCTTTGTCAGGTTCAGAACGTTGGTTGCCATTGCGGACAGGCGACGGGATTCTTCTTCTATAATGTCAAGATATTCCCGACGCTGCTCTTCCGTAATATTCTCCGTTTTCAGAAGTTTCGCAAATCCCGCTATGGACACGATCGGCGTTTTGAATTCATGCGAAAAGTTGTTAACAAAGTCTGAGCGGAGCACTTCGGTGTTTTCAAGTTCCTCTGCCATTTTGTTTATACTGTCCGTCATCTCTTTTACGCTCGGATTTTTTGAAAGGATTCCCTCAAACTCAATTCTGGATTTATACTCTCCCCTCGCAAGTCTGTTCATCATGTTTATTATGGTATTTATCGGCTTCATGAACAAGCGACCGAATATAAACGAAAACGCTATGCCGAAAACGCTCAAAACAAGCGCCATCAGCACCATGAACTGGTTGAACGTCAGCAGTCCGCCCTCGCCGATACTCAAAACACCGGTATTTACAAGGATCAAAGCGGAAACGCCGACGATAAGGAGAGCCGCGAGCAGAATAGCAAAAGCGGAGCCCGCGAACATTGCGGTAAGAGAAAAACGTGACGGATGATCTTTTAATTTGATATTCCAAGTTACGCCGTTTTTCTTTTTACTCATACGTTTTTCACCGCCTTGTAACCGAGCCCTCGAACGGACTCTATCTCAAACTCGTTCCAGCCCTCAAAACGCTTGCGCAGACGTCCGATATGAACGGTCACGGTCTCCCAGCCGCTGTCCGATTCCATGCCCCATATTTCGTCCATAAGTTGAATACGCGTAAAAATCTTACCGGGATATGAAAGCAGTTTATAAAGCAATAAAAACTCTTTCTGAGGCAATTCCTGAACAGTGCCGTGTCCCGTAACGGTCAGCGCATCGTAATCAAGCACAACGTTGCCGACAACAATACGGTGTTCGCTGACTATCTTCGCCCGCCGCAAAAGAGCCTTAATACGAAGCAGCATTTCCTCTTCGTCGATAGGCTTTGTTATATAATCATCAGTTCCGACCAAAAAACCTTTGTGCTTGTCCGTCGGAAGTTGTTTCGCGGACACCATCAGTATCGGAATATCATTTTCCGCTTCTCGGAGAGTTTTTGTAAATTCATATCCGTTCATTTCGGGCATCATAACGTCAAGCACAACGAGGTCAATATGTTCCCCATCGAGTTTTTCGAGCGCGTCTTTTCCGTTTTCCGCAGTCGAAACGGTAAAATTCTCGCGACGAAGAACCGCTTCTATAAGTTTTCTCGTATTTTTGTCGTCATCAACGACAAGTATATGAAACATCGAAGAATCCCCTTTATAAATATGTGTAATTACTATATATGCAATTATAGCACATCGGAAAAAATCCGTCAAGGCGGTCAAAACAACTTTAAATCCGAAAAAGGCAAAAGCAGAGATTCGGAGATGATGTCTGCGACAAATGGGTTCATTTCCTGCAAATACTACGGCGTACCATTCATTTTATGTCTGTTTTTTACAATATATGGGTTTTGAAAAGTAAAAATTATATCACATTTTTTTCAATAAGTAAATAGCTTTACAAAATTACCAAATTTTACCAATTAGCGTTTAATATTTTTTGCCTCCAAATTTTTAGTTTCTTCTTCAAAAATCCAACCTTCAACTCGCCCCAATATTTTAAGTTGAGTTTTGATTGATGCTTTTGAAAAAACTTTCATAAATTCTAAAATATTCTCCTGCGTCTCTCTCGGCTGGCTTTCATAAATGCGTTGATATTCCGAAGGCGGGGGAGAAAGTGCAAGATTACATGTTTCCCTTCCAAGCAGATAATCGACCGAAACCCCAAAAAAGTCTGCAAGTTTACATAGCGTTTTGAGGTCGGGATAACGATCTCCGAATTCATAGTGAGCATATGCTTGTCGGGATAAACCAATATAATCAGCAACAGCCTTTTGAGTAACATTAAGTTGTTCTCTTAAA
>URFZ01000021.1 GCA_900547165.1 uncultured Eubacteriales bacterium
TAGGAACGGCAAAATTTTTTACACTTCTACTACTTCTTTATCACACATCAGCAAAAACGGCGGGCATATCGTGCAATTCACAAAGGGTGCGCCCGACGAAGTGTTGAAACATTGCACGCATTATCTTGAAAACGGCGAAGAACTCCCGATGACGGAAAAAGTTCGCGAAAAGATTCTTGCAGAAAACAAAAGAATGGCGGACAAAGCGCTGCGCGTACTCTGCGCCGCGAAAAAAGAACATAAAGAAAAACCCGCAAATACAGAACCCGCGGAAATTGAAAACGACCTCTGCTACATAGGTCTTTCGGGCATGATAGACCCGATACGTCCCGAAGTCAAAGCGGCAATAGCCGAATGCCGCGAGGCGGGCATACTCCCCGTTATGATAACGGGCGACCACAAAGATACCGCCGTTGCAATAGCCAAAGAACTCGGCATAATCACCGACGCATCGCAGGCGATAACGGGTGCGGAACTCGATGATATTTCCGACGAAGATTTTGCGGAAAGAGTCAAGGATTATTCGGTATATGCCCGCGTTCAGCCCGAGCATAAAGTGCGCATAGTCAAAGCGTGGCGCGCGCTCGGAAAAGTTACGGCAATGACAGGTGACGGCGTTAACGACGCCCCGTCAATAAAGAACGCCGACATCGGCGTGGGCATGGGAATAACGGGCACGGATGTGACGAAAAACGTTGCCGATATGGTATTGGCGGACGACAATTTCGCAACAATCGTCTCCGCAGTCGAAGAGGGACGCAGGATATACGACAATATCCGAAAAGCCATACAGTTCCTGCTTGCTTCCAACTTGGCGGAAGTTCTTTCCGTCTTTGCGGCATCGTTGCTCGGGTTCACTATTCTCAATCCCGTCCACCTGCTTTGGATAAACCTTATAACGGACTGCTTCCCGGCCCTTGCGCTCGGAATGGAGCGCGGCGAAGCGGACGCAATGAAACGTCCGCCGAGAGATTCCAAAGACGGCATATTCTCAAACGGTGTCGGCGCAGGTGTTGCAATTCAGGGCTTTTTCATCGCGCTTCTGACGTTTGTATCCTACTTTGTAGGGCACTTTATGGAAGCGGGAAAATGGGAAATAACCGAAAGTCCCGACGGCATGACCATGGCATTTTTGACGCTTTCGCTCGTCGAACTTTTCCACGCGTTCAATATGCGTTCCCGCGAGCGCTCCGTGTTCACGATAAAGAAGCAGAACGGCTGGCTCTGGGGTTCGCTACTGCTCGCATTTGTTCTGACTTCCGCCGTCATATTCATTCCCGCGTTTGCAACGGCGTTCGGTTTTGAAACAATAAGCCTGAACGAATTTGCCGTTGCCCTCGCGCTCGCCGTGGCGATAATCCCGCTTGTGGAACTCGAAAAACTCATCGCACGGGCAATAAATAAGAAAAAGGGAAAATAAGCCGACTTTTCTGTTTTTTTTAAAAGGAGATGCCCGATGAA
The DNA here is from genome assembly GCA_900547165.1 of uncultured Eubacteriales bacterium. Taxonomy (GTDB): domain Bacteria; phylum Bacillota; class Clostridia; order Oscillospirales; family UBA644; genus UBA644. The sequence continues at coordinate 1,462 of URFZ01000021.1, forward strand.
AAAACTTTTTTCTTGCAATACGAAAAAACGATTTTGAAACAGTCAAAGCGCTTATCGAGAAAAAACCCGAACTTGTGAATTGCACCGAAAAACAGCCACCGAATACACCGTCACGAAAATTTGCGTTTCCTTTTCAAATTTATTTTGCGGCGGTATTGACAAACGACAAAAAATCTGCTATACTTTATAAGCGCTTGGGGGCGTAGCTCATCTGGGAGAGCGCTACATTCGCATTGTAGAGGTAGTGAGTTCGAGTCTCATCGTCTCCACCAAAAAACCGTACACATAAAGTGTACGGTTTTTTTTATTCTGAAAAGGCTCAAAAAGGACGTTTTTTTTACCACAAAATCAAAGCATTCAGGGAACATTTTTGTCAGCGAACGTGCTGCGGCTGCAGAATAACGAACAGACCTCCTGTCAATACAAAAAAGGGGCTGTAAAAAATGAAGTGCACCTCCAAAAGCGTCTGACTTTCGGGGTTCATGTCATTTTTACAGCTCCTTTTACTGACTTCACGCGAATAAATTCTCTTCTTTTCATAAAACATATTTGAATCGCAGTTTTGTTATGCCTTTATTTTTTCAAAAACGCTTCGACCGCTTCCCTTACGATCTGCGCCTGAGAAATGCCTTCGCGGACACATTTAGCCTTGAATTCCTCGACCATATCTTTGGGCAGACAAGCCGTTATTGCGCCGTATGTCTTTGCGTTGTAGCGTCTCTTGACAGCAGAAGAGGTTTTTGTCTTACGCTTCTTCTCTTCGTCCATTTTGCCACCCCCGAACCGTTCTGAATATATCTGCAACAAGAACCGCAAGATTGAGAATTATGCCGATTTTTAGCAGAGTTGTCATACCGCAATACAAAGAAAGCATAAGTAATGTAAACAGGGAAAACAAACTGTTGCTTTTTTTCATGTAAAAACCTCCTTATTTTTGTTATATTAAAAGTGATAGCAGCGAAGGACACGCCGTCCCACAATAGCAGAAATTAAAAGGGGTTATCTATCTGTACGCGGCGCAGTCGGAACGGTCTGATCTACAATAGTAGAAATTAAAAGGGGTTATCTATCCAAAGCAAATTAAAGGTATGAAAGCAATTTATCTACAATAGTAGAAATTAAAAGGGGTTATCTATCCAAAATACACAGGAATGGGGAACAAAGCGATCTACAATAGTAGAAATTAAAAGGGGTTATCTATCCATATCGTATTCTTGTTATCGAACAATGCATCTACAATAGTAGAAATTAAAAGGGGTTATCTATCTCTATCAGTTGTCCGAATCCATACATAATCTACAATAGTAGAAATTAAAAGGGGTTATCTATCCGCTTGAACTTTCGGTTTCAAGTTTTGCATCTACAATAGTAGAAATTAAAAGGGGTTATCTATCCCCAAATACCCGATAAAGAAAATTAACGATCTACAATAGTAGAAATTAAAAGGGGTTATCTATCCGTTGTCTTATCTGAAAGACTTATACGCATCTACAATAGTAGAAATTAAAAGGGGTTATCTATCCATTCAGGCAAACGGCTGAATTTTTATGATCTACAATAGTAGAAATTAAAAGGGGTTATCTATCCAGAAACCATTAGGGGAAAAAACCAAAATCTACAATAGTAGAAATTAAAAGGGGTTATCTATCCAGGTCGAAGGAAACGTTTACTCAAACTTATCTACAATAGTAGAAATTAAAAGGGGTTATCTATCCCCCAACATAGTTAAACTACACGAAAAAGATTCCATTTCCTTGTAAAAAGCCAACAGATATTTGCAGGCATTTAGACATAAAAATAACCCCTTATAGATATTATACCATATTTAGACATAGGTTTGCAAGTGTTTTAACTGATTATTATCAGTTCTGCGTCTTCATTTTTTGCATATCCGTATTTTTCTATATCACAAGACGGGCTAAGTTTGAAAATATAAACACTATCTTCCTGATTAAAAACTTTTAACCATTTATTTTTGATATCTGCCCTTATGTTATTTAGTATTTTCTCACTGTTTTCTATTTCATAAACGGAAAACTGCAGCCTATGACCGAATTTTTGAATATACTTTGAAAATTTTCCCCGTTTTTTATTGTCCGATATATCATAACTAATTATTATCATTTTTCTCCGCTCCAAATATAAACAGGAAAATCTTCTGCACTTTTTTGTTTCATAAAACATCTGTAATAATCCTGAATATACGCAAAAATTTTATCCTTATCATGAATAATCCCTTCCATAAGCAGTTGAACATAGGGCGGAGAGCTTTCCCATTTTAACCTATATTGTCCGTTTGCAATAATGAAGTCATCCTTCTCAATTTGCCTTAAATTAATCGCTTTTCGAACCTGAACATCGACAATACACCGAAAAGGTTCCACAATATCGCAAGTTAAAGACTTTCTCATATAGAATTGTCTATGTAGTACACCACAAAAAGTATCAAAGCCAAAAGTCATAAGCAATGAATCTATATATGTAAACAATAGGGTGTATCCGATGTCTAATGTTGAATTAACAAAATCGGATTTAATTCTCGGTTTCCTACCACGCCATTCTGTATTGCTGAAAATTGCTCTGAAATACATTTTTGCGGACAATCCCTCATACCCCATGATTTCACTCAGTGTTTCTGCATCACATAAATTTTCAGCATATACATCAAGTTCTTTTATTGCATCACGAGTATAATCATTCTTATTCCGAAGGCTCATCAGGGCGGCTCTCTGATTTCTGATTTTATTCTTTATAATATGCCTTGCAATTTCGTTACCGGAATACATGTATTGCGATTTTCTGAGCAACGTATTTCCTTCTTTTTCTGCGCCTATAATTGTATATACGCGAAATGCGGATGTCATCATAATAATAAAAAAGCCAAACTTCTTTGCTTTTTGAATAATGGCAGAAGTCAAACTGCAATGTCCTACGGCATAAACCGCAAAAAGTCGATAACAGGTACACTTGAATCGAATTTTCCCATCCAATTGTTTCACTATCAGATTGTCATTTCCGAAAACCATCTTTTCGCCTTCGTTAAACATCACAAATACTATCTGCTTTTTATTAAAATCAGAGGCGCTTAACATACGGTTACTCCTTTAATTCAGAATAAAAACAAAGCGGCTCATAAATACAATGCTCACATTTCAATTGATTTGTTTGATAAAACCTTTCAAAACTAAAAGAGCTTATACCTTGTATTATCTGTTCGAATTTTTGGAACAAAATCGAGTTTTCTCTCGGCAAATCAACAGAATATGTCTTGTTGTCATCATAACTGTAAAGTCGAAGCACTTTTACATCGTATCCCATTTCCGTCAATGCAAAATATTGCGCATATAACTGAAAAACATATCCGTCATATACCGTCGATATTTTCTTTTTTCTTTCGATTAATATTCCGGAATCAACGTAGAACACATCAATTTTTCCATATAGGTTGTATCTTTCGCAGTATACAAAAAGGCTTTGTAATACATTCTTTTTGGAAGAATATGTTCCGTTATCAACAGATTTATGAACAGCCGTACCATTTATCTGAAAAGTATCCTGACTAACGATTTTTTCCGCATCCTGCTCCAATCCATGAAAGTATATTGAAGCAGGGCAGAAAACAAAATCGTTAAGCAATGATATAGAAATAGGATTTTCAGCCATTGCTTTGAGCAAATTCAAGCCATTGCCGTTGCGTCATGCAGATTTTTACCGTTGATAACTCATCATCAGAACTTTCCTTAAATCTGTTTATTATCCACAATGCTTTACGTGCGATATTATATGCACCGTTTGCGTCTGCATCTTTCGGCAGGGATTCTATGCCTTTACGGCTGTCGAAGAACTTGCCGTCGGTTCCTCTTACAGGAGAAATCAGATAATCAACATCTGTATTCGGAATACTGTTTCGCATTTGAACAGTCAATGCAAACAGTCTGACAACTTCTTTGAGAAATCCTCCTTTTTCGATTTTTAAGCATTGCGCTTTTATATCTTTTCCGTCTGAATAGTCTATTCCATATTCTTTAAACAATTTAACAAACTCATCCGTCAGTATAATTTCTTTTGACTCCCAATTATTATTTATGGCTTTGCTTCTTTTTGTTTCAACCCTTTCACCGTTAGTGCAAACTGTCCATAATTTTTTCGGAGAAACTTCCGACCCTATAAATTTATCGTAATTTACAACAAATTCAAATTGATTTTCCGCATTGTTGTATGTAATTAAATCAAATGCGGAAACAAACTCCCGGCACATATCTTCCGACAGTCCGTGTGTTCTGAACAAAGATACAAAACCGGTCGTGGGATCTATTTTGCTGGTCAACCATGCGGGAACATAGAAAATAAAACCGTTTTGAAACTTTATATTTTTGAAACTCGTAAATTTTTCTGTAAGCTGATATGCTTTCATCAAGCCGCCGGGAGAATTAATATCGGCTTTTTTGTCAACCAAATAGTTCATTTTGTCAATCAGCATTTTTTCAAATTTCTGATAAACCTGTTTTTCAACCTTTGAACGGCTGCGCTTAAAGCCCATATTAAGGTCTTCCATAGCAATAATGGCATCATACTTAACTACAAGATTACAAATTCTGTTAACAACACCACTGAGATAGCCCTCTTTCAATTCCTTAATGTTTTTAATTGATTTCCAACTTTTTCTCGCTGCATCCCTTTCCTTCTCCCTGCGATCAAGAAGATCATGATAATCTGTTTCATAAACAACATCGTCTTTCACAACTGAAAGAATATTCATCGACTCTTGTTCAACAATACGACCATCTTGATCTATAACGCTTATATACAAAAGATTTCTTTCGCCGCGATCAATGCCTATAATATAGTTCTTTTCGGAAAGTCTCAGCGCCTTTCGCACGTCGTAATTAAGAGAATCTCTCTCCTCCGCTTTGAAGTTCATGGTTATAGGAAGATGCAAGAAAAATTGAGGTTCGGTATACCTTCTGTCTTTGATTATATCATATGCAAAAGTACTGGTCGCTTTTTTCTGCAAAGGATTCTTATTTTTAATCGATTGATTTGCTGTATGTATAGTGGTATCTTTTAAGCAAAGTTTACCGTCTCTGTAAAACATTTCGGCTTTGCCGTTCAGCTTGTATACAACATCGGAAAGATTGTGCTCATCAAATAATGCACGGAAGTACATAGTATGCAAATTCGGAATTCCCTTGGAGTTCTCGGAAAAGTCTTTATTATAAAGTCTGAAAAGATAAAGTCTTCCATCTTCAACAAGTTCTCTGATAAAATCTGCCGATACAGGAGAGAAAGAAACGGAATATCCTTGATCCGAAACATCTTTGTAAAACTCATTAATATTTTTATATTCGACCGTAGGTCTAAATTTGAAACCGAAGATATTCCAGTCGTTGTTTTTCTTGATTGACTCTTTATAAAAATCGATAAACTTCATAAGGTCGCCATGATTAAAAGTTGTCGATTCTTTTCCGTTTTTGAAACTTCCCGTATCCCGTATCCGCAATATCTCATCGCTCGGAGAATAATATTCCTTATTTTTGTTGCTGAAAAACACTTTCGGCAACATTTGATAAGGATTCGGTAGAAGCTTATAATTCATCTTTTCAAAAACCTGATCTCCGATATTCGGTCTCGGCAAATCAATCATGAGCTTTTCATAGTTTTCTTCTTCATCTACGATTCCGAGATAATAGGAGCCTTCTTTTCGCAGTAAAATTGTTTTATAATCTTTTTCTTTGCTGATATCCCAGCCGTCCAACAACTGTGCGTTACGAAAATTCAATTTCAATTTATCCGAGGAAAAAGGTTTTCTTGTCAGATAATTTCTTACTTTATTATAAAGCGAGTCAAGTACAATCAGCTCATCCGAAAGCAACGTGTATTCACCATAGAAACTCTCATCTTTTTCATCTTCTTTACCGCTGCCTTTGAATGCTTTTGTATATAATTCAATTTCTTTCAGGCTGTCAAGAAGATTCTTTATCAACTCAATACTGTTACTGTCTTTAAGCAAATTTTTCTCACTTGCATAAGGAGTATTCAAAAGTTGTTTTGCATTCTCGTAATATTGCATTGAAGTCTCGACCAATTCCGAAATTTCACGTTTAATAAACAGAACAATATCAAAATCAGCATACGGCAATTCACCATCAAACTCCGTATTCCTTATATACGATTGTATCTCAGACAATGAAAAGCTTTTAATTGTCTTATATTTCTTATCACGGTTTTCCTTGTATTTTTTTTGTTTTTTGTCTTTATCTGAATGTACCCTGTCATACTTTTTTATCCATGCATCACGTACAGCGCTCCAACTTTTAGCGGCACGAGCAGAAAACTCTGAAAGGTCTGCACCCGCCGAAATAAAAATTTCGGACAGTCCATAACTCTCAAGATTATAAAATAATCTCTTGGTATTTTCTATTGTCTTTCTATATCCGGAATCACTTGATTCCCCTTCAAAAAATATTTTGATTGAAGTTATCAATTCATTGTCCGAGCTGAAAGCTTCCGGTATAAAAGATTCTGACTGTCTGTCACTGAGAATTTGTTTTCTCAGAGGTTTGAAATGGGGAAGCTTTTCTTCTTTGTTGTGTTGCTGATTAAAAAGATTGATATATTCATTAAGACCTTTCACTTTTTCGCCGTTTTCCGTCAATGTTTTTCCTCCGAGAAGCAAGTTGTATTCATCAATACCAGACTGAGAAAGGACAAAATTAAAACTTTCAGGAAGAAATTCCCTCTCAATAAACCCATCTGCGAGAGATAGTTTTTCAGTCAATTCTATAAAGTTCTCTTTCGGCAAAGATATTGCAATTTTACGAAAAGTCTCTGCGTTATCCAAAAATCGCGGAAGATTTTCATCTATACAACGATATGCGATTGAACTTGATTTTGAGTCGGCTGAATACATATTCTTACGGTTTTCGTAAAACCCCGTAAAATATGTTGTAAATCTGTTAAACGTGTTTACAATTTTAATCTCTTCCTCGTCTTCAAGAAATGAGGGAAGAACCTCTTTAATCATTTTTTCTCCGAAAAGAAGTTTTCTTTCCTCGTCATTCTTGAAAGCAGCGGCAATCTGTTTTCTGAAAGCATTTTCAAAAACGTCAATGTCTTTTTTTTGTTTATCCGTTTTATTCTTTATATAATACAATTCGATATATTCAGAGAGATTTTCAAGTTTTACCGCTTGTAATATTCTGTCTATAAACGCTTTATGTTTTCTGTCCATATATAATTTGACCTTTTCATAGTTCTCGGCTCTGGTCATATCTTCATCAAGCAACTTTTTGTTTTTGAAATTCTCAAGCGTTTTTCCTACCGGAATCAGCCGAAAACGCAAGGTTTTTGAGAGAGAATATTTACCTGTGAACGAATCAATCTTTTTCATAAACTGTCTCCTTTTGTTCGACATATATTGTCGAATACACTATATCATAATAAAAAATATTTGTCAATATATTGCCATAAGTATTGTTTATAAATAGATCATAGCACATTCAATATCCAATAAACAGGACTTTGCGTGAGATAAAAAAAATCTTCGAGGTGAACTCGAAGATTTTTTTGCAGTTAAAACAATGAATAGCAGACGACCGCTTATCTATGGCACGGTTATGTCTGTCAGCGAAGTATCTGTTAAAACAGATGAATATCAGACCACTTCGTAGCCCTGGGAAGTTATCGCCTGCTCGATGGCTTCGTCGGCGATGGCCTCGGTCAGGGTGACCGTTACGGTGCCCGTTTTGTGGTCCGCGACAGCGGAAGCGACCTGCGGGAGGCTCTCGACGCTCTGTTTTACACGCGCCTCGCAATGCGGGCACATCATGCCTTTTACGTTAAATACTTTTTCCATATATATCGTCTCCTTTTCGGGGGTTTTTGGGGGTTCTTCCGAGTGAGTCGGAGAACCGAGTTTTATCAGATTGAGTCGGAGTGCGTTCATAACGACGCAGAAACTTGAAAGGCTCATAGCCGCCGCGCCGAACATCGGATTCATTTCCCAGCCGAGCAGGGAGATGAATACGCCTGCGGCAAGCGGAATGCCAGCCGTGTTGTAAATGAACGCCCAGAACAGATTTTCTTTGATATTGCGGAGCGTTGCACGGCTGAGTTTTATGGCTTTCGGCACGTCCGAGAGCGAACTGTTCATCAAAACAGCGTCCGCCGCATCTATCGCAACATCGGTGCCTGCGCCTATCGCTATGCCGGTATCGGCTGCCGTGAGCGCGGGAGCGTCGTTTATGCCGTCGCCGACCATGGCAACTTTGCCGTCCTTTTTCAAGCGGGTAACGACAGCCTCTTTTTCGGCGGGAAGAACGTTTGCGATAACTTCATCGACTCCTGCCTGTTTGCCTACCGCCTGTGCGGTGCGTTCGTTGTCGCCCGTGAGCATTACCACGCGGATGCCCATTTTTTGAAGAGCGGCGACTGCCTGTGCGCTGTCGGGTTTTATCTTATCCGCAACGGCGATAATTCCGCAAAGACCGTTTTCACGGGCAAAAAACAACGGAGTTTTGCCCTCGGACGCAAGCGCGTCGGCTTTTGCTTTCATATCTTCGGGAACGGAAACTTTGCTTTCTATAAATTCGCGTTTGCCGCCGAACAGAGGTTTTCCGTCGGAAAGAGCCGTCAGTCCGTTACCCGCCACGGCTTCGAAATCGGTTGTTTCGCGAACGGTGACGCCGTTTTCCTTGCCGTATTTCATAACCGCCTTTGCAAGAGGGTGTTCGCTTTTGCTTTCAAGCGTAACGGCAACAGAAAGCAGGGACGATACATCTGTTCCCGCACAGGGAACTATGTCGCAGACTTCGGGTTCGCCGCGCGTGACGGTTCCCGTTTTGTCGAGAACCACGGTTTTTACCTTGCCTGTTTGTTCAAGCGCTTCCGCAGTCTTGAAAAGGATTCCGTGGCGTGCGCCGACGCCGTTGCCGACCATTATTGCCACGGGCGTTGCAAGCCCGAGTGCGCAGGGGCAGCTGATTACAAGGACCGATATTGCTCTTGCAAGAGAAAAGCCTATGTCTTTGCCGATAAGCAGCCAGACGACAAGCGTTACGACCGCGATTGAGATAACGACGGGGACGAAAACGCCCGAAACCTTGTCCGCGATTTTCGCTATCGGCGCTTTTCCCGCCGCAGCGTCGCTGACTATCTTTATAATCTGCGAAAGCGTGGTATCTTCTCCCACGCGTGTCGCTTCGCATTTGATGAAGCCCGAACGGTTGACCGTTGCCGCGGAAACGGGAGACGAAACGTCTTTGTCCACGGGAACGCTTTCGCCCGTCAGAGCAGATTCGTCCACCGCGCTGTGACCTTCGAGAACCACTCCGTCAACGGGAATGCTTTCGCCGGGTCTGACGATGAAAATATCGCCCTTTTTAACCTGTTCGGCGGGAACAGTTGTCTCTTTGCCGTCAACAAGCAACGTTGCGGTACGCGGCGCAAGTTCCATCAGTCCCTTTATGGCGTTGGTGGTTTTTCCCTTTGAATAACTTTCGAGCATTTTGCCGAGCGTTATCAGCGTCAGAATCATTGCCGCGGACTCGAAATAAAGTTCGTGCATATAAAGATGCATCGCCTGCTCGGGGAAAACTATCATTTTGAACAGGATATATGTGCTGTAACCGAACGACGCCGCCGCACCGAGCGAAACAAGCGTGTCCATATTCGGAGCGCGGTGAAGCAGTCCTTTAACGCCGCTGATGAAGAATTTTTGATTTATTACCATGATGATCGCAGTCAGCAAAAGTTGGATAAGTCCGCCGACCGCCGCATGATCTTCGATTATCTGCGGTTGGGGAAGCCCTATCATGTGCCCCATAGAAAAATACATCAAAACCAAAAGAAAACCGAGCGACGCGAAAAGCCTTTTTCTGAGTTTGGGAGTCATTTCATCTTTCAACGGTTCTTTTGCGGACGCAGCGTCGTTTTTTGCGCCGACTTTCGATGCGCCATACCCTGCAGCAACGACTGCGGAAACAATTTCGTCTTCTGTTGCGGTTCCCGAAACCGTCATTGAATTTGTCAGTAGATTTACGCTGCATTCATCGACATCTTTCAGCGCCGATACCGCTTTTTCCACGCGTGCGCTGCACGCCGCACAGCTCATTCCGGTTATATTGTATTTGTCCGTTTCCCTCACCCTCTCGCTTGAAAGCGCATTGTTTCAAGTCTATTATCTTCAATTACGCCGTAAGTATACCATAAAAGTATGTTTTAGTCAATACCCGAATGAAATATTTTCCGTTTCTGCCGAAAATGAGCCGTTCGGAGAGCAAAAAAAGACAACGCCTGCGACTGTAACGCAGGCGTTTGTTATGTTTTTAATTTAGATAAACAGAAAGCCTTACACTCTGCCGGAACTGCTGATTCCGCCGTCGGAAGAATCCGATGACGAAGATGATGAATCTGATTCTTTCGGCTTCGGAGTCGCCACAACGGTGCTGTAAAGATACAGTTCTCTTTCGTCGGTCACGTTCATGCTGTCGGGAACGGTATAATCCGTTGCATTGTTGCTGAAACGAACGGTTTTAAGTTTGCCCTTCATCACCAGGACAACTATCAGAGCGATAATAAAGCCTATTCCGAGACTGAGTACAATTGCGCCGAACCAACCGAACGGTTCTTTATACTCTTTGCCCGTTGACTCATAAAGATCGAGCAGTCTTATACATTCATCGGCATAAAGGACAAATCTGTCCGACTTTCCGCCGTCGCGAAGCGTTTCGCGAAGACGTTCCTGTGCGTCAAAGTTGACTGCGGCTTTTGCTTTGCCGTTGGAATATATGCACGAAAGGTCAAGTTCTGCGGTGTCGTCTATCACATAGAGGATAACACAGTCTTTTCCCGCTTCATTGTCAAATATCTCATTATAAAGATTTCTGACATAGCGGTTTATGTTTTCGTCAGTCTCTTCAACATTGCTTTTTTCGGTATATATGAAAAGTTCGACACCGTATTTTCTCGATGCGTCGCAGAGTTTTGTATAAACCGTTGCATAGTCGGCTTCCGTCAGGAAGTCCGCATTGTCAATAATTCTGATTTCATCAAAATCATAGGCGGCAAACGTGGGCAGAGCAAAACTCAACACGACCGCAAGCAGGAGTATCAGAGACAATATTTTCTTTTTCATCTTGAACCCCTCCTCACAACAACCAAATCAGATACGAGACGGCAAGTGCCGCAGCACTCAATATTCCGCCGAGAGCGAAAAACCACTTGAAGAAAGCGCCTTTGTCAAGAGGAAGATTACCGACGAATTTACCGGTCTGCCCGTTCATCGCAAACGTGAACTTCTGACCTTTCCACGTCGTGTTCAAAATCCAGACGGGATACATCGCATATTTTGCAACACCGTTTGAAAGTTTGATACTGCTCTGCTCGGTAGTCACGGACGCATAGCCCGTAACGGTCTTTGCAAATTCCTGTTCGGTGCTGCTCTTGACTCTTGCGTTCGCTCTTTCCACGGATTGTTCCGCGTCAACATCGTATTTATCCGCAAGATATCCCGCAAAATACGCCGTTGCGAACTCTTTTGCTTCTCCAAAATCGAACGGCTCGACGGATTCCATCAGATCGTCGGGCATTTTGGACGAGCCGTCAACGGGGACGTTTTCAAACGCGATGTTACCGCCTCGATAAACGGCATAGTAACTTGTTTCCGTGTAATCGTTTTCGCTGTCGCTCCAAGTTCTGACACGGGTCGCCTTATAACGAATGTTCGCGTCAACATCGGAATCAAACAGCCAAAACGGAACGTAAACGCCCCTTATCTCATCGATATGGTTCTCGCTCTTGAAGACTTTCGGCAAAAGGCGCTTGCCTTTCAGATGTTCGAAGAACTTTGCCTTTGCAGCCTTTTTATCGAGTTTGAACGGGATTATGTAATCGGGCTTCAAAAAGCCTTTGAGATTGCCTTTCATAACAACGGGGTTGCCGCAATAGGGGCAACTCGTCGCCGCCGTGTTTTCGTCGCAGACTATCTCGCCGCCGCAGGAATCGCAGACGTAAACGCGCATTCCCTCGGCTTCGCCCTCCTGCCACTCTTTTCCGGCTTCGGTCTGCCACTTCATATCGTCGGGGGTCTCTTTTTTAAGATCCTCGTCGTATGCTTTAAGTGTTTCAACATCAAATTCGGTATCGCAGTAAGGGCATTTTAGTTTTTGCGATGCGCTGTCAAACGCTATCGCGCCGCCGCAGCACGGACATTTGTATTCGAGCAAGGTGGACATAGAAGACCTCCTTATTTATTGAACGGGGTTCCGCATTCGGGACAGAATTTCGGTGCATGTGTCGGGTCTTCGGGTTTCCAGCCGCAGTTTGCGCATTGAACGGTCTCGGGCTTTTTGGCGCCGCAGGAAGTGCAGAACTTGCCGTTGTTCACAGCGCCGCAGGAACACGTCCAAGTCGAAGCCTCGGGCTTCTTTGCGCCGCATTCCGCGCAGAATTTGCCGCTCGCTGTCGCGCCGCAAGCACATTTCCATGTATCGCCGGCAGGTGCTGCCGCCTGATGTGTCTGCTGTTGCTGCTGACCCATGGCAAACAGGTTCTGCGCATTTCCCGCCGCGCCGTTGTTCATCGCCATGCCCATGCCCATAAAGCCGGTCATCGCACCGGCGTCGTTCGAAGCCGCCGCTTTCATCGCGTCCGCCTGTGCGCCCACAAGAGTAGCCGCCGCCATGGTCGGGTCGCGCATGATAGCTGTGCGCTGTGCCTGTTTTATCATCTCCGCGTCTTCGTCCGGAAGCGTTACCGAACCGAGCGCAATGCTGACGATTTTAAGTCCGCGCAGTTCGCCCCATTTGGCGGTCAGCGTTTCGTTCATCGCATTTTCAAGGTCTGTGTTGTGCGTAACTATCTGATTGGGACGGAGTTCAAGTTCGGAAAGTTTGCCGAACGCGGGTTGAAGAGCGCTGATAAATTCGGGTTTCAACTGTCCGTCAAGTTCGTCGCGTCTGTATTCGTCCGCTACGTTTCCGCAAACATTCGTATAGAAAAGCAGGGGATCCGCTATTTTATAAGAATAAACGCCCGAGCAGCGCACCGCGACATCCACGTCAAGACCTATTTTGGAATCGACAACTCGGAACGGAATGGGATTCGGCGTTCCGAACTTGTTGTCTATTATCTCTTTAAGGTTGAAATAATAAACTCTTTGGTCTTTGCCCGTATCGCCGCCGTAAGTAAAACGTTTGCCTATCGTTTTGAAGGTTTCTTTGATGCTTTGACCGAGGCTGCCCGCAAAAATGCTCGGTTCGGTGGACGAATCGTATGTAAACTGTCCCGGCTCGGCGCAGACTTCAACTACCTTGCCCTGTTCAACGATTATCATACATTGACCGTCGGCAACGGCTATACCCGAACCGTTGGAAATTATATTATCGTTTCCTTTCGTGTTCGAGGAACGTCCCGTTATCTGCTTTTGTCCTTTTACAACAAGAACTTCCTTATCTATTGCCTCACAATAGAAAAATTCTTTCCATTGATCCGCAAGAGTTCCGCCGAGAGCGCCTATTCCGGCTTTGATAAGTCCCATAGTGTTCTTCTCCTTTTCCAGTTATATTATTTTAATTATATTATATAAAAATACCGTTTTGATTATATCAGATTTTTTACCTTTTTGCAATACCTTTCGGACAAAATTCGCGGTTTGTCGTTGACATTCTCTCTTTTGAGTGGTATCATAGTGTTACAACGTTGAACGGAGAGAATGAAATGAGCAAAAAAGAGACAAAACTTATAATAGTCCGACATGGGCAGAGCGTGGGAAATCTGACACGGAGATTCCTTGGCAGAACCGACCTCGACCTGACCGAAACGGGCGTAAAACAGGCACGGTTGACGGGCGAATTTCTGAAAAACGAACAGATTGATGCCGCTTATTCAAGTCCGCTTCGCAGAGCACTTGACACCTGCCGCGAAATAGTTGCATTTCATCCGGGGCTTGAAATCGAAACAGAGCCGAGAATTGTCGAAATATATGCGGGGAAATGGGAAAATATGCCGTTTTCCGAAATTGCGGAGAAGTACGAACACGATTTCCGCATCTGGAAAGAAGACATCGGCAATGCCGCCTGCACGGGCGGCGAAAGCCTGAAAGACGTATATAAAAGAGTTTCCGAAGCGCTTGAAGACATTGTTCGCAAAAACGAGGGCAAAACGGTACTTCTGACATCGCACGGCGCGGCGATACGCTCGATGACTACGTTCATCTCGGGACTTCCCGTCGAAAGAATGAAAGAACTCGATTGGGCGTCAAACGCTTCCGTGACAGTCGCATATCACGGCGAAAACGGCTTCCGTCTCGAAACGCTCGGTTACGACGAACACATCGGGGATCTGCGCTCAACCTTGCCTAAAAGCGTCTGAACGGCATTGACAAGAATGTTAAAAATGCACGGACAGCAAAAAGTGTTGAAAACAGTTTACGTTTTTACAGTCCTGCTTGTAATAAATATTTGAAAATCTGCGACAACACTTGAAAACGGAATCACTCTGTGATATAATATTTTTTAAGAGATAGATTCGGGGGATAAGAAAAGATGATAAACGAAATTGAAAAAGTCCTTATAGACACGGAAGAACTGAACGAAATCGTTTCGCGCATCGCGCACGAGATAGACATCGACTATGCGGGAGAAGACAGAAAACTTGTCCTTGTCTGCATTCTTAAAGGCTCCGTGGTCTTTATGGGCGACCTGATGAAAAAACTGACGATACCCGTTGAAATAGACTTTATGCGAGTTTCTTCCTACGGCGGCGAGACCGTTTCTTCCGGTCATGTCAACATAATTCTCGACCTGATGAGAGAAGACCTTGCGAAATGCGACCTTATTGTTATCGAGGATATCATCGACAGCGGCAGAACGCTTTCGTATCTGATAGATTATCTTAAACTGAAAGGCGCGCGCTCCGTCAAGACCTGTACCCTGCTTGACAAACCGAGCCGCCGCGTCGTTGACTTCACACCAGATTACACGGGCAAGATAATCCCCGACGAATTTGTTGTGGGCTACGGGCTTGATTACGACGAAAAATTCCGTGCATTGCCGTACATAGGCGTTCTCAAATCGGAAGTTTACAGTAAATAATCACAAAAAACAAAATTTAAGCGGAGCGACAAAGGCGTAACACCCTTGCCGCTCCTTTTTGCCGCATAATAAATTTTTTTGAGAAATACGGTAGACATTTTCGGATATCTGTGATAAGATGAAACCAACATAAAAAACCGTTTACATTATTCAGGAGAGAGCGATTTGAGAATTTACGAAAACCCCGAAAAAACAAGCGAAAACAGATTGCCGCCGCGAAGTTACTGTATCCCGAGCGGAATATCCGAATATCGTCTTTTGAACGGCGAATGGGATTTCGCATATTTCGAGCGTGATACAGACGTTCCCGAAGTTATAGAGAATTGGGACAAAATTACCGTGCCGTCCTGTTGGCAGCTCTGCGGTTACGGACACCCCAATTATACGAACATAAATTATCCGTTTCCGTATGACCTGCCTTTCGTACCAGACGACAACCCGTGCGGGGTATACCGTCGGACTTTCGATATCGCAAAAAAATTCGGGCGCGTGTATTTTGTATTCGAGGGTGTTTGCTCCTGCGCGTTTCTTTATGTAAACGGCGGATATGTCGGGTTCACGCAGGGCAGCCGTCTGCAAGCGGAATTTGACATTACCGACTTTGTGACCGAGGGCGAAAACACCGTAACGGTCAAGGTTCTGAAATGGTGCTGCGGCAGTTATCTTGAAGACCAGGACGCATTCCGTTACAACGGAATCTTTCGCGACGTGTATATTCTGCAAAGACCGAAAAACCATATCCGAGACTTTGAATTGATACCGAACGGCGAAAGCGTGACCGTTTCGGTCGAGGGCGGGGCGCACCTTGAAATTTTTGAAGATGACGCCTTGCTTTTTGACGGCGATATAGGCGAAAAATTCTCTTTCACGCCTGAAAAACCCATTCTTTGGAATGCGGAAAAGCCGTTTCTTTACACGGTTCGGCTCTCTCGGGAGGGAGAAGTCATCGAGCGAAAAGTCGGGCTTCGGAAAATCGAGATCTCCGACAAATACGAACTTCTCATAAACGGAGTTCCCGTCAAACTTCACGGGATAAACCGCCACGACACGGGAAAACTGCGCGGGTGGTGTCAAAGCGACGAAGAGTTGAAAAAAGACCTCTCTCTTATGAAATTCCTGAACATCAACTGCATAAGAACTTCTCATTATCCGCCGACGCCGAAATTTATTGATATGTGTGATGAAATGGGCTTTTATGTTGTCTGCGAGACCGACCTCGAAACGCACGGCGCTTGCTACCGCATACCTAACGGCACGGGCGCTTACGATGTCGAATCGGGCGATTGGCCCTGCACAAAACCCGAGTGGAAACACGAATTTCTTGACCGCATGGAACGTATGGTCGAAACGTTCAAGAACAGCCCGAGCGTGATTTTTTGGTCAACGGGCAACGAAAGCGGACACGGCGTAAACCACGTTAAAATGATACGGGCAACAAAAAAGCGTGACGGTTCACGCCTGCTCCACGCCGAAGACGCTTCCCGAAAAGGCGAGATACACAACCCCGACGTTTATTCCGAAATGTATCTTCCGCTGCAACGGGTTGAAGAACTTGCGAACGACAGCGCCGTTGATATGCCCGTTTTTCTTTGCGAATACTCTCATGCAATGGGAAACGGACCGGGAGACGTTTGGGACTACAACGAACTGTTTGACCGTTATCCCAAACTTATCGGCGGCTGTATCTGGGAATGGGCGGATCACGTAGTGACGGAAAACGGCGTGGAAAAATACGGCGGCGATTTTTACGGAGAACTGACAAACGACGCAAATTTCTGCTGTGACGGACTTGTTTTTGCAGACCGCACGTTCAAAGCGGGAACTTATGAAGCAAAAGCCGCATATCAGCCAATAAGAACCTCGTATGAAAACGGCAAACTGACCGTTTACAACCGACTTGACTTCACAAACCTTTGCGAATACGACTTTTCTTATTCCGTTGAAGCGGACGGAAAAATTCTGAAAACGGAAAAAATCCCGTTATTACTGAACCCGCACGAAACCGCAGCAATAGACATCTCTGTGCCCAAAATAACGGCGATCTACGGCGCACATCTGAATATTTCTCTGACAAAAGGCGGCGTTGAATACGCCAAATGCCAACATGATATTCCGTTTGAAGCCGCCAGAAACGAACAGACTCCGACAGCACAACTTGAAGAAGACAGAAAAAATATCTATGCAGCAGGCGACGGCTTTTCGTATGTTTTTTCAAAACATTACGGCGCATTTACAAGCATAAAAATCGGCGGAGACGAGCAACTTGCGGGCAAAACCGTGCTTTCCGCATTCCGTGCTCCGACGGACAACGAACGGTATATCAAAGTCCTTTGGATAAACTCGAACGGACGGCAGGGCGAAAACCTTGACTGCACTTTTTCGAAAGTGTATTCCTGCACCGTTTCCGACGGTAAAATCGCAGTCACAGGCTCACTTGCGGGCGTTTCGAGAGTTCCTCTGCTGCATTACAAACTTCTTGTCGGAATATCCGCAAACGGGCAAATTACATTTTCGCTTGACTGCAAAATCCGTGAAAGTGCATATTGGCTGCCGCGCCTTGGCTTTGAGTTTGAACTCCCGGGAGAGAAAAACAATTTCACTTACTACGGTTCGGGACCCATCGAAAGTTACTGCGATATGCACCATTGGGCTTGCGTGGGACTTTACGAAAGCGACACGGACAAGGAATATGTGAAATATGTCATGCCGCAGGAACACGGTAACCATTTTGCGACAAAAATGCTTAAAATCGGAAAACTTATCTTCACTTCACCCGACGGGTTTGAGTTCAACGCTTCAAAATACTCATCAAAAGCACTTTTCCGCGCCACGCACACGGACGAACTTGTATCGGACGGAAAAACGCATCTGCGCATAGATTACAAAAATTCGGGACTCGGCTCCAACTCCTGCGGTCCCGAACTCGGAGAAAAATACCGACTTTCTGAAAAATCAATCAAGTTCGGCTTCACGCTTTCTCCCGCAAGGGACTAATCATAACCACCGGTAGAACCGGTGGTTATGATTTATTCTATTTCTTGTTCTCGATATGCTTTTGGAATGCACTATCATATTTTGCTGTTGCAATTATTAAATGACGGAACTTCATCCCAACTGCCATCCATCGTAAATGCCTCACCAAACGTTTGCTTGAATTGTTCCAAATCATTCAAAGAATCAAATCTGTAGATAGGCAAGTGTTTAACACTGCTGATAGCCATTTTGTCTCTGTTAAGCGAACCAAAATAAAATTCGCGTGCTTCTGCCCAATTCGCATAAGATACCGTTTATTCAAAAGTATAAACATTACTTGAATCTACGCCGCCTATATTTGAGTGAGATGGAAAATACTCCTTTGCAGCATTATCGCAAAACTCAAGCTGCTCATCAATATATCTTTGAGGATCGAGGGCTTTGCTTTGCAAGTATAATGGGAATTTCTCCATAATATCCTCTGCATAGTACGAACCATCACGAGGTACCCAATATTCAACAAGTTCATAATGCCCGTGCGATCCCGTCTGTTTTACCGTAATAACTGTTGGTGTATAAGCTCCCGATTCTAAGTTTATCTCTCCATTTTCATAACTGTATTCGTGATACAATGCCCACATATATACGGTTGTTTCATTTAATGACTTATCAATACCAAGTACTTTATGATGAACTGCGATAAAATTGCCATCCGTGTGTTCTTCGCTGTAATGGTATTCTGCAATCTGCATATCAAGAAATACAGACAATTCATCATCTAATGTTGTTCTTGGGTTTGTAAGAAAACACACTGCAACTACAGTGCTTAAAATAATTGCTGCAATAACAATCCAAAAAGCAGGCTTTTTATAATTCAATACGGTTTTCACTCTGTTTTTCACACCCACCTCTCCAAAAGCAAGAGGGCAAGCCGCAATCATACGGCGATTTACGCTACAAGATAAAAGTGCTTGAGAATAATCAGCTTTCTGCTCGGTATTCAGTTCCTTAATGACCTTTTCATCACAAGCCAGCTCAATATCACGGCAAAACAACACATAACCAAGCCACATCAAAGGATTGAACCAATGAATCGTTAAGATAAGAAACCCCAATGGTTTCCACCAATAATCTTTGCGACAAATATGTGCTTGCTCGTGTGCAATAACGTGGGGTATGTCCTGTTTGCTCATATTGAAAGGCAAATAAATCTTCGGTTTGAAGGTGCCAAGCACAAAAGGTGAGATAACATTTTCACTCTGAAAGACATTATCACGAAGTAGTACAGCGGTGCCAATTTTTCTCTTTACTTTGAAATAACTGATTACAGTATATATCAGCATTACAACAACACCAATAACCCATACAATTGACAAAATAGGAATTAGTATTTGCAAGAGATTTGCACTCGTTGAAGGATCAGGGGTAAATGATTCACTAATAATTGGATTCACTATATTATTGATGATAGGAACACCTGAATTTATTCCAGGATTTCCTATCATTATTTCCGGACTAATTGTTTCAGCACTCGGTATAAGGCTCAACATACTCTCGATAGAAAATGGGCAAATTAGTCTTATTGCTACAATCCCCCATAAAAGTACCGTTATCCATTTAGGAGCCTTTTTTAGTAATAATCTTAAAAGCAATACTGCAAGTACAAGCCAACTTGCCGATATACTCATATTCACAACGTTTAAGAAGAATTCACTCATTTTGACTCTCCTTTCCTAAAACGGTCTATCATTTGCTGAACCACATCAATTTCTGTATCAGAAATCTTTTGGTGTTTTGTAAATGCTGCAATAAAGGCAGGCAATGAACCTTCAAATGTTTTCTCAACCATTTCATTCAATTCTGCCGCTTGCACTTGATCTTTACTAACAAGTGAAGTGACAACTGTATTTTCGTTTTTTAACACTCCACGTTCAGATAAACGTTTGATAACAGTGTAAGTTGTGGTGGGTTTCCAACCAAGTTGTTCCTTGCAAAGTTCTACAAGTTTACTACTTTTAACAGGTTCATTTTCCCACAAAATTAAGCAAAAACGATATTCACTTTCAAATACCTTTGGCGTATCCATAGTAAGCGTTCCTTTCTCTAATTCATTAGAGCTCATATACACTCTAACATATTAGAGTAGAATTGTCAAGAGTTTCGAGAGAATGTTCACATAAAAGCAAAAAAAGAAACGGCGGCAAAGAGGTGTTAATCTCTCTGCCGCCGTGCTTTGGTCAATTGTAAATTATATCATTTACGGTTTCCGTGGCTCTGCTGCTGATGCTATTCATCCGAGCAACCCACTCCGTTTGGTTATCTGCTTTGAGTTGTTCGGTCACGCCCTCACGTTCTGCAATCTGTTTCACGAGCCGAAAAAACATATCCTCAGCCTGTTTGTCAATATCCGCAAGATAGCCGTTCAACTTACCGCTTGTCAGCAGATTAACATATCGCACCTTGTGGTATTGCTTGATATATATCAAATGCCGCTGTTCCCATATACCGATTTCCAATAGTTCTTCATCGGATAGGGTTAAATCGGAAATAAGAAAGCCGTTTCTTCGTGGTATGTACCACCCATTTGTTCAAATAATGATTTCATAGTAGTGTCCTCCGTAAATATTTTAAGATTTCACTACAATTCACTTCATCGCATCCACCTCATAAAAACACCTTTGGGGCACCTGCTCTATCGCAGGTGCCCCAAAGGGCTGTTTTTCTATTTTTTCAGGAGCAGATACATACGATTTATCTGTTCCGCTTCTTTATAATAAATCTCTTTTTTCGCAACGGTCGAAAACTTTTCTTTGAAAAGGCGTTCCCACTCCGCGTCGGTGTTGTTCCAAAGCAGAAGCCCGTCGTCAAGCAGATTTCCTTCTATGGTTTTTATGTTCCACTCTTTTATCTGTTTTTCGGACAAAAAAGGATTCAACTTTACAAGCAATTTTCCGCCGCTTTTAAGCAATCTATGTATTTCGTCAAGAGCAGAAACAGCGTCATCGGGATAAAGGTTATCAAGTATATTGGACAGTATTGCGGCGTCAACGGAATTATCCGCAATTCTTTTCAGCTGCTCGGTTCCGCCGTTGATAAATGAAAAGTTTTCGTTTTGTACCGCACGGCTTCTTTCAACAGCACTTTTTATCGCCTGTTCGGAAAGATCAATTCCGATATGCGTTTTTGTTCCGAGGTTGCGGCAGATAAAAAGCAATGTTCCGTTCCCGCACCCGAAATCAACGACCGATTCCGAACCGTCGGCAAGCCATGCGATCCCTGCGTCAAACTCTTCAATTCCCGTTTTTGCCGCTTTCGGAAAAACAGGAACTTCCCGCGCAAAAACTTCGTTCCAAAATCCTATGCATTTGGCGTATTCAGCCTTTTTGTCCGTCATATTCTTCGTGTGTGCAGGTAAGGAACGTAAACAGATCCGCCGCGGCTTCGTCGTTCGGAACGGTGAGCGTTATGACAACGGCGTGAGAATCGACAACGCGGCAAAGAGAATATGTTATGTAATCAACACCTCCGTGAGTGCATGCGCTGCGTATAACAAAGTATTCGTTCTCGCCGAGGTTAACCGTTTCAACAGTATCATCGACAACAGCCTCAATGCCCTGAGCTTTAAGCGAAGCGGCAAGCGTTTGGTGCGTGATATTGGCGTATTCCGCCGAAGACGAAACGTTCACGGAAGTGAGCTTATCAACAATGACGTTGATATTTGAATATATTCCGTCTATCGCGGATTTGTCACGGCTTGCGAATACAAGTTTTGCGAAAGAGTTCTCAAACGCGATTTCGGATGTGTTATCTTTCCAGCCGTCGGGCATTTTGAACGAAATATCCGCCCACTTGTTTTTATAAACACCGTTCGAAAGTTCGCCGTTCTCTTTGCTTTTGTTGTCCTCCTCGGGCGGAACAAACGTTGTCGGGTCGGAGGTAAGCGGCTCGGTGACAGATGTCACGGGCGCGGCTGTCGAGGACGTTGTATTTTCTTCGCTTTCTTTGCCGCCGCAGGCGGTTATTCCCAAAACAAGCACGACAGCAAGCAGAAGAGACAGCATTTTAGCAATATTTTTCATTTTTAATTCTCCTTAATTCTCCTATGAGTTATTTGATTAAATTATATCAGCAATTTTCGAGTTTGTCAACAGTTTTCTTTTCGGTTGAAGATACTCTACCGAAAAGGATTTACTCATGGGTCAGGGTAAACAGAACATTTTTGTCAAAATAAATATATCAGACCTTTTCGGGTCGTCAACGCGTTCCGCAAAATCATTCATAAAAAAAAGAGACCCTCTCGACAGGTCTCTTTTTTGTTTTGTGAGGATTTCCGAAACGCGACTGAAACATTTCGGTTGACTTTATTGTCTTACACGGTTAGTATAACAGCAAAATATTACATAAGTGCAAAGATAAAAGGGCAAATAATCTATAAAGAGAAAAAACGGAAAAATATAAATATTTTTTTCCGTGATTTACACAAAGTTCGCATTAGAGGTATTGATTTTACTCCGAATATATATTAAAATCTATATATAATATTGCAAAGACGAGGAGATGCGACATGGCTGAAAAAAACGTCGGACGGTTCACCGTCGGGGAAGACTTTGACACAAAAGCGCTTGCGGAACGTGCTCTGGTCGAAATAACGGCGATGGGCTATGGGGCAGCGCTCGAAAAGTCGGAAAGAGGTTACCGCATCGCATATCAAAAAGATATCGGCGGGCTTGATACGGCGCTTGGCAGATGGCAAAACTCCGTTGCGGAGATCGAAAAAGACGGAGGCAAACTGACCGTTTCTTTTCACGGACACAAGATTGCTGATAAACTTATCGCATTTTTTCTCGGCGGCTTTTTTTGGGGGCTGCCATGGATATTCGAGGCTGTTGCGTTGCATAACAGAAAGCATTCCGAACAGGTGTTTTTGAACACGGTCTCGGTTTTTGTAAGTTCGGCAAAAGAGGATGAAGACTGATCATTCGGGATATTCCGAATGTTTTTCCGTGTTTTTTGCGACGCTTTTCGCCATTTAACGGCACTTATTGGGGTCGAATGACCGAAACTTATGTCGAACTGTGTCGAAATAAGAGGAAAGCGGAAGAATGCCGTCGAACGGTTTATGTTGCAAAAACTCGAAAACCGTTGTATAATCAAGTTGCAGGAAAGAAAGAGCCGAAAAACGGCGACGGAGACGCTGGGGGGCTTCGGCTTTTTCCGAAGCATAAAATATCCCGCACCGTCATGACGGGCGGAAAAGGAGAAGGTTATGGTTATAAGAAACTTGTTTGCCGAGCGATTCGGCGAAAACGACTATCGCGACGAAAGAGTTATCGACTATGTATATCCGAAAAAAGTATTGCTTTCAGAGTTCGCGGAAGAGCCGCAAATATTGCTCTCGCCGGATTCGGCACAGGCAACTCTCGAAAGAGGAAACACCTGCATACTGAAAAAAGACGGCTTTATTCTGCTTGACTTCGGGTTTGAAATGCAGGGCGGCATACAAATAGTTACAAACATCTGGGAACATAACGGCAACAACACCGCCCGTGTCCGCGTCCGCTTCGGCGAAAGCGCGATGGAGTGCATGGCTGATGCCGCACCGGACCTTCGCGGCAAGAAGAATGCGACAAATGACCACGCCGTGCGCGACGATATTCATTTGCTCAGTTGGCTCGGAATGACGGAAATAGGAAATACGGGTTTCCGTTTTGTCAGAATCGACCTGCTTGACGATATTGAACTTCCCATAAAATGCATCCGCGCAAAATTCCAATACAGAGACCTCGATTATCTCGGCACATTCGAATGTGACGACGAGCGTCTTAACGATATATGGAAGACCGCCGCTTACACGGTGCAACTCAATATGCAGGAATATGTCTGGGACGGTGTGAAGCGCGACAGACTCGTTTGGATAGGCGATATGCACCCGGAAACGTCTACTGTTCAGTATATTTTCGGAGACTGCGACTGCGTGCGCGAAAGCCTTGACCTGATAAGGGACAACACTCCCCTGCCGAATGTTATGAACGGCATTCCCGCATATTCGCTTTGGTGGCTGCTTATTCATCACGACAGATTCATACATTACGGAGACCTCGAATATCTCAAAGAACAGCACGCATACATAACCGAACTGCTTCATTATTTCAGCGGGTTCATCACCGCAGACGGCGGTATAGCGATAGAAAATTGCTTCCTCGATTGGCCCTCTTCCACAAATCCCGAGGGACAGAGAGCGGGCGTTCATGCACTTTTCTGCCTGGTTTGCGAGGGATGCGAGGAAATCTTCAACGCACTTTCGGACAAGGAAGAAGCGAATTTTGCACACCTTTGCGCCGAACAACTCAAAAAGCACGTTTATCCGCATAACGGACTTAAACAAGCATTGGCGCTTCAAGTTCTTGCGGGGCTTGTCGATGCGAATGAAGCGTTTGACGAACTTCTCGGCAAAGACGGCGTTCACGGATTTTCGACGTTCCTCGGCTATTACATACTCAAAGCGCTCGGACAAGCCGACAGAGTTGACTTTGCGCTTGACTGTGTGCGCGAATATTGGGGCGCTATGCTCGACCTCGGCGCAACGACGTTCTGGGAAGATTTTGACATCAACTGGGCAAAGAACTGCTCCAAACTCGATGAGATACTGCCCGAAGATTCGCAAAAAACCGATATTCACGGCGATTTCGGAGGTTATTGCTACGAGGGCTACCGCCACAGCCTTTGCCACGGTTGGGCAAGCGGTCCCGCACCGTTCCTCATGGAATACGTTCTTGGCGTCAAACCGCTTGAAGAGGGCTGCAAAAAGGTGCTTATAAGCCCGTCTCTCGGAAACCTTGAATATGCCAAAGGAACAGTTCCCACCCCGTACGGACTTATTAAAATCAGCCTTAAACGCGAGACCGACGGTTCCGTAAAGACCGAGTTTTCCGCACCTGCGAAAATTGAGGTCGTTCTCGGCTGATAAAATCAAAACCGTATAAATCAAAAGGTCTTAACGGAAACAAAACCCGTTGAGACCTTTTTCAATCAGATATATTTTTCGTATAAAACCAAGACAATTTCGCCGAGAGAAAAACGAAACTTTAAAATCAAAAAACAACTGTCTGCATAAAAGTAACGGGTCTTAAAACTGCGACAAACTGTTTCAAGACCCGTTTTAATACACTTTTTTCGTTTTTCGGCCTGCGCCGTATCAACGCCCATAGAAATGTGCCCTTAGGGCGTTCAGGCGGATGCAGGGTCGGCGAATATCTGACCGGTAGGCGTACATTGGTACGTCGAGGGAGGATTTCGCCGAGAGAAAAACGAAACTTTAAAATCAAAAAACAACTGCCTGCATAAAAGTAACGGGTCTTAAAGCAACGTAAAATCGCTTCAAGACCCTTTTCCTTTTCCTTTTCGTTTTTCGGCCTGCGCCGTATCAACGCCCTAAAATTGCGAGTAGGTTTGGAGAAAACTACCAAGCCTTACACAGGCTTCGTGCAGGATTTCTTTATCGGGAAGATAAACTATGCGGAAATATCCCGGTTCGGGCATATTAAAGCCCGTTCCGTGCGATATAAGCACATATTTCTTTTTCAGCAGATCCATGGCAAATTTCTCGTCGTTGTTGATGTGAATCTTCTGCGTATCTATCTTCGGGAAGATATAAAATGCCGCATCGGGTTTAACAACGCTTATACCGTCTATCGCCGAAAGTTCGTTGTAAATGACTTCACGCTGTTCGAAAAGTCTTCCGCCGGGCAGAAGCAATTCGTCGGCGCTCTGAATGCCTCCGAGCGCGGTCTGGATTATGGACTGTGCGGGAACGTTGGAGCAAAGACGCATGGAGGAAAGCAGATTTACGCCCTGAATATAACTTTTTGCGTTCTGCTTCGGACCGCTTAAACACATCCAACCGCAGCGGAAGCCCGCCATACGGTGAGATTTTGAAAGTCCGTTGATGTTGATACAAAACAGATCGGGTGCAACGGAAGCAAGTGCAACGTGCTTTTTGCCGTCAAATACAAGGCGGTCGTATATTTCGTCCGCAAAAAGAACAAGGTCATGTCTGCGGGCAATATCCGCGATGCCTTCAAGAATTTCTTTCGGATAAAGCACACCGGTCGGATTGTTCGGGTTGATGACGACAATACCCTTTGTTTTCGGAGTTATCTTGCGCTCCATATCTTCAAGGTCGGGGAACCAGTTGCTCTTTTCGTCGCACATATAATGCACGGGAGTGCCGCCCGCAAGGCTGACGGACGCCGTCCAAAGCGGGTAATCGGGTGCGGGAACAAGAATTTCGTCGCCGTGGTTGAGCATGGCTTGAAGCGAAAGTGTTATCATTTCGCTGCAACCGTTGCCCGTGTATATATCGTTGACGTCCACGTTGGGAATTTTTTTAAGTTGGCAATACTGCATTATCGCTTTTCTTGCCGAAAAAATGCCCTTTGAATCGGAATATCCCTCACAGTCGTGCAGGTTCATCTGCATATCGCGGATTATCTCTTCGGGAGTGGTAAAGCCAAACGGAGCGGGGTTACCGATGTTGAGTTTGAGCACTTTGGCACCGTCGGCAATCATTCTGTTTGCCTCGTCGAGGACGGGGCCTCTTATTTCGTAACGGACATTGTCCAGTTTCGACGATTTTTCTATCATAATTAGGAATTACCCCCTGACAAATTCTGAATAAATCGCGCGTATCGCAGGATAAAGGTTATCCGCATCGACACCGACGATTATGTTAAGTTCGCTCGAACCCTGATCTATCATTCTGACGTTGATGTGCTGTTTGGCAAGCGCGGAGAAGACGCGGACGGCGGTACCGGCGGCATTGACCATACCGCGGCCGACGACGGCGACAAGCGCGATTTCATCGTGAACCTTAAGAGTATCGGGACGGAGTCTGTCGCGGAGCGCTTTCAGAACCACTTCGCGTTTTTCGCCTTCGAAATCGGCTGTATTGACAATGACGGACATCGTGTCGATACCGGACGGAAGATGTTCAAAACCTATACCGTGTTCGGCAAGGATTTCAAGAACGACTTTGCCGAAACCTATCTGGTTGTTCATCATTTCTTTTTCGATATATATTGCGGTCAAGCCCTTTTTGCCAGCTATACCGGTGATGACATGAAGCGGCTTTTCGTTGGTGAACGCCTTTATCCAAGTTCCCTCGTCTTCGGGGGCGTTGGTGTTGCGGATATTTATGGGAATGCCTGCGATGCGAACAGGAAAAATCGCGTCCTCATGAAGCACGGAAGCGCCCATATACGAAAGTTCGCGCAGTTCGCGGTAAGTTATCGTTTCTATCTTGCACGGGTCTTTCACACAACGCGGGTCTGCCATAAGCATACCCGAAACATCCGTCCAGTTCTCATAAACGTCGGAGCGGGACGCTCGCGCAAGAATGGAGCCCGTCACGTCCGAGCCGCCGCGGGAAAACGTCTTTATTTCCCCGTTCGGCAGAGAACCGTAAAAGCCGGGAAGCACAGCGCGTTCATGCGCGGTCAGTTTTTTCGCCAGCGTAACATTGGTCTTTTCCGCGTCAAAAAAGCCTTTATCATCAAAGAAAATGCACTCTGCGGCATCAATGAAGTCATATCCGAGATATGCCGCCATAACTTTTGCGTTCAGATATTCGCCCCTCGATGCAAGATAATCGCGGGTCGCGGTCTTTTCCGCAACACGTTTGCCTATCTCTCCGAGGTCGGCATCAAGCGTCATATCAAGTTCAAGCCCTTTTATTATTGCGGCAAAACGCTCCGAGATCGCATGAAGAAGCGCGTTCGGGTCTTCTCCCGTTTTTTCGGTCTGCGAAAGCGCAATGAGCATATCCGTCACCTTTTCATCGTCGGAATGTCTTTTGCCGGGCGCGGAGGCGACCGCATATCTGCGGCAGGGGTCTGCTTTGACTATCGCCGAGGCTTTCTTGAAATGTTCGGCATCCGCCAAGGAACTGCCGCCGAATTTGACTGTTTTTAACATAATATCTCTCCTGACGACACGTCTTTTGCGCGTCGGTTTTGTTCCGCATCATATCGGGCAGATAAAACTCCGTCCGTGACTTTCTCCAAAAGCGAAAGGCGTCTGTTTTGGCAACCTATTATATACGGATTATTTTTTTATTTTAGCACAGTCTGCCGAATAATGCAACACATAACCGCAAAATTTTTCAAAATAGGCATAATTACAGGCTGCGCAGACTCTTGCATTGCCGCTTTTTAAGCAAAAGGGGCTGTAAAAAACTTACGTTTTTTACAGCCCCTTTGGGGATAGGAAAAAAGGTTCAGAACGGGTGAATCGAATCCATGGCTGATGATATTCGCCCGTAGCAAAAAAGGCGTATTAAAACCCTATTTTATGGAAAAAACACAAAAATTGCTGTTTTGAGTCGTTTTGTTTATCTTTTAGACCATTGCTTTTTTTGTATTTTTCAGCATTTTTTGCGGTCTGGGCTTTTTTTACATCCCCTTT
>URFZ01000022.1 GCA_900547165.1 uncultured Eubacteriales bacterium
TAGGGCTTTGCCCGAAAAGGAAAAACCACCCGCTATGCGGGTGGATATTTATTCTGCAATACAGGGATTCATGAAGCCCGTTTTCGCGGAAAAAGAGGAAAAATATCATTGACCTATTGCAAAAAAGCGTTCTCTGTAATATAATAATGACTGCATATCATTATTGACAATATCCGCAGGCGCGGATTTTCGGAGGAAATCCAAAATGGCAAAGCATTCTTCTGCCGTTCACAAAGAACGCGGCGAGATACAAATGACGCAAGGCTCTCTTTGGAAAAATATGCTCTTTTTCAGCATTCCGCTTATGCTGTCGCAACTTTTGCAGGTGCTTTTCAATATGGCGGACGTTGCGGTCGTAGGCAAATTTTCAAGTGCGGAAGCCTTGGGAGCGGTCGGCTCGACGACGACGCTTGTAACGCTTTTCACGGGCTTTCTCATCGGAATGGGAAGCGCCGTCAACGTTGAGGTCGCACGCCATCTCGGCGCAAAGGACAAGGCGCGCACATCTGCATCAATCCGCACATCGTTTGTGATATGTCTTGCGACGGGCGTCATTATCATGGCTCTTTGCCTCCTTTCCGCACGTTTTATGCTGGAACTGCTCGGCACAAAGGACGACCTTATAGAGGGCGCCGTGCTCTATTTCCGTATCTATGCGCTCGGAATGCCTGCTCTCGGCATTTTCAACTTCGGCAACGGCGTACTCAGCGCAAACGGTGATACGAAGCGACCGCTTACATATCTTATGATTGCGGGCATTCTGAATGTTGTTTTCAATCTGTTCTTCGTTATAGTATGCGGTATGGCGGAAGACGGCGTTGCGCTTGCCAGCATCATCACGCAGTATGTTTCCGCGGGACTTATTCTTATACACATGGGACGGCAGGAGAACGACTGCACGTTCCGTTTCCGTGACCTGAAAAAGGGGCTTGACAAATTCGAGGGAAAACATATTCTCGGCCTCGGTATTCCCGCGGGTCTCCAAAATGCCGTTTTTGCAGTAGCGAACCTGTTTATACAGGGCGCCGTCAATTCCTTTGATTCCGTTATGGTCGAGGGAAATTCCGCCGCCGCAAACGCAGACGCGATAATCTACAACGTTATGGCGGCATTTTATACAGCCTGCGCTACATTCATGGGGCAAAATCTCGGGGCGAAAAAACAGGAACGCGTACTGAAAAGTTATTTTATCGGCATTACATATTCTTTCGTTGCAGGGGCGGTATTCGGCGGCGCTTTGTTCCTGTTCGGAAGAGAGTTTTTGTCCATGTTCGCCAATGACGAAGCAGTTATTGAGGCGGGACTTCAACGAATAAAAATAATGAGTTTTTCCTATGCCGTCAGCGCGTTTATGGACTGCACGATAGCCGCCTGCCGAGGTATCGGCAAGAGCCTTGCGCCCACCGTCATTGTTATTATAGGCTCGTGCGTATTCCGTGTGGCGTGGATATATACCGTTTTCGCCCATTTTCATACGATACCGTCCCTGTATCTGCTGTATATTTTCTCATGGACTATCACGGCAGTTGCGGAGATCGCATATTTCACCGTCAGTTACAAAAAAACAGACAGACTTCAATTTTCGGAAAGTTGCAATACATAGACAGCCGAAAAGGGCTCCTTTTTTCGGCGGCGCAAACAAAGAACGGACACTACCATTTCGGATGTGTCCGCTCTTGATTTTTATTCGGAAATAGGTGGCAAAATCACAGGTCGTAATCGTTCGGGTCCAATAATTCAAAATTTGCGCCGTGCTTATTTGATTCTTTGTGTAATTTATTTAATGATTCTATACATGCAAGTTTCGATCCGTGCCACTGCCAAGTCCTGTACAGGTACTGTCCGTCAATAGGATTTTCAAGAGGCATCATAACAATTCCCAAATCGAGAATTTTTCTCTTGCTCCCATGCGGAGTGAACCAAAAGCAGATACTGCGCTCCCATTCCAGATCAGATGTTTTTTTCCATGAAAGATTTTCGGGAACTTTCGGCTGAACCGGAATGTCGGGGCAGACGGCATACAGTACATCTTCACCGGTTGGCAGTTTGCCCCGCTCCAATGTAACAGCAAAGTCTTTACGCTTTTCATACTTCCCGTAAGAAAGAAATGTATCCGAAAATGTGATTTCATTATTTTTTATAAAATCGCCGAGAATAACGACTTCCACACCTTTCGATTTCCCGCCTTTATTGAGGACGGAAACTTTGTACTGATGGTCAACATCCAATATACAATCAGAAATACCGTAAAAGAACTTCGGCAATTCTTTTTCCTCTGTTTCGGGGCATTTCAGATATACTGTAACGAGTTCGCCCTCTTTGGCGAGTTCATCTGCAATTTCCGAACAGGCGGTTGCCTGAAACACGGGAAGATTCGCGCCGTCTTCAAGCGCTTTAAGAGACTCTTCCGCAAAAACATACTGCTCTTTCATCGCGCTTTTGAAAGCTTCAAAATCCGAGACCTTGTTTTTCCACGCGCTTAAATTCGAGCGGCGGCGTATGCCCGTGCCGGCGGCGGAGCCGACTCTTGCCCAAGCGTCGGTTCCGTCGCCGTCATTAATAAGGTTCATAAAAAGGCAATCACTGTCAGCACAGGCAACGGCAAGCGCGTCTGTGTTCAAAGTTTTCGAAAACGGGTGCAGAATTTCGGCGAAAGTCTGTTCGTCGCCGATTTCCAGCACGTCCGAAAAAACGGTTATCCAGTCGCTGTTGTCGGACGTATAAATATACGCCATATCGTCGGCGTCATCACCGTTTTCCGTCGGCTGATACCCTTTGCTTTTAAGATATTCAGTAAATTCGTTCTTAACCGAACCGACATCCGCCGTTTCGTTTTTTCTGATATGGAGATTGTTGAAAAACGCTCCCATAATACACCTCAAAATCCTTTTTTATTCTGTTTATTCGGGCTGTTCGCCCGTAATTTCTCTGCCTATCTGCTTGAATCTGTCAAAGAAGTTTTGCCAATATCCCTGTTCGGTGATTTCTTTCATGCCGTAAAAACCGAGATGTTCGCCTTTCCAGCAAAACGTCATCAAGCCGCCCTTGTGTTCTTCGCCGTCGAGGAACTCTTTCATTCCGTTCAGATGCGCAAGCAACTGATTTTCCATAAGTCTGACGGCAGGCATACTCTTGTCCGCAGTCGTATATGCCCACGGGATATACCAAATGCGGCAAGCGTCGGGCAGTTCAAGTTTCATTTTTTCGTTTATGCGCTCGTACTTATCTTTATACGTTTCAAAATCCCAATACATATCGTAGGCGGCGTCCGTGATATATGTCGAATACTGTTTTGTCATGTGCCCGTTGGTCACGCCGTCGTTGTATTCGGACGGAACTATTCCCTCAACCGCAAAACAGATGAAGTAGCGTTTGCCGAACGTGTCGTGATTGTATTTTGAAAAGTCATAGATGTTTTTGACGGAAAAGCGGTTGAACAACGGCTCATCCATATAAAAACCGAGGAAGTAATTGAACGCGCCCTCTTCGCGCACGGTCGCAACGACCTTGTCCATTTCGCTTTGCCAATCTTCGGCAATCGCCATATAGCGTTTGCCCCACTTATCTTTGACAATTCCTCTTTCAAGAAACTGGGTGTTTATCCAAAATGCGTTGCCGTTCTTTATCGCAAGGCGTATCTGCCCCGCAAGGTCGTCTTGTGCATAAGCGGAAAGAATCACGCAGTTGATGTAGTCCGTTCCCTCGACATCTTCGGAGTTTGCAAAGTCAAGCCCCGGGGAGCAGTAAAGCCCGTTCATGACATCGGGAACATCGAAAACAAACTGTCCGTTTTCATCGCGTTCGCGCTCCGGTTCGGGCGGTTCGGGCGCTGTGGGTGTTTCGGTCGTTTCTTCGGTTCGTTTGCTCACAGTGCACCCAGCCAAAAACGTGCAAAAAACGGCGGCAAGCAGCAACATTACAAAGAATCTTTTCATCTTCGTTACCTCTCCAATTTGAGTTCCGCGCCGAGCATGGTGCCTTTACTTTCACAAAGATATGCGAAAACGCGGAAGTCCTCCATATCAAAGTCGAAGTGAAGAGCGTAAATATCTATCTTTTTACCGCGCATATTTTCATCGACGCGGATATAGTGCGAGGATTTGTGCGAGCATTCAACAACCCAATGTCCCCACCAGTTGACGGGGTGTGCGGGCGCACGGTCAAAGCAGCCGATATATTCCCCGTCGCAAACGGCGGCAACATAAAGGCTGTCGTTGCCGTAAATATCGTCAACCGCAACGGTTATAAAAGCATCGGGCGACGCGTCGGCGGGAACTTCGACCGTAAGTTTGCGGGTGCTTACAATGCGGTCAAAATCCTTGAATGCGGCAAGCATATTGCTTGCTTTCGGAGTTCCGACATCGAGTTTTTTGCCGTCCTTATAAAATTCAAGCGCGTGGATATGGTCGGGCGGCGAGGGCAGACGAAGATAGCGGAACGGCGCGGCGGCGGAATAAACAAGTTCAACGCGAGAGCCTTTGTCATATATCTTTCTGTCCACGTTCTCTATCGGGAACGGCTCTTCGGCGCGGCGGAGTTCCTTTTTCGAAACAAGCGGCATATCGTGCCACGAAACGCGATCCCTCGAGGTCTGTCCCAAGTCGGGGAAAACATTCGGAACGCAACCCTCAGAGCCCTCATCGGCGGCAAAAACCTCGATGCGAACGCTGTCCGCAAGGATTTCTTTGCCGAGATCGACGCGCAGGCAGCCGTTCTTTATGCGGCGGCCGTATTTTCTCGAACGCGCGTCATAAAACGTCTCGTCCTTGCCGTCAAACATATATTCGGGGTCGCAGCCTCTTATCCAATAGCCCTCCTGACCGAAAAATGCGTTTCTGGCGGCTTCGACTTCGGGATATTTCGTCTTGCCCGCGCGGATAAGGGACTGCATTTCAAGGCTGTGTCCGTCCGTGGCAAAGCAATCCGCCTCATAAAGCGCTTCCGCGAAGTCGGGAGTGTCGCAGAGTTCGAATTTTCCGAGATACTCGGGTTCTTTATTTATAACGTTCACATTTATTTCCGTGCCGTCAGCAAGCAATTCGGGCGTCTTTTTGCCGTCAAGAGAGGCGGACTTGAAGCCCTGCGAAAGCACGCGGACATTGCCGTTTGCGCGGGCGATGTTCACGGTTACGGGGCTGCCCGCAACGTCGCGAACAACTTCGTAATCGCAGTTCGAAAGCAATATATCGTCAATCCCGTCAACGGAAGCAACGACAAGACAGGTGCGGAACTGTGCCACGGGCACACGGACGATATCGCCCTTTTTGAACGTGCCCAGCAAACGCTGTGTCGGGTGATACTGCACAACGGTTATATCGCCGTCGGCGGAAAGACCTATTGTCTCATCAAGACGGATAACCGCCTCGAACGGCTTCCATTCAAGGTTCTTGAAAGTCATAACACGGGTTCTTGCGTCGCCCCTGCTCACGGCGTTTTCGCCGAAGCGGCAAACATCATCGTCTTTGAGCGGGAAGCCCTCGACAAGCTGTTTTCTGTATTTTGCGGCAAGATTGTATATACGCGCAAGACGCGCAAACTCCTCGTCACGCAGCAGCGCGGGAGTTCCGTATATCTCGGGAGAAAGTATAAGCGCACGGGAGAAAGCCTGAACAACAAGTTCATCTTCAAAGTAATCAAGGCAGGACGAAAGGCAAACGCCGTGGTCCTCCGTCAGACGGAGCATATCGGGAACAAGTCCGCGGCGAAGTCCGCACTCACGGTGATGCGGCGCGCAGTTTCTGTTGCGGATAAGCACGTCCGTATACGATTCAAGCCCTTCCCAAAGAAACGTGGTCGCGAAACGCTGCGCGTCGCCGATATTGAGACGGTGAATAAGCACGATGAGTTCCGGGCAGATCTTGCGGCATTCAATAATCGTTTTTTCAAACATCGGTATCTTTTCGGGGCGTATATCGCCGCCGACAAGGTCGAATTTCAAAAGTCCCGCTTCATATTTTTCAACAAGGTCGATTATCTGGCGGGAACGCTTTTCGGCGTCCTCTTCCGTTTCGCCGAAGCCGTCAGGACCGCACCAATAGCCGAGCTTTATGCCGAGCTCTCTCGCCCTTTCCGCGACTTTTGAAAAGCCGTTCGGGAAGTTCTTTTTGAACTGTTCGTTTTCGGGGTCGAAAAACTTATAATCGGGGGAATCGAAATTTCCCGCGTCGAAAGCGTAAATTTCGATATTCATACCGAACTCGCGTTTAAGCCACGCGAAAAAATCAAGGTTCGTCAGAGTGATCTCCTCGGTCGTTCCGTCGTTGTTGTGGTTCACCCACGAAAAATATTGCGGCACGCTGAGGCTTTTTTCGGTTTTTCCTTTTGTGTTTTCCATCAGTTGTCCTCCTCTTCCGGAATTTCCGGAGCTGTCTTGTTGCGGTTGAACAGTTCGGCTATGCGGGCAAAAAATGACTTTTGTTCATGTTCAAAGCCGTGTACCCAGTCCGAACGTTTGTAATAGATCATATATATTATCGAACTGATACCCCACGTTATCGGGTAAGCCCAATAGATATAACTTATGTCGTGGAAAAGATGAACGACAGCCTCGATGTAGATTATTCTGAACACGCACCAAACGGAAAGCATAATTGTCATCGGAACAAACGCCTTGCCCGCGCCTCGGCATATTGCGGCTATCGCGTGCGAGAACGCAAGCAGGCAGTAGAAAAGAGCAACCGTGCGAGCCTGACGGACTCCGAGGTCAAGCACTTCGGGCGTCGAGTCGAAAAATCCGACAAGCGCGGGGGCGAAAACATAGTTCAGAACGCCTATGACCTCTGCGGCTATGGTCGCCGTCAAAATCCCGAAACGCGCGCCCTTTTTGGCGCGGTCGAACTCTCTCGCGCCGAGGTTCTGGCTGATAAATGTCGTGGTTGCCATATTGAAGCTCGTTATCGGCAAAAACGCAAAGCCCTCTATCTTGGCATGAACGCCGTAACCCGCGGTCGCGAATTTTCCGAAGGAGTTTATCTGCGTCTGAACAATAACGTTGGCAAAGCCGATAACGGAGTTTTGTATGCCGGACGGAAGCCCGTAACGAACTATCTCTATCATCATGTCTTTGTGAAAACGTATTTTGCGCAAAGAAACGCTGTATATCTGTCCTTTTTTCATCAGCTGAATACAGCACAAAACGACGCTTGCAGCCTGAGATATGACCGTTGCGACGGCAGCCGACCAAACGCCCCACTTGAACGCGCCGACAAAAAGCACGTCGAGCCCGACGTTCAGAACGGACGAAAAAATAAGATAATAAAGCGGTCTGCGGCTGTCACCGACCGCGTTCATGATGCCGCGGCAGACGTTGTACATTATCATCGCGATCGCGCCGAGGAAATAATAACGGAAATATTCCGTTGCCTGCGGCAAAACCGACGGGTCAGTTTTCATCCACCGCAAAAAAGTCGGGGTGAACGCAACACCGAAAACGGTCAGTATAACGCTGCTCACAAGCCCGAACGCGATGTTCGTATGTACCGCGCGAGATATGTTGTCCGCGTCACGCGCGCCGAAATAGCGGGATATAACGACACCCGCGCCCATGGAGGTGCCCATAAAAAAACTTATCAATAAAAAAATCAGTGTTCCCGACGAGCTGACGGCGGCAAGCGCGTCCGTGCCGAGGAACTTGCCGACGATAAAAGTATCGGCGGTATTGTAAAGTTGCTGAAATATCTGACTTAAAAGAACGGGCATGGCAAACGCGACCATGTGACCGTAAGGATTCCCCTGCGTCATATCGCGCGTTATCTTCGCCGTTTCGACTTTCTTCTGGTGTGCGCTCATAATTTTCCTTTGCTGATATTGATTTTCCTGTGTTTTTGTGGTATACTTATTCAAATACGGGCGATATTTGTTCATTCTATCTTATTTATATCGCCGCTAAAAGGAGACATTGGTTTTGGGAAAGATAAAATATCTGTGCGGTCGTATCTTTTCGATGCACTTTGATAAGATGTTCGAAAAGATAGACGACATACATAAAAAGACCGGAAAGAGCAAAATTTATCTCTTTTTCGATATGATAAACTGCGGTCTGAAATATCAGGCGGGTTACATGGACTATTGGCTGTTTGAGATGTACGACCTGAATCGCGCGCAGCGAAAGACCGTTGTTACAAGGGGCATCAACAACGCGTTTATCAAGCGTTTCAACGACCCCGCGTATATGAAATACATCGACGACAAACTCGAATTCAACCGCCGTTTCGAAAAGTTTCTTAAACGCGATTGGCTCGATGTTCACACCGCAACGGACGAACAGCTTGCCGCTTTCTGCGAAAAACACTCAACGTTTATGGCAAAGCCCGAAAACGGAATGTGCGGCAAAGGTATTCAAAAGCTGAATTTTTCCGATTTTGACAGCGTTGAAGCGCTGCGCAAGCATCTTGTCGAAGCAAATCTCATGCTGCTTGAAGAGCCCGTTGTTCAACACCCCGACCTTATGCGCCTGCACCCCAATTCGGTCAACACCTGCCGTGTCATAACAATAGCGAAGGACGGCAAAACACGCGTCGTTGCGGCATATCTGCGCATAGGCAACGGCAAATACGTTGACAACTTCAACAGCGGCGGCATGGTTGTGCCGATAGAAGAAGACCGCGGCGAGATAATTTATCCCGCGCTTGACAAATCGGGCAACCTTTACGAAAAGCACCCGATGACGGGCGTTTCCATAAAAGGATTCAAAATCCCGCTTTGGGATGAAGTGATAAAACTCGTATGCGAAGCGGGACAGGTAGTTCCGCAAGTCGGACTTGTGGGCTGGGACGTCTGCGTGACGGAAAAAGGTCCGCTGCTTATCGAGGGCAACGAATTTCCGGGACACGACATCTACCAACTCCCGCCGCACCGAACGAACGGTATCGGCGTTCTTCCGAAGTTCAAACGCGCCATAGACGGGGAATAAAGCGAAAATTTTCGCAAGTCAGAGGCTAAAAGTCCGTAACGTTCAAATATTTTACCGCAATCGGTTTTTATCGCAATATTAAAATTTTATCCGTGAAGACGGAGGGTATATCGCTTGATATACCCTCCTGTTTTTCTGTTTACAGAACAGCAAAGACAAGATATGCCAGTCCTCCGATAATAAGAAGGACTCCGACAGAGGGAAGAAACAGCGTCAGGAACGCCGAAAAGACCATTGCAAACCGATCGCCCTTTTCAAGCGGTTCTTCTCTTAACTTTTCTTCTTTTTCGGCGTCTGCTTTTTTAGGAAGTCTGCGCCATGCCTTAAAAATCATCTTGCGTTCGTTGTCTTCTTGACGTCGAACAGATAGTTTCCGTTCTCGCCAACTTTTTTGGTGTCCGCGAAATGGCAGGCAACGAAGTGTCCCGGTTCAACCTCCGTCAGCGGCGGCGGAACGACTTTGCACTTATCGCAAGCCATAAAGCAACGTGTATGGAACTTACAGCCCGAGGGCGGATTTATCGGCGATGGGATATTGCCTTCAAGGATAATTCTTTCCTTTGTAAGGCTGTCCGGGTCGGTCGTCGGAATGGACGAAAGCAGCGCTATCGTGTACGGGTGGCGCGGATCGTTAAAGATAACGTCCGTGGGCGCAACCTCCACCATGTTGCCGAGATACATAACGCCGATACGGTCGGAAATATAACGAACGACCGAAAGGTTATGTGAAATGAAAAGATACGTCAGTCCCTCTTTTTCTTTCAGTTCCTGCAACAGGTTGATTATCTGCGACTGAATGGAAACGTCAAGCGCCGAAACGCACTCGTCGCAAACGACGAACTTCGGTTTAACGGCAAGAGAACGCGCGATACAGATTCTCTGACGCTGACCGCCCGAGAACTGGTGCGGGTATCTGTTGTACATATAATTCTGCAAGCCGCACGAATTCATTATTTGGAAAACGTACTCCTGCATTTTTTTAGAGCCGCGCTTGAAGAACTTATGCGTTACAAGTCCCTCTTCGATTATCTGACCTACGGTCATACGCGGGTTCAGCGACGAATACGGGTCCTGGAAAATGACTTGCAGGTCTTTTCTCAGAAGACGCATTTCGGTATACTTCAATCTTCTCAGATCGACGCCGTCGTCAAGCATTGCTTCGTATTCGGCAAACGCTTCGTCGCCCGCATACTTTGCTTTCTGTTCGTCTATCGAAAGCTGGATTTTTGCCGCTTCGCCGAGCAACTTTTCTTTGTCCGCTTCAAGCGGAACCTTGGCTTTTTTGAGTTTTTCAATCTTTTTCTTTGCGGATTCCGCTTTTGCCGTATTTTCCGAAAGATCGGCTTCAAGTTCGGAGATGTCGAGGTCAATATCGTCTATCTCCTCCTGAATCTTTTCCGCCTTAAAGGTCAGACGGTACTTCGAAAGAAGCATATCCGCGCCTTTTTTCGTGTCACGGACGGTGAATCCGCCGAGAATTTTGGAAACATTGTCAAGCGCGGTTTTGGCGTTGCAAGCCGCAAGATTCTTGTCTTGCAGGTCAAAGAACGTTGCGGCATCGCCCTTTTCGTCGCACTCTTTTGCAAGTTTGTCTGCGTGCTCCTGCGCTTTATGATATTCCGCAACATATTTTTCGGCATTTTTCAGGGTGTCTATAACATATTCGGGGGCAACTGTGTCAAGCGTTCTGCCGTAATACATAGTGCTGCCCGCGGTCTGTTCGTAAAGTTGGAGAAGCACACGTCCGAGCGTAGATTTTCCGCAGCCGGACTCACCGACGAGACCGAACGTTTCGCCCTTATAAATGTTGAGGGTTATATCCTCGTTTGCTCTGTTGTATACCTGTTTGGAGAAGACGGACGCCTTCGGCATCGGGAAATACTTTTTAAGATTCGTAATCGACAGTAATTTCTGCATGAGCGGCGCTCCTCCTTTCTTCTTTATCCGGATAGAAGCAGCGAACAAGTTGGTTGTCCGCAACCTTTGCCAGCGGCGGCTCTTCCTCTATACATCTGCGCGTGCAATATTTGCAGCGGGGCGCGAATTTGCAGCCTTTCGGCAGATCGAGCGGGTGAGGCACAACGCCGGGAATCGGGTCAAGTTTCTTTCTGTCGTCGTTAAGACGCGGAATGGAATACATCAGACCCTCCGTATACGGGTGGCTCTTCTTGCAGTCCGTAAAAATAACTCTTGCGGGAGCCTGTTCAACAACCTGACCGCAGTACATAACAACAACGTCGTCCGCCATCTCGTTGATAACTCCGAGGTCGTGCGTGATAAACATTATCGCGGTGCCGTTTTCTCTTTGCAGGTCGTTCATCAGACGGAGTATCTGCGCCTGAATGGTAACGTCAAGCGCCGTGGTCGGTTCGTCCGCTATAAGAATGTCGGGTTTGCAGGCAAGCGCCATGGCTATCATAACACGCTGACGCATACCGCCCGAAAGTTGGTGCGGATATTGTCTCGCAACAACTTCGGGGTTCGGAATCTGAACCGCGCGGAGCATTTCGATACATTTTTCCGCCGCTTCTTTCTTCGACATATTCTGGTGAATCATAAACGGTTCGGAAAGCTGTCTTTTAACCGTGAAGACGGGGTTCAAGCTCGTCATCGGCTCCTGGAAGATGACCGATATACGATTGCCGCGGATATGATACATCTGCTGAGTGGAGAACTTTGAAAGGTCTTTGCCCTCGAATTTGACAGTACCGCCGGCAATATATCCGTTTGCGTCAAGCAGACGGAGTATACTCATGGCGGAAACGCTCTTGCCCGAGCCGGATTCGCCCACGATGCCGAGCGTTTTTCCGCGATAGATCGAATACGAAACGTCGTTTACGGCTTTTACTGTGCCGTTTCTTGTTTTGAAGAACGTGTGGAGATTCTGAACTTCAAGCAAAGGCTCTTCGTTCGGATGTGTTGTTTTTTCGATATTTTCAGCCATTATTTCTCCACCTCCGATTTCGGGTCAAGCACGTCGCGAAGCGTGTCGCCGATTATGTTTATGCAGATAACGACGATAGACAGGAACAGCGCGGGGAACAGCCATCTCCACCAGAAGTTCTGAATAACCTGCGAGTTCTTTGAGCCGTCGAGCATATTGCCCCAAGTCGGGCGCGGAAGCTGAACGCCGAAGCCGAGGTACGAAAGCGAGGACTCGGTAAGCATACAACCCGCGAAATCGAGCGTTACCGTTACAAGAATAACGGAAACAATGTTCGGCAGAATGTGCTTGAACGCTATGCGGCTTTCACGGACACCCATTGAACGCGCGGCGGTAACGAATTCCTTTTCGCGCTCCGCAAGTATCTGACCGCGGACAAGTTTTGCAAGACCGGTCCACGAAAGGAGTCCGAGGATTATCATGATTATAAAGATACGGGTATTCTCTTTGACGTCCGAATATTTCAGAACGGCGGAAAGAACAAGCGCAAACGGCAGGAACGGGATAGCGCCGAATATTTCGGTAACACGCATAAGAATCATATCTACCGCGCCGCCGAAGTAGCCGGAAAGACATCCGATGATGATACCGATTATCGTGGAAACGATAACGGCAACGGCGCCGATGGACATGGTCATCATACCGCCGTTCATAAGACGGTTGAACACGTCACGACCCATTTCGTCGGTACCCATAAGGTAGCCTTTAAGGCCCCAGTTGCCGACGTTTTTGCCGTCCTTGAAAGCATAGTTCTGGAAACCGGAAGCGAATACGGTGTCAACCGAACCTGCATCTTCGAGAGACGAGGGAATATCGCACTGATTTCTGAAACTCTGTCCCCAGCAGTAAACTCTGCCCTGCTCGGTAACAGCCGTGTAGTGGCGGGTACCCGCGGAGATGGAAACTATCTTATCTCCGTCCGCAACGGTGGGAACTTGGTCTTTCATTCCGACAAGAACCACTTCGCCGTCGTCAAGAAGAAGAGCCAAAGATGTTCCGGTTGCGGCAATGTCAACGCATTTGCGGTTGCCTATCGCGTCTTCAACGGAAAGATTGGCGTTGATGTAATCGAATTTTGTGCTTCTGCCTCTGACGAATTTTCCGTTTTCGTCAATACCGTATATACCGTCGTTTGTAAATGCGATTTTAACCAATTTACCGTTTTCCTTGCCCGCTTTGATAACGGAGGAAAGGTTGGTGGCGGAAAGTCCGTCGTTGCCCCAGGCATATATCTTGCCGTCTTCCATAAGAATGGCGGTTACCTGCTGACCGCAGAGAAGTTGTTTTACTTTGGTCGGGTCAACTTTGCCGTCGGACGGAAGTTCATCGGTCATCTTGCGGCACATGGCTATCATTGAACCCTTGTCTCCGTACTGACCGTTGTCATATTCGCCCCATGCGTAAACATAACCGTCGTCGCCTATCGCCACAACGTGATCCGAACCTGCGGCAACGTGAATGATGTTTGCGTTTTTAACCTCTTCGGGAACG
Organism: uncultured Eubacteriales bacterium; assembly: GCA_900547165.1. GTDB lineage: Bacteria > Bacillota > Clostridia > Oscillospirales > UBA644 > UBA644. Next base: position 13,347 of record URFZ01000022.1, read on the forward strand.
GTAAGAACGTCGCGCTGCGCGTCGTCCTTTGCGTGGTTGAAATAGTAGCCCCATGTATAAACATTGCCGTCGGTGTCAAGACCTACGGTGAACGTACCTCTCGAAGAGATGTCAACCGTTCCGTCTTTCATCGCGGACGGAAGTTTCATCATGTTCATCGTCGGCGAAACGTTGGCGTGAAGCATTTCGCTTCCCGTTTCGGTCAGATCGACGGGCGCAACAATGGGACCTATAATAACAAACAGGAACATTGCGGCAAGCACGATGACCGCTATAAGCGCGGACTTTCTTCTGAAAAATCTCTTGACCGCAAGTTTGCCCGGGCTGTCATATCTTTCATCCGCCGCGGAAACTTCTTTCGAAGCGCCCATAAACATACGGCGGAGCCACTTCAAAGGAGTGAAAACTCTCTTTTCGGAGGACTTATTCTCATTGCTCATTTTTCATTGTCCTCCTTTATTTATTAACGCGAACGCGCGGGTCGGCGATACCGTAAGCGATATCTATGATAAGGTTTCCGATAAGTCCGATGAAAACATAGAACATCTGAAGAAGAAGTACAACTTCAAAATCCTTGTTGTTCAGGGACTGGATATAAAGCCTGCCTACGCCGTTGAGTCCGAAAATATTCTCAATCATAATCGAACCGGAGAATATGCCGAGGAACCAACCTATAACAAGCGTTATAATGGGTATCAGCGCGTTTCGCCAAGCGTGACTGTAAACGACCGTTTTTTCGCGCAGACCTTTCGCTCTCGCGGTTCTTATGCAGTCAAGCGAAAGAGCCTCTGTCATGGAAGCGCGGACATAACGCGTCATACCGCCGAGAGAGGCGAACGTCATCGCGATAAGCGGCAGGCTCATATAATAAAGCTTGTCAAAAAACGCTCTTGCGCCGGTATAGTTCGCGCCGGGGGTTCCCATACCGGAAACGGGGAACCAGCCGAGCATTGTTGCAAAAATCCAGATAAAAACGATACCTATAATAAACGTCGGAATACTGTAACCGACTATCGTGGCTATCTGTATCGCCGTGTCACGCTTGCTTCCGCGGTGAACGGCACAGAAAATACCGAGCGGAATGGTTATTCCGAGCGCAAGTATCGTTGCAAAAATGTTTATAAATATGGTGTTCTTCATCGGCTCTATAAGAACGTCCTTGGCAGGTCTCGAATACTGATAACTGTAACCGAAATTGCCTTGAAGAATACCGTTGTAATGACCGTTTATCGGTGCGACGCCTATCCAGCCGAGATAACGAACGAAAACGTTCTGGTCGGTTCCGAGTTCTTTCCGCTTTTGCTCAATTAGCTGCTCGAACTTTGCGCCGCCGTCTGGCATATGCTTGTATGCGTCTTTTTGCTTTTCAGCCTCTGCGCGTCCTCTGTCAAACGGGATCATTGCATATACAAGATACATCAACAGAGAAAGGATAAGCATAACGACGAGCATATAACCGAGTCTTTTAAGTATATATTTGCCCATACTAAACTCCCCTGATATCAGATTTCCGGCAATATCCGTACGCATCCGCAAAACGGAAAACTCTTGAAAAGAGTCGCACGGAGATTTAATATCTGTACCCCACACCGAAAACGCGGGGGCATACGGATATTCCGGAAAGACCGAAGATGTTTTTACAAAGTTATAATAAAGATGTTTAAAAACGGGGCAGCCGAAACGGCTGCCCCGTCCTTTAAACTATGTAACTGTAAAACAGTTCTGTACTATTTATGCGATTACGCGTTAACGTCAGCATAGATGATAGCTCTTGCCATACCGAAGAACGGGCTGGTTACGAAGCCGGTGATCTTTGCGTTGAATACGTCGTAGTACATGTTGGAGTACAGCGGGATATCGGGCATAAGCTGATTCCATCTTTCGATGTAAGCTTCCCACCACTTGTTGTACTCTTCTTCGGTCTTAGCGTTGTAAACCATACCCATGGAAAGGTAGTCCATACCGAGTTTGCCGCCGGACTGGGTCATAGCTTCTTCAAAAGTAAGTCTTTTAGCAGTAAGATCGTACGGGAATGCTTTGTCATACTCGTCGTAGAGTTTGTTCGAAGAATATCCGAAGTAAGCCTCGTCAAGAGACCAGTAATAAGCGTTGTCATAAACGGAGCTGTTCCAGCCGGTTGCAAGGTTGAACATGCCGAAGGTCGGAGTTCCCGCATAACCGTAGGAAGCGTCACGGTAGATTTCGCCGAGCAGCTGAGTGAAGTCGCCCACGGTCGCACGGATAACAATGCCGAGAGCAGCAACGTCGGAGCTGTTTGCAAGTGTGGTGTTAAGAAGGTCGGTTACGCTGTTGGGCGTGGTGCCGAACCAGTTGATTGCAAGGGGCATGTAGTAATCGTTTCCGATTTTAACGGTCTTGTAGGTAACGCCGTCGGTGTTGTTAACAGACGCATAGGTCTTGTTAACGCCGTCGCAGGCCTCAGCCTCTTCAGCGGTAAGTTTCTTGTAACGAACCGCATCAACGCCGGTCTGACCAGCCACGAAGGCTTCGCCCTTGGAGTTGTAGATCCAGCCGCCGTCTACAAGTGCTTTTTCAGCGTTTGCAACGGAGAAAGAGTAGTCGATAAGAGTGATGTCGTCTTTAACTGCCTTCCACATCGCGAAGTCCGGGCTGTAAGGTCCGTCAACAACAACGCCGTAACCGCCGGTGAAGGTCTGGCAGAATTCGGTTCTGTTAAGCGCGTAAGTAAGAGCCTGACGTACGGAAGCGAACATGGTGGGACCGAAGTCGCAGTCGAACTGGATCTTACCGTAGCCTGCGCGCTGGTAGTGAACTTCATTGAAGTTCGTTCCGTCAACAACAGCAAGAGCCGCCTTGGTAACGTCGCCGCCGGTGAGAGCGGAAAGAACGTCAACTTCGCCCTTCTTGAGCTGGTCAAGCTGGGTCTCGTCAACGAGTTTTCTGTAAACGATGGTTTCGATGGTCGGCTTCATGCCTTCGAAGTTACCCTTGAACTCGGGGTTAGCGAGAAGGGTTGCTTCGGAAGTACCCTCATCCCACTTGGAGATGGTGTACGCGCCGGAGAACGGATACTTTGTGGTATCATATCTGTTTGCTTTGATTTCTTCAGCTTTAACGTAAGTAGCGTCTTTGCCTTCGGTCATTGCATAGAAGTCATCGGTGAGGTAGCAGCCGTTGCCGTCGTCTTTAACGTCAACGCCTTCGCCGAGAACGCATGCGAGGAAGTCGGGCTCAATTGCGCCGTAAGTGTAAGCGAAATAGTACGGATAGTGATCCGAGGAAACGGTAAGAGAGAACTGGTAGTCGCCGAGAAGACGAATGCCCGCGAACTCTTTGGTAGCGCCTTCCGGAGCGTCAGCGCCGGTGTATGCTCTGAACGAGGTGTAGCCGACGAAAGCCTGGCCGCTCATACCGGAGTGACCCGCAGCAACGGAAACGGGCGAAGAGAAGGAAAGGATGCCCGCAACGTAGTTTTTAGCGGTGATAGCGGAACCGTCGCTGAATTTAAGACCTTCGTTAAGAGTGATGGAGATGGTGTAAGTGCCGTCCGCATTCTCTGTTTCCTTGTGCTCTTTAACAGAGGTGGCGTTCCACTGATAAGCACCGTTCTGGTCTGTTTCCATCGTGCCGTAGCCGACGGTCAGTCTGGCGATATCCTGGTCGGACGCGCCCGCGGAAGACCCGCCGAAGCCGGGCCAACGGAAGTCGCCGCTGAGCTCTGTCGTGTTACCGAGAATAACTTTTGTGCCTTTTTTGATCTCACGAACTTCCTTGACGGGCTCGGTCGTTCCGGTCGGGTTGTTATCATCTTTTTTACAACCGGTCAGCGCACAGCCGACAACCAAAGCCACGAGCAGGAGAAGCGCAATCAATTTCTTGCTCATAGAGATAATACCTCCAAAAAATTTTATAAACTCAGAGCCGCGCCTCCTAATGGCAAGGAGCGCGCCCTGTCGGTTATCCGAAAAAACTTCCCTTTCGGGAAGGGACCCGCGGAAACCAAATCGGACAGACGAACGAAAAATAACGAACGTCTCGCCTTTGACACCGGAAAAAACGGTTCTTCATCTTTTTTCAATTATATAATATCATGCTATGCTTGTCAAGTAACTTTTGTAAATTTTTCACTTTATTCACATTAAAAACATAAACATATATATAAAATAATGATTAAAAAGAATATTTCACGCATAATCTCTTTCAGTTGCATAAAAAACGGCGTTTTTTGACGAAAGACGCCCCCCAAAAAAGGCAAAAAGTAACAGAGACTTTCGTCGGAAAGTAAACAAAACGAGAAAAAAGGCAAAAAATACGGCGGAAGACTTTCGGAGGAAAGTAAAGAACGGCAAAAACCGCTCGGAATCGGCTGACGAGACTTTCGGCGGAAAGTGCCGAGCAAGCAAAATGAATTAAAATTGAAAGCAACGAATAAATAAGCAGTTTCGACTGTGTCCGAGTAAAAGACTGTTGCTATTACCGCCGTGTTTTCACGGAAAATTTTCGCGCCGCACTATTGATTTTTTCGTTCGGTTGTGATAATATATGCCTGTAATAATATTATAATATCGGAAAGCAGGTTTGAATTTTGAAGATAACCGAGAGATTTCTTAAATACGTTTCGTTTGATACAACATCGGACGAAGACTCGCCCTCCACACCGTCCACTGAAAAGCAGAAAGCGTTGGGGGCATTTCTTGCCGACGAACTCAAAAGCATCGGGCTTGAAGAAGTCCGCATGGACGAATACGGCTACGTTTACGGCTACCTGCCCGCAACGGAAGACAGAAAAAACGATGCAACCGTGGGACTTATCGCACACATGGACACTTCCCCCGCGGTTTCGGGTACGGATATAAAGCCGCGTATTATTAAATATGTTGGCGGAGACGTCGAACTCGGTCACGGGGAATACCTGACCGTTTCGGATTTCCCCTCGCTTGAAAAATATATCGGACAGGAACTTATAGTAACGGACGGGTCAACGCTTCTCGGCGCGGACGACAAAGCGGGCGTTGCGGAGATAGTGACCGCCTGCGAATATCTTGTTTCGCACCCCGAGATCTCGCACAGAGCCGTCCGTGTGGGGTTCACCCCCGATGAAGAAGTGGGACGCGGGGCGGACAAATTCGACCTCAAAAACTTCAGGGTCGATTGGGCGTATACAGTTGACGGCGGCGAACTCGGAGAACTCGAATACGAAAACTTCAACGCCGCGGGCGCAAAAATAAAAATCAAAGGCGTAAACATTCACCCGGGCGATGCGAAAAACAAGATGAAAAACGCAACTCTCATAGGTGCGGAGTTCATTTCCCGTCTGCCCGCGGCTGAAACGCCCGCGCACACGGAAAAATACGAGGGCTTCTATCACGTCTGCGACATCAAGGGTGATGAAAGTTCCTGCGTTGTCAGCATGATAATCAGAGACCACGACCGCAAAAAGTTCGAGAACCGCAAAAAATTTGTTTCCGACCTCTGCGATTATCTGAACCTTGTTTATGGTGCGGGCACGGTGACGGCGCAGATAAAAGACAGTTATTATAATATGAAAGAATATATCGTTCCGCACATGCACATCATCAGACGCGCGGAAGCGGCGATGAAAGAAAACGGCGTTGAGCCGATAATAGTTCCCGTGCGCGGAGGCACGGACGGCGCAAGGCTTTCGGAAATGGGACTTCCCTGCCCGAATCTTTCGACCGGCGGCGCAAATTATCACGGAATACACGAATACGTTCCCGTCAGATCAATGGAAAAGATGACTGATATACTCATATCGCTCGCACGTCAGAAAGACGATGAGCAGTTTTAACAACGGAAGGTAAGAGAAAGATATGAAAATTGTAGTTGTCGGCTGCGGAAAGATAGGTCAATCGGTCGTTGCCAGTCTCGTTTCGGAGGGGCAGGACGTTGTTGCCGTGGATCTTGACGGCGCAACCGTGACACAGATAACAAATGTTTACGACGTCATAGGTGTCTGCGGCAACGGCGTTGACTGCGAAGTGCTGCGCGAAGCGGGCGTTTCGGAAGCGGAACTGCTCGTTGCGGTAACAGGCTCGGACGAATCCAATATGCTGTGCTGTCTTTTTGCGAAAAGGCTCGGCGCGAAGCACACAATCGCCAGAATAAGAAACCCCGAATACAACGAGAGCAGCCTCGGTTTTATGTGCCAGCAGCTCGACCTTGCCATGGCGATAAACCCCGAAATGCTGGCGGCAAAAGAAATATACAATATGCTTCGGCTGCCGTTCGCGGCAACGATAGAGACCTTTTCACGCGGGTATCTTGAAATGATAGAAATGCGTCTGAAACAGGACTCTCCGCTCAACGGGGTTAGGATAATCGACCTGCGCGGACGCTTCAAGGCGGCGTTTCTTATAACCGCCGTGCTCAGAGGAGACAAAGTATATATTCCCGACGGAAATTTTGAGCTGAAAAGCGGAGACAAGATAGGGCTTGTCGCGTCCCCCGACGAACTGACAAAACTTATGCGCGCGCTCGGACTTGTTCAGCGTCAGGCGCGCAATGTCATGATTCTCGGCGGCAGCAGAACGGCGCATTACCTTGCAAAAATGCTTTTGAGCAGCGGCAACACGGTTAAAGTGATTGAAAAAGACAGACCGACGTGTCTCGAACTCTGCGAAGCGCTTCCCGGGGCAGACGTTATCTGCGGCGACGGCGCTGAACAGGAACTTCTGCTCGAAGAGGGAATACGGAGCATGGACGCATTCGTTTCGCTGACGGGAATGGACGAAGAAAATATACTTATCTCTATTTTTGCTTCGTCGCTTGCCGTGCCGAAAGTTGTGCCGAAAGTCAACAAGGAAGAACTTGTAGGCATGGCGGAAAAACTCGGTGTTGACAGCATTATCTCACCCAAAAAGACAATTTCCGACCTGCTTGTAAGTTACGTTCGCGCGCTGCTCAACTCGGAGGGCAGCAACGTTGAAACGCTTTACAAGGTCATGGACGGAAAAGCGGAAGCGCTCGAATTCAGCGTTCGCCCCGGTTCGGAAGTGGCGAATATCCCGCTCAAAGACCTTGAACTGAAAAAGAACATACTTGTTGCAGGTATTATCCGGCAAAGAGAAACCATTATTCCCGGGGGGTTGGATATGATTCTTGCGGGCGACCGTGTCGTCGTTATCTCCGCGGACAGAAAACTCGAAGATCTCTCGGATATATTAAAATAGGTAAAAATGAACAAGAGAATGATTTTATCCCTGCTCGGAAAGATAATTCTGCTCGAAGCGGGGCTTATGGCGTTACCTCTTATCGTCGCGGTTATCTACGGAGAAAAAAACGTTGTTTGGGCGTTTTTGTGGACAGTTGTCGGGTCATGTGCGCTCGGTGGGCTTATACAGGCGTTCTGCCGTCCGAAAGACAGGGTGATATACGCAAAAGAGGGCTTCATAATCGTTGCGTTTGCGTGGCTGACGATGTCGGCGATAGGCGCCGTTCCGTTCGTTTTGAGCGGAGAGATACACTCTTACGTCGATGCGTTTTTCGAAACGGTCAGCGGATTTACCACAACGGGCTCATCAATATTGCGCAATGTGGAAGAGATGAGCCGAGGGCTGCTTTTCTGGCGCAGTTTCACGCACTGGATAGGCGGCATGGGCGTGCTTGTGCTTATCGTTGCGATACTTCCGTCCTCGTCTTCTTCGCGTTCCATTCATATTCTGCGCGCGGAAATGCCCGGTCCCACCATGGGCAAACTTGTGCCGAAAATGAGAAACACGGCAAAGATACTTTACATAATCTACATTTGCATGACCGCAGTAGAAATAATACTGTTGCTTTGCGGCGGAATGCCGCTTTTTGACAGCCTTGTTCACGCGTTCGGCACGGCAGGCACGGGCGGTTTCGGAATAAAAGCGGACAGCATCACGTCCTACAATCATTATCTGCAATGGGTCATAACGATTTTTATGTTCCTGTTCGGGATGAATTTCAACGTATTTTATTTCATTTTGATAGGGCGTTTCAGATCCGCTTTCAGAAATGCGGAACTTATCTGCTACGTCGGCTTGGCGCTCGTCAGCGCGGCGGTCATTGCGGTAAACATTTTTCCGCAGTACGGCAGCGTTTCGGACTCGATAAGGCTTTCGGCGTTCCAAGTCTCCTCGATAATGACGACCACGGGTTACGCCACGGCGGATTTCAACGCATGGCCGATACTTTCAAAAACAATACTGCTTGTGCTGATGTTTATCGGAGCGTGTGCGGGATCTACGGGCGGCGGATTAAAAATTTCGCGTCTGCTGCTGCTGTTTAAGATGTTCGGCAGAGAAAGGAAACGTCTTGTGCATCCGAGAGCCGTCTCCATCGCAAAAATGGACGGCAAAAGAGTTGACGACGCAACTTTGCACGGAACGGGAAACTATCTGGCAATATACTGCATGGTTTTCTTCGTCGGATTTTTGCTGATAAGCGTGTCCCCGCCTGCGGGTTTTGACATAGAAACAAACTTCTCGGCAATGGCGGCTTGCTTCAACAATATCGGACCGGGTCTCGGCATGGTCAGTCCCGCGGCAAGTTTTGCGGACTATTCCGCATTTTCAAAGATAGTGCTTTCCGTTGTGATGCTGCTCGGCAGGCTTGAACTTTCGCCGCTGATGATAGCGATAACACCGTCCGAATGGAGAAAAAACAGATAAATACCGGAATTGCCCCTGCTCGTTTATGCTGAACATTCAGCCTATGCAAGGAGAAGATATGATGAAAGAATACCTCAAAAGCGCCGACGAAGTGTTTGCGGACATAGGTTCGTCTGCAAACGGACTGACCTCGGCAGAGGCGCAAACGCGTCTTGAAAAGAACGGCAAAAACAAACTTGCCGAAGCAAAAAAGCCCTCTGTGATCAAAAAATTCTTTGCCGAACTCGCCGACCCCATGATAATCATTTTGCTTATCGCTGCGGCTGTTTCGGGGGTCACCGCAGCGCTTCAAAACGAATCGTTCACGGATGTTTTCATAATTCTTGCGGTAGTGCTGATAAACGCGGTGCTCGGCGTTGTGCAGGAAAGCAAAGCAGAAAAAGCGATAGAAGCGCTTCAAAAAATCACGGCGGCGACATCAAAAGTTTTGCGTGACGGAAGACCCGTAACGGTCAAGAGCGAAGACCTTGTTGTCGGCGACGTTGTATTGCTTGAAGCGGGCGACGCCGTTCCCGCAGATTGCCGCCTTATCGAAGCGGCAAGCCTGAAAGCGGAAGAATCCGCGTTGACGGGAGAAAGCGTTCCCGTAACAAAATGCGCCGAAAAACTCTGTGCCGACGGCGAAAAAGACGTCCCGCTCGGTGACAGAAAAAATATGGTATACATGGGCAGTTCCGTATCATACGGGCGCGGCGTCGCGGTTGTGACAGCCGTCGGAATGGATACCGAAATGGGTAAGATTGCAGGCGCACTCGCCGCCGCAAAGGATGAAGACACTCCCCTGCAAAAGAAACTGAACCAACTCAGCAAGATTTTGAGCGTACTCGTGCTGGGCGTATGCGTCGTTGTGTTCGCGGTGGATATTCTGCGCATCGTGCCCAATGTGACGTTCGACGCATTGCTCAAAACATTTATGGTCGCGGTCAGCCTTGCCGTTGCGGCAGTTCCCGAGGGGCTTGCGGCGGTCGTTACGATAGTGCTTTCGATGGGCGTTACCAAGATGTCAAAGCGCAACGCCGTTATCCGCAAACTGACGGCGGTCGAAACGCTCGGCTGCACGCAGATAATCTGTTCGGATAAAACGGGAACGCTGACGCAGAATAAAATGACGGTCGTTGAGCGCTCGTCCGACGATGAAAAATTGCTTGCAACTGCAATGGCGGTCTGCTCGGACGCAAAAGAGGGCGAAAACGGCGAAGCGGTCGGAGAACCGACCGAATGTGCGCTGGTCAACGACGCAATCTCACTCGGACTTGCGGACAGTATAAACGGATACAAACGTATCGGAGAAGCGCCGTTCGACTCAATGCGAAAAATGATGAGCGTCGTAGTCGAATGCTCATGTACGGTAAGGAAGCAAGCAACCGAAAACAAGAGATAGACCGCCAG
>URFZ01000023.1 GCA_900547165.1 uncultured Eubacteriales bacterium
ACGGTTTAACCTCTTTTGAACCACGCGACTATCGCGTGGTTTTCGATTACAAAAAAACGCCGCGGCAAAAGCCGCGGCGTAAATACCGTTATTCTTTCGGCGATGACAGTTGTTTCTTTGCCCTGTAAATGTATATCAGGCAAACAAGAATTACCAACCCGCCCATGGCACAGATTATCAGAATGTTTTTCAGTCCGTTTGACGGTGTCGGAGCAACGGCGACAACGTCCGAATATCCGTTCGCCGTCGTTTTTTCCGTTTCCTCGGCAACAGCCTTGGTCGCGGTAGGTGCAGGCTCGGTCGGTTCTTCGGCAACCGTGCAAAGAGGCGCAAAAACCGTAATCAAAACGCAGATAACGAGAAATATTGCCGAAAACGTTTTTTTCATGCGCGCCTCCTTGCTGTCAGACTGAACATACCTAAATCAATGCCGTAATTTTATATAGTCTCTTTTATAACTTCGCCGGTCTCCCCGCTTCTGAAAACGGCCTCCATAAGTTTCATCGTTCTGCGGAGTTGGTCGTGCGTTATAAGTTGTTTTTCTTCACCGTGTATCGCTTTTGCGACGTTTCTGTAATAATCTCTTTCATCGGACGGAACGCGGGGTATCGGGAACGTTGCTATCGTGTCGTCTGTTCTCGGCGCCATGGTCTTTGTCATACCCGCAGAGGTCTGCACGGGGACGGCGTCGCGATTTTCCCAATCGGTGACTTTGACAATTTTTCCGTTCATATTCCAATCGTTGATGACCATTGAGCCGTTTTCGCCCTGAACATACCAGCGCGGAAGTTCAATGAAGTTGGAAGTTCCGACCTCTACAAACGCGACAAGACCGTTTCTGAATTTGAGAGTAACGGAAAAGCCGTCGTCCACTTCGGCATTCGTAACATATGTCAGATCGGCGTGTACGGAAACGATGTCGTCCCAACCCGTAAGGCAATACAACTGGTCAAACAGATGAATGCCCCAATCGAGCACCATTCCGCCGCCGTGGCATTTCTGATTGCGCCAGTCGCCCGGAATACCGCGTGAACCGTGAACGCGGCTCTCTATGCGGAATATTTTTCCAAGTTCGTTCTCATCGTATACTTTTTTGACGGAAAGAAAATCTTCGTCCCAACGTCGGTTCTGATGTGCGGTGAAGACCACGCCGTTTTTGTTTGCGGCGGCTATCATCGCTTCAAGTTCTTCGGAACTCAGACAAACGGGCTTTTCGCAGATAACGTTTATTTTGTGTTCAAGAAGTCTGATGCAGACGGGCTTGTGCACATCGTTGGGAACAGCGACTATCGCAAGTTCGACCTTGCCGCTGTTCAGCAGTTCGTCCATGGACGAAAATGCCTTGACGCCTGAATCTTCTTCAAACAGACGGTTTCTTTCGGGGTCGATATCGTAAGCGCCGACTATCTCGAAAATATCGGTCATCTCTTTAAGTCTTTTGATGTGCCAGCATCTTGCCATTCCGCCGTATCCGACGATGGCAACGTTAATTTTCTTTTCCATAATTTTTTCTCCGTTGCGATATATTCAAAAGGTGTTGCCGCTTTTGATTATATACCGCAGATTTGCTTATGTCAATGACTTTTTGTTTACGTTTTCAAAAGAGAAATTTCTTCCTCCGTCAGCCGCCGAACCTCACCCTCTTTGAGTGCGGGGTCAAGCACGACCGAGCCGATGCGGACGCGGCGAAGCGTCTCGACACGGTTGCCGCAGCAGGCAAACATTCTTCGAACCTGATGATATTTGCCCTCGCAGATAACAACGCGGGCGGTCTTTTCGTTGATTGCTTCCAACTTTGCGGGCTTTGTTTCAAAACCGTCCTTCAACGTCATTCCGTTTTCAAAGAAGTCAAAACAAACATCGTCAAGCGGACGTTCAAGCGTTGCCGTATACTCTTTTTCGACCTCGTGGGACGGAGACGTGAGTCTGTGCGAAAAATCGCCGTCATTGGTCAGAAGAAGCAATCCCGAAGTGTCCTTATCAAGCCGTCCGACGGGGAACATACCTTTTCGGAACAGTTCCGACGGAACAAATTCAAGAACGTTTCTTTCCTTTTCATCTGTCGTCGAAACAAAACCGCACGGTTTGTTCAGCATCAGATACACAAACTCCGACGTATCGGTCGGCACTCCGTTCACGGTTATCTCTGCATCGGGAGAAACGGACATTGACGGGTCGCGCACGACCTCGCCGTTGACAGTAACTTTTCCCTTTCTTATCAAAGCCTTTACCTCGCTTCTGCTCCCGACGGAGCAGGCGGAAAGGACAGCATCAAGTCTTTTCATCAGAAGTGAAATACCATTCGGCGGAAATATCTGAGTTTGTTATGAAACAGTTCAAACAGTTTCGGGCTTCTTATCAGGAAATACTCACCCGGCATTTCAACAAATTCGCCGTGATACATGCATTTATACTGATAAAGTTCGTACATCGGGTCTTTTTTCAGTTCGTCCGTGTTCAGTTCGAGCGTACCGCCCATATTGAAAGTTGTGACCTGCCCGTCAAGGCTGTCCTTTATCATATCCCAATAGTTGGCGGTAAGTTTCAGTTCGCGCAGCGCGCCTGCGTTCGCGCCGTAGAAGTTATACGCCTTATTGCCCATTTTGATAAAGAACGATGCGGAAAGATACGGGTCGTCCGAATATTTTTCGGTTATCTTCAAACGTCTTTCCGTCGCTTCAAGTTGCTTGTACGCCTCTTTGAGCTTCGGGGCAAGTCTTTCACGCTTTTTATCGGTCGTTTCGGGGTCCGCAATCTCGTCCTCAAAGCGTTTTATCTGCGCGTGAACGTCCGCAAGAACCTTTTCGGTGTATTCTTTATCCTTTTTGCTGTTGTACTTATAAAGATAAATTTTCGCCTGCGGGTCAAGAGATGAAGCAAACTTCTTGTAATAATCGAGGTCGCGTCTGCCGAAACCCTTTTTATCAGTTGTTTCAACCAGCAGTTTATAGAAAATCTCAACGTATTCGTCAAGCGTTTCGGGTGTCGAAACATGAAGTTCCGCGCCTCTGTCGTGGCTGAATTTTATATCGTTTTTAAGTCTGACCGTAAAATTCGAATAAAGGCGTTTTTCTTCCTCTTTCGGGTCGTTTTTCGGGTCGATATGAAGTCGGTAATTCGTTCTCGGCTGCAAAACGAGTTTTTCGTTTTTGATATAGCCGAGACTTTCAAAGAACTTGCATATATCGTTTTCGGGTTCTTTGAAATCTATTTTATAATCGCAGAATGGGTCAAAAATCAAATAGATGATATGCTTCTTTTTCATGTACGCTTTCAGATACTCGGTAAATTCCGCTACGAGTTCTCTGTTTTCGTAATCGCAGACAAATCCGCGCGTGATATATCCTATCGACCACGGAGTGCAATACACGGGCAGACGGAAAAGCATACAACTCAAAACCGTTTCGCCGTTTTCGTCCGTTCCCACAAAAGCGTCGGGTCTGAAAAGTTTTCTGAAACGCGCCCAGCCTGCGGTCTGCTGAAATATGCCGTTCTTTTTCGCAAATTCGTCCGCACGGGATATATCCGTTTTTTCAAAATTATACATAAACTCAGTTCTTTCCAATAGATGGTAAAATATGAAAAGCGCCGTATCCGTCTTTATATGTCAAGTATGTCCGACCTGACGGCATTGCGCAAATTTTCAAAACAATGTGTTTTCGCTTCCTCGCGGGTCTGTTCCTCGGGAGTTATGCAGACCAAGCGCGAAACGCCGTGTTCAAGCAGTTTTTCCGCACCGTCTCCGATTTTCCCGCAAAGACATACGACTTCTTTGCCGCGACTGCGTTCCGCAACGCGGCAAACGATTTTTCCGCTAACGCTCTGCGCGTCCGCGCACCCCTCTCCCGTAATTATGACATCGGCATTTCTTGCCGCTTCGTCAAACCCCACGGCGTCGAGAACGGTGTCCGCGCCCGAAGCAAGTTTGCCGCCGAAGAAAAGCATTATTCCCGCGCCGAATCCGCCCGCCGCGCCTGCACCGGGAGTATATGCAACGGATCTTCCGACTTCGTTTTCAACGATATCCGAAAGACGGCGTACACCCGCGTCGAGAACCTTTATCAGTTCCTCGTCCGCTCCCTTTTGCGATCCGTAAACCGCCGCCGCGCCATGATTGCCGTAAAGAGGGTTCGTCACATCGCACGCGCCTATTATCTCACTTTCGTGCAGCCTTGCGTCAAGTCCCGAAAGGTCAACGCTACCTATACCCGAAAGACCGCCGCTTTTGGGGATGAGTTCGCAGCCGTTTCGGTCATAGAACTTGGCGCCCATAGCGCACGCCGCACCCGCGCCCATATCGTTCGTACCGCTTCCGCCGAGACAAAATATAAGTTTTCGACACCCTGCGTCAAGCGCCGCCTTTATAAGCGCACCGACACCGTAAGTCGTCGAGTTCATAATATCAAGCCTGTTCGGCTGCAAACCCACGGACTGTGCGGTCTCAATAACCGCAGTCTTGCCGAAAACGCATATTTTCATATCGTGTCTGACACAGCCGAAAGAGTCTGTTCCCTTGACGGTCACAATTTGCGCTCTTTCTCCGAGCGCCGCCGCAAACGCGTCAACGCTGCCCTCTCCGCCGTCGGCGACGGGCAGACACACAACTTCCGCATCGGGACGCAGTTCTTTTATCTCTGTCGCAACAACGCGGCAGACCTCGGAAGAGGTCATGGTTCCTTTGAATGAATCGGGAGCAATCAGTATTCGCATATCCGGAAACCTGCTTTCTCATTCGCTCAAAAGAGCGTTTTTGGAAGTAAAAAATTTTTTCTGTTTTTATAATCAATTTATATTTGTCAGGCAGATCATACGCCGCATGAAAAACAATATCCGAAGCAAACAAAAACCGCAGTTTTCATATTTTTCAAAATATTCGCGAACAACACAATAAAGCCTCATACCCGCTCTTCGCTTTGCAGAGGCCGAAAAACTAAAACAAACACCTTGCGGTATATAAAAGATGCGGGGCACCTCGGCGGCGCCCCTCGGGAACAGGCGATCGGCGCCCGAAAACGGACACAGACACGCCGATTAGGTCTTCGCCGGATGAATCGAACGCGGCGGCGCGAACCGCCGCGTTCGCAAAAAGATCGTTTATTGCCCGCACACTCGGCAACTCAGTCTTCCGAATACCCGAAAATCAGTCGGCGTTCTCTTCCTTCATCTTCGCAAAGCACTCGCTGCAATATACCGGTTTGTCCTCTCTGGGCTGGAACGGTACTTTTGCAGGGCCGCCGCATCTTGCACAGGTAGTATCAAAATACTCTCTCGCGCCTTTCGCGGCATTTTTCTTTGCGGCTCTGCACTCTTTGCATCTCTGGGGCTCGTTCTGGAATCCTTTTTCAGCATAGAACTCCTGCTCACCGGCAGAAAAAACAAATGTTTTACCGCAATCTTTGCAAACTAATTCCTTATCTTCGTACATTTCGAGAAATCCTCACTTAAAAAATTATTGCCCTAAATCGGATTCACACCGATTCGCAGAAGACGACCGAGAACCGAGGTAATTCAAACATTTCATACCGTCGCGCATTCTTTCGGGTGTGCGAGCCGAAAGGAGGCAAACGGCGGTAATGTCCTTCTGACCTGAAGTCAGCAGTCTTTTCAACGCCTTTAAGTTGGGCATATATACGGGTTTTCTCTCCGAACAAGAGTCGGAATTTTTCAAAGAACGGTATATGACGGGAATTGACGAATATTATTATAATATGTAGATTCAATTTTCCGTGTTTTCGTAATGTTTTTTTATCTTCTTGCGTATCCGCTGCACCGCATTTTCAACGGCTTTTTCGCCGACACCGAGTTTTTCGGCTATTTCGCAGTATCTTTTTTCCAAAAGATATTCGTCAAGGACTTTGTTTTCAAGGTCGGAAAGATTTTTTCGCAGTCCTCTGAAAAACGTCTGCGAATCGACGCTTGAAATCACGTCGGCGTCTTCAACGGCTATCTCGTCCGTCAAGGCATCGGTTTTGCCGTCCGCTTTCAATGCGCGGTAAGCGGTCACCATACGGTTTTTGATACAGGTTTTCGCAAAAGCGTCAAACGGAGCTCCGCGCTCGGAATCAAAGGACAGGCAAGCAAGATAAAGACCTATCATACCCTCCTGAAAAAGGTCTTCGCGCAGGTATTCGGGATAAGAACTTACAGCGGAGGAAATGTACGGTACATATTCATCTCTGACTTTCGAAAACCGAACCTTTTCCGTCACTTTTTTTATCCATTCCTTTCACAAAATTTCCACATATTTTTATATTAAAGCATACGAGGAACACCCCGCAGATTTTTACTCTCCGGAATGTCCCTCGTTCTCTAATTCTTGATAATGCAATAAAACATTGTGTGGAACCGTTTGCGCGCCATGCGCAAGATCAAATGATCGCCTTTATATCAGTTAATGATCGTCTCTTCGGTGTCGATGTCGAAAAGATGGATCTTCTGCATCTCGAAGCATATCTTTATGGTATCGCCGGGACGCGCAAGCGTTGTGGGAGCAACTCTTGCGGTAATCTTGGTATCGTTGACATCAAGGAACAGATAAGTTTCCGCACCCATCATTTCCGTAACTTCAACGTTGGCGGTTATCGTGGAATCGGAGAATCTTTCAAGATACATATCCTCATCGTGAACCGCTTCGGGTCTGATACCGAGAATAACCTGCTTACCGCCGTAAGACATGAGTTTTTCGTAGTTCTCGGTCATAACTTTCTCACGCGGAAGTTTCAGAGCAAACTCGCCGAAGTTGACGAAGACGTCTTCGCCTCTTCTCGTCAGTTTTGCTTCAATAAAGTTCATCTGCGGAGAACCGATGAATCCCGCAACGAACATATTGCACGGCAGGTCATAAAGATTCTGCGGTGTGTCGCACTGCTGGATAAATCCGTCTTTCATTACGACAATACGGGAAGCCATCGTCATAGCCTCCGTCTGGTCGTGCGTAACGTATATAAACGTTGTTCCAAGTCTCAGGTGAAGTTTGGATATTTCCGTTCTCATCTGGGCACGGAGTTTTGCGTCAAGGTTGGAAAGAGGTTCGTCAAGAAGGAAAACCTTCGGTTCACGAACTATCGCACGTCCGAGTGCGACACGCTGTCTCTGACCGCCCGAAAGAGCCTTCGGACGTCTTTCAAGCAAGTGAGAGATGTCAAGGATTCTTGCGGCTTCGTCAACTCTTCGTTTGATTTCCTCTTTCGAGAACTTGCGGAGTTTAAGACCGAACGCCATGTTCTCAAAAACGGTCATGTGCGGATAAAGAGCGTAGTTCTGGAAAACCATCGCTATATCTCTGTCCTTGGGAGGAATGTCGTTGACAAGTCTGTCGTCTATGTAAAGCTCGCCTTCGCTGATCTCTTCAAGTCCCGCGATCATTCTCAACGTTGTCGATTTACCGCAACCGGAAGGTCCTACGAAAACGATAAATTCTTTATTTTTGATTTTCAGGTTGAAATCGGTAACTGCGCGAACGCCGCCGGGATAAACCTTACCGATACCTTTCAATATAACACCCGCCACGAGATGTACCTCCAATAAAACTGTTCGTCTGATAACGTCAGCCGGCCCCGTTTCACTCAAACGGGCGCACTGCTCCTATACTATATAATGAATGATACCACAAAGCGCCCAATTTGAAAAGTGGCGTATTAAACAAATTTTGACAGTCGATTTGTTTATCTTTGCCAAAACATCATATTACTGTCCCGATTCTTGGACTTAAAACACAAATAATCAACAAACTACACAGAAAAGCCACACCGAAAAGCATAAAAAGCACATTCGGGTTGCAATGCAGAAATTCGAAAAAGAATAATTTGTTTTTCCGAAAAGAAATACCGCTCAAGCGCAGTGCAAGGCTATGACGTGCGGAGCAGATGCGACATAAAGCAGAAAAACGGAAAAATCAGATAAAAAGTAAAAATCCTCATTCTTGCGAATGAGGATTTTTATGGAGCGGTATACGGGGCTCGAACCCGCTACCTCAACCTTGGCAAGGTTGCGCTCTACCAGATGAGCTAATACCGCAAAAAAATGGCGACTCCGATGGGACTCGAACCCACGACCTCCGCCGTGACAGGGCGGCGTTCTAACCAACTGAACTACGAAGCCGTTTCTGTATTCAACCGCAAAGAATGCGGCGTTTTTTAAAAAGTGGTGGGAGTTACAGGGCTCGAACCTGTGACCCTCTGTTTGTAAGACAGATGCTCTCCCAGCTGAGCTAAACTCCCACATTGTCGCGGATATTTCCACGGCTTTAATATGTTACCACATTCATCACCGTTTGTCAATACCCGCAACAAAAAAAATCTTGACGATTTTGAAAACTCGTTTCCGTCCGTCGGAATGCCCCGTCTGAGGCGACACCTTTCGACCTAACAAACCTACATATTTTGACAGAATCTTTCCGAAACTTTTGCATTGTTCTTTCTTTAATATTATGCTACAATTATATTATGTTGCAATATGAAAAGAATAGGGTGAAGGAAATTTTTACTATGGGAAGAGCGATAAGCAGGGGATTTAAGAGGGGACTTGCCGTCATTCTTGCGACACTGATGTTCTGTTCTCTGTCTGTTACGACATTTGCAAAAAGAACGGACAACCCGTTGCAGAATTACGATAAGATGAGAATCAAAGGAACGGACTCGATGACGCTGGTTTTCCATAAATATTGGGGCGGCGAGGTCGAAGTTCCCGTTGACTCGATATATTTAAAAGACGGTTGGGACAGCCTGAGCAAAAAGGGAGACAACGCGTACGCTCTTTTTATGACGAGCGATGAGTCCCTTTATCAGTTCCATGGACTTGTTACCCGCGTATCGGAAGCAAACGCGGAGCCGCAATATAAATTTACAATAGGAAGACTGACAAGCGAAAACACCACGGGCAGAACGGATTTCATCGATGCGTGCGATGTGGCCATGATATACATGGCAATGTTTATAGACTATGACGCAACCATTCCCGAAAACACGCGCCGCGCGCCGTATTACGGAAAAGCGACGAAAGAAAACATTGACTTCATTGTCGGATTCGTTTCGCAGTTGTTAAACACTTCAAGCGCAAATCCGAACCAATTCAGGAAAGACGAAAACGGAAAGACCTTTATAAATTGGGGAATGGATAACGCACTTGCGACCATTCAGGTATTTTTTGACATCACAAGAGACGATGTAAAAATGTCGTCGCTTTATGAAAAGATCGGAAAGACAGACACCGTAAGAGTATATCCCTGCCCGACAAACGACAACTATCTCGACATGAGAGTTTCCGTCAGACACGACGGCGATGTTTGGAGATGCAGGGAAACATATTGGAACAAGGACGGAAGAACATCGTCTTTTTCTTTCGCTCTTAACGATTATGCGCAAATTACGGAAATGGTCCCCGATGAATATTCACACCCCGCGGGAGACATTGACGGCAACGGTTCAACGGATATCACCGACGCGATGCTGCTGTTTTACCACGTTGCAAAGAAAAGTGAGTTAACTCCGGACCAGCAGAACAGAGCGCACTCCAACCTTGATTGGACAACAGACATAGGGGACGCGATTTCTCTTTTCTACTACGTTGCGAAAAAATCCGACACGTTTTTTACTCCGGTACACCCTGCAAGCGAAATATAGTCGAAGGATGTACAGACAAAAGATAACAAAAAACTCCGATGCCGAATTCAGACGGGTTCGGAGTTTTTGTTTTCTTGCGAAAGATGTTATTGCAATAAAAACAAAGATATGATATAATAAGACATAAAACGACAAAATATAAAAGGCAACTTTAAATCCCGATAAACCGGTGGTCGCAAATCGGTTTTGTGAAAAAATTGTAAAACAGTACAAACGATTGCAATAAAAAGAGCAGTTCGCGCGTTAACGGTATGAAAGGAGAAAGAATATGCTGCTCGCTTTTGTATTTGAAGAATACTCACATCAGACAAAGTCGACGGTCTGCGATGACGATATTCTTGCCGTTGCGCAAGGGCGTCCGGACGCTTTGCATATACTTTATGAAAAAACGGCAAAAAGCGTTTACGCATATACTCTTTCCCTGCTGAAAAACACTCACGACGCAGAAGATGTCTGTCAGGAAACGTACCTGAGCATCTGTGCGAACGCGGGAAGCTACGAGCCGCAGGGCAAACCGATGGCATGGATAATCACGATAGCAAAAAGGCATGCGCTGACACTTATCCGAAAAGAACACGGAAAGACCTATATCGAGGAAGCGGAAAAGACCGATCCAACGGCTTTTTCCGGAGTGGAAAATACCGAACAACGTCTGCTGCTGAAAGCAACTCTTGACACGCTGAACAACGATGAGCGACAAATAGTTATGCTGAAAACCGTTGCCGGAATGAAATCGCGTGAAATCGGAAAAGTTCTCGAAATACCGCTTAACACGGTTTTGTCCAAGTATCACAGGGCGCTCAAAAAAATGCGCCTTTACATCGAAAAGGAGGACGGCAGATGAAGAAAAAAGATATTGAAAAAACGCTTTCGGACGCCGTTTTTGCCGTCATGCCGACGGACATGTTCGAAAACATAGAAAAAAGGCTCGATTCCGAAAAAGAAAGGATCGTTACCATGAAAGAAGTCAAAAACAGTAAAAGAAAACCGAAACTCATTGCGGTTATCGCAGCGGCGTGCGCCATTCTTATCGTCGGAATTTTCGGAGGACTTTTATATTCAAACAATTATGCGATTGACTCAGTTATAGACATTGACGTCAATCCGGGCATAGAGATCAAAACAAACAAAAAGAATATTGTAAGAGAAGTAAATGCGATAAATTCCGACGGAGAAAAAGTACTTGACGGAATGAATCTGAAAGGCTCTGACGTCAAAGTGGCGGTCAACGCGCTTATCGGATCGATGGTCAGAAACGGATACCTGACAGATAATGATAACGGAATCCTTGTCACGGTAAGCAACAGCAACGAAGATAAGGCAACCGCATTGAAAAATGAAATAACCGTAAATATCGGCAAGGCACTGGACGAAAACTCCGTCAATGCGGCAGTTTTCAACCAAACGGCGACCGACATGGCGTTTGCCCGTGATTTTGCGAAGAAAAACGGCATATCTTCGGGAAAGGCTATGTTTGTTCTTAAACTTGCGGAAAAAGATACGACGCTCAAAGCGGAAGACCTCGCAAAGATGAACCTGCGCCAACTGGCTAAACTTGTTGCGGAAAAGAACATCGAGATAGGCGATATTATCGAGATAGAAGCGGACGACAGCCTTTTGGAAAACATCAAAGACGGAATAGAAGACCTTGACGAAAACGATAAAAAGGAATATTATGAATCAGGCAGCGCAATAACCCTTGAAAAAGCAAAAACCGTGGCGCTGGCACATGCGGGAGTAAAAGCCGCCGATGCAACATTCACAAAGACAAAACTCGATGACGGAAAATATGAGATAGAATTCGTCAGCGGAAACATCGAGTACGAATATGATATAGACGCACAGACGGGCAGAATAATTTCGTATGAAACAGAAAACAGGGCGACGGGACAAAAAACCGCTATAACTCCGGTTTCCTCAACTGTAATTACGGCAGACAAAGCAAGAGAAATAGCCTTCACCTACGCGGGAGTTAAGGAATCTTCCGCCACCAAGATAAAAACCGAACTTGACGACGGAAAGTACGAGGTGGAATTCGTTTGCGCAGGGACGGAATACGAGGTTGAAATAGATGCGGTTTCAGGTAAAATAACTTCCTTCAAAGCAGAGACAGATGATGATAAAACAACATCTTCAACGCCGCAAAAGACGCTTTCCGAAGCGAAAAAGATTGCACTGATGCATGCAAAACTGAATGAAAACAGCGTAAAGTTCACCAAAGCAAAACTTGATGACGGCAAGTATGAAATAGAATTTGTAACTTCCGACGCGACATACAAATATGAGATAAGCGCGTCAAGCGGCTCAATTACAGAGTTTGAGAAAGAGCCGTTCCAAACAAACGGACACGGAACCGCGACAGCCTCTATAGAAAACGTGAAAAAAGCGGCGCTGGCGCTGCGGCTTTCGGAGCAGTATGACAAACTGCTGTCCAGCATCTTAATCGGAAATAATGTGGTGAACATTGCGGCGTCTTCGCTTGCGACCGTGCTTTTTTTAAAGATTTTTCCCAGTTACGGGGTCACGTTATCGACCGTGATTATGACGGTGGTCGTTCTGATCTTCGGTGAGATTTCGCCAAAGAGCCTCGCCAAGGAGTCGCCGGAGCGGTTTGCGATGTTCTCGGCACCGATTATGAAAGGGATTATGACGGTTTTGGTTCCTTTTAACTTTTTGTTTGGCATTTGGAAAAAAATGCTGAAAAAAGTGTTTAAGACACAGGATGAACGCGGTATCACCGAGCAGGAGCTTTTAACCATTGTGGAAGAGGCGCAGAGTGACGGCGGCATCAACGCCCAGGAGGGTGACCTGATTAAAAGTGCGATCGAATTTAACGATCTGGAGGCCGGCGATATTCTGACGCCGCGTGTGGATCTGACCGCAGTGGATATTGAAGAAGATCCGCAGGCGATCTATCATATTTTTATGGAGAGCAGCTATTCCAGAATCCCTGTCTTTCGCGATACGATCGACAACATCGTGGGGGTTATCCATCAGCGTGACTTTTTTGTGATGATCCGCACCAAGGGTCAGACCCTGCAGGATATTATTTCACCTGTGATTTTTGTTTCGGATTCCATTAAGATTTCAAAGCTGATTAAGCATCTGCAAAAATCCCAGGCGCATATGGCGGTGGTGACGGACGAATACGGCGGCACGGTCGGCA
Source organism: uncultured Eubacteriales bacterium (assembly GCA_900547165.1). Classification (GTDB taxonomy): domain Bacteria; phylum Bacillota; class Clostridia; order Oscillospirales; family UBA644; genus UBA644. The sequence continues at coordinate 12,787 of URFZ01000023.1, forward strand.
TTGTAACCATGGAGGACATCCTGGAGGAGCTGGTGGGTGAGATCTGGGATGAACACGATGACGTGGTTGAGGACATGGAATGTATCGGCGAAAATGAGTATCTGGCGCTCGGCAGCGCGGACGTGGAAGAACTTTTTGAAAAGTTTGGCATGAAGTACGAGAGCGAGCAAAACACCATCAACGGCTGGGCGATGGAGCAGCTGGAAAAAATGCCGGAGATCGGCGATCAGTTTGAGGACAGCGGTTTTCACGTTACGGTGAAGGAGCTGGACGGCCGCAGAATCGGCCGGGTGCTGATTCATTACACACCGCCGGAAGAAACCGAAGAATAAAAAGGAGAGTTTTGCTCTCCTTTTTGTTTTGTAAAAAATTGGTGGAGAAATTGTATTTTTTTTAAAAACGTCTTGACAAAACGAAAAAGTGGTAGTATGATGATACGACTGCAAAGGAAGAACCAAGGGGGTGTGCAGTATGAAAATGGACAAAACGGTGGATATGACACGCGGCAATATCCTGCGTCACATTCTGCTTTTCAGCATTCCGTTGATTATCGGAAACATCTTTCAGCAGCTATATTCCATGGCAGACACCATTATCGTCGGGCGAACCATCGGTGTAAATGCGCTGGCGGCGGTCGGTGCAAGCGGCTCGTTGGTGTTTTGTGTGATCGGCTTTGCCATGGGGCTTGCCGGCGGCTTTGCCATCATGGTATCACAGCGGTTCGGCGCCGGGGACATGCAGGGCGTGCGGCGCAGCATTGCCATGGGTGCCATGCTTTGCGCGGTCTTTTCCGCTCTTTTGATGGCGGTCAGTATTCCGGGGACGCGAGGCCTGCTTGTTTTAATGAATACGCCGCCGGAGGTCATTGACGGCGCCCATGCATACCTTACCGTGATCTTTTGGGGGATTCCCATTACGGTGCTTTACAATTACCTATCCAGCGTTTTGCGCGCGCTGGGCGACAGCCGGACGCCGCTGTATTTTTTGCTGATTGCCTCGGTACTGAACGTCATTTTGGACTACGTCTGCATCTTAAACTTTCGTATGGGGGTTATGGGGGCAGGAGTTGCAACCGTATTCTCCCAGGGGGTATCGGCGTTTCTGTGTTTGATTTATGTAAAAAAGGGACTGTCGGATTTGTTTCCCGGCCGCGGTGACTGGAAGTGGAACGGCCGGTTTGCCTGGTATCACTTGCGCCTGGGCGTGCCGATGGCGGTACAAACCTCGGTGATTGCAACCGGCGCCATGGCAGTTCAGTCCAGCCTGAATCAGTTCGGCGCGGTGGCGATGGCCGGCTATGCGGCCTCCAGCAAAATTGAGGCGTTGGTGACGCAGACCATGATCTCGGTCGGCATGACGCTGGCAACCTTTGTCGGGCAAAATTACGGGGCGCGTTCTTATCGGCGCATCCGTGAGGGCGTCAGAAAGAGTACGTTTATTATCATGATGATTGCGGTACTCGGCGGCATTCTGGTTACGGTTTGCGGTCGCGCAATGACAATGATCTTTATCGGTACATCGGAGGAAAATGTCGGTGAAGTGGTGCGCTATGCCAAGCAGTATCTGACGATTTCGGCTTGTTTTTACCCGGTGCTCAGTTGTATCTTTATCTTTCGGAACGTGCAGCAGGGACTGGGAAACACCGGCATCGTGCTGGTCGGCAGTATCGTGGAGCTCATCTCCCGTCTGGTCGGGGCGTTTATTCTGGCGGCGTTTTTCGGCTATGTCGGGGTATGCTTTGCAAGTCCTGCCGCATGGTGCGGCGCAGCGCTCCTGTTTATCATCGCCTATGCGGTCAGCCGCATCTCCTCCCCTGCCGACCGGGTGAACGTGGGCCTATGCGGTAGAGGCGCCGCGGCTAAAACGCCGGCTTGGGACAGAACGTACATAAAAATAACGGGACGGCTGAGCCGCCCCGTTATTTTGTCTTATTGTCAGGTTCTGTGTCTGTATTGGTTTCCTTCATGATATAGATGGGACGCTGCTTGCTTTCTAAATAGGTCTTTGATAAATACTGCCCCAAGACACCGATACAAAGCAGCTGCACACCGCTGACAAGCAACAGCACGCAGATCATAGACGCCCATCCGTAAGAACTCATGTGCCAGATCAGCTCGCGGATAATGACAACGATAATCCCGATAAAGGATAGCAGACAAAACAGCACGCCCATCACCGAAGATACCGCCAGCGGTACGGTAGAGAATGCAACAATACCGTCGATGGAATACAAAAACAGCTTCCAGAACGACCACTTGGTCTCGCCAGCGGCACGCTGAATATTTTTATATTCCAGCCATTTTGTGTCAAAGCCGACCCAGCTGAAGATTCCCTTGGAAAACCGATTTCTCTCCTGCATGGACAAAATGCTGGTTACCATCTGGCGTGTCATCATACGATAGTCGCGGGCACCGTCCACGATCTCGGTTTTAGAGATTCGGTTAATCAGCTTATAAAACATCCGCGCAAACCAGGAGCGGATCTTCGCTTCACCCTCACGGGTGACGCGGCGTGCGGCAACGCAGTCACAGCGGCCGCTTACAATCTCACGGTACATAATGGGAATCAGATCGAGCGGATCCTGAAGGTCTGCGTCCACAATGACGATATAGTCGCCGGACGCACGATCCATACCGGCATACATCGCCGCCTCTTTTCCAAAGTTGCGGGAAAACGAGACGTACTTGACCCGGCCGTCCTGCTTGGAAAGCTCTCGCAGCATCGGCAGTGTCCGATCCGAGGAGCCGTCATTGACAAACAGATATTCAAAGTCGACCTCCGGCATGCCGCTGCGCACCTTTTCGATTTCCTGATAAAACAGGGGCAAAACCTCCTGTTCGTTATAGCAGGGAACAATCACTGTGATTTTATCCATGGATATCACCTATCCTTTTCTGTTTTCCTCGGTATACAAGTGCCGCTTGTCAATCACGCGTACGGCCTTGCCCTCACTTCTGGCAATGCTGCGCGGCTCTACCAGCTTGACGTTTGCCTTAAGGCCTAAGACGGTCATCAGATTTCCCTGTACCTTGCGGGTGATGGCCTCCAGATTCTTCACTTCGTCACTAAAGATCTCCGGCGATACCTCGACCAAAATATCCAGGGTATCCTTGTTGTCCTTGCGGTCTACAATCAGCTGATAATGCGGCATGGTCTCCTTGGTGTTCATCAGTACCTCTTCGATCTGAGAGGGGAACACATTAACGCCGCGGATAATCAGCATATCATCGCTGCGGCCCATCGGCTTGCTCATCCGGACAAAGGTTCTGCCGCAGGAGCAAGGTTCATAATTTAAGGAAGAGATGTCCTTGGTGCGGTAACGAAGCAGCGGAAACGCCTCCTTGGTGATACAGGTGAATACCAGCTCGCCAACGCTGCCCTGAGGCAGAACCTCTCCCGTGTCGGAATCAATGATTTCCGGGACAAAGTGATCCTCGTTGATGTGCATGCCGTTCTGGCAGACGCAGTCATAGCCGACGCCCGGCCCCATCACTTCGCTCAATCCGTAAATATCATAGGCCTTGATGCCCAGCTTGTCCTCCAGCTCCTTGCGCATCTGCGCCGTCCAAGGCTCCGCCCCGAAAGCGCCGCCCTCCAGCTTTAAGTCATCCTTGGAATAACCCATGTCGTGGAGGGTTTCAACCAGGGAGAGCGCATAAGAGGGGGTACATGCCAAAAAGGAGCTGCCGAAATCGCGCATAATCTGAATCTGTCTGCGCGAGTTACCGCTGGAGACAGGAATGGAGCGTGCGCCGATCTTCAGTGCGCCGTAATGTGCGCCAAAACCGCCGGTGAACAGGCCAAACCCATAAGCCGTGTGAACCACTGACTGTTTGGTGACCCCGTAGGAGGTCAGCGCACGCGCCGTGATTTCCGCCCAGATGCCGAGGTCGTGGTTGTTCATGCCGACAACGGTCTGCTTGCCGGTTGTGCCGCTCGATGCGTGAATCTCGGTGACATCCTCCATCGGGATGGCAAAGTAGCCGTAGGGAAAGTTGTCACGCAGATCCTGCTTGGTGGTAAAGGGAAGCTTGTCGAGATCCTCAATGCCGCGGATATCCTCAGGCTTTAAGCCGATGGCGTCCATCTTTGCCCGATAGGGCGCTACGTTTGCATAGACGCGTGCCACCGCGTCACGCAAGTGCTCACTCTGCCATTTTTGCAGTTCCTCACGGGGCATGGTTTCAAACTTTTGGTTCCAAATGGCCATTTTATTTCACTCTTTCTTTTTTGCGTTTTTTGCGAACAAAACAATTTGCGTTTTATGTCCTGTAATCTGTTTTATTCTACACTGTTTTCCCTTGTTTGTCAAGGGGAGCGGGACTCTTGTGCCGCCGCATGCAAAAAGAGGCCTTGACGCCTCTTTTTGCATATCGTACATAATAAAATTTGTTACATTTATTTGTTTTTTACAAACTCGCCGATGGGCAAACCGATTCGCGCGGACTCCTTTGCAATAAAGTCTGCTAAGTAGTTTGCACCGGCTTCGGTAAAGTGGATGGTGTCATCCGTCCAGTAGTTTAGGGCAAGAATCGCATCCAAACCAAGTGTTGCCATAAGTCTTTGCGTTTCTTTATTCAGGTCAATCAACGGAACATTTCTTTCCTTGCTGATATTTCTCATAACGTCGGGATATCCTTGGTGAACCGGGTTGATTTTAAATTTTCCGTCGGCGCCTTTTTCGTTTGTGGCACATTCTGATTCCTCCGGTGAGGTTATCAGTACGGGATAGCCGCCGCGGTCTCTGATCATCAGCACAAACTGCGTTAAGAACTGTTTAAACTCTTCTTTTGTAAAATTCTGAACCCGGTCATTTGTGCACAATTGAATATAAACGTAATCGCCCGCGTTCATTCTTTCAAGCAGGGTATCAAATCTTCCGTTAAACAAAAAGTTATACGCCGTCATACCGCCGAGGGATAGGCTGTTATCAACCGTCACGTTAGCTGTGTATTGATTGCCAAGCATTTGTCCCCAGCCGCGTAGTACGGTTGCGTTTGGATCGTAAGTTGCAGCAATGGAGTCGCCGATTGTCAGAATTTTAACCTTATCGTCCGTGCTGAGCGATTTGTAGGGCTGCGCGGGAATTGCTAGAGGCGCTAAGGTGTTGTTTGTCATCACAAACATTTTGTAGGTATCGTTTCCTTCGACATCCATATTGATTTCGCAGACGCCGCTTTCTTCAACGGGTACGACTTTAACCGCTGTCATAACGCCGTTTTCGTACAGAGAAGCGACTACCTTTGCATCTTTTTCTTCGTTAATTTCCAAAACAACATTGCCGATTCGTTTTGCCTTTGCCATACCATATATTTTATTACCGTCGTTGTCATAAAGATTTACTTCTTTAATGGCGATCGGTTCCCGTTCTTTTACGGTTACGGTAAAAGAATTTGAGACGGTTCTGTCTGCGTACGCATAAGAGCCGATATACCGTTCTTCTGTCATGCCAAAACCCGTTGGTACAAGATCTGTCAGATAGCCATTGGCGTCGATGTAACCGTGTTCGCTTTCGTAGGTTAGAGGCAGACCGTCATTTACGGACAGGTCGATGGCGACTCTGTCGTCAACGTAGGAATTTTTTTGATAATTCGCCCGTATGGATTCTTTTATCATTTTTTCTTCGGTATCAACATCAACTTCCATGATTTCAACATCGTCAATGTAGGTTTCGACACCGGGTTTAAATGTCAGCGTTAGTTCATCGGCATCTGCTTTTATGATACTTGTCTGCGTTTCCCATGCTGTATTGATGCGATTGTCTTTCAAATGCGCAGTAAAATCCGTACCGTTTACGGACATATTAAATGCGCCTTCGGTTGAAGCAGCGCTTGTTCTGACGCTGATTCGGTAATAGGAGCCGCGCTTTACCGCAGCCTTTGCCAAAATCGTTGCGCCGCCGTTTATGTGTCCCATCTTTGAGATTCTTCCGTTTTTGTTTAAAACAATAGTCAACCCTGGCGCGGATAGGTCCGTATCTGAAAAAGAACCGTTGCTAACAAGATTTTTGTATAATCCATTGCCTAATTCCCACCTCAGGATGGGGGCTTCGTTGTCAACACCGGCAAATTCCTTTCCCAATTTATAGGCAATACCGGTAATATCGCTGACGACGTCGGCGTCCCATTCGTAGCCGCCGGGCCATTCCTTTGCAATTTGACCCTGGTAGCAGTTTTCGTTTGTGAGCCAGGCCGGTGCCCGAAACATCGTTGTGTCGGAATAACAATTGGAAACAACCGCAAAGCAGGCGCCTTCGCCGGCGAATCCGCCGTCGTTATTGACCGGGGGCATATTGACACCGTTATCGTCATAGGTTTGGGTAAATCCTTTTGAATAACAATTTCTGATTTCAACTCCGCTGCCGTTTATCCTTCCAATGACGCCGCCGCCATATTCAAACTCACCCTCCCAGGTTCGGTTGAATGTTAAGCTGAAATCAACGTCTTTTGCAAAGCAGTTCATCAAAACGGCATTATCCTGGATTAAACCAATCATACCGCCGCAGGTGGAGTTCCAGCTTTGTGCGTTTGTTAAAATCGCTTTGACATTTTTCACACCCAGGTTTGTGATAACGGCATTTCCGCCGACGACGCCGAATAAGCCGTAAATCCGGTTGCCGGCAGCGACTAACTTATAATGACTGACGGTGTGCCCATTGCCGTCAAAGACGCCGCAAAACGGAGTTTCCGAGGAGCCGATGGCGGTCAGCCACTCGCTGTCGTTTAAGTCAATATCATTTTCCAATCGAAAATACATGCCGGCTGTATTTTCAAGATTTGCGACGCATATTAAATCCTGTGCGGTTTTGATGATCATCGGGTCATCGGGTCATCCTTTGTCCCCGTACCGCCGGAAGATTCTGCGTCGGGCTGCCACGTTAGTGCCGGCATGCCACCCGTTGCGTAGGAACCCGGTTTAAACGCAGCACCCAGTGTATTTGCCATTCCGGACAATTCAGATACGGTAACAGATGTACCGACATATTTATCGGCAGGCCAGGGAGCGGCGCTTACGTAATAACAGTTCTTCACCCTTTCGTGATAGCTGACATTATCAACACGGGAAACGGTAGCTGTCGAGTAGCAGTTTTTCATTGTGCCGAACGCGATGCCGGCACCGACGATACCGGCATCACAATCAATGGTGCTGTCTTTAAAATCCACACCGATCGAATAGCAGAGTGCTGGGAACAGGTCGATAAACTCGGTAAATGTATGTGTGGATC
>URFZ01000024.1 GCA_900547165.1 uncultured Eubacteriales bacterium
GCAGCGGTCTCCAAAACCGCGTGCCGAGGGTTCGATCCCTTCTGCCCCTGCCAAAACAGAACCACCCACTTATGTGGGTGGTTCTGTTTTGGTTATAGGAGTAACTCGGACACCTCGGCAAAGCGGTGGCGTGCCGGGCTGAAAAACGGAGCGCTGCCGGCGGCAGATGCAGCGACGTTTTTATGGCGCAGCGGTCGAAAAAAGCAAGGAAGAAGCGAAGCGCCGCAGGTTTTTTCGGGAACCGCAAGAGGGGTTGCTTTGGTGTCGCTGCAATCGAAAAAAAACAAAACGATTGAAATTTTTATTTCTTTGTGATATAATGTGTTCAAGGATTAAAGGTTAGGGAGTACGGAATCAATGAATAAAAGAAAATGGTATCGGAATGTCCCGAAAGTCTTACTTATAATTGTACTTTTACCTGTAATTATCATAGGGCTTGTTGTATCGGTACCTTATATTATGCTTCACTGGTTAGAGAGCAAAAAGGATTATAAAAAATCTCGATATTATACGGACTTCAAACAAAAATTTATGATGAGCATAGCGCTTTCTCCGGAGTATCGTTTTTATAATTCCGCTATGCGCAGAAATTTGAATATGAAGTATGTCAGACAAGAAACGAACGGCTTTGAATACTTTATCTATGACGGTACTGTTTACATCTTTCCTGATTTTGAGCAAATAGATTTCATTAAAGATGAATCCGAGTGGCAAGTGAATTATGACGGTGATTGGAAATCTTTCGATGAATGTTATAATAATTTACTCGCTAAATTAGAAAATGCCCCCGAATGTCCCATTAAGTTACTTGTTGAGAAAATAATGTTTTCTGTATCGAGTTTTGACGATGTGGATATTCCCGATTGCATTTTTGTTACTTGGAATTATGAGAATGCATTTGAGAACGAAGATTCTCCTTTTAAAATGGTTGTTCCAAAAAGTTCAAAAGAACTTTATGATATGATGTGCCAGACGCCCGATTTATGCGGAAATTTTGAACTTGACGAAGATACCGGATATATCGTGTGGAATCTATATGAAAATATCAGAATCGGCATCGACGTATATGGGACCGATTGTTGTTTTGACGTTAGCAGATTGGTTTTCGGAAAGGTCAAAAACAGTATTACGCATTGGCATCCTGATGTGTTGGAAATCTACGACGAAGTCTGCAATGTCGGAAAACGCGGGAACGTGATGGTCCTCTGTTTTTCCCCGGTAAGAGGATCAACAGAACTGTATTGCGGAAGAAAGGAAGCCTGTCCATATAAACAAAATAAAAAGTCTTTGTTCAGAAAGTACTATTATTTAGAGGCTCGGTAGGTATTAAATTCGTTTATGAAAAAATGCGCTGTTTCGAATCTTTCAGTTGAAATTTACAGCGTTTCGGAGTTTTTGCTTAATGAAAGTCAGATTTTTGGGAGTAACGGATTTTTTGGTTCTTACAAACGGAAAAGTTTATGATGTAATGTCTGTGGAAAAAGGTTGGTACAGGATAGGTGATGATTCGGGAGAAGACTATTTGTATCCGCCAGAAGTCTTTGAGATAGTTAAAGAAAGAAGTCTGTGAGTTTTGGACAGAACACAGGAACTGTTGGATGAGATGAAAAGCGGAAATGTTGCCTGTATAAAAAATGTAATTGTGCATGAAAAGCAGTATTTACAGATAAATGCTGTTCTTTTCGGTATAGAACACGGTTTACGTGACGATGAATTCATTGAAGCGATAGACAAACTTCGTTCTGACGATACTTATTTAATGGACTTTCGCCTTGGAAGCGTTGCGGAAGCAGCGTATTGTTATCTCAAAAGAATCAGATATACAGGTGATGATAGCTTGATGAGAGACTTGTTAGCCTGTAATTTCAGGCTTTAGTTGTAAATTGTTTTTATAAAAACAAGGCTGCAAAAATATACGTTTTTGTAGCCTTGTTGCGTTGGTTGATCGAACCTTTGCTGATTCAGTTTGCCGATTTGTCGAACGACGGGTTGAACGCGTAGAAGTTGCGGCAGTTCAGTCTGTCCTGCAATATGCGCAGACATTCGCCGAATCTTTGGTAATGAACAAGCTCGCGTTCGCGCAGGAATTTGATCGGGTCGCGCACGTCGGGATCGTCCGCGAAGCGGAGAATGTTATCGTAGGTCAGACGCGCTTTTTGCTCTGCCGCGAGGTCTTCCGTCAGGTCTGCTATCGTGTCGCCGGTAGATGCGAAAGTTGTCGCCGAAAACGGCGCGCCGCTTGCCGCAACCGGATAAACGCCCGCGGTGTGGTCGATGAAATAATCTGCAAGAGGACTGTTTTTTATCTCGCTTTCTTTCAGCCCTCGCGTCAGTTGATGAACTATTGTTCCGACCATTTCAAAATGTGAAAGCTCCTCCGTGCCGATGTCATTTAACGCGGCGCGGAGTTCTTCATAAGGCATGGTGTATCTCTGTGAAAGATACCGCAGAGACGCGCCTATCTCTCCGTGAGGTCCGCCGTATTGGCTGATGATGAACTTTGCCATGGCGGGGTCGGGGTTCTTAATTTTTATCGGATATTGCAGTCGTTTCTCGTAATCAAACATTGTTTGTTGTCCGTCCTTTCCTTATTGCCACGGCCACGGTGATTTTATCCATTCGTTCCAGCTTTTTGTCACGTCGTTTTTTCGCAGAGGTCCGCATTGCGAGGCGTATTCTCGCCTCAAACCGTCCGCCTTGTCGCGGTAAGCACAGAATGCTTTCATCGCCGTTTCGTCGTTCGGGTGCGTGTCAAGGAAAAGCGCGGTGTCGTGCGCGGCAAAGGCGTAAGCTCCGAGTTCCGCAAGCAGTTCGTTTCTCTGTTTTTTCATATCACATACCTCCTGCAAGGAACGGTTTGTCAAGCGCGGCGAATATCGTTCCCCTCGTGTAACCTTTTTCGGGAGCGTAAATATCGTCAAAAACCTGCATGGGAGTGTACGACGTTGCAATCGGAGCGTTCGCCCCGTCTATGCAGAAGTACGTCCGGCATTCCTCACAGCCGCGGCACGGCATTGCTATCGTCGGAAGCCCCTGTTCGTCTTCAAGAAATAAGTTTTCGGGCATTTGTCTTTCATCCTTTCTTTTCGGGCGCGGTAAAACGTCGCCCACGGGAGATTTTTTGCTCTCCAATAATATTTTATTAGCGTATGAAAAAAATTGTTAACTAAATAAAAAAACACGGTAAAGGTCTTGATTATTTTCCTTTTATAGTGTATAATACAATGGAAGCGGGTCTTGCGTGATTCCGTGTCTCGAACCATGTCAGGCAGGGAACTGAGCAGCATTAAGGGAATTTCGGGATGCACAGCAAGGAACCCGCTTCTTTTTTGATTATGAAAGGGTGTGAACAAAGGTGTATCAGGCACTTTACCGCAAATACAGACCGGCGGTCTTCGGCGATGTGATAGGACAGGAACCCGTTACAAAAACGCTGAAAAATCAGATAAAAAACGCAACCTTTGCTCACGCATATCTTTTTACCGGAACAAGAGGAACGGGTAAGACCACCTGCGCCCGAATCTTTGCGAAAGCGATAAACTGTCTTTCTCCCGTTGGCGGCGAACCTTGCGGTGAATGCGAGGTGTGCCGAGGAATAACGGACGGCAGCGTTACCGACGTTATCGAGATAGACGCGGCGACAAACAGCGGCGTTGACAGCGTGCGCGAACTTCGTGAGGAAGTCGCGTTTTCTCCCGTTCTCGCGAAATATAAAGTTTATATCATCGACGAAGTTCACATGCTTTCGCCTGCGGCATACAACGCGCTTTTGAAGACCATCGAGGAACCTCCGTCACACGCGGTATTCATTCTTGCCACGACAGAGGTTAACAAAGTTCCGTCAACCATTGCGTCGCGTTGTCAGAGGTTTGATTTCCGCCGCGTCAACGTGGGAACGCTTGTGGAACATCTCAAAAAGGTCGTTGCGTCCGAGGGGACGGAAATGGACGACGAAAGTCTTTTGACGGTTGCGCGTCTCGGCGACGGTTCCGTGCGCGACAGCCTTTCCGTGCTTGACAAGGTTATAGGACTTTCATCGGCGGAAGAGGTTCGCGAGGTTCTCGGCGTTATCGACACGGAACTTATACACGACCTGATGAAAGCCGCCGCGGAGCAGAATATAGACGCTCTTTATACCGCTGTAAACTCACTTTACAACGGTGCGAAAGACCTCGGCGTTCTTTGCCGTGAACTGCTTGACGAATACAGAGCGCTTCTTGTTGTCAAAAACGTCCGCAACAGAAAAGGCATACTTGACCTTTATGACAGAGATGAAAAACGGCTTGAAGAAATTGCGGGACTTTATACCACCGAACATATTCTTTATGCGATAGATATTGCGCAGCAGACGCTGCAAGAACTTTCGCGCAGTTCAAACAAGCGAGCCGATATGGAAATATGCCTTTTGCGAATTTCCCGCCCGAAACTGAATGAGGGCGTCAAGGCGTTGACCGCAAGGGTCTCCGAACTTGAAAACGAACTTGAAAAACTGAAACGCGGCGGAATCACGGTATCCGCTCCGTCTGCTTCTTCGTCCTTGTCCGCGCCTGCGGCGGGGTATGCCGAAGCAAGAAGAACGGATACTCCCGCACCCGCTAAAAAGGTCGCGAAAAACGCCGATATGACACCTCCGACCCCGGAAGATGTTTTCGGCGCGTCTCCGACATCGTTTGTTCCCGCAGATGATGATTTCATTCCCGCACCGCCGCCCGATACGGGTGACGCACCCGTATTGCCCGATGTTCCCGAGTATTCCGAACCGCCGAAAAGCGCCGCTTCCGCACCTGCGCCCATAAAAACCGAGCAGATTGCTGCTCCCGTAAAAAAGGCTGCTCCCACGGAAGAGATCCATGACGGAGAATACAGAGAGTTCGGCTCATGGGAGGATTTCTGCAAACTTGTCGCAGACGACGATATGTTCCTCGGAATGATGCTCAAAACCGCGTGCAGCGCCGTTTACCGCAACACCGAGCTGCTTATTCTCTGCAAAACGGAGCAGGACTTGACGGATATAGATAATTCGCATTGCCGCGAGAGCATGAAAAAGGCGCTTGACGCTTTGCGAAAGACCCATTATACGATAAGCATTAAAATCGGCAGAAAAGGCGAATATCTCAATGCCGAAGAATATAAAGACCTTGAAAACAACCCTCTGTTCGATTTTGAATAGAGCGTCAATACCGAGAAAGGAACTCTTATTATGAAAGTAAGGATCCCCAACCAGGGCGGCGGACAGGCCGCGATGATGAAAAAAGTTCAGCAGATGCAGGAGGATATGCAGAACAAGCAGGCGGAACTCGAAGCCGCCGAATATGATGTTACCTCCGGCGGCGGAATGGTGAAAATAACCATTTCCGGCGCAAAAGAAATAAAAGCGCTCAAAATCGACCCGTCGGTGGTTGACCCCGAAGACGTCGAAATGCTTGAAGACCTTATAGTTGCCGCCGTAAACGAGGCAATAAACAAGGTTGAACAGACGGCGGAAGAAGAAATGTCGAAGATCACATCGGGTCTCAATATACCCGGTCTCGGCTTCTGATATGGCATACAACGTCAATCCGCTCGATGTGCTGACGGAGCAGTTCAGAAAACTTCCGGGAATAGGCAAGAAGTCCGCACAGCGCATTGCGTTTCATATTTTGCGTATGACGGACGAGCAGGCGGAAGAGTTCTTGCGCTCAATTGAGGACGCAAGAAAAGTGATTCACCTTTGCCCGATATGCCAGAATCTGACCGACGGCGAAGTCTGTTCCGTTTGTGCCAACGAAAAAAGAGATAAGTCCGTTATATGCGTCGTTTCATCGCCGCAGGATGTTATTTCAATAGAAAAAACGAACGAGTTCAGAGGCGTTTATCATGTTCTGCACGGAGTTCTTTCTCCGGTTGACCATATCGGACCGAAAGACTTGAAAATAACCGAACTTCTTGCCCGACTGAACGGGGATGAGGTAAAAGAGGTTATCGTTGCCACCGCTCCGACCGTGGAGGGAGACGCGACCGCCATATTCCTTGCGAATTTGCTGAAACCGCTCGGCGTCAGCGTTACGCGTTTGGCTTTCGGCATTCCCGTGGGAGGGGACATTGAATATGCGGACGAGATAACGCTTTCGCGTTCGCTGGAAAACAGGAGAGAGATGTAATGCTTCTTAACGACAGACCTGTTTCCGCCGCAGAAGCGTCGCAGCAGTCGGCGCTGACGCTTGCATATCTCGGCGATGCGGTTTTTGAACTTCTTGTCCGTGAAATGCTTGTTATCAATTCCCACAAAACCAACGGCAAACTTCATTTTGAGGCGACACATTTCGTTTCGGCAAAAGCGCAGAGCGAATTTGTCGATAAAATAATGGGAATAATGACGACGGAAGAACTTGCCGTTTACAAGCGCGGCAGAAATTCCGATGCCGTTCCCCCGAAAAACACCGACGTTGCGGTTTACAAACGCGCAACGGGGTTGGAAACTCTTTTCGGGTATCTTTATCTTTCGGGGAAAACGGAGAGAATAGAAGAACTTTTTGAACTGATGGTCAAATAGGAGGACTTTTCCCGTGAAAAAGAAAGTCGTCGGACTTATTTGCGATATCGGCGTTATCTTTATAGGCGGAATCATATACGCCATAGCCATAAACACGTTCAGCGCACCGAATAAAATCGTTGTTTCGGGCGTGACGGGTATCGGGTCTATAATGAATTATCTGTTCAATATCCCGATAGGTCTTTTTGTTGTCGCCGTCAACGTTTTGCTGTTCCTGCTGTCTTTCAAATTCGTCAGCAAAAAAACGCTTTTCAAAAGCGCGATAGCCATTGTCATAACATCTGCGCTTATAGATATAACCGCGGCTATCCCGTGGTTCCCGAAATATACCGAAGACCCGCTGCTTGCCTGTATTTTCGGCGGCGCTCTGACGGGTATCGGGCTCGGAATAATCTTTATGCGCGGAATAACGACGGGCGGCGTCGATCTTATCGCGCTGCTTCTCGAAAAACTTTTCCCGTTTATTTCTTACGGCAGGCTGCTTATTTTTATAGACCTTGTTATAGTATGTGCTGCGGGACTTGTTTCCAAAAGCCTTACGGCGGTCCTGTATGCCGCCATCATCGTCTGCATTTACGGCTTTATCGTGGATAAACTGCTGAACGGTCTTGACAGCGCAAAGGTCGTTTATATAATCAGCAATCACGGCGACGCGATATGCGAGGCTGTAACAAAAAATCTTCACCGGGGCGTGACGAGAATAAACGCTTTCGGCGGATATACGAACGAACCCAAACCCATGCTTATGACGGTGGTTCGTCCGATGGAACTTTTTAAGTTGAAAAAAATCGTAAAAGAAACGGATAAACACGCCTTCGTCATTGTCGGAGACGTTGCCGAAGTTGTCGGAAGAGGTTTCAAAACGGAGGAGGACGGTTTGCAATGAAATTGCTCGAAGAAAAAATAGTCAGAGACGGAACGATAAGACCGGGAGGAATAGTCAAGGTAGATAATTTTTTGAATCACCAACTTGACGTTGAATTGCTTGACGAGTGCGGCAAGGAATTTGCCCGACTTTTCAAGGATAAAAGGGTGACAAAGATTTTGACCATCGAGGCTTCGGGCATAGCGATAGCCATTTGTGCCGCACGGCACATGGGTAATATCCCTGTCGTATTTGCAAAAAAGGCGCAGACCAAAAACGTTGACGATGACGTTTATCAAACGCCCGTCATGTCGTTCACGCACGGCAGAGAGTTCATGGTTCGCGTTGCGAAAAAATATATCTCTCCCGATGACAAACTTCTGATAATAGACGATTTCCTTGCCAACGGCAAAGCCGTTCTCGGTCTGCTTGACATCGCGGAACAGGCGGGCGCGGAAGTTGCGGGCGTCGGAATATGCGTCGAAAAAGTCTTTCAGGACGGCGGCGCTATTGTACGCGACATGGGCGTTGAAGTTCATTCGCTTGCGATGATAGACCTTGACGAAAACGGCGAAATGAAATTTGTTCAGTCAAGATAGCATACATATAAAAATTTAGAGTTAAAATATACGGAGCGTCCGAACAGGGTTGCTCCGTATTTTGCTGACAAAGAACAGATAAATGGTGACATTTTTTTGTATATTGGTTTATGCGCCTTGAAGTCCGATCAGGGTTTTAGTATAATAAAAAACAAGCAGGTGCAATGTTTTATTGAATAGCATAAATGCCTTGTTATATTCAGCCTGTGCGGTATCGTTTGATGATTGATAAAATATTTGAGAAAGGAAATAGACAAGGTGGAAATTACGGATAAAACGGAAGAAAGTCTTTTTTCGGCAAATGACTGCGTTGTCTTTGTTTCCGAAATTCCGAGCGAAATTGAAATCGGAAAAGTTTTTTCGGATGAGCGCAACGCTGAAATTGCATCATGTCGAAATGAAAATTTGAAAAAAGCACGGTATACGGATTGGAAACTTCTTGAATACGCCGCAAATCGCGTGTTTGAAATCGCGCCCGAAAGGCTGATTTTCAAAAAAACGCAGAACGGAAAATGGGTTTGCGACAAATTCTTTTTTTCACTTTCTCATACGGATAAAAATGTTGCCGTTGCCGTCTCTCCCGCGCCTTGCGGCGTTGACATCGAAAACATTGCCCGCAGCATTAAATATGATATAAAAACTCTTGAAAAAATGAGAAAATACACTTTTTCGGAGGAAGAAAATACACGCGTCGAAAAGTCTTCTCTTGAATTTCTGAAAATATGGACTGCAAAAGAAAGTATCTTTAAAGCATACGGAGAACAGAGTTTTTATCCAAAAAAGACAGACACTTTGGCAGAAAACCATGCAACATATGTCTTTGAGCAACGGGACATTGTTTTGTCTCTTTGCGGTGAAAACTCTGATTCGGCAAAAATAGTTTTTGTCGAACCGCGAAACGGTTCGTTCTCGGAAATCCCTGCCGAAAAACAATAAGGATTTCGGTCAAATCAAATAATTCCGACAGGTACGGCACTTTCCGATTTAAAACTCTCTTTTGAGCAGAATTTATCCGTTGACAATAAAGAAAAGGGGCTGTAAAAAAACGCAAGTTTTTTTACAGCCCCTTTGTATAATGTGTTTGGGTTTTCCTTTCGTCAGCCTGTTGAGCGGTTATCTTTCGCTCATCGGGATATATTCTTCGTGCTCGCCGACGGATTTGTATGCAGGACGGATTATCTTGCCCGCGTTTGTTATTTCCTCTATTCTGTGCGCGCTCCAACCCGCAATACGGGCAACCGCGAATATTGGGGTAAAGAGTTCAACGGGAATGCCGAGCATTTCGTAAACAAAGCCGCTGTAAAAGTCAACATTTGCGGAAACACCCTTATAGATATGTCTTTTTTCTGCGATTACTTCCGGTGCAAGACGCTCGATCTTGTCATAAAGCGCAAACGATTTTTCGCGGTGCTTTGCTATGGCAAGTTTTTCCACAAAACTCTTAAAGATCTTCGCTCTCGGGTCGGAAATGCTGTAAACTGCGTGTCCCATGCCGTATATAAGCCCCGCGCCGTCAAAGGCATTGCCGTCGAGCAGATCTTCGAGATATTTTCTTACTTCGTCGTCTTTTGAAGCATGAACGTGCTTTTCCATATCCTTTATCATTTTGCAGACTTTTATGTTCGCGCCTCCGTGCTTGGGTCCTTTGAGCGAACAAAGCGCCGCGGCGATAGCCGAATATGTATCCGTTCCCGACGAGGTGACAACGTGTGTTGTGAACGTTGAGTTGTTACCGCCTCCGTGTTCTGCGTGCAGTATGAGCGCAACATCAAGCACACGCGCTTCAAGTTCCGTATATTTGCAATCGGGACGCAGCATATACAGAATGTTTTCCGCGGTTGAAAGATCCGGGCGGGGACGGTGTATGATAAGCGACTCTCCGTGTTTGTAGAAGTTGCATGCCGCATAACTGTAAACGGAAAATACGGGCAATACAGCCGTCAGCATAACGCATTGGCGGACGACGTTTTCTATGGACGTATCGTTTGCTTTGGGGTCATACGGGAAAAGTGAAAGCACACTGCGTATCAAGGTGTTCATCATGTCTTCGGACGGAGATTTCATTATAATGTCGCGCACGAAGTTTTTCGGCAGAGTATAAAAAGAAGTCAGATACTTTTTGAAATCCGCAAGTTCCTTTTCTTTCGGCAATTTGCCCGTCAGAAGCAGATACGTTGTTTCTTCAAACCCGAAACGCTTGTCTTTCAGGCAACCTTCAACGAGTTTTTCTATCGGATACCCGCGATAGTAGAGTTCACCGTCCGCAGGTACGGATTTCCCGTCAACGATTTTTGAAGCGCTGACTTCTGAGATCTTTGTCAGTCCTGCAACAACGCCTTTTCCGTTTATATCGCGAAGTCCGCGTTTTACATCGTATTTTGCATAAAGGTCTTTATCGAAAAGCGGCAGAGTGCATTCGTTTGCAAAGTCTTTTAAATAGTTTTTTTCTTTCTCTTTCATTTTGAGCGCTCCTTTCTGCTTGCACGGTGAAGTATTATGTCTCTATTATACATGAAAAGGGTAGAGAGAAAAAGAAAAAAATGTAAAATTTTGTCATAAAAACAACAATGTGACGGGGCTGTAAAAACATACGTTTTTACAGCCCCGTTCGATGTGATATAGTAATTCCCGATTGTTTTATGAATACATCCCGTTTGCGCTCATATAGTCGTAAATTGCTTTTCCGTGTCCCTGTTCCTGTTTTTGAATGCCGTTCAACAGATTCCTTGCATTTTCGTCCGTGAACTCAAACACGCAGGTGTCATAAAGGTGCGAAGCATGTTTTTCCGCCGTCAGCAGGTCGGTGCAAAGGTAACAATCGTTTTGCTTTTCGGGGGTGTCCGCAAGTTGGTAAGTTGCGGAAAATGTCTGCTGCTCGCCGCCTGTCGGAGGCGGTGGAACCGCGCCCTGTTCCATTTGAACAAGCATATCGTAATGCGCTTTTTCGGTTTGGGCGAGCCGCGAAAACAAATTTTTCAACTGCGGGTCGGACGCCGCTGCGGCGTGCTTTCTGTACTTTTCTTCACAAAGTTTTTCCTGGTCTTTCAAGTCTTTCAGCAGCGAAGTTTCTTTCTGCGTCAATTGCATTTTTTATCACCTCGCAAAAAGTATGGTCGCGGTTTTCGGATTTTATACATATAAAAGCGGCGGAACTTTCGCTCCGCCGCTCTGTATGGTAGTTTATTACTCTTTTTCGTCCGACGGCTCTTCTTCCTGCTGAATCGCTTCGTCTTGTTCCGATTCATCGGGCTGCAAGTCCTCTGTTTGACCATCTTCTTCGATAAGCTTTTCTTCTGCTGTTTCTGTTTCCGGAAGGCTTACGGGTTGCTCTTCCGTCGTTGAGCAGTCCGAAATTTCAGCGCCGTCATATTTTGCCCCGTCTTCTTTCTTCTCGGTTTTTTTTCTTGACATAAAGAATATCAGAGCAAGTAATCCCGCACAGAATATGCTTGCAATTATGCCGAGTGTCAGTCCGTAAGTGAAGAACGAAAATTCTATCGTATGTTCTCCTGCCGTGAGGGGAATTGCGCACAGTGCATTTGCAAATGGCTTGATATCGACTTTCTGTCCATCCACTTTGACCGACCAGCCCTTATCGTAGGGGATAGATGTTAAAAGCACACCGTCTTCATCGGCTGTTACGGTTCCGCTGACTGTTCTGTCCGTATATTCCGTAACAGTCATCATGTTTTTGCTGAGCGCGGCATATGCCCTGTTCCATGCGTCATCGTCAAAGCCGTAAACTCTTGATTTTATATCTCCGCTTTTTCCTGCGGAAATATTGATGTCGATATATATAGTGTCGCCCGCTTTTGCTCTTCCCCCCGCAAGGATGGCTGCCTTGCCCTGGCTCGGGTACCTGACTTCATCTCCGTCTCCTATCGAAATAACGATACTGTTGAGACCCGTTGCGGTAACTCCGAAATAGATGTCCTGATCCTTATCCGAAACATATTCGAGAGAAACGGTGGAGGGCTGTTTGCTGTTTGTCGGCGCGGAGCAGGTTATTCTGCCGTTTCCGTAATAAGTCGCGGTCATGTTTGAAGCGCTGACCTCGGGGGAATCAATTTCTTTGAAGAGGGTTATGTCGAGCCCCGTTGCAAGGTTTATGAGATTTTCCTGCGCAACAGCCCTTTGCGATGAACCGTTCACATCGTAATCGTATACACTGTCCTTGACCATGAATCCGAGAGACAACGGATACTTGTTCTCATAAAGCGTTGAACCGTTTGATTCCGCAACAAAATCAAGATGTGAATCCTGCGCAACGCGCTTGTTGTTGCCGATTATATATTTGACATTGAACAGTGCGTTTATCACAGGTGTTCCGTGGTTGTAAACCATGCTGTTCGCGCCTTTTTGAGCGTTTACACCGAGCGATCTTGCCAAGTCCGTCAGTCTTGTGTTGATAACGGACGAGAACTCGGAAATTCCGTGATAATCGTAAAGAGCCGGGTCGTTGACCGTCCAGTTCTGTGCGGTTTCTATTCTGTAAAAGCCCTCGGATCTGCCGCGTGCCGTTGTCAGAAGAGATTGCACGTCTTTTGCGGTTGCAACGTATCCGTCTCTGCTTGAAGAGCCCACTTCCGCAATGCTGTGGAACGAAACGGCGGCAACCTCGCAAATCGCAACTATGACTATTATAAGTTTGCTGCCCCACTGTTTGAGTTTTCCTTTTTTGTATGCGTAAAGGGCAAGTGTATATATCACAAGCGATGCAATGGCTATGTATATTACTTCATAAGAGAATTTTTCACTTTTTATTGCTTCAAGCAGTAGGATAAACGCAAAAATTCCCGTCGCAACGCCCGCAAAACTCTTCTTGGGGATGCCTTGAATGTTGTTGAAAGATTTGAAGGCTATCGTTATAAGTACAAAAGAGAACAGGAACGAGAATCTGTAAGGCAGTTCGTTCGGGAAATGGAAACCGTGCCAAACGAAATTAAGTATGTTCCAGTTGAAACTCAGAAGCAGAAAACCGAGCAACGCGCCGTTGAGAACCTTTTCGCGTGTCGCTATCTTTCTGTTTACAAAATATGTAATGCCGAGTATCGCCGTCAAAAAGCCGCAATAAATATTCGGAAGACCGTTTCTGTAAGTTACGTGAACTCCCGGCAGAAGATTTCCGAGACTTTCAATGAAAGTTTGGTATGTTGAAAGCGTTGCCGAAAAGCCGCTTCCCATGTAGGAGTTGTTCTGCATTGCAAGGAATGTCGGCACGAGCATAAATGCCGCAAGTCCGCAGCCGAGCGCGGAGAACGCGACGACTTCCGCCGTTGTTCCGAAGAACTTTTTCGCACCCTTGTTTTTCGGATTCGAGAAGTACACAACGGGGTAGTAGCAAACGATGAATACGCAGACCATAAACCCGATATAGTAATTTGAGTACATTATGAGTCCGAGCATTATCGAATAGAGCAGGAATTTGCCCTCGTTTACAAGCCTGTTGAATCCGAGAATGCAAAGCGGCAGAAGCATAACGACATCAAGCCACATCGTGCACCACGAATAGCCCATGTTGAACGAACACATTCCGTACATCACGGCAAAAAGAAGCGTCGCCATATCGTTTCTGTCAAACGTCTTTTTGAGATATACGAACATAAAAGTTGAAGCAAGCGCGATTTTTGTTATAACCAGAAGCGCCATGCCTTCAACAAGGAAGTTTGACGGGAAAATTATCGAAAGAAGATTGAGAGGAGAAGCGCCGTAATAAGCGATGATGGGCAGGAAACTTGTGCCGAGCCCGTTATTCCATTGATAAAGAAGGCTTCCTCCATCCTTCAACGCCTCGTTCATCTCTTTGAAGAACGGGAAATACTGATGCCACATGTCGATGACAAGTATTTGCTGTTCGTCTTTGCTTATCGAGAAACCGAAGTTCCTGAGCACCTCATAAACAAAGTCGGGAACAATTTTGTTGAAACCCGAAAAGTTTTCGAGAGCATAATACAAAAACATAAGTACAAACGGGATAAGAAATGAAAAAACTATGTACCAGTTTTTGTTGAACTCTTTCTTTTTTAAAGGGTTTTTCTTTTTGCATTCAAAGCATTTGATACCCATGTCGCGTTTCCCTTTCCGTTATTTAAAAACAATGACTCTTTGGAAGTAGTAACTGATAAAGAACATTATAAATGTTGCGAGAGGCTGACACAGCCATTGCGCAACGCCGATAGTGAGAAAGAAACTGTTCAGAAGCACGGTGCAAAGGAAGACAACAACAACTATTGCATAGTACTTGGCAACTTCTTTGGGGTTTCTCTTTCTTTCTTTGAAAACAACATATTTGTTTATTATGAAATTGAATGCGGAGGAGAGGATTCTGGCAACGATGAAAGATATAACTATTCTGTAATCGGTCAGGTTGTCCAAAAAACTTGTGTTTTCTTCCGTATAATCGAATACGGCATTCAGCATTATCGCGTATATCGCAAAGTCTATTACTGTCGCAGACATGCTTGAAATCATAAATTTGCTCAGATGCTTAAAAAATACGGAATATATTTTTACGGAGTCCCTGAACGGACGGAAATGCGAAGATTTGTTTTCTTCTATATATACCGTCTCGATGGGAATTTCCAAAATCTCGATATGGCGCAGGCGCGCTTCCATCAGCATATTCATTTCGTATTCAAAGCGGTCGCCTTTTGTTTTAAGGAACTCCGAAACGACATCGGGCGAAAAACCGCGAAGCCCCGTTTGTGTGTCTTCGACTTTTGTTCCGCTTATCCATTTGAATACCGCTTTTGTGATTTTGTTGCCGTAGCGCGAACGGAACGGCACGTTTTCTTCTTTCCAGCTTCTTGAACCGAGAATGAGCTTCTCGGGATTTTCGAGAGTGGTCTGCGCTGTGCGGCGTATATCTTCGGGCGTGTGCTGTCCGTCGCTGTCGGCGGTCACTATCGCCTTGAAATCGGGATAATGTTCTTGTATATATCTGAACCCCTTTTTAAGGGCGAATCCTTTGCCTCTGTTTTCTTCGTATCCGATGACCTCAACATCGGGGAATACACGGCATTCATCGAATACTGCGTCAAATTTTTTGTCGCTTCCGTCATTTACAATCAGTATTTTCTCGAACGGATATCCCTGCAAATCGTTTAAGAGCTTCGGGAGTTTTTCGTCCGGTTCAAAAGACGGAATCAGTATGACGACTTTTGACAAATCCGACATTTTGTATTTCCTTTCTTTTTTATGCGGCTTGCTGTTTGTGGGTATTACCATCGCTTCACAACGGCATAATTCTACTTATATCACTTACTATATCATAAAACAACTTGATTTTCAATAGTTTTTTTTCTGAAATTTTGCTTACGCCTATTGAAAAAGCACGAAATATATTGTATACTTGCTTATATCAACGAAAAAACACGGAGGAATCAAGATGAAAGTTCTTTCTCATTCCATTATTTACGATAACCCGCTTCCGCAGCTTCGTTCGCGCCAAGCCGCATTTCCGTTTCTCGCGCAGCTCGGCGACGGCACCGTTATCTGCTCTTATCAGATAGGCGAAGCGTTCGAAAGCGTTGACGGAACGAGTTATATTTCCCGCAGTTCGGACAACGGAAAAACCTGGGAAGGTCCGTTTCAGATGTTCGACAAATCGTGGGAAACAACTCCCATAACCGACTGCTGCAAAGTTACCGCGCTCGGCGGCAACCGCGTTGTCGGCGTCGGCTATGAATATGACAGAGACCACCCCGAATGGCCCATCGGCAATCCGCAGACGGGCGGCCTTATAGATGACAGAGTTTACATCACCCGCTCCGAAGACGGAGGCAAAACATGGTCAAAGCATGAAGAAGTTCCGAATGCTTGGGGACATCACACCGAGGCTTCCGCTCCGATAACCGTTCTCAAAAACGGCGATTGGGTAACTCCGATAACGGGCTTCCCCGATTGGAACGGCAAAATGTCGTCCCGTCTTTGCGGCAGACTTCTGCACAGCACGGACGAAGGAAAGACATGGAATGACGATACCGTTTGCATGGAATTCGAGGGCGATTGCGTAACATGCTATGAGCAGAGATGCTGCCAACTTGAAAACGGCGCGATTGTTGTTATCGGCTGGAATGAAAATGTCAAGACGGGTGAGAGAATGAATAACCATTTCACTATCTCTTACGATAACGGAAAAACGTTCTCCAAACCCATGGATACGGGTATCAGAGGTCAGGCTTCGAGCGTTTGCGCAATAGGCGGAAACAAACTTCTTGCACTTCACGCTTGCAGAAGAGACACCGATAAGCCCGGCATTTACGCTTATGTCGTGAACCTTGAAAAAGGAACATGGGATATTGAAGACGAACTTCTCGTCTGGGCTCCCGCGACCCCCGTCGTTCAGGACAAAAAAGCCGCCGAAATTTTCAGCTTCCTCAAATTCGGTCAGCCCGGCGCCATCGTTCTTCAAAACGGGCACATACTCATGAGCCACTGGTTTGCTGAGCAGGGACAATATATGACCCTCTCCACTGAGATAGAACTGTAATAACGGTTAAATTTCCGTTACGCTTTGCCTTGCCTCTCGACGTATACCCGATACGCCTTCGAGACAGCGGCTTCGCGAAAACGAAAATTTTCCTCGTTATTCTTGCGCTTAATGTGGTGGGTAAAGAATTCTTTGTGTTCATACATCACATCTGCGACTTTGCGGAGCCGAAGTTTTACCTCCTTATCCGAAAACGCCGTGAGCGCGAAGAGTATCAGGATAATCAAAATGATTTTATAAAAAGGAGATCTTGTTATGATCTGCGATAAACTTACAAATTACGAAAACTACAAAGGTATAAACGAGCGCGTTTACCGCGCGCTTGAACACGCCGCGCACAATGATTTTTCGAAATCGGTTGCGGGCAGAAACGACGTTGACGGCGACGATATCTACTACAACTTCGTTAAAGAGGGCGAAACTGTTCCTCTTGAAAAGAACACTTATGAAGCGCACCGCGTTTATGTTGACATTCATGTTGATGTTGTCGGCAGCGAGAAAGTTTATGTTTCGGATATATCCGAGATGAACGTGACGAAAGAGTATGACGCGGAGGGCGATTATCTGCTTGCGGACGGAAAGCCGCAGGCGATAGTTGATCTCAAAGCGGGCTATTTCTGCGTATGTCTGCCGAACGATGTTCATATGCCTATGGTTGCGGACGGTCAACCCGCGAAAATAACAAAGGCAATTTATAAAGTCAGACTGTAATCTGTTCTGTCGGAATTGTATTAAGACAATGAATATAACGGCGTTGCATCCTTTCGGTGCAACGCCGTTGCCATTGCAAAAACGCTGAAAAGTCAACTGTTTTGCGGGGGTTGCAAAATGGCGGAATATGTGATATAATATA
Organism: uncultured Eubacteriales bacterium; assembly: GCA_900547165.1. GTDB lineage: Bacteria > Bacillota > Clostridia > Oscillospirales > UBA644 > UBA644. Next base: position 17,341 of record URFZ01000024.1, read on the forward strand.
TAAGTAAAATTATATCCGCGATTGAGACGTTTTTTGTCTGACGCAGCAAACGAACGGAAGAGAAGTATGAGAGAAAAACTGAGAAATTATATCGAAGCAAGTATATGTCCTCAGTTCTTTTATGAGGAAAAGTTGCCGCATTTGTGGCTTTTCAGCCTGATATTGCCCGCATTGACGGGACTTTTTTCCATGCTCAGCGTCGGTCTTGACAGGTATTCCGCAGGTCTGTGCGGCGCGGATAATGTTGTCGAAGTTTCGTTACTTGGGTTGGCTCTCGGTGTCTGCTCCGTCTTTTTCCGAGCGGCGGTAATTAAAATAATCTCGGTCTTTACCGCCGATTCCGTCGCTTTTCAGGAACTGTCTTATGCAATAGGCGCATCGTTCGGCGTTCCTCTGTTTATCTCTTTTATCGGCTTTGTATTGAGAGTTGTTTTTTCGCTTGACGTTTCGGGCGCGTTTTTGCTTGTTGTTTCGTTGACGCAACTCATTCCTCTGTATTATTTGATGATATATCTGAACCTCGGCGGAATAAAAAAACGGAAGATGACGGCGCTTTTGACCGTGACTGCCGTGGGTATCGTTCAACTGTTTGTTTTATGGCTTCTTGTTTGATTCGTTTTTTGCCGGGCACAAAGGGAGAGAGGTCTGATTATGGAAAAGAAACGGTATAAGATATGCGGGCTTGTCTGCGTTCTTGCAATGAGCCTTTGCGGCGCTTTGTTTTGCGGCGCGGGACTTTTGTCAAGCGCTCTTTACGGAGTATTCTGCGCTCTTGTCGGTTTCGGATTTTGGTTCTTCGCTTCCGGTTTTATGCCCGACGCAGAGGGCAAAAGTTGGCTTCTTTTCGCTCCTTTTACCGCACTTTGTGCCGTAGGCAGCGTTCTTTTTGGGCGCGGTGTCAGCCACATATTCTTTTTTGTCGCGGCAATAGCGATGAGCCTTGACGCGTCTCTTGTCTTTTACAGAAAAGAGGGACGCCCTGCCGCGTCTATCTTTCGACTTTTCGGTATATCCGCGCTTGCGGGTGTACTTGTGACCGCCGCATGGCTTTTCTTTACGGGAGGCATAATATGAAAAAAAGATTGTTTGCGTTATGCCTTATTTTGTTGATGTTCCTTGTTTCAATATGCTCTTTTGCGGAGAGTTCCCGTTGCCGCTGCGACAGACTGCTTGATGAAAACGGGCTTTGCACGAAATGCGGGAAAGCTCCGTCGGAATGCGTTTGCGATTGTTGGTGCGGGCGTTCCTCCCGTGTGATACAGTCTGATGCGGGAAGTATTTTGATATGTGAAAAATGCGGAAGCAGTTGCGCGCTTTGCTCCTGTTCGGACAAGCGTTACGTACAGCGTCGTGAATCTCTTGAACTTGACGGCAAGATAGTTATGAACGATCTGCCAAAATCGGGTATCATTGCGCAAATAGCGTGCATTGTTGCCGTTTTAGGCTCTTTTTCTCTTGTTCTGTGGCTTTTCTCCGCCCGTAAAAAGAGCAGTACGGTGGAACGTGAAAAGATAGAAAAAAAACAACGCCGCAGTCACGCAACCATAATGGATAAGATAGAAACGCAGGCAAAATCCGCCGAAGCACCGAAAAAGAAGTCGGATATTGCAACTGCCGCGGAAAAAAATATTAAATGGCCTCTTTCCGATGTGGGAATAGGCATTGCGGCATATGAATTGACAAATGCTGTCGAATTTCATCGTTCGGACGTCTCGACGGTGACGGATATGACGCTGTTTTCTCTCGGGTCATATCTCGACGAGGAAGGAACTCTCGAATCCGCGTTCAGGGGCGCTTACGGCAAAACCGTTGAAAAACTTGCCGCCGTTTATATGGCGACGAGGTCTGCCGACGGAAGCAAAATACGCGCCGCACGCCCGTTCTTTGAAGAAGATTTCTTTGAGAAAAACGAGGCGGCGATCTCTGCAATACTTGCGGAAACGGGGGTTGACCAGTCAAGCGTGCACCAACTGCTGAAACTGCCGTTTGACATGACCGTTCGAATAGGCAGCTCGGAACCGCAGGTTCAACGCTTTGCAAAAGAAAAATGCGATCAGTATACGGCGGAATCGTCTTCCGGTTCTTATCTGAAACAGAACCGCTTTCCGCAGATAACG
>URFZ01000025.1 GCA_900547165.1 uncultured Eubacteriales bacterium
TTTCCTATCCCCAAAGGGGCTGTAAAAAAAACTTGCGTTTTTTTTACAGCCCCTTGCCTTTATTTCATTTTTTCTATCGAGTCAAGCAGAATGTCCTTTGCGTAAGAAATCGCTTCTTTAACGCTTCCGTCTTCAAACGGTACGCGCAGATGCGCAACTTTGAGCAGTTCAAGATAACTCTTGCTTCCGCCCGCGTCGCACAGCGCAAGATAATCGGCAAACGCCTTTTTCTTATCTTCCGCGTAACGCTTTTTGAATTCCATCGCGCCCATCGTCGTCAGCGTGTAGTTTATATAATAGAACGGGTAAAGGAAAATGTGTATCTTATGATACCAGTATCCGCCGCGCTCCATAAACGGGTCGTCCGTATATCTGCGCCACGGCATATATTTTTCTTCGAGCTTGTGCCATTCGTATGTACGCTCTTTCGGCGTCAGGTTCGGGTTTTCGTAAATAATATGCTGAAATTCGTCCACGGCGACGCCGAACGGAACGAACGTTATCGCCTCCTGCAAATGCTGGAAACGGTACTTGTCCGCTTTATCGCCGAAAAATCTTTCGGCGTAAGGATAGCAGAACTGCTCCATGGACATCGAGTGTATCTCCGCAATATCCGTGCTTACGCCCGCATAGTCGATGATGGGCTGATGTCTCATTGCGCGGTAGCCCGCGAAAGCGTGACCGAGCTCGTGCGAAAGCACTTCCATATCAAATATGGTGTGGTTGAAGCAGCTGAAAACAAACGGCGCCTTGTAATCGGGCAGGGAAGTCATATATCCCGTGTTCGCCTTGTTCGGCTTGTTTTCAAGATCCATCAGCTCATGCTCTATCATAAAGTCGATGAATTCACCGGTTTCGGGGCTTATATCGTGATACATCTTCTGCGCTTCCGCAACCATGAACGCCTCGTCGCCGATAGGTTCCGCGTTTCCGTCCGGAAACACGAACTTTTCGTCGTAAGCCATAACGCGGTCAACGCCGATACGCTTTGCCTGTGCTTCATAGAGTTTTTCGCAGAGCGGCACAATCTCTTTTCTGACCTGCTCGCGGAACGCCGCAACTTCCCGTTGCCCGTAGTCGCTTCTTCCCTGTTGCAGATAGCCGAGCGGGGTAAAGGTGTCGTAACCGAGCGCCTTGCCCATACGCGTTCTCAGATCAACGAGCTTTGAAAAGATATTTTCGAGCCGCTCCTCGTTGTTTTCGTAAAACTCGGAGTATTTTTTGAACGCCGCGCGGCGAACTTCTCTGTCGGGGTTTTCAAAATACTTCTGAATACCGTAAAGATTCAGCGTTTTGCCGTCAAATTCAATCTGCGCCGTAGCCATAAGTTTTTGGTATTCGGTCGTCAGCCTGTTTTCTTCCTGCATAAACGGAACAAGTTTGTCGTTGAATCTGTCAAGGCTTCTTTTTGCCGCAACAAGATATTCTTTGCCGAGGTCTTCTTCAAGTTCCTTTGTGAACGGACAGTCGAGTACGGCCTTCGTAAACGCTATTTCCGTAGGCGCGGCGGCGGGCAGTCTTTCGTCCGTAAAAGCAACTTCCTTTTCGTAAAACTCGTCCGTGGTGTTAAGCGTGTTGCGGATGCTCGCAACCGTCAGCATCGTATAAAGCGACGACATCACCTTGTCGTTTTCAAGTATGACGGCTTTTACCTCGGCATAGCTCTTTGCGTTTTTGATTCTTTCCGTAAAACCTTTCAGTTTTTCTTCGAAAGCGTCAACGTCGGGTCTGACGTATTCAAGCGTTCCGAATGTAAAATTCTTCATTATGGGCGCTCCTCCCTGTTTTTGCAAATGTCCGCTTTGAGACATTTTATTCAAAAGCGGTGTTTTACCGTATTTTGGCAATATTATATCATAAACCGTGTTATAAGTCAATTAAGCCTAAATATTTTGCCGATAACTTCCTTTGTGATACAAGGTGAGTTTCATTATTTATGGCGTAAATGTGAACGGGGGGGGGGTATAAAGAAATGTCTCAAGTAAAAAAATGTTTTTGGAATGTTTAGAAATTGAAATAGTAAAAAAAGAAAACTGTATTGACAGTAAAACAGTTTTCAATTAAAATTATTATAATACATTGAGAAAATAAATGAAAACGCATCTTTCCGATTTGTCCCGTAACGGCGGATTTTGTCGGAAAGCGTTTTGTAATGCTCTCAAAAGGAGAGTTTTTTCGGGACGGAGAAAAAAGAAAGGAGGAAGCCGAAGTGAAGAAGAAAAAAAGGGTCGGAGAGCTGTTTCATGATATATTTAAATATAATAAATATAAAAAAGCTCTTTCGCTTTTGCTTGTTTTAATTTTGTCCGTCGGCTTCGTCCTCTCGGGCAATTTTGATTTTTCGCTTACCGCAGTGGAAACGGGAGTATCCGTTCGATACTACGTTGCGGAGAATAACGACTGGAAATTGGTGCAGTCCAAAACGACGGTCGCGGGAAAAACCACAAACTGGAACGGTACCGGTTCGGCTCGTTATTACGCGTCGATCTCGGAGCTCGAAGAGATCTACGCCGCCTACGGCTTCTTTGCCGCGGATTTCAACGGCGAGAGAATTTTTCCGCATACGGATTCCCACGACCCCAACCGTATTTGGGCTGACGCCGCGCCTGCCGTTATCAACGGCGAATACTGCATACCGCTGAGTTCCCGAACCACAATGTACGTTTACTATATGCCCGCCAACGTTCCGGGCAACGCAACGTATTTCACAACGAATACGCCTAAAAACAATACGGCGGTGTTGCAGGCGAACTCTTTTTATACCTGCAAGGTGTTCGACCCCGAAGGTCTCGTTTATCCCGACGAGGCTGACGTTCCTTCCGTTCTGCCCGTTTTCAACGGAGACGCGGTGAGCGTAACGGTCAAAACCGCGCCGGGCGTGAACTGGAAAGTCTTTTCGTCCGTTGACGGAAGCGAGGTCGATTTCATTTTTGCGGATAACGGCGACGGAACCGCGACGCTTTCGGTTCAAAAAATGTCCTGCCCCATAACCGTCTCGACAGGCGAATACGACCCGACCGCGCACCTTATACGGTATAACGCCGCCACTCTTGCGGATAATCTCGTAACGCTCGGCAGATTCTCTCCGGATCAGCAGTCGATAGTAACGGACGGCAGCATTCGCGGCAAGAAAACCCTTTCCGTTTATACGGGAGGGCTTGATTCGCACACCGTCGTTTCTCCCGATTCGGATCTCGCTGTCACCTCCTTCGGCAGCGTAAGCGAAAGATTTCTTTACTCTTTTGTTGGCTGGTCTGTTGAGGGAAAAACCGACGTACTGCTTTCCCCCGGCGACGTTTTGACGCAGGCACAGATGGACGCATACGCCGTGGACGGCGAACTCCGCCTCAACGCGGTCTGGAATGCAACGGACATAAAGGGCAGGGTGAACACCTGCAATTTCTTCGTAAACATAAACTGCGAAATTATGGACAATATGAGCAACGGCTTCCAGTCCAACCCCACATACAACTTCTCAAAATCCGTATATGCCACACGCGTTTACGGAACGGACGAGATCGCGGGCAGCAGCGGTACAAACCTTCAGATAATCGCTCCTCCCACCGCGTCCGACACCGCTTATGAGGTCGACGGACAACTCCGAAAACTCATAAACACGCCGATTCAGGGAATAACTCTTGAGTCGTTCCCGTCCGACGAAAACGTTCTCGCGGCGCTTCGCGCAGGCGGCATAACGATAACCGTTGACGGAAAAACGTACACGGGCGACGAACTGACCTCGGAAAACTTTTCCGTCCGCTGGTACGTTCTCAAATACGAAAACTCCGACGGCTGGCATATTGACGGCGTGCTTGTTGCCAAAAGCGCGCGTGTGACCGTGAAAAAAACGTTCGGCGGCGATGACGAAGCGGTAGCACTTATTAAAAACGGCGGCTATAAAATAACCGTCGCGCATAAAGAGGGATACACCACGGCGGTAGACTATACCCTCTGTCTCGAACCTCTCGGGCAGGAGACCGTTGCGGGAACGACGGGATATAAGTCCTACGACGAAGCGACGCAGACGTATCTGTGGTCTCTTGATGCGCGTCAGGGCAGAGAATACCTGTTCCGTGAAGAAAACTATCTGCTCACGGACAGCGTTAAGTGGAACAACTCCAACAGCTATATGATAACAAATTCCACGGAGAACGGAACCAACGGCTGGGTCACGTATAACACTACTTCCGTTGTAAAATGCGTGGCGCAGGCGTATCCGAACGACGTGCCTGACAGCGCCGTTCAAACGGTCACTTTCCGCAACATATACGTTCAGGCGGGACTTCTGAGCGTGACGAAGATAGACTCCGTTACGAATCACGGTATGAAAGACGTTGCTTTCAAAATAAGCCGCGTTGACGGCGCTCCGATGGAGCTTTACAAAAAAACGGACAAGAGCCAGTATTCCGCAGACACGAACGCGCCTGCGGACGGATATACCGAATATATCGCGGACGACACCGTGAGAACCGACAATTCCGGCTCGTTTTACATAAAACTTCCTGTCGGAAGCTATTATCTCGAAGAAACCGCTCCCACCGGCTATGACTGCGCAAAAAAACTGCTCGTCGAGGTGACGGATAACGGCATTGTGAGAATAGCGACCACCGTTATCGGCGGAGACGTTGAGCCCGAGGGCGGCTGGGTTGACGGGATAGGCACCGCGGTGCTGACCGTAAGGAACCGTTCCAAACTGCTTACTCTCGTCCGAGCCGAAAAGGATTGGGGCAATACCCCCGAGGATCAGCGACTCCCCGTTAAAATCGAACTTTACCGCAACGGCGCAAGAATGACGGGCGATATATACGCGCAGACTTTGAGCAACGAAAACGGCTGGGCTTACGAGTGGAAAAACCTGCCCTTATATATCGACGGCGAAGTTGCCGTGTACACTTTGCGCGAAACATTTATCGGCGAAAACGCCTACGACCCGTCCGTTGACGAGGACGGATATATCGACTATCTGGTCAGCTCCGACCCGGCGCTTTACCGCGAGGGAACTCTTTCCGAATACGGTCCCGCGGCGGTCTGGGCGGATTCGAGCGGCAAACTTCATTTTGCGGACCATTGTCTTTTGAGAATACACAACAAACCGTCTTCGGGCGAGATTGCTTTCACAAAAACGGACAGTTTCGGAACGCCTCTCGCTGGCGCGGAGTTTACGCTGTACGCCGACGAGGGCTGCACCGTCGTTCTCGAAAAAGTCGTTTCGGCGGTAGGCAGCGGATTTGTTATTTTCTCTCCGCGTACTTTCGGAACGTATTATATAAAAGAAACGAGGGTTCCCGACGGCTATATCGCGGACACTTCCGTTTATTCCGCGCTCATTCGCGGAGGTATATGCACGATAACGCGTGTCGGCGGCGACGGAACGCCCGTCAGAAAAATCGAAAACCGCGCGCTGATGTCGCTTACCGTCAAAAAGGTTAATTCCGTCGGAACTCTTCTTGCCGGCGCAGAGTTCAGGATACTCAAAAACGAACAGCTTTACGGCACGTTTTCAACGGGAGAGGACGGCACATACCACCTTTCCAATATGCCGGACGGAGAGTATCGCATCGTTGAAACAAAGGCTCCCGAGGGATATAAGGAACGCCCCGATTTCGCGGTTTTGAACATTCTTGCGGGCAAGGTGACCGTCACGTCCGCGAATACGCAGGGCTGGTCTCTTTCCGACGACGGAAACGGCGCTTATACGCTGACCGTTGTCAACGATGTTATCTATGACCTGCCCACCGTCGGAGGCAGCGGCGTTTACGGCTTTGTTCTCGCGGGTGCGGGACTTATGCTTTTTGCCACGGCGGCTGTCATTATTTATGCCGTGATTTCAAAGAGAAAAAAGAAGTAGCCCGAATATAAAAACGCGGAAGCGTCTTTCGGCGCGCACGGCGTTTTCATATATATGCAAAAACAAAAAAAACAAAGAATTTCGCTTTATGCGAAAAAAAGAAAGGACAGTTGGTTATGAAAAAGATCATTTCCAGAATAGGAGCGGTCGCTCTCGTAGTTGCAATGCTTTGCTCTATGGCGATCATCTCCTTCGCAAACCCCTCCCGCGCAATCACCAACCAGACCGTTGAGTTCAAAAACGTTGAGGCGGGCGACACCGTCAACGCGTACAAGCTGGTTTCCTATGCCGCCGACTACAACAGCTATGTTTTTGACGCGGCCTTTGAAACATTCCTCCGCACAAAGATGGCGGGACAGCCCAATGTAGACACGTTCTTCGCGGGGCTTTCTTCCGACCTCACGGCGCAGTATTTTGATGAGTATCTTACTTACTGCTCCGCTCCCGACGCGCAGTGCCAGCTTCCCGCCGCCTACAACTCGCAGACCGTGGCGACCGGCGAAACCTCCGTTTCGATGCTGCTTGAGCCGGGCTATTACCTGCTTCTTGCGCAGACCACCGAAGCAAACAGCAACCTTTACAAGCCCACCACCGTTTTCGTTCAGGCAAAAAACAACGAAGTTAAAGTTTTTGCCGGCGGCAACAACGTGGCTCTTACGGCGCCCTATTCGGTAACGCTCAAATCCGAAAACGCTCCGACCGTTGATAAAAAAGTTGAAGACGCTCCGGGCACATGGCTCTCCTCGACCGGCGCCGAAACCGGACAGACCGTGAGATTCTATGTCAAGCTTGACATTCCCAACTACAAGAACGTCGCAAGCCTTGACCTCACGCTCAAAGATACCCTTACAAATCTTGAATTTGTTGCCGGTTCTCTTAAAGTTTACGGCAAGATCGGCAACGGCAACGAGTTTGACGCGGCAGCCCTTATCGCGGACGCCGTTGTTACTCACAACGTTTCCGCTTATGCCGCAGGCACGCAGACTCTCGACGTAACTCTTTCGTACGCAAAGATCAAAGCGGGCAATCCGACTGCCACCACCGTATACGTTGTTTACGAGGCAAAGGTTACTTCCGACGCGGTAGTTGCCACGGACACCGCAAACAACAGCGTTGTTCTTGAATACGCAAACTCCGCAACCCCCGACCAGAAAAAGACGACCGAGCCTTCCTCCGCCGACGTTTACACCTACTCCTTCAAACTTGCAAAAGTTGACGAGACCGGCGAAAACGCTCTTCCCGGCGCGGAGTTCACCATCTCCCGCAACGCAGCTTTCACGGATATCGTTAAATTCGTAAAAGTCGGCGATTATTACCGTCCCGCAACCGCCGCCGAGCTCGCGGACAACCTTGTTGAAAAGGTTGAATCCGTTCCCGCGGACTTCCTTATTAAAGGTCTTGACATCGGTTACTACTACGTAAAAGAAACCACGATCCCCGCCGGCTATTACAGCCCTGCTTCCTTCTTCACCGTTGACCTCAAAGGTGAAAGAGGTGCAAACAACGCTCTCACGGGCAAATTGCTGTCCACCAGCGAAATGACAGCGCTGACCGTCTTCTAATCAAGAGCGTAGGCGTATCGGACGTGAAGAATAACCAGCTGGACGTTGTTCTTAAAAACAGCTCGACTCCGATCCTTCCCACCACCGGCGGCACGGGTACCGTTATATTCACCGTTTGCGGTATCGCGCTCATGGCGCTTGCTGTAATCGCGCTTGTTCTTGTTCGTCGTAAGAAAAAGGAAAACTGATATATGACTTTTTCGCATGGGAGAGAGGAAACCCCTCTCTCCCCGCGGAAAAATTAACTGTATGATATGAAGAAAAACAAAAGTTTTATCGTTCTCGCAGTTGCTGTGTGCCTGATATTTGTTATGGGGCTTGCTCTGCTTCTTTATCCGACAGTCAGCAATTTCTGGAACGAAAAGCGAAGCGAAAAACTGATAAGCGATTATATCGCCAACGTCTCCGAGGCAAAAGGCGAGGATTATTCCGCAGAGTTCAAAGCGGCGGAGGAATATAACAAAACGCTTGAAGGAAAGGGAATTCCCGACGCGTTCTCGTTCATCTCCGAAGAAGAGGACGAAACGTATCTTTCTCTTCTTTCGCAGTCCTCAAACGGCGTTATGGGTTTTATAAAGATACCCAAAATAAACGTCAGCCTGCCGATATACCACACCACCGAAAAAAGCGTTCTCGAAAAGGGTGTCGGACATTTGCAGGGTTCGGCTCTGCCCGTCGGCGGCAGAGGCACGCATTGCGTGCTTTCCGCGCACAGGGGGCTTCCGTCCGCCGCGCTTTTCACGGATCTTGATCTGCTTTCCGAGGGGGACAGGTTTTTCATTTATGTGCTTGACCGCGCCCTTGCTTATGAGGTCGATCAGATTCTTGAAGTCGAGCCGGACGAGACCGAAAGCCTTGACGTTTCCGAGGACGGGGATCTTGTAACGCTTGTGACCTGCACGCCTTACGGCGTCAACTCTCACCGTCTGCTCGTTCGCGGACACCGCGTTGAATATACGGAATCCGACGTTGCCGAGGCAAAAAAGAACGCCGTCGGCTCCATTTACACGAACTACACGCTGTGGTTGACCGTCAGCGCGGCGTTTACCGTTGTTTTTGTCGTTTCGATGATACTTTTTATAAAGAAAAGAAAACCTGTTGAAGACGGAACAGACCGGAAAAAAACCGACCGAAACGGAGGACAACGGCAATGAATGTTAAACGCCTGACAACGGTGCTTGTCGTTATCGTTTTCATTCTCGGGCTGGGAATACTGCTTTATCCTACGTTCAGCGACCTTTTGAATCAGTTCCGTCAGGATTCGCTCATCGACGAATATATCAAAACAACAGAGGACGTGAGTTCGGAAGACCTTTCCGAACAAATCAAAGAGGCTGAGGAATACAACTCAACTCTCGACCCGACGTTTCACGACGCGTTTTCGGGCAAAGACCCGAAAGAGGACGATGTTTACTGGTCGCTTCTCAACATTGACGGCAACGGAATTATGGGCTATATGGAAATTCCGAAAATAAGCGTGCGTCTGCCCATATATCACGGCACATCCGAGCGTGTTTTGCAGCACGGTCTGGGGCATCTTGCGGGCACGTCGCTTCCCGTCGGCGGAAAAGGCACGCACAGCGTCGTTTCGGGGCACCGGGGTCTGCCGTCCGCGCTGCTTTTGACGGACATCGACAGGCTGACTTACGGCGACAGATTTTCCGTCACCGTCCTCGGCGAAAAACTCGTTTACGAGGTTGACAAAATAACCGTTATCGAACCGGACAAGGTGTCCGACCTGAAACCGGAGGACGCAGGCGACTATATAACGCTGCTGACCTGTACCCCTTACGGCATAAATTCGCACCGTCTGCTCGTCCGCGGCAGCCGCGTTGAGGGCGAAACGGAACTTGAAGAAGTTACGACACTTCAAAAGATAGTTCAGAGTTTTGATTGGAAAGGTAAACTTCTGATTGCGCTTGCGGGTGTAGGATTTATTGCGTTTATCATCTTCATCATACTCAAAAAGCGTAAAAAGAAAGGCACGGAAGAGCCGAAGAAAGAAAAAAATCAGGAAAAACATATCGAATAGCATATTAAAGAACAAGGCAAATAACGGAAAGGAGGATCTCGATATGAAAAAAACGTTCGGAACAAAAGTTTTTGCGGTGCTTGCCGCGCTTGCGGTTTTGCTGACGTTTGCGCTGCCCAAAGCGGCGTGCGCGCAGTCGGTTTATCCCGATACGGGAGATTTTGAACTGCGGTGCGCTTATGAAAATATGCCGCTTGAAAATATGAGATTCTCCGTTTATCGTGTTGCCGATATGCCGTCTCTCGGCAAGTTTTCGCTGTTGCCCGCGTTTGAAGAAAGCGGCGCTGATATAGAAAACATCGAAAAGGCGAGCGATTGGAACCGTGTTGCGAAAGAACTTGCGGAGTTCGCGAAAAACATGTCCGTCACACCTCTTGAAACTGTTATGACGGATACGAACGGCACTTTTCGCCTGACATCTCTTAACAGGGGACTGTATCTGTTCGTAGGCGAAACGTTGCGGGTGGACGAGACCGAATATTCCTGTTCGCCGTTCCTTGTTTCGCTGCCGGATTTCGATGAAAATTCGGGCAAATGGATTTTTAACGTGACCGCGGAAGCCAAAATAGGCTCTTCGCCCGTCGAACCGGAGCCGACAACTCCCACAACGGGCAAAAAACCGAACACCGAAGACCCGAACGACCTTGCGGAATGGATATTCCCGCTTGTTGCGGCGTCAATAGGGTTTGTTACCGTGCTTTGTTTGTTTATCGTTATAACAAAGCGCGGCAAAGAACAGAATTAAGAGTAAGGGGCAGTAAAAAAACGCAAGTTTTTTTACTGCCTCTTATTTTTTTAAAAAAACGGTTTCAGGGGGGTAGTATTTTTCACATGATTGTGCTATAATGTATTCAATGTGCAATAACGGTTTAAAACCGACAGAAAAGGGGTGTTCCCGATAAAGGGGAATTTTTTAAGACATCTTTCGCCCGCGCGCGTCATCGCGTTCGGGTTTGCGTCCCTTATTCTGATAGGCTCCGTCCTGCTGACAATGCCGTTCAGCCTGCGCGACGGTGTGAGCATAAGTTATATAGACTCTCTTTACACCTCGGCAAGCGCCGTTTGCGTAACGGGGCTTCTTACCGTTGACGTGTATGATACGTTTACAACGGCGGGGCAGATAATAGTTGCCGTTCTCATTCAGGCGGGCGGGCTCGGCGTTGCAACAATGGGCGCAGGAATAATTCTCGCCGTCGGCAGAAAAATGGATTTGAAAAGCCGGAATATAGTCCGTGAAGCGGTCAATCTCGGCGCGGACAGCGGCGTTGCGCGGCTTGTGCGCAACATTTTCGGCGCGACCGTTGTTATCGAACTTGCGGGCGCGGCGCTTTCCTTTTGCGTTTTTGCGCGCAAACTTCCGCTCGGCAGGGCGATAGGCGTCAGCCTTTTTCACTCCGTCGCGGCGTTCAACAACTCGGGCTTTGACATCTTCGGCGGCGGACAGAGCCTGACCGCGTACAGAAGCGACGTCGCTCTCAACCTGATAACCTGCGCGCTGATAATCCTCGGCGGCATCGGTTTTCTCGTTATCCGCGAATTGCTCGACAAGCGGTTTCGGTGGAAACGGCTTTCGATGCATGCAAAAGTCGTGCTTTCCGTCAGCGGCGCTCTGATAGTCGGAGGCGCCCTTCTCGTCAAACTGACGGAGAACATTCCATGGCTCGGCGCGTTATTTAACAGCGTTTCCGCGCGTACAGCAGGCTTTTCGACATACCCGCTCGGGAATTTTTCCAATGCGGGACTGCTTGTGATGATTTTTCTGATGTTCGTCGGCGCGTCTCCCGGCTCAACGGGCGGCGGCATAAAAACCACGACGCTTTTTGTTCTGTTACAGGGTATAAAATCAGCCGCGACGAACCGTTCGGAAAAGGCGTTTCGCTATTCCGTTCCGAAGGACGCTTTCAAAAAAGCGGCGATAATAACCTTGCTCGGCATGGGCATAGTGTTCACGGGAACCTTTATATTTTGCGCGCTTGAACCGCAGCTCGGACTGTCCGATGTGCTTTTTGAGGTAGTCAGCGCGTTCGGCACGGTCGGGCTTTCAACGGGGATAACTCCGACAATAGGCACGGGCGCAAAACTGCTTTCGATAGTTCTTATGTACATCGGCAGACTCGGACCTATGACCGTTGCAACGCTGTGGTACTTCTCACGCGGCGAGCGCGCGCGTTATCCCGAGGGAAACATTTCAATAGGATAAAGGGAGATATGCAATATGTTTCATCATTCCAAAAGCGGAAAAATATCTTACGGCATAGTCGGAGTGGGACGGTTCGGCTCGGCGCTTGCCCGCGAACTTGCCGCTGCCGGCTCGGACATCGTGGTGATTGACTCGGACGAGGACAAGGTGTGTGAAATGCGCGAATTGACGGACAACGCTTACATCGTTGCCAATCTCGAAAAGAAAACCCTTACGGAAACCGGCATACAGAACTGCGACGTTGCCGTTGTGTGCATCGGTGAGAAAATGGACATATCCATTTTAACAACGCTCAATCTCGTGTCTCTCGGTATCCCGAAAGTTATATCAAAGGCGTCAAGCGCGGAACACGGGCTCATTCTCGAAAAACTCGGCGCGGAGGTCGTTTACCCCGAGCGCGATATGGCGATAAGGCTTGCCAACCGTCTCGAAACCGCAAAAGCGCTCGATTACGTTCAGCTGAGCGAGAAAATAAACGTTTCAAAAATACTCGTGCCCGATAAGGCGGTCGGAAGAACCGTTGTTGACATAAACCTTCGTTCCCGCTTCGGGCTTAATATCATCGCCGTCGAAAACGGCGGCAAGGTCACGGAAATAGTCAGCCCCGACTATGTTTTCGAAAAGGGCGACCTGCTCTATGTTTCGGGCGGCAAAGAGGATATCAAAAAACTCAACGATTGGCTTGATGAGTGATTTTTTTGCGTTTGCAACCCGCGGTTGCGTAAATTCAAGCCAAAGACGGTTGATTTATTCTTATTCGCGGTGTATAATGCGGAAAAAAGCAACGGAGGAAAAGAGATGACTCTTTCCGAAAAGATATGTTATTGTCGAAAGAAAGCGGGAATTTCGCAGGAGGTGCTTGCCTCTCGACTCGGTGTTTCCCGACAGGCCGTCAGCAAATGGGAGACAGGAGAAGCCGAACCCGAACTTTCAAAAATCAAGGCGCTTGCGAGCGAATTTGATGTCAGTCTGGACGGGCTTTTATCCGATGCCGATCCCCGCGAAGAAAAAACAACTTATGAATACAATGAGGGCGGCTCGACCTCTTCTGCGGGGTGGATAAAGTCCGTTCCCGGTTTTCTCGGCTCATTGTTCAGGAAATACGGTTGGCTCGGCGGCGTTTATTTTGCCGTTTCGGGGCTTGCAACCGCATTCATCGGTTGGCTTGCCCGTTTTATTTCAAACAAAATGCTCAACAGTTTCGGCGGATCTTGGCTTGCTTCGGGCTTCGGCGGCACACAGATTTTTAACCCCGTGGCGGTCTTGGGCTCTGTCATTATGGGCATCGGCGGAATAATCTTTATCGCGGGCGTTGTGTTTACGGTTGTTTTTCTGGCAAAGAAAGAAAAATAATGCTGTTTTTCAGAGCGGCTCGGCGATTTTTTCGCCGAGCCTTTTTGCGTAACAGGGGACTTGACAAACGCCGTTCATTGTGATATGATACGCTCAATGTAAAACGTGTGTTTTTAATAGGGAATAAAATGAAAAAAGAAATATTGAAAATAAATACCGCGCCCGCCGTTGTTTACGGCGAACCGTCGGACAAGGTGTTTTTGTTCGTGCACGGGCAATTCGGCAGAAAAGAAGAGGCTGAACCTTTTGCCGAGGTTGCCGAGCCGTTCGGGTATCAGGTTCTGGCTGTCGATCTGCCCGAACACAACGGCAGGGAAGACAGCGTAAAACTCTTGCCGTGGAAAGTCGTTCCCGAATTTTCGGGCGTGCTGCAATATATGAAAACGCGCTGGAAAAATATAAACCTTCGTGCGACAAGTATCGGCGTATGGTTTTCGCTTCTTGCGTTCGCGAATGAACAGTTTGATAAAACTCTTCTTATTTCGCCGCTTCTGAATATGGAGCGAATGATTCTTTCAATGATGGACGCGGAGAACGTGTCGGAAGAGCGACTGCAAAAGGAAAAGAATATTGTCACTCCGCTCGGCGCGAAACTTTCGTGGCGGTATCTTTGCTATGCGCGTGAAAACCGTGTGCATTCCGTCGGGAGAGACACGCATATACTTTACGGAGAAAACGATGCGGTTATTCCGCGTTCGGAAGTCGCGGCTTTCGCGGAAAACGAAAACTGCCGTTTGACGGTCGCAGACGGGTGCGAACATTGGTTCCACACCGAAGAACAACTCCGTGTGCTGAAACGGTGGGAAGAAAAAGTATTGACCGAAGTAGGGGAGAATATATGAAAGACAAAAATCCCGATTGCCCCTGCAAAAGAGACTGCGCTCGTCACGCCGACTGCGCCGCCTGCCGCGAAAACCATGCCGAAAACGGAAAGCCCACCGCTTGCGAACGTATGAAAAAAGATAAGTTTTCCGCGCTTTGGGCGTATGTGGGCAGCC
Source organism: uncultured Eubacteriales bacterium (assembly GCA_900547165.1). Lineage (GTDB taxonomy): Bacteria > Bacillota > Clostridia > Oscillospirales > UBA644 > UBA644. Next base: position 13,994 of record URFZ01000025.1, read on the forward strand.
AAAGTGGCGAGTTTGTTTCGCTGTCCTTTGAGGAAATCGAAAAAATCGCGGGAATGCCCATCGACCATTCGTTTTTGACGTATAAAAAAAATCTTGAACGGTTCGGTTGGAAAGTTGCGAAAATCGCGATGAAATGCGGAAACGTTACATTTGAAAAAATTAAATAAGGAGCATAAAAAATGAAATCATTAAAAGCAATTCAGGTCCTTTCCAAAATCGGAATGATTCTCAGCAAAATAGTGTTTATCTGTTGTTGTGTCGGCTTCGGCTGCTGCATTATCTCCGTTCCGTTCCTTGCGGGAAGCGCGGAGATTTTAAAGTTCGACGGTTTTACGCTTCACGGTCTTATTGAAAAAGAGGCGGGAATGAGTCTCGGTTCAATGTACAGCGCGATGGTTATCGGCGCGATTGCCTGCGCCTGCGAGGCGGTTCTCGCAAAATTCGCGGAAGTTTATTTCAAACGTGAATTGCGGGCGGGAACGCCGTTCACTCTCGGCGGCGCAAAAGAACTTTTGCGTCTCGGTATCCTTGCGCTGGCGATTTCTGCGGGATATTCCGTTATAGCCACCGTCTGGCAGACGATTGCGGTACGCATCTTTGAAAACGCCGAAAAAGTCAGCACAGGTTCTCTCGGTTCGTTTTCTTTCGGCGTTATGTTCATCATCGGCTCTCTTCTGTGCCGTTACGGTGCGGAACTTGCGGAAAAGAAGCCCATGCCCGAGGTCGTGAACACTCTTTCGGAAAACGATTAGACAATATGATAAATAAGTAAAGTCCCCGACCTCGGTCGGGGACTTGGTTTATGCTGTTTATCAGATGTTTTTAATGTCTTCAAGCGCTTTTTCGGTTTCGGAAAGGAGTTTTATATTCTTTTCTCTCTTTTCCTTTTCTGCGTTTATCTTTGCCTCGGGTGCTTTTGCAACAAAGCCGGGGTTGGAAAGCATCTTGTCAACACGTTCTATCTCTGAGCGTATCTTTGCTATCTCCGCTTCAAGACGCGCCGTTTCCTTTTCCTTGTCGATAAGCTCCCCGAGCGGCATATATGCGTTTGCGTCGGGCGTTATCACCTGAACCATGCCCTGCGGGTCAACCGTGCCTATAATAACCTTTTCGGCGGATGCAAGGCGCTTAATGAACGCTTCGCCGTCCTTGTACGCTTTCTCGTTCCTTGTGTCGATGTGAAGCGTCGTTTTCTTTGCTCCGGGAACGTTCATCGCTTTTCTCGTCTTGCGAACCTCCTTGATAAGCGCCATAACGTTTTCCATCTCTTTCGCGTCCGTTTCAAAGCAGAGCGCGTCGGAATATTCGGGATAACGGCTTATCATCAGCGCTTCACCCTCGTGAGGCAGCGACTGCCATATTTCCTCTGTTATGAACGGCATAAACGGGTGAAGCAGCGCCAGCGTTTTTTCAAGCACAAAGCAGAGAACGTTCTGCGCGGAAAGGTTCGTTTCCTTGTCCTCGTTCGTTTCGAAAAGTCTCGGCTTTACAAGTTCTATATACCAGTCACAGAGTTTGTCGTAGATGAAATCGTAAAGGTTCTGCGCCGCGATGCCGAGTTCGAATTTATCGAGGTTTTCGCAAACGGATTTCACCGTCGCGTTCAGTTCGTTCAATATCCACTTGTCTTCAATTTCAAGTTTTTCGGGCAATTCTATCTTGTCTATCGAAAGATAGTTCATCGCAAATCTTGCGGCGTTCCAAATTTTGTTGGCAAAGTTTCTGCTTGCTTCGACCTTTTCCCAATAGAAACGCATATCGTTGCCGGGCGCGTTGCCTGTTATCAATGTGAAACGGAGCGCGTCCGCACCGTATTTGTCGATAACTTCGAGCGGGTCGATACCGTTGCCGAGGGACTTGGACATTTTGCGTCCCTGCGAGTCTCTTACAAGTCCGTGGAACAGAACCGTGTCAAACGGCTTTTCGCCCATGTTCTCGTAGCCCGAGAATATCATTCTGATGACCCAGAAGAAGATTATGTCGTAACCCGTAACAAGAACGCTTGTCGGATAGAAATAATCGAGTTCGGGCGTTTTGTCGGGCCAGCCGAGCGTCGAGAACGGCCAAAGCGCAGAACTGAACCATGTGTCGAGCGTATCTTCGTCCTGCGTCATTCCGTGATGTCCGCATTTCGGGCATACGGTCGGTGCGTCTTTGGATTTGCATACAACGATCTCTCCGCATTCGGGACAGTAATATGCAGGTATTCTGTGTCCCCACCAAAGTTGACGCGATATGCACCAGTCGCGGATATTGTCCGTCCAGTTGAAATATGTTTTTTCAAGTCTTTCGGGAACAAGTTTGATATCCTTGTTGCGAACCGCCGCCGCTGCGGGCTTTATCAGGTCGTCCATTTTGACGAACCACTGTTTCTTTATCATCGGCTCGATAACGGTCTTGCAGCGGTCGTGTGTGCCGACGTTGTGCGTATAGTCCTCTATGCGAACAAGCAAGCCCATCTCGTCGAGTTCTTTGACAATCTCCGCTCTTGCCGCATATCTGTCCATGCCCGCGAACTTACCGCCGTTTTCGTTTATCGTGGCGTCGTCGTTCATGATGTTGATTTCGGGCAGGTTGTGGCGTTTGCCGACCTCGAAGTCGTTCGGGTCGTGCGCCGGGGTAATCTTTACAACGCCCGTTCCGAAGTCTTTTTCAACATATTCGTCTGCAATAATGGGTATTTCTCTGTCAACAAACGGAACTTTGACCGTTTTGCCGACAAGGTCTTTGTATCTCTCGTCGTCGGGGTGAACCGCAACGGCGGTATCTCCGAGCATCGTTTCGGGACGTGTCGTCGCAAATTCAAGATAACGGTCGTCTTCGCCTACAACAGGGTATTTGATGTGCCAAAAATGACCGTGCTGCTCCTCGTATTCGACTTCCGCGTCGGATATGGACGTGTGGCAAACGGGGCACCAGTTGATTATCTTGGAGCCTTTGTAGATAAGCCCCTTGTTATACATATTGACAAATACTTCTTCAACGGCGCGGGAACAACCCTCGTCCATGGTGAAGCGTTCACGCGACCAGTCGCAGGAAGAACCGAGTTTTTTAAGTTGGTTTATTATGCGATTGCCGTATTGTTCTTTCCACGCCCATGCGTGTTTGAGGAACTCTTCGCGGCCTATCTCGTTTTTGTCGATGCCCTCGCTCTTCAACTTCTCAACAACTTTGACCTCGGTCGCAATGCTTGCGTGGTCCGTTCCCGGCTGCCAAAGCGCGGAATATCCCTGCATTCTTTTGTAGCGGATAAGAATATCCTGCATGGTGTTGTCAAGCGCGTGTCCCATGTGCAGTTGTCCCGTTATGTTCGGCGGCGGGATAACTATGGTGAACGGCTTTTTCGTCTTGTCTACTTTTGCTTTGAAATAGTCGTTTTTTACCCAAAAATCGTAAATTCTGTCTTCGAAATTACTCGGGTCGTATGTTTTGTCGAGTTCTTTCATTTCAGCCTCCGTATATGATAATATTTATTATTTACTCACTAAAAAAATAAATCCGTCCCAAAGAAAACTTTGAGACGGAAAAATATCCGCGGTACCACTCAAATTGCGACCTTTTTTCAAAAGCCGCCGCTCCTGCCGTTTTAACG
>URFZ01000026.1 GCA_900547165.1 uncultured Eubacteriales bacterium
GCATTCTCTGAAGTTATCTTCACTGATGGCTCGCAGCTCAATCATCGGATTATCCCCCTGCGTATGCTTCACAACTTGCTTCTCCTATCATATCATCAATCTGTCGGTACAGTTCTTCATACACCTGATCTGCTATCGGCTTTTTCGGTGTCCAGAATGCATGGAGCTCCTGAAGCTCCGGGGAATCTCCTAAAAGCTCCTTCACCTTCTCATACGCAAAGTCATTTGCGTCCCGTTCATAGGGCTGTCCAAGATATAGCTCCGTAAAATGCTCTGTTGATCCATCGAGCTTGCGGAGACTTTTATCTGATTTTTCTTCCTTCGAGATAGAATCTTTTGTCCTGCGCGTGTCCCATGGAAAAAGTCTTTCTCGGAAGCGCACCGTCAAGCACGACTGTTTTGAACAGTTCGTCCTTTGCGGGAGTCGGAAGCAGAAATCCTATGTTTTCGGGATTTTTGCAGAGTCTTTCGACCTCTTCGTCACCGTGAATGTAATCGACGGTTCCCGTTTCTTTTTTCAGATACTCGTCAAGGAATGCTTGCAGCGAGCCGACCGTGAGATTTGATTTTTCGTCGGTGACGGAAACATACTGTTTGTTGCCGTTTGAAAGCATTACGAAAACTTGTCTGCCCGCTATGTCTTTCGGCGGCTTCGGTGCTATGAAAATATCTTTAAAAAATCCTGCCAAAGCAACCGTCATTTTTGCAGCGTCCGCGCCGAAAACAACTCTGTGAATGGGCTCGAATTTCAGCGAATCGTCGTGCAGGTTTACCACTTCGACAAGCGCATATCTTGCGGGATGTACCGCCGCTTCTTCGGGCGTAAGCGTTTTCTTTATCTCGTTCCAGCACGTTTTTGCCGTTGCCAGAGAATGGTTGCCGTCGCCTACCGCGAATACGAGCGGCTTGCGGCTTTTGAAACCGTATTTTTTGTTGAAAACCGTCTTGCTTCCGAGTTTGTCAAGCGCTTTCATCGCGTTTTGCGCGGCGTCGGTGCGAACTATCCAACCCTTGACGTGACCGCTTCTGTTCATAAGGTCAAAGTCATAAAGAGGTGCGAAATCCGACCGTTTTTGCGAAAGCGGTTCTATAACCGTTCTTTCGGGGTCGTCGATAAGTATCATGACGTGCGGAAACTCTATCGGCGCGTTTTTTCTTATCTCAACTCTCGGCGGAATGCGTTCGAGAACCGTTCCTTCCGTCGCGCGGACAAGTGTTTTTGCTCCCTTTTCAAAGGAATAATCTTCGAGGTCGAGTTTTCCTATAAGTCCTTTTCTCACGGTTCCGTCGGAAAGTGTCCGTTCAAGATAAATAAAACAGTTGACAATTGTTTTGAATTTGCCCGTTTCGAGATTTTCTTTCATTTTTGCGTTAACTTCCGCTATTCTTTTTTCTTTTCCCTTTTTTGAAAGATATATTTCGGGCAGAGTCATCGAAAGGGTAGATGGCGCGTCTGCGACAAGTCTTTTCGTCTTCTTCCAATAGTTTTCGTCGGATGTATACTGGTCGCAGGCGACAACCGCCCATTTCATGTATTCAAGTCCGTCTGCGGGTAAAAGTATGTCTGCGGGAGTAAATGTTGTCATTCTTCGATGCCTCCGTTTTTTTTCTTTTCGGAACGACTGTTCCTTTACAGATAATTTTAACACATCAAAGAGCGTATTTCAATATATACGGAAAAAATTTGCAAAAAAGCCGACCGCTGCGGGCAGTCCGTATCGGAAACGTGGATAAAGCAATATCGAAACATCAAAAACACCAAAAAAGCGGCAGAAAATCATCATCTTAATTATATATCATATTTTCGGGCTTGCAATTTATATATATTTATGGTATAATAGCAAAAGCATTTATGGGGGAAACAAAAATGAGAATCGCAATTATAAGCGCAATGAGTTCTGAAATCGAAGCTGTTATAGATATTCTTGATAAAACCGAAAAGAAAAAGATCGGCGGCTCGGATATATATTCGGGCAAATATAAGGAAAATGAAATTATCTGCGCTGTCAGCTACGAGGGTAAGGTCAACGCCGCGGTGTGCGCGCAATCGGTCATTCTTCTTTATAAACCGGACGCGGTTATCAACCTCGGCGTCGGCGGTGGAATAGACCCGTCTCTGAAGCCGGGCGACGTCGTTGTTGCGACATCCGTCGTTCAGCATGACTTCAATTGTGAAAAACGCGGCTACGCAAAAGGGCAGGTGTGCAACTTCGAAACTCCGCTGATGAAATGCGACGACGGGATTCGCGAAAAACTTTTTGACTGCGCAAAAGAAATCGATGGGATAACCGTTACGCAGGGTATCGTGGCAACCGGCGATCAGTTCGTCAGCTCAACCGCGACGGCGCGGCGTATCCGCAAAGAATTCGGTGCTTCCGTCGTTGAAATGGAAAGTGCCGCGATAGGTCAGACGTGTCTGCTCAACGGCATTCCTTTCGGCGTCGTTCGAGCCGTTTCGGACAACGGGGACGACTCCGCCTTCGGCAGCTTCGGCGATTTTCTTGAATTTGCCGTTGCAAATTCTGTTAAACTGATAAAACGGTTTCTTGAAAAGAGAGGCGTGTGATATGGGGAAATCGGGAAAAAGAGAGGGCTTCCTTTTAGGCGCTCTTATGCTCTCGTTCTCGGGCTTGCTTGTTAAGATATCGGGACTTGTCTTCCGTGTCGGAGTAACGGGACTTGTTGACCAAAACGACGCCGCGATGAGCCATTTCAGCGCCGCGTATTCCGTTTATACGTTCCTGCTTTCGCTTGCGACGTCGGGCATTCCAATAGCCATTTCGGCAATGGTCTCCAAAGCTCTTGCGCTCGGGAAATATAAAGACGTAAAACAACTGATAAAATACGTTACGGTCATCTTTGTTGCGTTCGGAGCCGCGGTTACGGCGCTCGGAATGATATTTGCAAGACCGATAGCGCAGTTTATCAACAATGACGATTCGTATTATTGTATGCTTCTGATAATGCCGTCGGTATTTTTCATCAGCGTCGTTTCGGTTTACCGAGGATTTTTCCAAGGTTATAATAATATGAAACCGACTTCCGTGTCGAACTTTGTCGATGCGATGATAAAACTTGTTGCGGGCGTCGGTATCGCGGCATATTTGCAGAAAAACGGCTATCCCGCACACATAATCGTTGCGGGCGCGATAGCGGGCGTTTCTCTCGGCGCTTTCGGTTCGTGCCTTTATATGTTCCTGCGCTATATATTCAGAAACAAAGATTACAGAATAACGGTCGCTCAATTCATGGCGGACGAGGGAACTCCGCCGAAAACTCTGATGAAAGAGTTTATGATGATAGCGCTGCCCGTTGCACTTTCTTCCATAACCGTGCAGTTGATGGGGCTTATCGATACGACCGTGATAATCAACCGCCTCAAAACGCTTATGCCCGAGGTCGAGGCACAGGCGGCTTACGGCGCATATTCGACAAAGGCTACCGCAATATTCAATCTGCCGTCGTTCTTCATTATAACGATAGGCGTCAGCCTTGTTCCGTCCATTTCGGCGGCGTTTGCAAAAAAAGATTCCGTGCTTGTTAAGAGGACGGGAAACCTTGCGCTGAAATATTCGTCTATAATCGCGTTTGCGTGTGCACTCGGGCTGAGCGCCGTTTCGCAGCCGACGATTCAACTTATTTTCTCGGGGTCAACACCTCTTGCGGGCGAACTGCTTTCGATTCTTTCGCTTTCGCTTGTCGCCGTCGGCTTTACAAACGTAACAACTTATATGCTTCAAGCGATAGGCAAGGCATATCAGACAGTCGTTTCAACGGTTGTCGGCGTTATTCTCAAAAGTATTCTGACATTTCTTCTTCTTGAACCTCTCGGAATATACGGAGCACCTGTTGCCACGAACATCGCGTACCCGGTCATGTTCATCATCAATCTTGTCTATATAAAGAAATACCTCGGTTTTGTTCCGAACTTTATAGATATTTTGCTCAAACCGTTTTTCGCGGGCATTGCCTGTTTCGGTGCGGCATGGGGTACTCTTAAACTGTTTGTTATGTGGGGAATATCCCAAAAAATCGCGCTTTTTCCCTCAATTGCGGCAGGGGCAGTTGTGTATATTGCACTATTATTCATCTTAAAATTGGTCACAATGAACGAAATCAAGCAAGTTGTGAAGAAAAAATAGAAAAAGCCTTGAAAAATGCGGAGATTTAGTGTAAAATATTAACCATAAAGGGATTTTTTGAAACAAAAAATTTTTAATATATCAAAGGAGATTTTTGTTATGAACAAGAATGGTTTGATTGCTGCCGTTGCTGAAAAGTGCGGTATCGCAAAAAAAGAAGCGGCTGAGGTGGTTGAAGCAACTCTCGACATCATCACCGATTCTCTTAAAAAGGGTGAAAAGGTCCAGATAGTAGGCTTCGGATGCTTCGAAGTTCGTGAAAGAGCCGAGAGAGAGGGAAGAAATCCCCAGAACCCCGAAACGACCATCAAAATTCCCGCTTGCAAAGTTCCCGTATTCAAAGCAGGAAAAGTTCTTAAAGACAGCGTAAAGTAATCAATTATTAACGTATGATAATTCCTATGCACCCACCGCATTGGGTGCATAGGAAACTGTCTTTTTATCGGTATTGCTTATGAGATTGGATAAGTTTCTCAAAGTCTCCCGCCTCATCAAACGGCGCACCGTCGCAAAAGAGGCTTCGGACGGTGCAAGAGTCAAGGTCAACGGAAAAACCGCAAAACCCGCTTGCGATGTTAAAGAGGGAGACGTGATTGAAATAACTTTCGGCAACAAGACCGTCAGCGTCGAAGTCGTTTCGGTTGCGGAACACGCATTGAAATCGGACGCCGCGTCGATGTACCGTGTTGTTGATGAGAAAAACGCATAAAACTTTCGTCTGCGTCATACCTTTTAACGAGGTGAATGCGTATGACGGAAGAAAGTATTGCAAGTTCTGTTGTTCTTGAAAACAGAGAAAAACTGACGGTGAGCGGTGTTACCGAAATAACGTCGTTCAACGAGGAGAGGATAGAACTTGATACCTGCCTCGGTCATCTTTGCGTCAGGGGCAAAGGCATGACCGTAACGGATCTTTCTTCCGAGACAGGGGAGGTCAGCGCAACGGGTTCTTTTTCGAGTGTTGCGTATACGGGCAGGGCGAGAGGAAAAAAATCTTTTCGCGAAAAGGTCTTTGGCTGATGGGGTTTGACAATTCTTTTCAGTTGCTGCTGTTTCTTTATTCCCTGATTTTCGGAGTCGTTCTCGGAGCGGTTTATACGGGGCTTTCCGCTTTGCGGTTGTTCAAGCCTCCGTCTTCGCTTCTTTTGTTTTTTTCGGATTCCGTATATTTTTTGCTTTCCGCCGTTGCCTTTTTTGTATTTACGTTTGTTTTTTGTGACGGTGAGATCAGATTATTCGTGTTGCTGACGGTCTTTATCGGCTGGCTTTGCGAGTATCTGACGTTGGGAAGCCTTATAAAACGATTTATTAAAAAGAAAAAAAAGAAAACATAGTTTTTTTCCGATAAGAGGTAAAAAAGATGTTGAAATCGGTATTTGTTGTCAGAGCGGTTCTTATTGTCGTCGTTGTTGCGCTCGTTATCGGCGTTGTTACGATGATGGCGACCAATTCCGCAAGCGAAAAATCAAATGCGGATGTTGAAAACGCGATCAAAGAGCAAAATATGAAAAATGATGAGATGAAAGAAATTCTCGATCCCACGAACGAGGCGGATTTTAAGCAGGATATTGCGGAAAAAGACCTCGGTTACGGCAAGGGCGACGAGAAAGTTTACGTCTCTCCCGATTCGGGGAAATAATAAGGAAGTGACGGAAAAAACCGTCGGAATTCGGAGGAAAAACCCTATATGGCAGTTGCGGTCGGAGATATTGCTGTCGGAAAAGTGACGAAGATAATGCCTTTCGGCGCGTTCGTCAGACTTGAAAACGGAGAAAGCGGGCTTGTTCACATTTCCGAGGTTTCGTCCGGGTTTGTCAAAGACATTAACGAGGTTCTTGCGGTAGGGCAGGAAGTTCGTGTCAAAGTTATCAGTATTGATGACAAAAAGAGAATAAATCTTTCCATAAAAAAAGCGGACGACACGGCAAAAAAAGAACAGCCGTGTCCGAGAAGTTCCGCACCCGCACCTGCGCTTGTAAGGGAAAAAAGGCCCCCTGAACCGCAGTCTTTTGATGATATGATATCGAAGTTTATGAAAGAATCGGGCGATAAATTGAGCGATTTCAAAGATAACAAGCGCACCCGCCCGAGAAGAAAATAATATTGTGTAAAGAAACTCACACCGTTTTTGATATGCACCCCAAAAGTTAGACACTTATGGAGGTGCATATCATTTTGCGGTGTGCTATTTTTTTGTCCTTTTGCATAGTATGTTTCAGAGAAAATGTTTTTTGGAGGTAGATTTATGGCGCAGGAAAAAGATGATTTTAAGCGACTGTCGGAAAAATACGAAAATGAACTGATGAATTATTACCGTGCGCACGCGCCGACCGTGCTTTCGTATTCGGGCAATACAAGAAGCATTGAACCGTCGGAGTTTGAAAGAGACAGAGTTTCCGAACATCGTATCGGAAATGAAACAAACGTTTCCGAGTTGTCGGAAAACGAAGCCTCGGCAGGGGAACAACGCGAAGAGATAGTTCATCTTGAAGAAGAGAATATTCCTCCCGAAAATTCTCCTCTTGCCGATGAACCGACGCTTCCCATGAGCCCGTTGCCGAATATCGAAGACGTTCCGCCGTCGGAAAACGGAAGCGGGGACAATATGCGTTCGAGAGGTTCGGCTTCAACTCAAACGGAACGCGACGACAGACCTCCGCAGGCACAGGGAACGGGTACTGGCTTTATCAAGGTCGCCGTCTCGACCGCACAGCAGGCAGTTCCTCTGCCGGGCTGCAAAGTCACGATTTCAAGCGGAGAAAACGGAATAGACTTTTATACCGAATACGAAACCGACCTTTCGGGCAATACGCCGATTGTGTCCGTCCCCGCGCCGAGCCGCGACCTTTCGCAGACCCCCGGCGGCAATGTCAGACCGTATTACAGATACAGCATTGATGTCGAATTTCCCGGTTACGACGAGGTGAACATAACCGAAGTTCCCGTGTTTGAGGGCATTCTTTCCATACAGCCTGTTTCGCTGGCTCCCGCTGCGGGCGGCGGAAAAACCACGACCGATACCCCGGGATTCCCGCTTTAAAGGAGGCGACGGATATGGCATCTTTGACACCTTATGTTCCGCAGACGGTCGTCGTTCATCTCGGCTCTCCGTCGTCAAATGCGCAGAACGTGACGGTTGACTTTATCGACTACATAAAAAACGTTGCTTCAAGCGAACTCTATCCCACTTGGCCCGAGGCGGCTCTCCGAGCAAATATCTACGCTATCGTTACATTCACGTTGAACAGAATATATACGGAATGGTACAGAAGTCAGGGGTATAATTTCGACATCACAAGCAACACGCAGTACGATCAGGCTTTTTTCAAAGACAGGGAGATATTCGGCAACATCAGCGACATAGTTGACGATATATTTAATGACTACATTCGCCGACAGGGAAATATTGACCCTCTTTTTGCACAGTATTGCAATGGAACGACCGTCACTTGCAGAGGACTTTCTCAGTGGGGCACCGTGACGCTTGCCAACAAGGGATATACGCCTTATGAAATGCTTCAATACTATTACGGGGACGATATTGAGATTGTCCGAAACGCTCCCGTCAAGGTTAATATCCCGTCCTACCCCGGTTCACCGTTACGTCTCGGAGATCTCGGCAACGACGTTTATGCCGTTCAAGTCCGATTGAACCGAATTGCCGTTAATTATCCCGCAATTCCGCGAATCCCCAACCCGGACGGCATATTCGGTCCCGAAACCGAACAGGCGGTGCTTGCGTTTCAGCGTATTTTTTCGATAGAAACCGTCGGATATGTCGGAAAAGCCACATGGTACAGAATCGCTTACACCGCGGCGGCGGTCAAACGTCTTGCGGATATAGATTCCGAGGGCGTGACGCTGAACGACGTTCTCACGCCGTTTTCGGACACTTTGCGCGAAGGGGACAGAGGCCTTGAAGTAAAGGTTTTGCAGTATTATCTTTCGACGATAGGTCTTTATAACGATTATATCCCGAATATAAGCATAGACGGCTATTTCGGTGCCGCAACGAAAAATGCGGTGCTTGCGTTCCAGCGTTATTCGGGCTTGACCGAGGACGGAATAGTCGGCAGGGCAACAAGAAACGCTTTGCGCGACGCCTATAACGATATAATCGCCGCCGCGCCGCCGACATTCCAAAGCGGAGAAGCAGCGCTTTTTCCCGGCACTTTCTTGAGAGAAGGCTTTGAGGGACCGTATGTTCGTCTTTTGCAGGAATACCTTGTCAGGATCGCGCAGTTTGATAAAGGCGTTCCCGCCACGGAAGTAACGGGTTATTTCGGCATAAAGACAAAGCACGCCGTTTCCTCTTTTCAAAGCGAATACGGATTTGTTCCCGACGGGCTTGTCGGTCCCGTTCTTTGGAACGCGATAGCGGACGCTTATCTTGAAACTTTTGCGTGATTTTATCGCAGCGCCTGCGTTTTTTTTCGTTTATCCGCGTGTTATTTTATGGTTTACGGGAATATCGTCTTGTGCGTTACGGTCGCGTGCGCGTTCGGTTCTGCTCTTTTCGTTTCTTGTTCGGGAACGGTAGAAGAGGTCTGTCGGATATTTCTTGCGGCGACGGCGGATCAGTCATAAAACCGCCTGTTTGTTTTTTATCTTTCTTTCATTGAACGGTTCTCCTCTGTTTCGGAAGAGAACCGTTTTTCTTGCTCCGGGGTATTGAAAAAAATGAGGAAATGGTATATAATAGTTTTAATATCAATATATGAAAGATTTATTCTTATCAATAGCGGCAACAAAAAATTCGATTCAAAAATCGGATTGCGGCGAAGCGTATGTGCTTTTGTTGAACAACTTAAAAACCGCTGTTATGATTGATAAAAGTGAGAAGTTACAGTTCGAATTTGCTAAAAAACAGGAGAGTTTTTATATAAAATATTATGACATGGACTTGTGCCGAGTAATTTAGACGTTTTATAACCGGATGCGCGATATGAAAAATGTTGAATGGATTATTGTCGGATTAGGAAATCCGGAAGAAAGGCATTTAAATAATCGACATAATATAGGCTTTATTTGTATGGATCGGTTGGCTTCAAAACATTCCATAGCAATAAATGAATCTAAATTTGATTCTCTGATAGGGTACGGCAAAATAGGTGATGCTTCATGTATGCTTGTTAAACCGCAAATATACATGAATAAAAGCGGGGAGGCTGTTGCGCAAATAATAAAAGCACTCGGACTCCATCTCACCGATTTAATTGTTATTGCCGATGACATTTCGCTTTCAATCGGAAGTTTAAGAATACGGTTGAGCGGCAGGTCAGGAGGACACAAAGGTTTAAACAGTATCATCGAATCGCTCGGAAGCATAGATTTTGCCAGAGTGAAAATCGGTGCAGGTATTCCACCGGAAGGTGTTGCTTTGGAAAAATGGGTTGTTTCGGACTTTGAAGATAAAATGGCACCGCTGCTTTTTGAAGTTATCGAAAATGCTTGTAAGGCTATTGAACTTATGGTTGACGGAAAATGTGATGTTGCAATGTCTCGCTGTAATCATATCAACAAAGAATGATAGAAATGAACGGAATGGCTTTGATAATAATATACTGTTTAAATCATAGGAGTTTTAGGCAACTTACCGTTTAGCGTATTTCGATAAAACGGAGAATATCCTCCGCTGTTTCGGCGGAGGGTCGTTTTTTCTTGTGCGGGGTATTGAAAAAAATGAAAAAATGGTATATAATAAATATAATATCAATATAATGCTGTCTGACAAAGGAGTTTGAATATGAAAGATTTTTTCAGATCTCTGAATAAGCCCATGCTTATCGCTTCTCTTGCGTTTGTGGCGTTCGGCTTTTTGTTTACCGTTAATCCGAATATTATCAGGGAAGTTGCCATAAGTTACGTTATCGCGGGTGCGCTTTTTATGTATGCGCTTATTTCTGTGATAATTTATATCAAAACGCCTGTGGGCAACGGTTTCGGGCTTGTTTTTGGACTTGTTGCGCTGTGTGCGGGGGTTATCATCTGTTTCAGAGCGGCTGAGTTTGTGGGCATTATCCGCATGGTTATCGGCTTCGGCATAGCCGTTTTCGGTATAGTCCGCTTTCAGCAGGGCATTGATCTTCTTCGCCTGAAAAAGCATTCGGGATGGTTTGAAGTCGTTATTTCCGTTCTTCTTATCGCGGCGGGTATAATCGTTGCCGTCGTTCCCGAACTGTTTAAAAACGCAGTTTTCATTCTTTCGGGCATACTGATGATGGTTGTCGGCGTGACAAATATCGTCAGCGAGGTCAGAACAAAGAAAGCGATGAAAAATCTTCTCGATTCCGAGGGTAAAATAATCGTCCACGGCGAAGTGGAAAAAGACGGAGAATAATATGACCGATTTTTATATAGGCTGTCATCTTTCGAGTTCGGGTGGGTTTTCCGCAATGGCAAAGACCGCTCATTCGATAAACGCAAACACGTTTCAGTTCTTTACCCGCAATCCGCGCGGCGGAAAGGCAAAAGATATTTCGGACGGGGACATTGCCGAATTCCATTGTCTTTGCTCGGAATATTCGATAGGGAAGATAGTTGCGCATTCGCCGTATACGCTCAACCCGTGCTCCGCGGACGAAAAAATACGCGAGTTCGCCCGTATTACATTTGCGGACGATTTGAAGCGAATGGAAAAAGTTCCGGGTAATTATTATAACTTTCATCCGGGAAGCCATGTCGGACAAGGCGTGGACGTTGGTATAAAACTTATCTGCGACCTTTTGGACGAAGTTCTTTTCCCTGAACAGAAGACCACGGTTCTGCTTGAAACGATGGCGGGCAAGGGCAGTGAGATAGGCGGAAAATTCGAGGAATTGAAACGTATCACAGACGGCGTTAAACATCCCGAATTGCTCGGTGTTTGCCTTGATACCTGCCATGTTTACGACGGCGGATATGATATAGTCAACGACCTTGACGGCGTTCTTGAAGAGTTTGACCGCATCGTCGGACTTGACCGCCTGAAAGCCGTACATCTGAACGACTCCAAATTCGGCTTTGAGAGCCATAAGGACAGACACGAAAAGATAGGGCTCGGTCATATAGGCGAAAAATCGTTTGAAAGAATAATAAATCACCCCGCGCTCCGAAACTGTGTATTCTGTCTTGAAACGCCGAACGAACTTGACGGCTACGCAAAAGAAATTGCTCTCTTGCGTTCGCTTCGCAAAGATTGATACTGGAGATAAAGTATGAAAGACAAAACTGTAAAAAAGAGCGGAAAAGGTCTGCGGATAGTTTTTGTTCTCATTATGGCTGTATTACTCGGCATTATCGGATTTTGCGTGTATAATATCATAATCATTCAGAATGAATACAATGAAAGCAAGGACGCGTTTCAAGCCGTTGCTGATCTCGTCGTTAAAAAAATCGAGGTTCCCGCTTCCGACGACAATAAGACCGATATTACCGTTGATATAGACTTTGACGAACTCGCAAAGCAGAATAAGGATATTTTTGCATGGATATATTGCGAGGGGACACCTCTCAATTATCCGATTGTTAAGGGAAAAAACAATGAGCAGTATCTGCGTCACCTGATAGACGGCAGATACAACAACAGCGGCACACTCTTTCTTGACGCAGCAAATTCAAAAGACCTTTCGGACGCCCGTTCGTTCATATTCGGACATAATATGAAAAACGGAACTATGTTCGCGTGCCTGCTTAATTATTCAAAGAACGGATATTATGAGGAACACCCGTACATATATCTGTTTACAAAGGACGTGAACTACCGTCTCGAAGTTTTCTCCGCTTACAAAACCACGGACACCGATAAGGAAAGTTACAGCCGTGAGTTTGACCGCGACGATGATATGACTGCGTATTTTAACAAAATGAAAGCCCGTTCCGATTTTTCCTGTGACGTTGAATATGCTGCGGGGGACAAAATACTGACGCTTTCGACTTGCGAGTACAGCCGCGCTTCCGGCAGATACGTTGTGCATTGTCTTCTCAAACCGATAGAAAACGAAGCTGACAAACAATGAATTCACGAACGTGAAGTTTCTGTATTTTCTGTCAAATCAAATAAAACTTCTCAATACCCGATGCTTGAAAGCGTCGGGTATTTTGCGGATAACTTCGGGTTGTTTGCAAGTCTCGGCGCCTGTGTCGGGATATGCGTCGGAACGGCTCTGTTTTCTTGCAGAAAAAATTAGTGTTCCAAGCAGAAGCGGCTTGTCACGCAAATATCCGTGGCAAGCCGCTTTTATACGTTGTATATTATTGTTCTCCGTCAAAATAGGTTATCATGACGTCCGCAAAATAGTCCGCGGCACGCTCCGCTTCCTCTTTTGTGTTTGCGTCCGAACCGACTTCAAGCAGCATTGAGCCCTCCGTCAGATGTTGGTTGAATCTGCTGTTGCTGACTATCATCGGTCTCATCAGTGTCGGGTACAGTTTGTTTGCCGTGTCCTGTAAATGCATTGCCAGCCCGAAATTGTTTTGCCATGTCGGGAACCGATATGTCGCATTTCCCGCACCGACCAGAAACATCAGTTGCGCGCTCGTTTCTCCGTTCAGTGTTGTGACCGTCTTATATCTTGTCCCGTCGCTTGCAAGCAGACAGTCCCTGTGTACGTCCAAAACCACTTTTATCGACGGATATTTCTGCTTGTACGCGGTTATATCCGCATAAGAACTCGAATAAGAATGATTGTAATCGAGGTCATGTATCTTTGTTGAGTGTATGACGGAATAGCCCGCCGAAGTCAAGCGTTGTTCGATAATATTGCCTATATTTATCATATTTTCCGCCGCATCCTGCGTGCGGAAAGTTTCGCTTTTATCGTAACTGTCCGCGCTTCCCGAATGGTAACATTCCGTGGTATGAGTGTGGACTATCAGTATCTGCGGTTCATCAACGCCTTTTTTCGGTATGGCGGGCGGCGTTTTTTTCAGAAGTTCGGAGATGTCAAAGTCTATATCATGTTCGTTTATGACATATATACCGTCTGCGTGATCCATGTAATCCGCACCTTTTGAAAATCTCTCGACTATCGGATACGCGCCTTTTTTTTCATCTTCCTCCGTAACATAGCCGCCTTCGAGCCACGGGACATTTTCATCTGTCTTCTCCGAGAGGTACCTGTCCAACCTGTTCGCATTTTCGTCAGTCCCTTCATACTTTTTATAATCAGCCGAAACGTTTGCCGAAAGTTCTTTTATCTTCATTCCCGTATCCGCGACTATATCCATGCCCGACGTTGCGAGCAGAAGCGCCGACAGCGCGGAAAAACATACGGCAGTCGCCGCAATATTTATTTTCGGATTTCTCATAACGCTGAAAAACTTCCGCATTTTTAACACCTCAGAAAAGTATATGCGCCTTTCAGCAGTTTAAGAACACTGAAAGAGTTTCTTTTTCCGCCTTCGGGTGAAAAACCCTGTTCAAAAAGCCCGATATCACGTCCGAACAACGTTCAACGGCAAGGTCAATGTCTTTCGGGGTAACTATAAGCCCGCCGTTTTTTTCGTCAGACAGGTCAATTACTGTCGGAACGCCTATCGAAAATACGGGAATACCGAGCGTTTGCCTGTCAAGCGCGTTACGGTGATTTCCGACCCCCGACCCCGGACGAATGCCCGTGTTGCTCAACTGTATGTTTTTGCACAGCCTTGATTTTTCGCGGGCGGCAAGCGCGTCGATGACCACAATCGCATCGGGGTGAACAGCACTTACAACGGCTTTTACAAGTTCCGAGGTCTCTATGCCCGTCTTTCCCAACACGTTCGGCGTTATCTGGCAGACTTCTCCGAGACCGAGCGAATCGAACCCCTCATGACCTTTCAGATGGCGTGTGACCACAAGTTTTTCTGTTGTTTTAGGACCTATCGCATCTGCTGTAAGCGCGGGGTTGCCGAGCCCTACCACAAGTGTGGATTTTCTGTTTCCGAATATCTCTTCAAATTCTTCTTTCGCCGCGTTTACGGTGTTTTCCACGCTTGTATCGTCGTAATCGTCTTTACCGAAAGATATCGTGACATACCGACCTTTTTCTTTTCCCGTTTTTTCTTCCGCGCTGTTCGATAAAATGTCCGTGACGCTGACTTTTACTCCGTTTTTTTCGTATTCGTTTTGTCTTATTCCGCTTGTTTGGACAGAACCGCATTCTTTTGTGAGTTCCGCCGCCATATCCGTGCGTATCTGCATTAAAATCACCTCATAACAAGTATTGGCAATTTTCTGTGATGTTTATACCAAAACGGTTGCATTTTTTTGTGCGATATGTTATTATAAAAACAATATTTATATTGTTTTTCCGCAAGCGGAAAACAAGGGGAGAGATAGTATGAAAAACTTTTTCAACAAGTATTTTATCAACCCCATGGCGGCGATGGCACAGGGACTTTTTGCCTCGCTTCTGATAGGAACGATAATCAATACTCTGGGAACACTTACCGGTTGGAGCATACTTAACGACATCGGCGGTTTTGCTTCCGCAATGGCAGGCCCCGCAATGGCGGTCGCCATAGCATATTCCCTTAAATGTCAGCCGCTCGTTATATTCTCAATGGCTGCTGTCGGATATGCAGCAAACGTCAAAGGAGGAGCGGGCGGACCTCTTGCAGTTTTTGTTATCGCTCTCATAGCCGCAGTTCTCGCAAATCTACTTGCGGGAAAGACAAAGATAGATATAATTCTCACTCCCGCCGTTACGGTTCTTGTCGGCGGACTGCTTGCCATATTCATTGCGCCCCCGATAGGCAGCTTTGCGAATGAATTCGGCAAACTTATAATGTGGGCGACTACACAGCACCCGTTTGTTATGGGTATCATCGTTTCCGTTATCGTGGGTATACTTCTTACGCTGCCCGTCAGCAGCGCGGCAATATGCGCTTCGATCGGTCTTACGGGACTTGCGGGCGGTGCTGCTGTTGCGGGCTGCTGTGCGCAGATGGTCGGCTTTGCGTGCGCAAGTTTCCGCGAAAACAAGGTAGGAGGACTTGTCGCGCAGGGACTCGGAACAAGTATGTTGCAGATAGGCAACATAATGAAAAATCCCCGTATATGGATAGCTCCGACGCTTGCCTCCGCGATAACAGGTCCCATTTCCACAATGGTTTTCAAAATGGAAATGAACGGCCCCGCGATTTCCTCGGGTATGGGCACCTGCGGTATGGTGGGACCTATCGGCGTATGGCAGGGTTGGGTCTCCACGGGCTATTCCGCAACATGGTTTGATTGGCTGGGACTTCTGCTTATATGCATAGTTCTTCCTGCTGTTCTGACCGTCTCGATAGACTTGGCAATGCGCAAACTCGGTTGGGTGAAAAACGGCGACCAAAAACTTGTAATAGCGAAATAGTGAAAAAAAACGGAAATTTTATTTTTTGTATTGCAATTTAAGCAATATTCTGATATAATAAGTCAGTACGAAAGTGTTTTTTTCAGGAGGTGACATTCATGCCTAACATTAAATCCGCAAAAAAGAGAGTTAAGGTTACCAACTCTAAAAATATGCAGAACAAGGTTTTCAAGTCTGCGATGAGAACGAATCTTAAAAAACTTAACGCCGGCATTGAGGCAAAGGACGCGGCTTCTCTCAACGAAGCATACAAGATCATTGATAAAGCGGCTGCAAAGGGTATCATGCACAAGAATACCGCTGCCAACAAAAAAGCGAAGCTTGCCGCTCAGTTCAACGCGTAATCAAGTCGAAAAGGTTATCTGTCTCATGCTTTATCGCGTGAGACAGTCTTTTTTTGCAGGAAAAACGATAATTCAGGAAAAGATAATAGAAATACGAATGATATTCAATTCTCTCAAATAAACACATTTATGAGGAAGAAATATTATGGCAAACACAAATAAAAACGGAAAAAGTTTTACCAAGAATCTGACGATGGTCGCTATTCTGACCGCAATCACGGTCGTTTTGCAGATAGTTGCTCTTGTTTCAAGACCGTTCCTTCCTTTTTCCATTACACTTTCGCTTTTCCCCATAGTTATAGGCGCGGCGCTGTGCGGACCCGTAACAAGTTCTTGGCTCGGCTTTGCATTCGGCGTTACCGTGCTTCTTTCCGGAGATGCTGCGGCGTTTTTGACCGTTAATATTCCCGGAACCATCATAACCGTTCTTGCAAAGGGAACGCTTGCGGGACTTGCGGCGGGGCTTGTATATAAACTCGCATCAAAAGTCAACGGCTATTTCGGTGTTTTCTGCTCTGCCATTGTTGCTCCCATTGTAAACACAGGTGTATTTCTGCTCGGTTGCAAACTGTTCTTTATGGACACTATCACATCTTGGGCGGAAGCGGCAGGCAGTCCCAATGTAGGTTCTTATATCATTTTGTCTTTTGTCGGTATCAATTTCCTGATTGAACTCGGCGTCAATATGGTTTGCAGCCCCATTATACTGCGTCTTATAAATATTCGTAAAAAGGAAGGCTGATTCTGATGAACGTAATCGGCATAGATGTCGGCGGAAGCACCACAAAAATCGTTTGCGTCAGCAACGGTAAAATGCTTGCTCCCATGCAGGTAAAAGCGACCGACCCGCTGACTTCGGTTTACGGCGCTTTCGGCAAGTATCTGAGCGAAGAGGGATTGACGCTTGAAGATATAGATAAGATAAAGGTCACCGGCGTCGGCTCAACGTATATTCGTGAAGGACTTTACGGTATACCCACCGATAAAGTCAACGAGTTCACGTCCATAGGTCTCGGAGGACTTGCCATGTCGGGGCTTGACCATGCCATAATCGTAAGTATGGGAACGGGCACTGCGTTTGTCGAAGCGGGCAACGGCGTTAACCGCCACATGGGCGGTACGGGCGTCGGCGGCGGTACTTTGCTCGGTCTCGGCTCAAAACTTCTTGATGTTCGTAATTATGAAAGCATTGTGGAAATGGCGCTGAAAGGGGACCTTGACAAAGTTGACCTCTATGTCGGCGAACTTTCGAAGACGGAAGACGGATATATGCCGTCAAAAGTCACAGCCGCCAATTTCGGAAAGGTTACTGATTTCTCCACAAAAGAAGATATCGCGGCGGGACTTGTGAACATGGTTTTTCAGACCGTGGGTATGATGAGTGTATTTGCGGCGCAGACCGTCGGACTTAAAGATATAGTCCTTATAGGAAATCTTTCAAAATTCCCGAATATAAGGGAACTGTGCAAACAAGTGGAAGACCTTCACGACGTACATTTTCATGTTCCCGAGTTTTCGGAGTACGCGACGGCTTACGGTGCGGCTTTGAGCAACCGCTGAGTTGCTTTTGAATTAAAAACAGAATAATAAATATCCACCCGCATAGCGGGTGGTTTTTCCTTTTCGGGCAAAGCCCTAAC
>URFZ01000027.1 GCA_900547165.1 uncultured Eubacteriales bacterium
GGCGTGGTACTTTCTTTCTTCGGCGAAAGAAAGTACCCCACCGGAGGAAGAACACGCCGATTCCATAACCAATCCACCCGAAAAAACTCACTCCCTGCGCAAATGCGTAGGGAGTGAGTGCTATTTACAGATCGTTGCCGCAGAGATCCGCGTAGGACTCGCGGCGCACGGCGATATAGCTCTCACCGCCGCGCAGCATGACGATCGGCGGGCGGGGCAGGCGGTTGTAATTTGACGCCATGGAATAGTTATACGCGCCCGTGGTGCACACCGCAACGAGGTCGCCGCGCCGGATGGTCGCGGGGAAGGGGACGTGCTCCTGGATGATGTCGCCGCTTTCGCAGCAGCGTCCGACGAGTGACATCTCCAGCTCGCGCGTTTCCTCCATCCGGTCCGCGGGCAGGCAGGTATACTGCGAACGGTAGAGCGCGAAGCGCGGGTTATCCACCATGCCGCCGTCGACGGAGACATAGTTCTTATACCCGGGGATCCGCTTGACGGAGCCGACGGTGTAGAGCGTCATACCCGCCGCACCGACGATGCTGCGCCCCGGCTCCATGTGGATCTCCGGCATGGCGATGCCGAGGGCATCGCAGCCCGCGCGGACGGCCTGCGCCACCTGCGCGACCTTCGTCTCCACGTCGAGATGCGGGTCGGTGTCCACATAGCGGACACCGTAGCCGCCGCCGAGGTCGAGAATTTCGGTCACATAGCTGTGGTCACGCTTCATTTTCATGATAAAGCCGAGCATGATAACGGAAGCGTCGAGAAATACCTGCGAATCGAAAACCTGCGAGCCGACGTGGCAGTGAAAGCCTTTGAGCGCGATGTTTTTGAGAGAAAGAGCGTGAACGGAGATCTCTTCGGCTTGTCCCGTTTCGATGCTTGAACCGAATTTAGAATCGACTTTTCCCGTCGCGACCGCTTCGTAAGTGTGCGGGTCGATACCGGGGGTAAGACGAAGCAAAACGGGCTGAACAACGCCTTTCTCTTCGGCGATGCGGTCTATCGCGTCAAGTTCTTCGACATTGTCAACGACAAAGTAGCCCACGCCGTTGGAAATGGCAAAATCTATATCAGCGTCAGTCTTGTTGTTTGAATGGAAATATGCTTTTTCAAGAGGGAAACCCGCTTTCATCGCGGTGTAAATTTCTCCGCAGGAGACAACGTCTGCGCCGAGGCCTTCTTCCGCGACGATGTGATACATTCTTTTGAAGGACGCCGCCTTGCTTGCGTAAAGCGCGCAGGAATCGCCGCCGAAATATTTTTTCATCGCGTCGGCATAGGTGCGACAGTTTTCTCTTATGCGTTGTTCGTCCATAACATAAAGAGGCGAACCGAATTCGGAGATGAGTTCGGGGGTCGGAACGCCCGCAAAGGTCAGGATTCCGTTTTCAACGCCGATATTTTTGCAAATCATATTTTTAACACTCCTTAAAGCATCATTTTTCTGAGATGGTCGGGAGAAAGCGCGGAGAGGTCGGCGGGTGCGACATCGAAAACGGTTTTACAGCCGCGGCAGCCTCTGTCATACATTTTTTTAATCGCGCGGGCATAAGCGACAAGCACGCTGCCCGTGAATTCGGGGTTGGAATCGAGCTTTAACGAGAACTCGCAAACGTGGGTGTTCTCTTTGTCAAAGCCGGTTTTGCCGGAGCGGATAACGCTGCCGCCGTGAGGCAGCGCCGCGTGGTCTCTTGCCATTTCTTCGGAGGAAATGAAATGAACCGCGGTATCATAATCCGAGAAATAGTTCGGCATGGTTTTGATTTCGTTTTCTATATACGCAAGGTCGGCACCCTCTTCGGCAACGACATAGCATTCTCTGGTATGCTTTTCTCTTGTGGACAGCACGGGATCTTCGCCGTTTCTGACAGCTTCGACTGCGGACGCAACGGGAACGGTATACTGTCTCGCGTCTTTAACGCCCTTTATGCGGCGAATCGCATCGGAATGACCTTGGCTGACACCTCTGCCCCAGAATGTATAATCCTGTCCGACGGGAAGAACCGCGTTCATATAAAGTCTTGCGAGGGAGAACAGCCCCGGATCCCAGCCACAGGAAATAAGGGCGATATTGTCGCCTATCTTTGCGGCATCATCAACATTTTCAAAATGTTCGGGAATCTTTGCGTGGGTGTCAAAACTGTCGATAACATTGAAATGCTTCGCAAGCGCGGGGGTCATTTCGGGCAAGTCCGTGGCGCTTCCGCCGCAGATTATAAGAACATCGATTTTATCTTTGAATTTTTCGAGTTCGTCGGTATGATAAACTCCTACGCCCGCGGTTCTGATCTTAACAGTTGCGGGATCTCTTCTCGTGAATACGCCGACAAGTTCGGTATCGTCGTTGAGCGCAACAGCCGCTTCAACTCCTCTGCCGAGGTTGCCGTAACCGTAAATTCCTATCTTTAACATAATATATCACTCCTGTTTTAAGCATTCAATGCAATAAGGTCGTTCATATCGTACATACCCGGTTCGCGACCTATCATAAACTCCGCGGCGGCGACTGCGCCCTCCGCAAAAAGAGAACGGCTCGACGCTTCATGTTTGAGGGTTATGGTCTGTGTGTCCGTGCCGATGATTATTTCATGTTCGCCAACAATGTTTCCCATGCGAACGGCGTGAATACCTATCTCGTCTTCCTGTCTCTTACCCTGTCCGCTTCTGCCGAGGACGAAAAACGCCTTTTCGCGGACTTTTTTAATCGCATTCGCAAGCAACAGAGCGGTTCCGCTCGGAGCGTCAAGCTTTCTGTTGTGGTGCTTTTCGATTATTTCTATATCCGCTTCGGGGAACGTTTTTGCCGCGGTTTTTGCAAGTTCGGCAAGAAGCGCTATGCCGAGAGACATATTCGCGGACCAAAATACGGGAACGGTCTTTGAGGTTTCTTCTATAATTTTCTTTTCTTCGTCGGTGTGCCCCGTCGTTGCGATAATAACGGGCTTACCGACCTTTTTCGCGTATTCGCAGAGTGCGGGCGCGGACGCGTGGAAAGAGAAGTCCACGATGCAGTCAAAATCAACATTTACGCTGTCAAAATCCGCAAAAACGGGAACGCTTGCAGTTTCTCCGTTCGGGTCAACGCCGCCGACAAGTTCCGCGCCGCGATAACCGGTCAGCGCAAGTTTTTCGACTTCTTTGCCCATTCTTCCGCAAATACCGTTCAGTAATATTTTCATATTCGTTTATGCTCCGTTTCTTTTGCTTTTACACATTCAAACCGTGTTTGCGCATTATTGCGAGAAGATTTGCCTCGTGTTCGGGCTCCATCGGCGTAAGAGGAAGTCTTAAAAAGTTTTCGCCGTAACCCATTGCCGCCATTGCCGCTTTTACGGGTATCGGGTTAACTTCGCAGAACAGCGCGTTTATCAGGTCAAGCATATCAAGTTGCATATCGCGGCTTTTCTCGGTCTCTCCTCTGAAAAACGCTTTGCACATTTCCGACGTTTCGCGGGGAAACACATTGGAAAGAACGGAAATAACTCCTTTGCCGCCGAGTGAAAGTATCGGGACTATTTGATCGTCATTACCGGAATAAATATCCATTTTTCCTTTTACGAGAGCCGCGGTCTCCGCTATCTGCGAAATGTTGCCGCTTGCCTCTTTTATCGCGACGATATTCGGGTGTTCGGCAAGAACGGCGCAGGTCTTCGGCAGAATATTGCAGCCTGTTCTCGACGGAACATTGTAAAGAATTACGGGTTTTGTCGAAGCGTCGGCTATTGCCGTAAACGTTTTTATCAGTCCGTTTTGCGTGGCTTTATTATAATAGGGCGTAACTACAAGCATTGCGTCCGCGCCTATCGAGCAGGCATATTTTGTCAGGTCAATGGCATAAGAGGTGTCGTTTGAACCCGTGCCCGCGATAACCGGAACTCTGCCCGCGATTTTGTCAACCGCGAATTTCAAAACCTGCCTGTGTTCCTCGTCCGTAAGAGTCGAGCCCTCACCCGTTGTGCCCGCGACCACGATAGCGTCTATTCCCTCGGAAATCTGCCATTCGATAAGCCGTTCAAACGCTTCATAATCAACGCCGTTTTTGTTCAGCGGTGTTACAACAGCGGTCGCCGCTCCGGTAAATACTGTGTTTTTCATAACGATATCCTCCGTATTACAGAACTTTTAAATCGGGACGTCGCGAAAAAGATAACGGGCAGAAGCCTGAAAGCCGCTGCCCGAAAAAATCCGAATGACCGATGACCTTTAAAAGATCAAAGGAAACAGGTTATCAAACAGATAGCTCTCCGCAAAACTGCGACAGCAATGCAAATCTTATTTCACACTGCCGGATCGGTCTTTCGCCGCAACCGTCCTCGGCATTCGCACCTTTCGCCGCCTCAGCCCTGCGAGAGCCTTATCCGAAAACGGTTACTGTTTGCAAAATGCGCCTCTATCATTGTATATGTGTATTCTATCACTAAAATCGCGATTTGTCAATAGGTCGTTTGTAAATTATCCGTGGAAAACTATCTCGACCTCGTTGTGCATCTCTTCGGGAATGGTCTCACGAAGAACGCCGAGAGCCTTTTCCTTGCCTATTATTACATCGACAGCCGCTTCGACCGCAACGGAAGATGTTGAGTAGCAGCAAACTATTTCATCCACAAACGGCAGCTGCGACGCAACATAGGGGTTTGAAACGACCGCTATCATATTCGGGTTTGCGGCATGAACGGCTTTCAAAGCATCAAGCTGGCGTTTGGTCATAAGTCCGACCTGTCCCGAGCGTGAACGGAAAGACGTACCGAAAACGACGATATCCGCGGCTTTTGCCTGTTTTGCGAGTTCCTCTATCTGCTCATCGGTCGCATCGGGCGCAAACAGCGCGAGCTGCGCCTGCGGAACATATTTCGCAAGCGTCTCCTTGATAAGCGTCATATTGGAATACAGTCCGAAGCTAAGTCTGTTTGCGGGGTGCGTGGGCTCCATGACCATAACCTTTTTACCCTCAAAATCAATGGGAACGGCATTTTTTCTGTCACGGATAAGCGTCACGGATTTCTTGGCTATCTCACGGGCAACGAACCAGCCGTCACGTTTCGGAACATCTTCGCGTTTTTCCGACGAGAAAAGTCCGAGCGCGTATTTCTGTTTCAGAACGCGAAGGCACGCTTTGTTTACTATCTCTTCGTCAAGTATACCGTCACGAACTGCCTGTGCAAGTCCTGCGGGAGCGTTCCATGCGTCGTTGGGCCCGAGGATAACGTCACAGCCCGCTGTAATGGCACGGATAGTACCCATGTGCGGATTGCCGCAGTTCTTTTCGGATTCGGTCATACCCGCCATACCCATAGCGTCGGTATACATAACGCCCTCAAAGCCGAGTTCACCGCGAAGAAGATCGGTCATGACAGCCTTTGAAAGCGTAGCAACGTTTTCCGCGTCGTACATATCATATATGGCATGGTTGCACATAAGACCGCCGACGCCCGCTTCTATCGCCTTTTTGAACGGCTTCAAATGGATATTTTCCATTTCCTCTTTTGTCGTTCTTGTTTTTTCAAGCGCAAAATGTGAGTCGGAGAACTGCATTCCGGCTCCGGGAAAATGCTTTGCGGTGCCGATAAGTCTGCCGTCCGATTGAAGTCCTTTTATATATGCCGCGGCAAGAGTTGCCACTATATCGGGGTCTTCTCCGAAAGAGCGGATATTTGTTATCGGGTTTTCGGGGTTTATGTTAACGTCAACAACCGGACCGAAACATATGTTCCAGCCGAGGTAGGAAGCCTGCTGCGAAACAACTCTTCCTTCTTCATACGCGAGACGTTCGGCGTCTTTGAGATCCGCTATCGCGCCTATCGCCATCTGTTCCGCAAACTCGGTGGCTATGGAGCGGTCGTGAACGGTCTGACCTACGCCCGTTTCCATATCAACGCCGATGAAGAACGGAATGTCGGCTTCGCGTTGAAGTCTTTCCATATCGGCTTTAAAGCGCGCAAGAGCCTCCGCATCATGCCCGTAAATGACAGATAGGTTGCCGACATGATGTTCCATGGCGGTCTCGCACTCTTCCCAGCAGCCGATGCCTGTCGATACAAGCTGTCCGCATTTCTGTTCAAGCGTCAGCATTTCAAGAATCTGTTCGGGCGTTTTGCCCTCAAATCTCTTATCCATTTTTATTTCTCCTCAGTTTGTACGGAAGCGGTAAACGTCCCGTTTTTATACTGTTTTTTTGTGCAATGAGCGGAAAACAAGGCGCGAAGTCCCTCCGAATTTCCACTTGTACAACCGTTTTTATCAAGAATATACGCATAGGCTTTTGTTCTGAAAACATAAAAGAAGCCGTCTGTTTCATATATTTTGAATATCTCGGAATAAGAAAGCGTTTGACTGTCCGAGCTGTCGGCGTCGGAAATACTTATTGAAAGTCCGTCATCGGACACGGTAACGTCGGAGACAAGCGTTTTGCCCGTATCGTTTTTCCGAGCAAGTTTTTTCGGCATTATGAAAAAGCGGGAATATATCCAATAAGAACAGAAAATCACTATAACTATCGCGATATAGTCGTTCATTCCGAGTTTTATTCCGTTCGTCAATTTTGCAACAACATTATAAATATTGAATACAAACAACGCGGCGTAAAGAACGATAAAACCAATTACAACAGCCTTGTTTCGGGAGAAAAGATTGAACTTGAAAAATTTCAGCATATTCTCCTGCGTATACTCTGTTCTGACGGAAACCTCACGCATTTGCCGCACCCCGATTTTCAATATTTTATCAGTAAAATAATAACACATTTGACAAAAGCAGTCAATCAAAACCATTTCGATTTAACAAAAAAGAACTATTCCGCCAAATGATACAAATTTTGCCTGAAATTTTGGGAATAAAGACCAACCGAAAACCGTTGACACAACTGAAATTATATGATAAAATAAGTTTGTAAACGGTTCGCAATCTTTCCGAATTTGAGAGTTTGAAACGGTTGCGGCAAAATCATATGATTCCATGAGGTGAAAGAGAATGAAAAGAATCATTTCGGTCATTATCGCACTTTGCCTGACGGCGTCCCTTGTCGCGGGCTTTGCGATGGGAACAAATGCGGAAGTAGCAGATAAACGCGTTCTTCCGAGAGCGGAAAAGGCTCCGACTCTTGACGGAAAGCGTGACGACATTTACGACAAAGGATTCCGCGAAACGCTCAACATCGACACTGCGGGTATGGTCGTATCCGAGGAAGAAGATTTCGACACGGGAAAGCCCACGCCGAAATTCACGCCCGCAAGCGCTGATATTTCCGCTGTATGGTACTCAAATGTTCCTGACGGAACAGACATCACACGTTTGAGTCAGGTTATTTCGGACACGGCAGGCGGAATTTACATTTTCGCGGACGTAACGGACTGTTCCAGAGCATGGGGCGTAAACAACCAAACCATTATTCAAAGCGAATGGCTTGAAAATCCGAACGCTTACGAATATGCAAAGGCTACCCCAGAGTTTGAACTTTCGGACAGTTTTTGGGTATTTCTTGATCCCCTTAACTACAAATCTTCAAGAATGCTTGGGCTTTCCGAATTTGCGTTCACCGCATATGCAGGATTTGCCTCGGGCAACGGCGAAATAGGCGTTCCCGTTCCGTCTTGGAGAGAATACTACTACTGGGGTCTTGACGGCGGAACCGTAAACGGTGAATCCGGTGCCGGCGGAACGATTGCAAACGCGATAGGCACACAGGTAAAATCCACAGTCAACTACAAGTTCGATCCGAACTTTCCGCTCCCCGAACCTCTGACGGATTCTTCATCAATAGTTGAAAAGTATCAATATAAGAGCAAACTCCTTAACGCATACATGCGCGCAAACATAAACGGTTACACGCTTGAAATATTCCTCCCGTGGAAAGCAACTCAGATGGAGATTAAGGGAGAAAGCAATCTGCCGCCGTTCCTCATTCCGAAAGTCGGAACCGAATTCGGAATGGGCATGCTCCTGATGGATAACTGGTTCTCTTATTGGGAAGACAATAGCTACGGAACAAAACCGAAATACGAAGAAGTTCAGTATTACATTTACCACAACTGCCACATGACGGATTACGGCAAAGACGTTATAGAAGATTGGGCGGATATTGCGTATCCCGAATATTTCCCGACATACGTTCTCGGAGACTACGCAAAAGATACCCCCGACATCGTTTACGGTGATGCCGACGGAAACGGGGAAGTAGACATCGCGGACGCAATGCTGATATTCTATCACGTTGCGAAAAAAGAACTTTTGACGGACGAACAACTTTTGCGTTGTGACACAAACGATGATAACGAGGTCGATATCGTCGATGCAATGAGAGTTTTCTACTTCGTTGCGAAAAAGATCGATTCCGTTAAAGAATAAAAACAGAATATAAAACAAAGTGGCAGGCTTCAAAAGCCTGCCACTTTGTTTTTCAAGTTTATTCAAATTCCTCCGACGGCTTCCGCGGCAAACCTTGCCGCGCCTACCGCGGCGGCGAAAGTCATGTCGGAGGAACTGATATCAACGCCGAAAACATGAGAAAGAGAACGTCTGAACGCTTCACAGTCAATTCGGCTTTTGCCGGAAAGAATCAACTTTGTCGGAGTTTTAAAAACAAAGCACAGACGACGCGCCGTTTCCTTTACAAACGCGGCGCAAAGTCGGTCGGGAGTAAATCCGTCAAAATCGGCGGCAAGTTTCAGTCTGCCCTGCTCGAACCGAATTTTCGGAAGAGACGTTTCATTCAGAGCCGAAAGAGCAAGGTCCCCTACGGTTCGGGCAACATTTTCGGTACCTCCAACGCTTACCGAAACACGGGCGACAAAACTGAGAAGAGCGTCATACGCTTTCACCGCATCCGAATCACGTCTGACAAACAGGTCATATCCGCCAGACAGCGGCAATCGGATAGTGCCGAGAGGCTGTTTTTCCGATTTTGAAGCAAAATACGAAACGAACTCGTTCTTGCGGAGTTCGACAAGCACACCTCCCCTGTCGGCAGAACCAAAAAACCGAGCCTGATTTCTGCCGAGAGCGACCGATACGGGAATGTTGCCGAAATATCCGACAACGGACGGAGAACCGGTCACTTCCGGATAGCGAAGATCGGCAAGGCTGCATTTAACAACGGCTCGACTGTCAAAATCTTTCAACTCATCAGAATAAAATCCGACATCAAACGCTTCCGACGTATGGAACACGGGTCGTTTGTTGTCACAGAGGGCGGCTGACAGATATGAAGCAACAGTAGAAAAAGTATATGCGTCGGCGGGCACAAGTGCCTTATCGACATTTGCAAAATGCGCAAGCAGTCCGTTTTCTTTGCGAAGCGTTAAACCGCATAGCTGTTCGACACGGCGAATATATTCCGTTTTTTCGGAAACGGAAAGAAAATCCGAAACGCAGCGTCCGTCAGCAGCCAGATAAACTATCTTTCCCGGAATACCGGTCAGACATATCGCTTTCGGTTCGTATTCCTGCGCAAGATCGGCAATAATACCTATCGCCGTATCGCAGAAGCGCTCAAACGATGTTTCGGACAGCGGTTCCGTCAGAGTTGCGACAGGCTCGGAATTTTCCGTCAAAGCGACCGTCAGAAAATCTTCTCCGACATCTACGCCGAGATACATTTCGCTCACATCAAAATCTCCCATACAATTTTTTCTTTTATTATATAAGTATATCACACGAAAAATGAAAAGTCAACGAAAAACATGAATAATGCCTCATATAAAGGCATTTTCTGAGAAAAATAAGATTAAGCCGAACCTATTGCATTTTTTGTTTTTTTATGATACAATGTTCTCGAATAAAGAAGATGGTTTTTCTTTGTTCGAAAGAGAAAGAAAGATAAAAACAGGGGAGAAAAAAATGGGGGCTATTGAAAAGGCTGAGACGCTGTTTCTTTGGTTTATGATATACAGCGTTGTAGGCTGGATTTATGAAAGCATACTCTGCTCCGTTGCGCAGAAAAAATTTATAAACAGAGGATTTTTGAACGGGCCTTACTGCCCGATATACGGCAGCGGGGCCGTGCTTGTTATTCTTGTTCTCGGCAAATTGACAAACCCGTTTTTGCTGTTTTTTGCGGGTGCTCTTTTGACGTGCAGTCTTGAATACCTGACTTCGTTTGTAATGGAAAAACTCTTTCATGCGCGCTGGTGGGATTATTCAAAGCGCAAATTCAACATTAACGGTCGTGTTTGCCTGATAGGAGCTGTGGTTTTCGGCGCGTTTTCAACGGTTCTTGTTTTGTGGATACACCCGCTTGTAACAAAACTCACTGATATGCTTTCACCTCTTGCAAGACATATCGTTTCCGCTGTTCTTTTCTGCGGAATAGTTACGGACTTAGTGTTCACGGTCAAGGGCATGGCGGGATTCCGCGAGAAGATAGAGGAAGTTTCCGAGCTTGTGGAACAGCAGAAAAAGGCGCTGGAAGAAAAGATACACGATTCGGAAGCGGCCGCAAAACTTCGCGGTCGCAGAACGGAGATAAAAAAGAAATTTACCCTGCAACAACGCAGACTTATTTCCGCGTTCCCTTCGCTGAAATTCAAGAAGCCGCAAAGCAACGAAACATTGCGGTCTCTTCGTGACGTTATGAAAAAGATAAAGGAAAAGAAGGAGCGCTGAATATGATAAGGGACATTTCGTATATCCTGCTTGGTTACGGTCTCGGAAGCGTTTTGTTTGCAAAAGTATTCTGCTCATGGTTGAAAAAGACCGATGTGACCCAAAACACTGCGGACGGCAATCCGGGAACGACAAACGCGTTCAAGAACGGCGGTTTCCTTTGCGGAACATTAACTCTCATCTGCGATATACTGAAAGGATTTCTGCCTGTTTTCTTTTATACAAGGGGCAACATGACGGCGCTTTTGGCACTCGTTATCGCGGCTCCCGTCATCGGGCATATCTTCCCTGTTTTCAACAAATTCAAAGGCGGGAAAGGTATTGCGACCACATTCGGATGCCTTTTCGGGATATTGCCGAAATTTGTTCCTCTCATCGCGTTTGCGACGATATTCGTTTTCTTTTCGGTCATAATCTGCATAAAATCGCATTTTCACAGAACGCTTGTGACATATATCTGCACGGAACTTGCAATCATTTTTCTTGACGGAAACATCATCGTTTGCGCGGGCTTCTCGATAATTCTTGCTGCGGTCGTTATCCGACTTCTGACAAGCAAGGAAAAGAAACCGCCGTTAGAGGTAAAGCCGATATGGATGCGCTGATACTGTCTTGCAGCACGGGCGGCGGACACAATGCCGCGGCTCGCGCAATAAAAGAAGAAATGACAAGGCGCGGGCATAATGCCGTTATGCTCGACCCTTACCGCCTTGCGGGCAACGACCTTGACAAAAAAGTGGCGAACGGCTATATAAAAATTGCACAGAAAACGCCTCGTCTCTTCGGTGCGATATACGGCATAGGCAACGGCTATCGGAGACTTCCGATAAAATCCCCCGTTTATGCCGTAAACAAACTGATGTTCGACAAAATGAAAGAATTTTTGGAGAACAATCATTTTGACGTTATACTGATGACGCACCTCTACCCCGGGGAAATACTGACAAATATGAAGAAAAAGGGATTCCCCGTTCCCCCGACGGTATTTGTTGCAACGGATTATGTTTGTATTCCGTTCACGGAAGAACTTTCCTGCGATTGGTTCGTAACACCATCCGAGGAGTTGAACGGAGATTTTGTCAGACGCGGAATAGACGAAAAGAAACTGTTTGCGGCGGGGATTCCCGTCAGCGCCGTTTTCAACGAGGATATATCAAAACCTGATGCGGCAAAAGCGATAGGGCTTGACCCTACGAAAAAACACCTGTTGCTTTCGGGAGGAAGTATCGGCGGCGGAATGCTCGAAAAATCACTTGCTGTTCTCGACAGGTATCTCAAAGAAAATCCCGAATACGATCTAACGGTTATCTGCGGCAACAACGAAAGTCTCAAAAAAAGGCTTTCCGAAAGATACGGAAACGATAAAAGAATTTTCATTATCGCAAGCACAAACAAGATTTCTCTTTACATGAAAGCAAGCGAAGCGTATCTTTCAAAACCGGGCGGGTTATCCTCAACCGAAGCGGCGGTATCGCAAACCCCGCTTATTCATATTTCCCCCATTCCGGGTTGCGAAAACAAAAATATGAAATTCTTTGAAGAGCATGGAATGAGCATTGCGGTCGGCGGAGACGAAGAAAAACTGCAAAAGGCGCTTGAAGCCCTGAAAGATGCGGATTTCATTCGCAAGATGAAGGAAAATCAGAAAAAATATATAAACGGCGAGGCAGCGTCAGACATCTGCGACCTTGCGGAAGAACAGGAAAGGAAGGGCTGAACACATGAAAAAGAGCGTTAAAAATGCGCTTCTGACAACGGGCGCGTTCCTTGCGGCAGGCGCTGCGACCGTGGCGGGAACATATTTTACGACAAAAGTTCTCGTAAAAATAGCGTTGGACAGAAAAGAACCCGATATAGTGAAAAAAGCGGGCGACGCGATAGCGGGAAAAGCGGCTGACGCGGCATTTATGGAAGAAATCGAAACGGCGGCGGAAAAACTTGAAAAAGAACCGCACGAACTCGAACAAATAATCTCGTTTGACGGCACGGAACTCGTCGGACATTGGTTTCCCGCAAGAAATGCAAAGCGTACTGTTATTGCCATGCACGGATGGCGTTCGACATGGGCAAGAGATTTCGGAACGGTTGCAGACTTTTGGGCAAAGAATAACTGCAACGTACTTTATGCGGAACAGCGCGCGCAAAACAACAGCGGCGGCGAATATATGGGCTTCGGGCTTATCGAGCGTTTTGATTGTCTTGAATGGGTCAAATGGGCGACCGCAAAATGCGGCAGCGAACTTCCTATATACCTCTGCGGCGTTTCGATGGGCGCAACGACAGTGCTTATGGCGGCGGGATTGGAACTGCCCGAAAACGTACACGGCATAATGGCTGACTGCGGTTTTACATCTCCCCACGCGATATGGAAACACGTCGCAAACAACAACTTACATCTTCCCTACTGGCTTCGCGGATTTTTCGCGGACGAAATGTTCAGACAAAAACTGAATATGGGAACAAAAGATTATTCAACGGTTGAGGCACTGAAAAACAATTACATTCCCGTTATGCTGATACATGGCGCTAACGACCATTTCGTTCCCGTGCACATGACATACGAAAACTATCTTGCCTGCGCGGGCGAAAAACGGCTGTTGATAGTTCCCGGAGCGGATCACGGCATGAGCCACTACCTCGAACCCGAAAAATACGAAGCGGAAGCCAAAAAGTTCTGGAAAGACTTCGACGGCAAGACCCCGCCGAAAAGAACAACCGAAACAGAGTAATAAAAAGCGCCCCGAGGGGCGCTTTTTTGTAATCATCATATCAAATTGAACTCTTCAAACAGAAACGGGTCGGCAATATCCGCATTCGGAAAAGTCTTTTTGGCGGCACGGAGCATCGCTTTTGCGTGGATTCTGTCATGCCATATAAATCGGCGCAAAACTTTGCGCAAAGACCACTCTTCGCCGTAACTGCCGACAATAACCGTATTCTCGGGAAAGGACGGAAGACCTTCGACAAGCGCAAATCCGCGTTCTCTGCATTCGGCGATTAAACCCGCATTGTCGGTTTCAATACCTATCTCTCCGAAATAATAATTGTTCACGTTTTTCGTGTGTTCATACATTTCACGCGCGGTTCGCGGGATTTCTCCGTAAAAAGTTTTTCGCGGCGGCAAAACGCTTTTATCTTTATCGGGAATGCTGTCGTAAAGCGTCTGAAAATCGCGTGCGGATTTCATTGCAAGTGCTTTCAGACAAAAGTATTCGTCTTTTGTCAACGGCGCTTTCTCCGACTCAAAAATAACATCGGAATCGGCATCTGAAATTTGTAAATCGGAAACCTTTTCTTCGCAAACAAGCGCTTCGATGTCTCCGCAAATCGGTTCTCCCATCCATGCGCAATATGCCGATATTTCTTTCTGTGCTTTTGTTTTTGCATCATCAAGGGTCTTTCCCCTCGTGCAGACGCCGATATGAACAGCAGACCAAAGAAGAGTGTCGTTTCCGTTATGCTCCCAAACGCATTTTTCGGTCATGATCAACTCCTGATGAGCTCTTTCGGAATAAGTTCGGGGTCGTACATAACTTTTGAATGGTTATCAAGGATAAGTTCCTTTTTCAGAATATTTCCCGTTGCCTTTTCGATCGTATTTCTGTAAATCTTGGAAATACGGTAGTATTTTTCGCCCTCTTTTTGGAAATGGTGGTCTTCTTCAACAATTTCGTAACGCCACGGATATTCGCGCTCGCTTCTGACTTCTCCGCAGAGGTCGTCCCCGTCGCACCAAAGCAGAATTTGTATTGTTTGGTCGGTATCGTTGCGGAAACGGTAATCCATATAATTATAACAAACGGAAGTACCCGCGCTGAACGGCACACGCTTGCCCTCGTCGGGCGCAAGCGCGTCGGAATGGCTGTGAAACTCCGTAACCGTCATCGGGGTATGCAATATCAGCAGGTGCAAAGTATTGGCAAGGTTGCAAAGACCGCCGCCGAGACCCGCCACAACTTTGCGGGAGCGCAACACTCTGCCTGCCTTATATCCTTTGCGTTTCGTTATTTTTCCGACCGTGCCCCAAAACGAAAAACTTTCGCCCGGGCGAACGATTATACCGTTTATTTTTCCGCCTGCTATGGCTATATTTTCCGCTTTGTTATACTGCAAAACGGGGTCTATTCCGGGACCGTGTTTTATCATGTGCGAGCGGTGAGCAGTCACGATATTCGGCAGTTTTTCAGAGGAAAAGGTCTTTGAAAAACATTCTTTTGAACGAAGATTTTTTATATGACGGCGAAGAACTTCTTTCTTTGAAGATATTTCAAAAAACAAGGGGTTCATATCGCAAAAAAGTTTTCTGCTCATTTTTCCGAATCTCCTTTCAGAATATCGCCGAGACGGTCTCTGTACTTTTTGTTTCGCCGATAAAACCACAGAATAAGCATTTCTATATAACGTTTTTTTCCGATTTTTTTCTCGTTCGGCAATCTGATAAAATGAACGAGAATATTCGGCAGCCCGCACCTGTTCGCGCCCACGGTGTCAACAAACATTTGATCTCCGAGATATATGACTTCGCTTTTATTCAACCCGAGCATTTCAACGGCTTTCAGATAGGCCTCGGGTTCGGGCTTCGACGCATTGCAGATATACGGAGCCTCGATGTTTTTCATAAACCTCGAAACGCGTTCTTCGTCGTTATTGGAAAGCAGAAGCGTCCGAAAACCGATATTCTTCAATTCGGCAAACAGCGCGTCAACTTCCGGCGTCGAATCGTTTCCGTGATGAACAAGAGTGTTGTCAATATCAAAAACAAGTCCGCGAAATCCTTTATCATAAAGTTTCTTATAATCTATTGCAAAAACGGACTGGGCATACCCATAGGGATAATACTTTTCCAACATACTATTTCTCCATATATTCGAGAACGGTTCTTATCTGCTCCTCAAACGAACCGCCGAATTTATGCTCAAAAAATGCTCCGCCTATAGTAAACGACCAAGGACGGTAACTTTTTATCTCGTCAAGTCGTTCAAAACTGTTCACATCGCCCGCAATGCAAACGGGAGCGTTGACTTCCGCAACAAATCTGCGATTGAGTTCAAGAGCGTTTCCCGTATATCTGTATCCGAGCAGATCTATGCCGTAAACGCCTTTTTTTATATATCGGCGAGCCTCTTCTATCATTTCGTCCGCGGTACCTTCAAGAACGGACGGACGCTCCTTGATCTTGCCGACAAACGGAGTGTATATAAGCCCGTTGTCTTTGCAAAAATCGTTTACGGAATCGGAAAATACCGTTCCCATAAGAATGTCGCAACCGCACTCGACCGCCATTTTCGCTCCCGCGAGACTTTCTTTTTCGGAATATGCAACAACCTCAAGAGCCGTGGTCTTTCCGAGTTCTTTCATATATGTATACAATGCTTTCATTTGCAAAAAAGGAAGAGATTCCTCTTTCATTCCCCAGACCCTGACAGGCGTATTCTTGCAACTTTCAAACACCTCGGCGGCATTTGCAACCGTTCTGTCATGGTGCGTAAGCATAACTATCAATTCAGGCGTATTTTTCATTTCCTCGTTACGGCAAGCTAAATTTTTCAGCCCATAGGAAAAAGCTAGAAATTCCCTGCCCGTTAAGTACCCCTTTCCGTTTTTGCTTTTCTGATTTTTTGCAATTTTCTGTTCTGCATACAATCAATACTGCAATTATATCATATTTTTATCGTTTTTTCAATACGCTGAATTAAATTTTCGGTTCTAACAAATTAAATTCAAATTAAGTTTTTCAAGGAAAACTATGTACATAGACATAGTATCATGCGTTAAAAGTAATAAATATCCACCCGCATAGCGGGTGGTTTTTCCTTTTCGGGCAAAGCCCTAA
>URFZ01000028.1 GCA_900547165.1 uncultured Eubacteriales bacterium
TTTTTTTGTATTTTTCAGCATTTTTTGCGGTCTGGGCTTTTTTTACATCCCCTTTTATATTCAGTCTTCTGTATGTTCGGTTTCCGATGTTTTTGCCCCGTCGGAGTCTTCTGTTACTTCTTTTTTATCATCTTTTGTATCAGCCTTGTTCGGTGCGGGCATAACGGGCGTTTCTCCTTTTGAAATATCGGCGAGCGCCTGTGCCATGAGTTTTTCGAATCTGCGCGGACGAATCATGAAGCATACCGCGCCGAAAACGAGCAGTATGAAAGCAATAAGGCTGTAAAGCGGGTAATCTTTGAGCAATGCAAGCGTGAAAAAGCCCGTCAAAGCCATATAGATGAACCAAAAAACTTTGTCCGAGCTTGGTTTTGTGTGACGGTATTCCAGTCTGCAATTTCCGTTTTCGTCGGCGGCGTACGTTCCTTTTATCACGGAATCGCTTCTGTCGGCATTTTTGAGCGTGAAAAATCCGTCGCCTATCTTGCCGTAGAAAGAATTTGTTTCAGTCGCTTTTTTGCCGACTCTTTCGGAAAAACGCTTTTCAAACTCTTCAATCGAAACTGTGGTATTAAGTGTCATTTTTCAGCATCTCCTATATTTTGTTGAAAGTGTCTTTTATCGAGTACACAGGTATAAGTTCTGCGTTTGTTTTTATATGCGAAAGTTTGTTTCTTGCGGGAACGATACATCTTTTGAAACCGAGTTTTTCCGCTTCGGATATGCGTTTCTCTATACCCGAGACCGCTCTGATTTCTCCCGCAAGTCCTATCTCTCCGATAAGCGCCGTATCGTCGGGAATAATAAAATCTTTCAGCGCGGAAGCAACGGCGCAGGCAACCGCAAGATCTGCGGCGGGTTCGTCAAGCTTCAAACCTCCGATAACGTTGCAGTAAACGTCGCTTGTTCCGAAAAACATTCCGCAGCGTTTTTCAAGCACGGCAATCAGCAGATTAAGGCGGCTGTAATCAAAACCTGTCGCGACACGTCTCGGAGACGGGAACGGTGTCGGCGCAACAAGAGCCTGAACCTCCGCGCATATCGGGCGTGAGCCTTCGAGAACGCAGGTGGTGGCTATGCCCGAAACATTTGTGGGCTTGCCCTGTAAGAATATCGTGGACGGGTTTCTGACTTCCGTCAGCCCCTCGTTTGTCATTTCAAAAACGCCGACTTCGTTTGTCGAACCGTATCTGTTTTTTATCGCGCGCAGAATGCGGCAGTCAAGCGTTCTTTCTCCCTCGAAATAGAGAACTGCGTCAACCATGTGTTCCATAACTTTCGGTCCTGCGATAGAACCCTCTTTATTGACGTGACCGACTATGAAAACGGGAATATCGCTGTCCTTTGCGAGGTGCATAAGCAGATTTGTGCATTCGCGCACCTGCGGAACGGAACCGGGGGATGACTGCATATCGTCTCGGGACATAGTTTGAATCGAATCGACGATGACAAGTCCCGGCTTTTCCGCAAGAACCGTCGAACAAACAGTGCCTATATCCGTTTCGGAAAGTATGGAAAGTCTGTCCGTTGTCACACCCAGACGGCTTGCACGAAGTTTTATCTGCCCGGGTGATTCTTCGCCCGCGATATACAAGATATCCATGTCGAGATTTGCACACATCTGCAAAAGTATCGTCGATTTTCCTATGCCGGGTTCACCGCTGACGAGAACGACAGAACCTTTGACTATGCCGCCGCCGAGAACTCTGTTCAATTCCGAAATTCCCGTGTCGGTTCTCTGTTCGCTTTCTTTTCCTATTTGCGATAATTTCAGACTTTTTGCGGGCGCTTTTTCTTTCTTCTCGATTTTTTTCGAGACCTCGACGGGCGCTGATATTTCTTCCGTCAAAGTGTTCCATGCGCCGCAATTCTGACATTGTCCCGACCATTTTGCGGATTCGGTTCCGCACTCGGAACAAATGTAAACTGTCTTTGTTTTTGCCATTGTAACGAACTCCTTTAAAACAATTATAACACAGTCGTGTCGGGATTTCAAGTCCCTTGACATTTTTATACAATTATGATAAAATGACCGTATAGTTCAATCCGAAAAGGGAGTATCTGAAATGTATTATATAGGCGTCGATCTCGGCGGCACGAACATAGCCGTCGGCATAGTTGACAAAGAGGGAAAAATTCTTGCGAAAAAGTCCGTTAAAACGCTGGCTGACCGCCCGTTTGACGAAATTGTTGCGGATATGGCAAAGTGCATACTTGATTTGCTTGCGGAACAGGGAATGACGGAAAACGAAATCGTTTCGATAGGTATAGGCTGCCCCGGAAATCTTGATACGGAAAACGGCAGACTTGTCTATGCCAACAACTTCAAAAACGGCACGGACGTACCTCTTCGCAAACTTATGCAGCAGCATATAAACAAGCCCGTATATCTCGGCAACGATGCCAATGTGGCGGCGCTCGGAGAAACAATATCCGGTGCGGCAAAAGGCGTGAAGAACGCGGTTATGATAACCCTCGGAACGGGTGTCGGCGGCGGTATTATCATCGACGGCAAAATTTATGAGGGACAAAATTCCGCAGGTGCGGAAATGGGACACGTCTGCATTGTCAAAGACGGCGAACATTGTTCCTGCGGCAGAAACGGTTGCTGGGAAGCGTATGCTTCCGTTACGGCGCTTATCCGTCAGACGAAAGAAGCTATGAAAGCGCACCCCGAATCAAAAATGAATGAAACGCCCATAGATGAAGTAAACGGCAGAACCGCGTTTGACGCAATGCGTGCGGGCGATGCTGCTGCAAAAGATGTTTGCGACAGATACATAGAATATATTGCGGAGGGACTTGTCGATATCGTCAATGTTTTCCGCCCCGAAACGCTTATCATCGGCGGCGGAATCTGCAAAGAGGGCGACACGCTGCTTGTTCCCATCAAGAACTTTATAAATAAGTACGCATACGGCGGAAGTCTTAACCCCGAACAGCATATTGAAATCGCAAAACTCGGCAATGACGCGGGCATAATCGGCGCGGCGCTTATTCACGCATAGAGCGATGCGGACGGTTATTCTCGGCAAAAACGACGGCGGACAAAGGCTTGACAAGTATATGTCGAAAGCCTTTCCGTCAATGCCGCAGTCTATGATATACAAATACCTTCGCAAGAAATGCGTTCGCGTCAACGGCGTTCATGCCGCGGCGCAGACCGTTTTGCGTGAGGGCGATGAACTGCGGTTTTTTATAAGCGACGAATACTTTGAAAACGGCAGGGACAAAGTCGATTATTCAAAAATAAGAGTGTCTTTCAAGGTCGTTTACGAGGATGAGAACATTCTCGTTGTCGATAAACCCGCAGGCTTGATATGCCAGCCCGATGCGGAAGAGAATTTTAACACTCTTTCGAATCATATTATCGCATATCTTATCGGAAAAAGGGAGTATTCACCCGAAAAGGAAAATTCGTTTGTTCCCGCGCTTTGCAACCGCATAGACAAAAACACGCAGGGGCTTGTGATTGCCGCCAAAAATGCGGAATCTCTTCGCATAATGAACGATAAGATAAAGAAAAGAGAAATATCCAAGTTTTACAAGTGCCTTGTTTTCGGTAAGCCCGAACCCGAAAAAGCGGTCGTACACGCTTTTTTGAAAAAGAACTCGGAAACAAATACCGTTACCGTTGTCGGAACTCTTCCGAAAAATGCCGATGGTTTCAAGAATATTTCAACCTCGTATGAGGTTGTTGCGACCGACGGAAATATCAGCTTGCTTCGCGTGGGGCTGTTGACGGGACGGACTCATCAGATAAGGGCGCACATGGCGTTTCTCGGTCATCCGCTTCTCGGGGACACCAAATACGGCACTGCGGCGGCAAATAAAGGCTTTCCTTTCAAATATCAGGCACTCAGTTCCTGTGAATTGACTTTTGATTTTCCGACCGATGCGGGAAGTCTCTCATATCTGCGCGGAAAAACGTTGAAAACAGCGGCTTTTTTTGATAAATGGGAAATTGTACAAAAACTTACTTTTTTAAAGTGAAAATTTTGTATGAATGCATAATTGAGCGCAGAATACGGAGTAATTCAGAGAAAAACAGAGCATTTCAGAGAAAAAACAAAGTCATGATTGAAATTTTGCGATTAAAGTCGAATTTTACATAAAAATCCCTTGACAATTAGATTTTTTGTGCTATTATATTATTGTATTTCGGAGACCCCTTCGCGATACAATAATTTTTTTTATCTTGAAGGGAGATAAAAGGATGTCTGAAAACATCATTCAACTTGAAAATGTTTCGGTTGCTTTTGATGGGGAAAAGGTCCTTGATAATTTGAGTCTTTCGATCAAAGACAAAGAATTTGTGACCTTGCTCGGACCCAGCGGTTGCGGAAAGACCACGACCCTGAGAATTATTGCGGGCTTTATTGAACCTGACAGCGGAAATTTGTACTTCGACGGAAAACGTATCAACGATATACCTCCGTATAAGCGGCAGGTGAACACTGTTTTTCAGCGATACGCCCTCTTTCCGCACCTGAACGTGTTTGAGAATATCGCGTTCGGACTTCGTTTGAAAAAAATGCCCGATGCGGAGATTCGCAAAAAAGTCTTCGATATGCTCGAACTCGTGAATCTCAAAGGCTATGCTTCCAGAAAAGTCGGAAATCTTTCCGGCGGACAGCAGCAGAGAGTTGCGATTGCCCGCGCGCTTGTGAACAATCCGCGTGTGCTTCTTCTTGACGAACCTCTGGCTGCTCTTGACCTGAAACTGCGCAAAGATATGCAGAACGAATTGAAGCGTATTCAGAAACAGTCGAACATCACGTTCGTTTATGTTACGCACGACCAGGAAGAAGCACTTTCGATGTCCGATACGGTCGTTGTTATGGACGAGGGCGTTATTCAGCAAATAGGCACGCCGCTTGATATTTACAACGAACCCGCCAACGCATTTGTTGCGGACTTCATCGGCGAAAGCAATATCCTTGACGGCGTTATGCTTGAAGATTACAGCGTTCTTGTTGCGGGACACAAATATACCTGCTCCGACAAGGGCTTTGCCAAAAACGAACCCGTTGACGTTGTTATCCGTCCCGAGGATATAAATGTCGTTGCTTCCGACCAAAGCCACCTTTCGGGCACGGTCACAAATGTTGTTTTCAAGGGCGTTCATTACGAAATAATCGTAGATATAAAGAATTTCAAATGGCTTATACAGACGACCGAATTTCACGGCGTCGGCGAAAATATAGGAATTGAACTTGCTCCCGATCTTATTCATGTTATGAAAAAATCCGAGTATTCGGGCTCGTTCGGCGATTACAGTTCGTACAGTGAAGAATATGACGAACTCAGCGAGATTGTCGATGAGGAAGAAGCCGCGGAGGAACTTGAACGTGAGCAGGCGGCGGAGGATTTGTGATGAAAAACAAACTTGTCGCTCTTCCTTATATAATATGGATGTTTCTCTTTATCGTTGCGCCTCTGATAATCGTTGTATTTTACGCTTTTACCAATGCGAACGGTGAGTTTACGTTTTCAAATATCGTAAATCTCAAAGAATATATCCCGACCTTTCTTTCTTCGATATGGATGGGGGCTTTGGCGGCGTTTATCAGTTTGCTGATAGGCTATCCCACGGCATATTTCATATCGAAAGCGGGAGAGAGAACTCAAAAAATATTGGTCATGCTCGTTATGCTTCCGATGTTTATGAGTTTTCTGCTTCGAACGATAGCGCTTGTTTCGCTGATGTCGAACAACGGTTTGATAAACAGTTTTATCGACATGATAGGACTTGAAAAACTTTCGCTTATAAGAAACACTCCCGCAGTTATCGTCGGAATGGTATATATTTATCTTCCGTATATGATAATGCCCCTTTACAATTCGCTTTCGAAAATGGACAAAAACATTCTCGAAGCGGCGGAAGACCTCGGCGCAAACAGATTTCAGCGTTTTCGCAGAGTGGTGTTCCCGCTGTCCGTTCCCGGAGTTATATCGGGTGTGACGATGGTTTTCGTTCCCGCGGTCAGCACGTTCTATATCTCAAAAAAACTCGGCGGGATTTCCGACGTCATGATAGGAGATATTATCGAACAGCAGTTCAAACAGGCGTAC
Organism: uncultured Eubacteriales bacterium; assembly: GCA_900547165.1. Lineage (GTDB taxonomy): Bacteria > Bacillota > Clostridia > Oscillospirales > UBA644 > UBA644. The sequence goes on from URFZ01000028.1 coordinate 6,076, forward strand.
AACCCGTATATGGGTGCCGCAATGGCTCTCGGACTTCTTGTTCTTATCTTCGTATGTATGGCAATAATGCGCAAATTCTCCGGTGATGATGGGGAGGAGATAGTGCTGTGAAAGTTTTCGGAAAAATATTTACCGCTATTATTTTTATCCTGCTTTATGCACCGATATTTGTGCTTGTCGCTCTTTCGTTCAACACATCGAAAAGCACCGTTATGATTGACGGATTTACTTTTCAATGGTATAAGGAACTGTTCACAAACTCCAACCTGATGGGACTTTTGCTGAACACCCTTATCCTTGCCGTTGCTTCAAGCGTCGTCGCCACTTTGCTCGGCACGACTGCGGCGCTCGGCATAAGCAAGATGAAAAAACGCACGCGCAATCTTGTTATGTCCGTAACAAATATCCCGATGTCTAACCCCGAAATCGTAACGGGCGTTTCGCTTGCGCTGCTTTTCGTATTTATCGGAACGTGGCTCAAAATAGATGACGTTCTCGGCTTCGGAACGCTGTTTATCGCACACGTTACGTTCAATCTGCCGTATGTTATTCTGTCCGTCATGCCCAAACTTCGCAGCATGGACAGAACCATGATAGACGCGGCTCTCGACCTCGGTTGTACGCCCGCGCAGGCTTTTCGAAAGATAACGCTTCCGGAGATAATGCCCGGTGTTGTTTCGGGCTTTGTTATGGCGTTTACGCTGTCGCTTGACGACTTTGTTATCAGTTATTTCGTATCGGGCTCGACGTTTACGACTCTTCCCGTGGAAATATACAACTACACGAAAAAACCGATGTCGCCGACGATATACGCGTTGTTTACGCTGATGTTCTTGATAATTCTTATTCTGCTTTTGGTTATGAATATTGCAGATATTCGCCGCGATAAAAAGAAGGCGGCATTATACGGGAGGACATAAGAAATTGAAAAAAATCGTTTCATTCTTTTTTGTTCTGTGTACGCTTATCGCAATCTTTTCGGTTGTGACTCCCGCTGCACAGAGAACCGTTACCGTTTATAACTGGGGACAGTATATCGGAACGGGTGAAGATGACACCATTGATGTTATAGCCGAATTTGAAGCAAAGACAGGCATAAAAGTCAATTACATAACGTACGACAGCAATGAGACGCTTTGGACAAAACTCGAAATGGGCGGCTCGAACTATGACGTTATAATTCCGTCCGACTATATGATAGGACGTCTTATCGCAAACGATATGCTCGAAAAGATAAACTTCGACAACGTTCCGAATTATGCGAATATCCCGTCGGCATACAAAGGGCTTGATTATGACCCGAACGACGAATATTCCGTTCCGTACACGTTCGGCACGGTCGGCATAATCTACAACACAAAGTATGTGACAAAAGAAATCACAAGTTGGGAGTCTTTGTGGGATCCCGATTATGCAGGTTACACGCTGATGTTTGATAATGCGCGTGATGCATTCGGTATTGCCGAACTCCGTCTCGGTTACGATCTGAACACCGAAGAGCCTGCGGAATTTGAAGAGTGCTACAAACTTCTTCTCGAACAGAAACCCGTTCTGCAAAATTATGTAATGGATCAGATATTTGACCTTTTGGAGAGCGGCGAAGCGTGGATAGCGCCGTATTATGCAGGCGACTATATGACGATGAGCGAAACAAATCCCGATCTTGCGTTCTGTTTTCCCGATGAGGGCTTCAACTACTTTGTCGATGCGATGTGCATTCCGAAAGGCGCAAAGAACAAAACGGAAGCGGAAGAGTTCATTAACTTTATGTGCGATCCCGAAATTGCAGGCAGAAATGCCGATGCGATAGGGTATGCAACTCCCGTTGACGGCGCAAAAGAATACCTTGATGAGGAATGGGCTAACAGCCCCGTTGTGTATCCATCCGAAGAAGTTCTCAAAAACGGCAGAACGTTTAACTCTCTTTCAACCGAAGCCAATCAGAAAATGGACGAACTTTGGACAAAAATGAGAGCCGCGGAGGTTTCTGATTCCGCTTCGCCTGATAACGGCGTACAGGTAGCAGCAAAAAATGATTATATGTGGATAGCATATTGTCTCGGCGGCGCCGTTGTCGGTGCGCTTGTTACATGGATATTCATGCACCGTGAATACAGAAAGCGTCTGTGTGACGATAAAGATTATTATAAAAACAAATAATAAAGATTAAGCAAAAAATCAGCGGAAAATCCGCCGATTTTTTGCTTTTTTAACAGTATTCAGTCTCAAGAATTGATATAAGTACGACAAATGTCAGGGCGACATTATTTATAAATAAAATGCAAATTCATACCTAACCAACCTCAAAAATTTCCGACTATATAGGCGTAATGATCATTATGAAATTTAAGGTGCAAAATGAAAATAAACGAAATACTAAAGCTGATTAGTGATAAAGAGTTTCTTGATAAAATTTATCAATTCTCTTACCGAAGATGTAACACTTCTTATGAGGCGGAGGATCTATGCTCGGACATTATTCTCGCCGTAATATCCGCCGTACATAAACAAGAACGCATTGAGAATTTTTATGCTTTTGTATGGACTGTTGCGCGCAGAGTTTATGCAGATCACTGCGAAAAGAGAAACAGTGTACTGCAAACAATCAGCATGGAAAACGGTGATTATGCAATCGCGGCAAAAGAAAATGAAATTGATAGTTTTATTGAAGAAACCGCCGAGCAGGAACAGATAAAGAAAATTTTCGCGGAAATTTCTTTTCTGTCCAAAGATTACCGAGAGGTCATGGTACTTTACTATCTTGATGAAATGAAGGTAAAATATATAGCAAAAAAGCTCGGTATCAGCGAAACCACCGTAAAACAGCGTTTGTTTTTTGCACGAAATACCGTCAGAAAAGAGGTTGAAACTATGAATGAAAGAAATTTATCCTTAAAACCGGTGTCGTTGGCGTTTATCGGAACGGGGAATCCCCGCGGCAATGATCCGCGAACAAAAGCGGAGCGAATTTTATCACAAAATCTTGTTTATGCTTGTAAGGATAAAGCAAAAAGCGCAAAGGAACTTTCCGATGAGCTTTGCGTACCCATGCCATATATTGAGGACGAGCTGGCTATTCAGCTGAAAGGCGAAAACGGCAGCTACGGACTTTTGCGCAAAATTGGCGACAAATATATTTCAAATGTGATTATTGTAGAAAACAGCGAGTTTAACGAAGCGGGAAAAATCTACACAAAGCATTTAGATGAGCTGTGCGAAAAGCTGAAAAATCACTTGCAATCGCACCGCGAGGAATTTTTGAATTTTCCGTATTTAAGCCGCCAAACCGATTTGCGGTTTATTCTTTGGACGCTTATAAGCGAATCGGTTTGGCATCTTAAAGAGCGTGTTGACGAAATTCTTGAAACGGAGTTTTTTAAGAAGGTAAAGCAACCTCAACGAAAATTTACAACTGTCGGTGTCGCCATTCCATACGGTGCGTCTTACAGCGCCCGGTTTTACGGCTGCGACGGCAACGACACGCACGATTTCTGCGGCTATTCTTATGTTTTTATACGCAATATTTACGGCAAAAGAATGGAAAGACACTTTTATTGCGGCCAAACGATCACCAACGACGAAAAGTTGCGGTTAACACTGAAAGCAATCGGTGGAATGGATATAAATACGCTTGATAAAACGCAAAGAGAAATTGCCGCAAAAGCGATTGAATGCGGTTTTTTAAGAAAAAACGGAGAGTTTTTAGAGCCGCGGATAGTTGCGATTGAACAAAAGGACTGGGAGAATTTCCGCAATCTTCTTCATGGGTATTATGATTCTACTGAGGATATTGCAAAAGAGATTGCTACTGAGTTGCACGCCTACATGGTTTCGCACATTCAAAAGCACCTTTTAAACGAATACAAGTCGTATAACCTATTGGTTGCCGGCATCAACCTTTTGAACGATCTGATTGAAAAGTGCATTGCCGAAGATCTGCTAACAGAGCCTCAGCAAAGAATCGGTCCGGAGGGGGTATTGCTGGTTGTTGAAAAATAATCTGTTTTTTAAGAAAGTTGTAAAATCCGTTGAAATATGATAAAATACTCTCACAGAACCATTAAGAGGTGAGCGTATTGGCAGGCAACGGAACAGGAGAATATTTGCCGGATTTTACAGACGGTATGACGGCAAGTATATATATGTTGTGGCGGTTGTTCCCGACGCTGACACTGATGAAAAAGTCGTAATTTTTCATTACGGAACCGAAGCCTGCGGCTGCAAGTATTACACAATGACGAAAAAGTCTTTTTGTGAGCAAGTTGAGGTAAACGGAGAGTGGGTAGACAAGTTCACCCGTCAGCCGCAGGTGAAAATCACGGATACGCATATTTTCAAATTTGGAAGAAGCAGGCTTTCCCGGTCCCGTTCGTAAAAAGCAATCAAAGGATGAGGAAGAACTGCTTTATGAGAACCGCGCTTACCGTAGCGCCGAAGCATATACCGATTATGCAAAGGATATCTGCAAAAACTATAAATCGGATGTGCGCAAATATAATTTGTGCGTTACACAAAAGCAGTATATCGGCGTTTCGGGCAAAGCGGATTTTAATATACTGAAAGAAGATATGATTTTTTTAAATGACTGTCTTAAAACCGTGCTCAAAAGTTATGCCGCATATTTTAAGGAAAGATATATATACGGAATGTCAATTCGGAAATATGCGGAAGAACACGAAATGAACCGCGGCAGCGCCGATTACATCAATAAAAAAATTATTTCCGAGCTTGCGGCGGCACTGAAAGCTCGGGACGATTCGGACGGCGTATGTCGACTGAGTAAAAAGTAAACAGCATAACAAATACATTGCACGAGTCCGTAAAAAACGGACAATTGAAAAAAAGAGCCTTCTATGGTAGAATAGATATATATTATCTACAATTACCATAGGAGGTTTTTTGTTATGCCAAGAGAATATTGCCACATAGAGGACAATAGAGATTTTCACGCAGAATGTCCCAATCAGAAATGTGTGACGGATATTTCATACATCAAGACAGGGCAAGGTGTACTATATCTTTCGGTCATTCGAGACCTCTATGACAATAGCATTGTTGCATACAAAACCGGTACCGAACAGAACGTCAATTTTGTCCTCTCTACAATCAGAGCAGCCAAGAGAAAGGAAAAGGTCACCGCAGAGCTGCAACTCCACAGTGACCAGGGCTTTCAGTACACCTCACAAGCGTATTATAGCCTAACAAAATCATACCACATCACTCCGTCAATGTCAAGACGTGGGAATCCATATGATAACGCCTTAGCCGAAAATTTTTTCTCAATCCTCAAAACCAAATGTATTTATCGCGCGAAAATCCACACCTATGAGGAGGCGCGCCTCCTCATAGGTGCATATTATATACAGTTCTGTAACAACGAACGTATCCAACTCAAAACAAAACTGACACCACTCGAAATGCGATGTCAGTTCATTGCTTAAAACTTAATATTTTCTGCCATTAAGGCTGTTTTTGTACTGTCCGTACAATTTGGGGCAGTTCAAAAACGCTGAATGCTTTTTTGTTTTAAACAAAGTGTTATTTGTGCAGATATTCTATGAAGTCAAACATGTTCTTATCGGGAAAATGGTATCTGTCAACGTCCGAATAGCAATAAAAGAACGCTTTCGCGACATGGTTTTGGTTTTTATTATCGACAGAAAAGTTATCGTCCCAGGTTACATCGACTATCACGGGGTCGCTGCCGTCTGTCGGATATATAATGTTCCATGCGTGTCCGATGTTTTCTTCTTCATTACCTATGACGTATGAGCAGTCTATCCCCGCATATTGGCAGATAAGCGCGAATGCTCTTGCATATCCCGCGCAGACAGCCTCGGTATTTTCTTCCGCAAGAACATTCCATGCTTCCTGCATGTTTTCATAAGAGTCTTCACCCTGTAATCCGTCTTCTTCATATCCGAGAGGGGAGTACATCACTTTTTTCGCTATAAAATCGTGAATCCGCTTTGCATACCGTTGTTCTTCTATAAAACTTTGAAAACCGTTCTCGGGAACAGGATTTTTTGCAATATATTCAAGGGCTTCCGCTTTTGCTTCAAGGTCTTTTCCCCATTGCGGATAGTACAGTTTTATTCTTGCATAAAGGTCTTTCTCTTCATCGTTATCTTCAACATAGAACTCAAATGCTTCAAATCCCGCAAACAGATAATATGTAAAGGCATTGCCGAATGCCGTTTCAAGAATATTTGTTCCCTCAGAACGGTTTTTTGCGAAGTCTTTCGAAATATAGCATTCAATGAGCATATTTTCGTTTAACAGACACCACAGTATATATTCCGAAAGAGCGTTCAGACTATCAAATATCGGCATCTCTTCATATTTGAGTTCCCGTATTCCGAGAGGGTCGGGAGGCAGTTTTGGAACATCCTCGACCGCAAAATCAAAGTCATCGGTTATCTTTGTCGTTATCTCTGTTTCGGTCGTTTGCGGTTCAGTCGTTTCAAAACTGAAATTTATAAATCCGCAACCGTTAAAAAACAGAAGCGCCAAGATAAGACACAGCGCCGTGCAAAATTTTCTTTCCATATTTTTTTTATCCTTTTTAATGAGGCGGGAAGACATCAAAAGACGTCTTCCCGCATGATTTTTTGTTGATTCAGACTGAGTTCGTTCAGCCGTTCGAAGACTTCTTATTTGAAGAATCTTATCTTGCCTATAACGGGAAGTTCCGCCGCTTTTCCTTTGAGCGCATTGACAATTCCGATTATAAACAAAGCAATGACTGCGACCCATACAAGCGTGAGCAGCAGGCTGATTATCCCGTACACGGTGGTCGCTGCGCCGTAACCGAAGTATGAGAATGAGAATTTTGTTAGCGCCGCGCCTATCAGGATTTCAGAGAAGAACCAAAGCAACGCTTTGTAAACCACGCTGTAAGCCAACGAAAGCATAAACAATGCCACGCCCTGGTTTGCATGAAATCTTGCAAATTTTGAGTTGGGTGTTGCCACAAGCGGGAGAAAGAACATCGGACCTACATAGGAAACTGCCGCAACGGCACGGTTTTCATGTTTGTCGTTACTTGCAAAATCTTCGGAAAAATCCGTTTTCCTGACCTGCGCTGTCGAATATTCGGGACGGACGCTTCCGTTTTGATTTGTTTGGACCGTTCCGACGGGTGTTCCGCAACCGGTACAGAACTTTGAGCTTTCATCGAGTTGTTTGCCGCATTTTGAGCAAAAAGCCATTTTTATATTCCTCCGAATCCCCATATTGCAATATGGTAAATTTACTGATTTAATTATATATTATCTTGTCGGCTTTGTCAACGGGAACAATAAATTTTTTGTCGTATTTTGCGCCGTCGTAGGTTTTTGCTTTGTATTTGTCTCGGCAAAACCTGTTTTGGAGAGAAAATGCATCACGTTATATTGAAATAAATAAAAGACAAAAGCGTCTCCGATTGGAGACGCTTTTGTCTTTTGGTGACCCATCGGAGATTCGAACTCCGGACACCATGATTAAAAGTCATGTGCTCTACCACCTGAGCTAATGAGTCATGTCTTTTTAACGGCTTGTATATTATAACAAATTCAAAAGCATTTGTCAATAGGTTATGAAAGAAAAAATGTGATATAAT
>URFZ01000029.1 GCA_900547165.1 uncultured Eubacteriales bacterium
CGGTTTAACCTCTTTTGAACCACGCGACTATCGCGTGGTTTTCGATTACAAAAAACGCTTTCGGAGATAAATCCGAAAGCGTTTTTATATAAAAAAGTTTATTTATCGTCTTCTGCGGAAGCGAATGCGTCAACATAAAATTTGCCGTCAGTCACAACACGTCGTTTCACATCGACAAGCGCCGCGAATAAATCAAAGAAAAAGGCAACCGAATCAACATCTATCCCGAATTTAGAGCGCAACTTTTTCTTATAGTCCTCAGCCATAAGAAGATACCTGCGCATTTTATCAACAGTCAAATGAGATTCGGGATAAAACGGAGAATTTGTATCCGCTGTTTTTACTTCAACAAAATGCACCTGACCGTTTTTCATTGCAATAATGTCAATTTCACCGTGACGGCACAGATATTCTCTTTCAAGTATGCGAAAGCCGAATTTTTTCAGACACCTTGCGGCATATGCCTCGCCGATATCTCCTATATATCTTCTGTCCCGAGTTTTGTTCGGAACGGAAAAATCTTTTTTATCCGTCATATTCCCCCGTTCGAAAAGAAGAGAAAAACTTAAAGTCGCTTCAAATTTCCGTTTTCACGAAGTTCTTCAACAAAACCTCTGATCTGTTCGTAATTCCCGAGCCAATCCGAAAAAGCGGTCGAACTTCCTGCGGCTACGGCATAGAGTACAGCCTCTTCCTGATCTCCCGTCGAAAGAAAACCGTGTATATAACCCGCAAGCGCAGAATCCCCCGCCGCCACCGTATTGACAGACGTTCCTTTCGGAACTGAACAAAATATTGCGTCACCGTTCGACGGAAGAAGCACCGCACCGTCTCCGCCGAGAGAAACAAGAACATTTTTTGCGCCGAGATTTTGCAGTTCCATTGCGGCGGCAACGACCTGTTCGAGAGTATCGCACGGCATTCCCGTCGTCTGCGCAAGTTCTTCCCTGTTCGGCTTGATTACGAACGGTTCATATTGCAAAGTCTCTTTCAAGAGGTCTCCGACAGCGTCTATCACGACGCCGACGCCGCGAGCCTTGCATTGTCTTGCAAGCGTAGCATAAAAGGTTTGAGGAATACAATTTGGAACGCTTCCCGAAAGGCAAAGAATATCCCCTGCTTTTGCGGCATCTATTTTCGCAAGAAGTTTCTTCAAGTACTTCTGCGGAATATCGGGTCCGTCCGTATTCAAATCCGTCTCTTCCGCGGCACGGATCTTCACGTTTATACGCGTCATTCCCTCAGGCAGCATAATGAAATCCAGGTTCAGCCCCTCGTTTTTCAGAAGCCGTTCCATTTCTTTGCCCGTGAAACCCGCAAAAAATCCGAGAGCCAAAGTTTGCTCGCCGAGTTTGGACAGCATAGCTGAAACATTTATGCCTTTGCCGCCGCAAATAACCTGTTCGCGGCAATGCTTGTTTATCTGCCCTATCTTCAAATCGTCAAGATGAAGAGTGTAGTCTATCGCAGGATTGAACGTAACAGTATAGATCATTTCAGCACCTTGTTTGCATTGATTTTTTGATAACCATTTCCTGCCAATCGCGGTTAAGAGTTACAAAGCGCGCAGACCAACCGGAAACTCTTACGGCAAGCGTGGGATACTTGTCGGGATTATCTCTTGCGTCAAGAAGCGTTTTGTTGTCCACAACATCTATATGAACAAAGATGCCGCCAACATCGATAAAAGTCTTGTAGAGACCCACCATCGCGTTTATACCGTCTTCTCCTTTAACACTTGACGGCGCAAGTTTCATATCAAGTGCTGTTCCGTTGACAAGTGAAGACATATCAAGCGCGCCGAGAGACTGAATAATCGCCGTGGGACCGTTTTTATCGGAGCCGGGTGTCGGAGTGATGTTTGCGGCAAGTATCTCATGGGCAAGATGTCCGTCAGCCTGTGCAGAACGCTGATCCTTGAAGCCTATTTCTCTGCCGAAAGTCGAAGCGCCTGCGGGGAAAAGAACACCAGCCTTGCTGTGCACTTCACGCTGGAACCAAGAATAATCGTGCAATACTTTTTTGCCGAACTCGTCTATTTCGGGGTCGGCGTTGCCGTAACCGATAAAGTCTTTGAGAATACGCCGACGAATATCTTCGTGTCCTTCCCAATTCAAACGCAGATACCCAACAAGTTCATCAAGCGTCAGTTTCTTTTCTTCGTAAACATACTTCTTTATCGCAAACAGCGAATTTATAACGTTCGGAAGTCCCGAAGCATGCGGGCTGTAAACCGTATATCTCGCACCTCTGTCATAGTAACCCGCAGCACGTTCGATACAATCGTTGATAAACAACGAAATCATTGTGTTGGGTATTCCCTGCGTGCCCCAACCGACACCGTAATTTTCTATAATATCGACAGCACCCGCACGAACTTTTTCAAACCATGCGGCATAAAGATCGTCAAAACTCGGATATTCGGGCGTCTTATCTGCGTTTACGCCGAGCGTTTCGTCAAGCAAAAGAAGAACGTCATACGGATGATATGTAAAGCAGGTCGCACCGGGCACCTGAATTTCCCAGCAGCCGTCGTTTGCAAAATTTCTTGCCTCGTGTATATCGTAACCGAAATCAACAAGATTTTTAATAATGAAATCGTTGTTGTATATGGCAACGGTACCCGTGCCGAGACGCTGAACCTCAGCAATCCTGCGGAAGAGTTTTTCGGAAGAGCGTTTACTCAGGCGCACCGCTATCGGGAAATCGCTTATTCGGGTCTCCTCAACAACATCAAGAACAAGAAAAGTGACCTCGTTTTCGACGTCGTTTCCGTCCGTGTCAACCCCCGAAAGAATAATATTCTGATAATGCTGTCCGTCGCCCGAGCCATCGAAAAATTCGCCCGAACCTACCCACTCACAGCCTTTTATCCAAAAATGAGCAAGGTATTCTCTCGCTTCATCAAGCGTTATCGAACCGTCCGCAAGGTCTTTTTTAAGATAATCGCCGAGGAACAGGTCTATACGACCGATTCCGGGCCAGTTACCGCATTGACGCTGAAACGCAAACTGGAACATCAGAGACTGCACCGCTTCGCGGAAATTTGTTGCGGGGTGCATGGGAACATTCTGCGCATATTTTCTGACTTTCTCGTAATGCACGCGCTGCTCGCCGTCACTTTCGAGTATAAGTTTGTCCAACAGTTCCATATATCTCGTGTGCCAATGCTCAAACGCGTCGAGAGTCTGCAAGCAGGCTTCGAGAAAATTGATTTTTTTCGGGTCTGTAATATCCCCTCTTGAAAGTCTTTCTTCCGCGTGTCTGCGCAGTCCGTCAAGACCGATTTTTACAACAGTCGCAAAATCAAGCGTAACGTGTGAAACACTTCTTACTGCGGGTTCGTCCCTGTCGGGCTGCAACACGGGCGTAACGTGACAAGTGCAGTCTTTGAGAGTGGTCGCGCCTATAACAAGTTCGTCGGGGTTTATTCTTATGTCGCCCTCTTCCGCAATATGACGCACACAGGCGGCATACATCTTGCTGGGCTCCTGTTCAAACTCTTCTTTTGTGAGGCGGAGCGTTGTGGGTTTAAGCATTTTGCCCCATTTGCCGAGCAACGCTTCCTGTGCCATTTTTAATGTCTTTTCGGAAAGTCTTGTTTCCATATTTTATCTCCCGTGTTTATACACTGTATCTTACATTCGGCAAGATACCGCGAGCGGTATTTGCCAGCTTTTCCATTTTTTCTTCGGTCGGCACGTCGAACTCCCTGCCGAACCGCATATTCAGCGACGGCAGTTTTCCGAGCCCGAACGAATGATATTCCAAAAGTTCATAGTAGTCGAGGTTTTCGAAATCCTTGATAAAATTGCAGATATCGGAAATCTCTTTTTCGTTATCGTTTACACTCGGAACAACGGGTGTTCTTACAATCAACCGAACGTTTTCTTTCGAAAGTTTTTGCAAGTTTTCTTTTATAAGAGCATTGTCCGTTCCAATAAATTTTTTATGTAAGTCGGCGTCAAAAACCTTGAAATCCGACATAACGATATCTGTATAAGGAAGAACCTTTTTGAAGTACGAATAAGGAACGTTTGAAGCGGTCTGTATACAAACGGTTATTCCGCGTTCTTTGCAAAGGCAGGCACATTCGGTCAAAAAATCAGGCTGAATCATCGGTTCGCCGCCCGAAAAAGTTGCTCCGCCTCCCGAATTGGAATAGAACAGCTTATCCTTTTCGATTGCGGCAACCACATCTTCCGCCGTCATCTGTTTTCCGCAAAGTTCGCGCGCTCCTGTCGGACAGACTACCGCACATTTCCCGCAGGAAACGCACTTTTCAAAATGCAGACTGCCATCCCTTGCAACCGCGCCTGTCGGACAGGCCTCGGCGCATTTTCCGCATCCGATGCAAAGGCTCTCAAAATATCGAAGTTGAGGCTTTGCTTCAAGAGACTCGGGATTATGACACCACACACAACGGTTGTTACAGCCTTTAAGAAAGACTGTTGTTCTTATTCCGGGTCCGTCATGCGTCGAAAATTTTTGTATATCGAAAACAATCCCTTGCATAATGTTATCCTTATATTTTTATACTATTTTCATTTTATATTTATATATAAAAAATGTCAAGGTTTTCGTGAAAATTTTACAGTTTTTTCAGTTTGTTTCTTGCTTCTGAACAGCAAGAACAGAACTGTAAGTGAAAAGGCAACGACCGCCCCGCAAACCAAAGCATAAACCGAAATTTGCGGTATTTCCGACGACGGAAGAATATCCGCCTTGTAACCTGGAATCAGAAAAGAACAAATAAAAATCAAAGCGGTCGCAAAAGCGGTTTGAAGTATCTTGCCTATAAAATACGGTTTCGGAGAAAGTCCTCCGTCACAGATATACGAAAGCACCTGGCAATGCACACTTATACCCGCCCAGCCTATCAATGCGCTTGTGACGGCAAGATTTTGCAATACGGGAGCGGAGTTTCCCACACGACTGACACCCGTTGTCATTTCAAAAATCCCAACAAGCAGATTTTCCACGGTCTCTCGCTCAAAAAACGGAAACAGATTGCAGATTGCTGCTGAAATTGACGGTATTAAACCCGTATGCAGAAGAAGAGAGACGGCAACGGCAAAAAACACAACAAAAGAACAGATGTAAAGCATAGATACCGCACCGTCTGTAACAGATGAAAGAAATATGTGTAAAACAGATTGTTTTTGCGGAATATTGTTTTTTGTATTCACGAAAACGACTGTGTCAGCAGTTCCTTTCCAGATTCTGCCGACAATTATTCCCACAAAAACGGCGGAGACTATCTGAACCGCCCATAAAAGCCAACCGGTCTTGCCGCTTTGCCAGATTCCGACACCGACTGTGCCGAGGATAAACGACGGACCTGCATTGTTGCAAAAAGCGAGGGTTCTTTCTGCTTCAACCTTTGAACAGGCACCGTTTTTATAAAGCGAAGATACCGTTTTTGCTCCGACGGGGAAGCCCGAAACAAGCCCGAGAATCATTGCGGAAGAACAGTTTCCACCGACACAGAACACCTTTTTCGTGAAGCGGTCAAGCAGGCGACCGAGACGTTCGGCAAAACCGCATTTTATAAAAATTCCCGACAGGACAAGAAACGGAAACAGCGTCGGGACAAGAACTGTCAGACACATCTCTATTGCCTGCTCGGCAGAATCGCACGACACTTCGGGATAGATCAAAATTCCGACAATACCGCAAAGCGTCAGCAATAAAACAAATATATTTTTCATTCTGTTCCGTGTCTTATTTTTCATTTTAAGGCTCTCCGCTATTGCAATTTCACAAAAAATATTGTAGAATGTAAATGGTGATTTTATGTTGAATTATGAAAAAATAAAAGATATAGTTTACCGCAAAACAAACGATTGCAACCTGCATCTTGATCTGCTTGTTCCGCGTGCAAAAAACGATGAAAAAATTCCCTGTTGCGTGTTTTTTCACGGCGGCGGGTGGAAAGAGGGAGGTAGGCAGGATGTTGACGGCTTTCCGATTATAACAGATAAGATAATCGAAAGCGGCGGGGCTGTCGCGTCGGTCGAATATCGGCTTGTCGGCAAAAACGGCGGCGGTTTTCCGCAAAGTTTCGAAGACTGTCTGTATGCGCTGAAATTTCTTGATGAGCAGACGATTTGTCCCATAAACAGGTTCAGAAAAGGGCTGTACGGAATTTCCGCAGGCGGCACCATGGCTTGCGCATCTGCGCTTATGCAGGAGCGGTTCGGAATATATTCCCCTGTTTCCGCAGTCGCGGATATGTGCGGTGTTATTTGGTTCGGCGGTAACGACAAGGTATTTTCCGAAATCAAAACGCCGTCCGCGACCGAGGGTTTTATCAAAAATCTGCTCGGAGGACAAGACCCGAATATGACTTCGCCCGTTGAATACCTGAAAACATCGCCGCAGCGTCCGAAATTTCTGATAGTACACGGCGACAACGACGAATGTGTCAATGTCAACTCCTCGCGTGAGTTCTTCAAACGAGCTGTTCAAGAGGGCTACAATGCTGAATATCTCGAAGTAAAGAACTCAAATCACACGTTCTTTCCCGTCGGAGGCAGGCTCGTTCCCAACGCGCAGACATTATTCGGCAAAATCGGTGATTTTCTTGCAAAAAACATATAAACGCTTGACATATTGCGACATTTATTATATAATTATATTATATAATTCTACACATTTTGAATATATGAGGTTTGATATAAATGAGACTTACACTTGTGGTTCCCTGCTACAACGAGCAGGATAATGTTGTTGATTTCTGCAAAGAATGCGTACGCGTTTTTTCAAAGGGCGATTTTGATTATGATTTTGTGTTTGTCAACGACGGTTCGACGGATAAAACACTTAAAACCCTCAGAGAAATATATTCTCTCGGCAAACTCAATATGACGATAATCAGTTTTTCCAGAAATTTCGGAAAAGAAGCCGCAATTTATGCCGGACTGAAAAACGCAAAGGGCGACCTTGTAACGGTCATCGACGCAGACCTGCAACAGCGTCCCGAAGTTGTTATGGAGATGATAGGTTATCTTTCCGAACACAAGGAATGCGACTGCGTTGCAGCATATCAGAGAGAAAGACACGAAAGCAAACTGCTCAAAACGTTCAAAGGCTGGTTTTACGGTCTGAGCAACAAGATAATGCAGACAAAACTTTACCCCGGAGCAAGCGATTTCCGCACGATGAGAAGACAGATGGTCAATGCCGTTCTCCAACTCAGCGAATATCACCGCTTTTCAAAGGGAATTTTTTCTTGGGTAGGATTTAACACATATTATATGCCCTACCATGTCAGAGAACGCAATGCGGGCTCTTCCAAATGGTCGTTCAAAAAACTTTTTGAATATGCAATCGAGGGCATAGTCGCATTCACAACAAAGCCGCTTCGCATTCCCGTTTATCTGGGTGCGGCTTCGCTTTTTGCGTCTTTTGTGTTCTTCATTTATATGATTGTAAAAATCTGTCTCGGAACATATATCACCGCTCACCTTGCGGTTTATCTGCTGCTGTTACTCGGAGGTTCCATACTCGTTGCGCTCGGAGTTATCGGAGAATATCTCTCCAAAACGTATATGGAAACAAAGGGACGCCCGATTTATATTATCAAAAATAAGTGGACGACAGAGGGCAAATAATGGAAACGCAGAACAAAAAAAACGTAAAAGAAGTTGTTCTCTATCTGATATTCGGAGTTGCGACAACACTTGTAAACTGGATAGTATATCTAATATTCAACAACCTCGTTTTCAATCACCTTTTCTCCGAAAATACGGCAATGACCGCATCAAATGCGGTTGCGTGGTTTCTTGCGGTGCTGTTCGCGTTTATCACAAACAAACTCATCGTGTTCAAGAGCAAAGAAAAGACCGCAAAAGTTCTCATTCCCGAACTGCTGTCGTTTTACGCTTCAAGAGGGCTGACGGGTTTGCTTGAAATATTTGTTCCGACGCTCCTTGTCAATTGGGGCATCACATTCACGGTTCTCGGCGACGGCGGCATTTTCCCGAACGCCATGCGCGACAGCGGCTTTATCTTCACTACCCTGTCGGACAGAGGACTTGTTCCGAAAATGATCGTTGCGGTGGTCGTAATCATATTGAATTACGTTTTCAGCAAACTTATCGTTTTCAGAAAAAAGAAAGAGAAATAATATGAAATCCGTCTGTGCAGAAGCGCAGACGGATTTTTTTAAGGTTTGTTATTCTCAATAAAAACACCGCGTTTTGAAACGCGGTATTTTATACTATAAGATTCTGTTTTTCATAAAATTAACAACCATTTCCATGGCTACGAGATTATGCCCGCCCTCGGGAATTATAATATCCGCAAATTTTTTGCTCGGCTCAACATACGCCTCGTGCATTGGTTTAACGGTCAACAGATATTGGTCGATAACGGAATCAAGCGTTCGTCTTCTTTCGTTTACGTCACGTCTGATTCTGCGCAATATGCGTATATCGGCATCGGTATCGACAAATAACTTCAAGTCCATAAGTTCACGAAGTTTCGGTTCAGCAAGTATAAGAATACCGTCAAGCAACAGGCACTTTGTCGGATATATGCGTCTGACTTTATCGCTTCTGTCATATTCCTTATAATCGTAAACGGGACAGTCTATCGGTTCACCGTTGCGAAGCGCCCGCAAATGCTTTGCCAGCAATTCTGTATCATACGCATCGGGACAGTCATAGTTCTGTTTGACACGCTCCGCAAAAGGCATTGAGTGCTGTTCTTTGTAATAATCGTCGTGCCGCAAAACCGTGACATTGTCTCCGAATTTGTCGGAAAGATATTTTGTGATAGTGCTTTTGCCGCTTCCCGACCCACCGGCGATACCGATAATAAGCATTGTTTATTCTCCTTTAACGACCTTGTATATAAGCGGCTTTTTCTTAGGCGGTTCACTTCCGAAAACAAGTGCGTCAAGATACCTCTTTTCCGCATCTGCTACGGCGTCGGCGTTGTTAGTGTGCAGTTCGCACAGGACATCGTCTTTCTTGACCTTATCCCCCGCTTTTCCGCGAATGACTATACCTGCGGAAAAATCAATGGGAGCGCCCTTTGTAAGCCTGCCCGCGCCGAGGACAACACTTGCATTTCCGATACCCTCGGCGTCCATATCGTGAATATAACCGTCTGTCGGGGTCTTCACTTCGTGAATTATTGACGCTTTTTCAAATCTTGAAGTATCTTCTATATAGCGAACATCTCCGCCCTGTGCGGATATCCATTCTTTCATTTTCTCGTAAGCCGCACCGCTGTCTATTGCTGTTATTACACGTTTTTCAGCCTCTTCAATCGGCAAATCAAAAGTCAGAGACACCATATTTGCAGCAAGGCAAACGCAGACCTGACGCAGGTCGGAAACGTTTTCTCCGCGAAGAACAGCCACCGCTTCGGCAATTTCAAGGCTGTTGCCCACGGCATGACCGAGAGGAACGTTCATATCCGTCAGCACCGCTGCGGTCTTTCTGCCGCACCCATTGCCTATTTTGACCATTTCTGTTGCAAGTTCTTCCGCCTGTTCAACGGTTTTCATAAATGCGCCGCTGCCCACTTTTACGTCAAGCACGATGGAATGAGAGCCTGCGGCTATCTTTTTGCCCATAATGCTTGAAGTTATAAGCGGAATACTGTCAACCGTGGCGGTAACATCGCGAAGCGCATAGAGTTTTTTGTCTGCGGGGGTGAGATTTCCACTCTGACCGATAAGCGCAATGCCGATTTTTTCGACCTGGTTCAAAAACTCTTCGGAAGAAATTGTCGTTCGGTAACCGGGTATCGATTCGAGTTTATCAACCGTACCGCCCGTATGACCGAGCCCTCTGCCCGACATTTTTGCAACTTTCGCGCCAAGCGCCGCAACGGTGGGAGCAACGATAAGCGATGTTTTGTCCCCGACACCGCCCGTGCTGTGTTTGTCAACGGAAAGAGTTCCGAAACGGGAAAGGTCAACGGTATCGCCCGACTCCGCTATACACTTTGTCAGACAAACGGTTTCCCTGTCGCTCATTCCTCTGAAATATATGGCCATCGCAAGCGCCGCCGCCTGATAATCGGGAATCGAGCCTGCCGTATATCCGCCAACGAAGAATTTTATTTCTTCATCGGAAAGTTCTTCACCGCGGCCGACGGCATGAAAGACTGGCAGTCCATTTGGCTGTGTTTTGCCGGTTACGTAATGGTCCTGGCCATACTTTTCGCCATATTCTTCAAACACAATGAAGTGACGGAAAAAGAAAAACAAACGGCTCATTAAACTCCGTACCGACCATACCCCATAGTGCGTATTCCTGTGGCGGGGCATACGTTCCCGCTTACAAGTCGGGCGAAGTGTGAACGTGACAATAAA
>URFZ01000030.1 GCA_900547165.1 uncultured Eubacteriales bacterium
GGCGGAATCGTCTTCCGGTTCTTATCTGAAACAGAACCGCTTTCCGCAGATAACGGAACAGGGGAGGAACTCGGTATGATATATCTTATTTCCGACACCGAACTTCGGGTTCTGTGTTCCGCTTCCGGTCTTGTTCCGAACGTTCGCTCTCCTCTTGTCGAATTTCTCGCTGAAAAAACGCAGATCGAGGGCAGAATGCTTGATGAAAACAGACGGGGACTTGTCGAACTCGGGCTGTTTGAAAGAACCGAGACGAATGACGAGACGCGCATCTCCGCCGAGGGGCTGTTGCTTTCGCGCATTCTCATGCGTCCCGAAAATGTTTTGACTGTCGGCAGAAAAAAAAGCGACGACGGGATTTGGCATTGCTGCTGCCGAAAAGGGATCTGGTATGTGTTTACGCGAAACGAGGAACGCAAAATAAATACCGTTTTTGCGTATTTCGATACAAAAATGCTGTGCGATTGGCTTGACGGACAGTTTACGAAAGGCTATCACAAAACGGTCTCCGTCCCGTTCGGAATAGACCTTGAATTGACTTACAGCGAATGGTTCATGTTTCTTATGTCTCAGTTTGTTTATATGAAGCGTGAAACGGAACCCGAGCCCGATATATGGTTTGACCGCTCATGCTTGACGGAAGTTAATCCCGCAAACTATCTGAAATCAAATTTCCGTGCGCTCGGTCTTATGAATGCAAGGGACACCGTGGACAAGGTTCTTGAACAGACAAATCCCGAACTTTTTGAAATAACGCTTTCGTCTCTTGTTAAGAAAAATGTTTTCACGTCCCGTGTCGATGAAAACGGAAAAGAGGAATTCAGTCTGACGAATGTTGCCGCCGCTTGGCTTGACAACGACCTCTTGATAGATACCCTGCTTTTTGATTTTAAGGGTAAAAAAGGCTCTTATACAATACTCTTTTCCTTCCGTGCGACCGGGGTTCTCGCAACCGTCGATACGGGAAAGTCCGTTCGGTTCGTATCGTCAGGTGAAATACCTTGGGCGGCGTATATTTCCGCCGCCGTTTCCTAAAAAATTGATTTACGGAGTTATTCTGCATATATGTGGTTTGTTTACATTTTGCTGGTTTTGATAATCCTGTCTGGGGGATATGTTTTTCTTGTGTTGCCTCGACCGAAGCATTTTCGCCCGCGTTCGGACGTGTTTGAGCAGACAAAATTTTTCGCACACCGAGGACTTTTTGATAACGGTGTTGTTGCCGAAAACTCATTGTCGGCATTTAAGGCGGCAAAGAAATTCGGCTGCGGCATAGAACTTGACATTCGCCTGTCAAAGGACGGCATACCCGTTGTTATGCATGACCGTTCGCTGATAAGAATGTGCGGCGTGAACAAAAACGTCGATGACCTGAACGTCGATGAATTGAAAAAATTGAAATTGCTTGATACGGAAGACTGCATTCCGACTCTTCGAGAGGTGCTTGACCTTGTTGACGGTGCGGTGCCGCTTGTTATCGAGATGAAAGCGGCGGGAACGGACGTTTCCGTTTGCCCTCAGAGCGAGATACTTCTGCGGCATTATAACGGAACGTATGCCGTTGAATCTTTTAACCCGTTTGCGCTTCGGTGGTACAGGATACACCGCCCGGAGATATTGCGCGGGCAACTTGCGACATCGTTCAAAAATTCAAAGAACGATGCAAATCCGTTCGTTGCGTTTATGGCTTCGAACCTTCTTTTCAATTTCCTTTCACGTCCCGATTTTATCGCTTTTGACATACATTTTTCATCGTCTGTGCCTTTGAAAATATGCTCAAAATATTTTGCCGCCGTGCCCGTGGGCTGGACGGCTCGCAAAGAAACGGAACTGAACGACCCCAACTTTGAAAATTTCATTTTTGAGGGCTTTTTGCCCCATGCGGATAAGTGAACCGCAGAAAAGATATATTTATGAAAGTACTTGTCGCAATGAGCGGCGGCGTCGATTCGAGCGTCGCGGCAAAAATATTGACCGATTCGGGACATACCTGCGTGGGTTGTACGATGAAACTGTACAACAACGAAGACGCGGGCATTCCGCAGGGGCATACCTGTTGTTCTCTTGATGATGTCGAGGACGCACGAAGCGTTGCAAAAAAACTCGGTATGCCGTATTTTGTATTCAATTTTTCCGATGATTTCAAGGAAAAAGTTGTGAACAGATTTATTGACGCATATTCGAAAGGTATGACTCCGAACCCCTGCATAGACTGCAACCGTTTTATGAAGTTCGATAAACTTTTCGAACGCGCGGATATTCTTGAATGTGACTGTATCGCGACGGGACACTATGCAAGAATAGAAAAAGAAAACGGTAAATACGTTCTTAAAAAGGCTGTTGACCCGACAAAAGACCAAAGTTATGTGCTTTATGCCATGACGCAGGCCCAACTCGCACGGACGCTTTTTCCTCTCGGAGGTCTTCGCAAGACTGAGACAAGAAAACTTGCGGATGAAAGCGGCTTTGTGAATGCGGAAAAACCTGACAGTCAGGATATATGCTTTGTTCCCGACGGCGATTATGCCAGTGTAATAGAGCGTTTTACGGGCAAAAAGACCGAACCGGGCAATTTTGTGGATACGAAAGGTAACGTTCTCGGCAAGCATAACGGAATTATACGTTATACGATAGGTCAGCACCGTTGGCTCGGGTTATCCCTGTCCGAGAAAAAATACGTTTGCCGCATAAGACCCGACAAGAATGAGATCGTACTCGGCAACAGCGAAGAACTTTTCAGCCGTGAGTTTTCGGTCGGCGATTTCAACTGGATATCAGGCGAAGCACCCTCCGAACCATTCCGCTGCAAGGCCAAAGTCAGATACCGTCAGCAGGAACAGCCTGCGCTGGTGACTCCATGTGCGGACGGTACTGTAGAAGTTGTTTTTGACGAGCCTCAGCGCGCAATAACTCCCGGTCAGGCGGCGGTTCTTTATGACGGAGAAACCGTTCTCGGCGGCGGCGTTATAGAACCGTTTTCGGAGAATTGACAATGTTGACGTTCAACAACACTTTTCACGACCCTTTTTACAATCAGGCGTTTGAGGAATACGTTTTCGATACGTTTCGGGAAGACGACATTCTGTTTTTGTGGCGCAACTCTCCCGCAGTCGTTGTCGGCTGTTCGCAGAATATATGCCGAGAAGTCAGCGTTCCGGCGCTGCGTCGGTCACACATTCCCGTAGTTCGCCGCATTTCGGGCGGAGGCACTGTCTATCACGATCTCGGAAACATCAATTACACATATATCAAAAGTGTTGACGGACTTCCCGATTACGGCGACTGTATACGTCCCGTTACTGAGGCTCTTAACTCTCTCGGCATCCCCGCGCACCAAAACGGCGTCTGCGATATTGCAATCGCGGACAAGAAGATTTCGGGCAGCGCACAGCGCGTGGTCAAGGACAGAGTTCTTCATCACGGAACGCTTTTGTATTCTTGCGATCTCGGAGTGCTTGACGGTTTGACCACATTCGGTAAAAACGACTGTTTTAAGACAAAGGGAACTCTTTCCGCGATAAGTTCCGTTGCGAATATATCGGATTACATTAAAAATCCGATGTCAGTCGAAGATTTCCGGTCGGCACTTGCGGAAAAACTTTTACCGTCGGATTGCAAAACCGTCGAACTGACGGCGGAACAGGCTGCGGAAGTCGAAAAACTGCGGGACGAAAAATATAAAAGCCGCGAATGGACATGGGGAGCTACCCCGCCTTTTGTCTATGAAAAAACAGGCGTTTACAGGGACGAACCCATATATGTTTCTTACAAGGCAAAAAAGGGCGTTGTCTCGGATGCCGTGGTCGAAAGTCCATGGCTTGACGGTGCTCTTGCGTCGGCTCTTATGAACGGGTCGTTTCTCTGCCCCGAAGTCTTTGAAGATATTTGCCTAAAACTCTCCGATGACGAAAACGGAGAACTTTTCAGCCTTTTTATGTGAGTTAAAAATTGCAACAGTACCTTTTGAAAGGAAATACATACCATGGAAAAAGAAATCAAAATGCCGAAACTGCGTCCCGAAATGAAAGAGGGCGTGCTTTGTGCTTGGCTCAAAGAAGAGGGCGACCGTGTAAGTGTCGGTGAACCCGTTTTTGAAATTGAGACGGACAAGGTCGTCAATCAGGTCGAATCGACCGAAAACGGAGTCATCAAAAAATTGTTGTTTGAAGACGGCGACACGGTTGCCGTTGATACCGCCGTTGCGATTATCGAGGTCGAGTAATATTTTATGGAAAGAAAACCCGAATGGCTCAGGGTGCGCTATAACCGCGACGCAGTCAATGAAGTTGCGGAACTTATGCGCGACCTGAAACTCAACACCGTTTGCAAAGAGGCGAACTGTCCGAATCTCGGAGAGTGTTATCGCAAACATACGGCAACTTTTATGATATTGGGAAGCGTCTGCACCCGCAACTGCCGTTTCTGCAACGTCACAACGGGGCGTCCGCTGCCTCCCGACCCTGAGGAGCCGGAAAACGTTGCGCTTGCCGCAAAAAAACTCGGTCTGCGCCATGTTGTTCTTACTTGTTCCACCAGAGACGATTTGCCCGACGGCGGTGCCGAACAGTTTGCAAAGACCGTTGCTGCAATTCGCAGGCTTTGTCCCTCTGCCACGGTGGAAACTCTTATTTCGGATATGAAATTCAATACGGACGCACTCGATGTTGTCATTGCGTCGCACCCCGATGTCCTTAATCATAACGTCGAAACAGTAAAATCACTTCAAAAAGCCGTCCGTCCGCAGGCGGATTATGAGCGTTCGCTCGGCGTTTTGCGTTATTGCAAACAAAAAGACCCGACGCTTCTGACAAAGACCGGTTTTATGGTAGGTCTCGGCGAAACGGAAGACGAAATATCCGAGTTGATGGACGATATTCTGAAAACGGGGTGTGATATTCTGACGATAGGACAGTATCTGCAACCGTCGCCCGAACATTATCCGCTTGCCCGTTATGCCACGCCCGAAGATTTTGCTCGATATAAGGAAATGGCTCTCGCAAAGGGCTTTCGCCATGTTGCGTCTGCGCCGCTTGCACGCAGTTCATACCGCGCGTGGGAAGTGATGGAGGACGTGCATGATCTATATTGAAACAGGCTCCGACGACGTTTATTACAATTTCGGACTTGAATATTATTTTACCGTAGAAAAGCAACTGCCCGATACGGTTTTTCTGTTTTGGCGCACGACCCCGACGCTTATGGTCGGAAAATATCAGAACGTTGCCGAAGAAATAAACAAACCCTATGCCGACGAACACGGTATAAAACTCGTTCGGCGTATGTCGGGCGGCGGAACAATATATACGGATCTCGGCGGCTGGCAGTTTACTTTTATCTGCCAGGGTGCGGAAAAAGAGATAGAGTTCAGCCGGTTTATCGAGCCTGTCATAGACGCGCTTCATGAAATGGGCGTCAACGCCGGGTTTAACGGCAGAAACGATTTGACGATAGACGGAAAAAAGTTTTCGGGCAATGCGCAGTACCGCCTCGGAGACAGTCTCGTTCATCACGGCTCTTTGCTGTTTGACACCGATATCGAACAGATGGTCGCGTCAACCACCGTTGACAGTTATAAGATTATTTCAAAAAGCATAAAGTCTGTTCGCGACAGAGTTACTAATATTTCCGAACACCTGCCGTCCGCCATGAATCCCGATGAATTTAAGGAGTGTATGGTCAGACACATAATGCGGGGAAGCTCCGATGTATATAAAGTGACGTCCGAAGACGACAGACGCATTCGCGAGATTGCAAAAGAAAAATTCGAAAGTTGGCAAAGCGTTTTCGGCGTCAATCCCAAGTTCAATATCGAACGGACGGGACGCTTCGACGGCGGAAAGATAACATTCAGACTCGATGTTTCCAAAGGTGTTATCAAAAATGCCTCCGTATTCGGGGATTTCTTCTCGACGCTCGACGCGGAGACGATCTGTTCCGCTTTGATAGGTTGCAGATATGAAAAAGGCGATGTTTTGCGAGCGCTTCTTTCAAACGGAATAGACGGCGCGGTTTACCGCATATCTGCGGAAGACATGGCAAAAACAATAGCAGACTGAAAAACTAAACAGGTATGTAAAACGCAAGTTTTTACATACCTGTTTGTTTTAACTGAATACGCTCGTGATTGTAGAAATGAATGTATTCATCAAGGAGGAGACGAGCCTCCTCCTTGGTTGACGGCATGTACCGATTAAACCACTCGGACTTGAGTGTACTGAAGAATTTTCAGCGCAAGCGTGGTCAAGAGGGTTTTCCGGGGTTGATATTGACGTAAGATGATGTTAGCTTAAAATACCCCTCTGAAGTGTATTGAATGCCTTGGTCACTGTGGCGTTGCAGCTCTGCCGTGACCTCTCTCTTGGCTGCTTTAACTGCTTCATAAACAAGGTTGTTATTGTTTTCAGTTTCCATCTTGTATGCAACAAATCGATCTTTATGTGTGCTTTTTGTAATATTCGCCGAAAAAAACAACATAAAAAAACCTTATTTTTTGTTTCGGGTTTTGTCATTTGTTGCTGAAATACACTTGACACAAAGACCCTCCTATGATATACTGTATCCGTAATAATATTTATATAACACAACTATTTCAAAGATATGATACAGGTTCGGGATCAGATGAAAAAAGTGTTGATAACGGGCGCGAACAGTTACATAGGCACGTCCTTTGAAAAGTACCTTCAAAGCTTCGGAGAGGCGTATTCCGTCGATACCGTCGATATGACGGACGCATCGTGGCGTGAAAAAGATTTTTCCGGTTATGACGCCGTTTTTCACGTCGCCGGAATAGCGCATAGAAAAGAAACCGAAAAAAATGCGGAGCTGTATTACAAAGTGAATCGCGATTTGGCGGCGGATTGCGCGGCGAAAGCGAAAAACGACGGCGTGAAACAGTTCGTTTTTCTCAGTTCGATGAGCGTGTACGGGCTGAACAGCGGTTATATCGATTCCGATACTCTTCCGAACCCGAAAACGAATTACGGAAAATCCAAATTGCAGGCGGAAATCGCGTTGAAGAAATCGGAATCGGCGGATTTCGCAGTCGCTGTTCTCAGACCTCCGATGATTTACGGCAAGGGGTGCAGGGGAAATTATAACACGTTGAAAAAAATCGCGTTGAAATCTCCTTTTTTTCCGAATATAGATAATAAAAGATCCATGCTTTACATAGAAAATCTCTGCGGGTTTGTTCGAGCGCTTATAGATAATCGCGATCGCGGACTTTTCTTTCCTCAAAACAAAGAGTATGTCAATACCACGCGGCTTGCCGAACTGATTTGCAAATATAACGGAAAAAAGTTTCGCCCGACCGTAATATTCAATCCGGCGCTTTATTTGCTGCGAAAAGTTGCGGGCTCGGCGGAAAAGGCGTTCGGCGATCTGGTTTACGATATGTCGATGAGCGAGTATTCGGAAAAATTCGCCGTAACCGACACCGAAACTTCGATAAGGTTTACAGAGGGTAAATAGATGCAGCCATTTTCGGTCTTGATGAGTATTTACAAAAACGAAAAACCGGAATATTTCGAAGAGGCGATGAACAGTATCCTTTGCCAAACATCGGTTCCGGACGAAATAGTCCTTATCAGGGACGGCGCCGTGCCGGAGTGCTTGCAGGAGGTTATTGATTCGTTTTTGAAGACCTGCCCCGTCCGGATAAAGTATATTCCTTTTGAAAAAAACGGCGGGCTGGGAAACGCTCTGCGCGTCGGGGTGGAATCCTCAACAAACGAGTTTATCGCCAGAATGGACACGGACGACGTTTCCGTTTCTTCCAGGTTTGAGGTGCAGTTAAACGCTTTTGAAAAAGATCCGACGCTCGATCTTGTCGGCGGACAGGTCTTTGAATTTGAAAACGATGTTTCCGATGTTTCGGGCAAGAGAAGCGTGCCTGCCGAACACGGCGAAATCGCGGCGTTTCTGAAAAAACGAAACGCGTTCAATCATCCGACGGTTATGTTCAAAAAGTCTTCTGTTCTCAAAGCCGGCAATTACAGGGGCAGACATTTGGTCGAAGATTATGATTTATGGCTTCGGATGCTGGTCGACGGTTGCCGCTTTTTGAATCTGCCCGAAACTCTCGTTTATATGCGCGTCAGTCCCGATATGTACAAGCGGCGCGGCGGCGCGGAGTATTTCCGCTCTTTGAAAGAACTTGAAAAAGATAAGCGAAAAGCGGGCTTGACGAGCTCTATTCAATATGCCGCAAACATAACGATGCGCTTTGTTCAATGCGTTATCGCGCGCGGAAACATCCGCCGCGTCGTTTACCAGAAAATACTCAGGAAATAACATTGATTAACGTTTTGGTGGTTTTGCATGGGGTTTGATATTGAAAACCTTCATGGCATTCTTTTTGAAATGCTGGAAGAGATTGACCGGATTTGTTCAAAAAACGATATTAAATATTCTCTTTTTGCAGGATCGGCTTTGGGCGCAGTTCGACACGGTGGATTTATTCCGTGGGACGATGATCTTGATATCGTTATGTTGCGCCCGGATTATGAAAAATTCCTTCAAATTGCGGATAAGGAATTGAGTTCCGCATTTTTTTTGCAAAAAGAGTTTTCCGAACATTGGCCTATGTTTTTTTCCAAACTCAGGAAAAACGGAACTGCATATATGGAAAAAATGTTTCCGAAAGATTCTTCCCAACACCAGGGGATATATATTGACATCTTTCCATGTGACAACCTTTCTGACAGTAAATTTAAACGAAAAATTCAGCTTTTTGCATCCAAGGCAGTTATCGCATCATCTCTCGGAAAACGCGGATATTTAACAGACAGTATCGGAAAAAAGGTTTTTATCTGTTTTAGCAGGATTCTGCCGCAAAAGGCGTTGCGACGGATAGTTGTTAATAAAAATGAGCCAAAAAGTGAATTCGTTCATACTTTTTTCGGGGCTTCTTCGAAGTATGACAAAAGCGTCTTCCGCCGTGAGATCATGACTGAAACGCGTTTGTTGCCGTTTTGCGGGAAAAAGTTCCCGGTCTCTTCAAGATATGATGAATTGCTTTCGATTCTGTATGGGGATTATATGACTCTTCCACAGGAAAAGGATAGAAAATGCAAGGAACACGCAATGCTTGTCGATTTCGAAAATTCATATGAAAAATATATTGATTGGCAAAAAAAACAGCGTATAACCACATACACCAGAAGCATTCGTTGAATTTGCATCGGTAATAAATGCTTTTATGCATTGATTATAATATTCGGAAAAGGAGCAGCCACATGAAACGAAGAAATTTCGCAAAAACTCTCTCCGCGCTTATTCTTTGTTTTGCCATGCTGTTCGGACTTTTGTCCGTTTCCGCGTCGGCGTATAACAAAGAATTTGTTTCTGAAACGCATGATGTGTTCAAAAGCACATCCGCAACCCTTGCGCCCGGCGTAGAACAGTATATCAACTACGCCTATGCCAAGGACGGCAACCAGATGGTCTATTATGTGACCGTCGCGGATATTTCCAGAGACGATGTTGTTGTGCAGACGTCTTATAAAGACCAGTACAGAAACAAGGTTCTCGGAATGTCCAAGCTGACGGAACAGGTCGCTTCCGCAAATGAGTATTACAGCGATCCCGCGTCTCCGCAGTTTATCAGCGAATACTACAATGTTGTCGCCGG
>URFZ01000031.1 GCA_900547165.1 uncultured Eubacteriales bacterium
AAATTGCGATATGAAATCGCCTCTTATCGGAGTCTAACAACTCCTATGCCTTTACGCAGCAGTCACGAGGAGGGTCTAATTGCAAAAGCTTTCTTCCTCCCGGCTCGGAAACTACAACGCAAAAGACCTTTCAACGGCTCACACCGACCGCCGCTTCTCTCGGAAAGTCCATTTTGCGCCCTTTTCGTCAACGCCTTTTTCTGATGATACCACATCGGAGGAAAAAAGTCAAGACGGCAAAACCGAACTTTTTGATTTTCTTGCCGTTTTTCTGTGTTTTTGCCGCATACGCTTGCAAATCGGCGACAAATGATATATAATACAGAAAAGAAGTGAAGTTTCAGCAGGTGTTCACCGCATCTTCACATTCGGGTGTTAAACTTTTTCAGAGGTGAAAGAAAGTGGCAAAACTTCTTGTTGTTGACGACGAGGCGAACATTCGCACTCTTATAAAAAAATACGCTCAATACGAAGGGTATGAGATAATCGAGGCGGTCAACGGCATCGACGCCGTTGCAAAGTGCCGCGCCGAAGATTTCGACCTTATAGTTATGGACGTGATGATGCCCGAGCTCGACGGCTTTTCCGCCGTTCGTGAAATAAGAAAGAATAAGAATATTCCTGTCATTATGCTTTCCGCAAGGGGAGAGGAATACGACCGCATTCACGGGTTTGAAGTCGGAGTTGACGATTATGTGGTAAAGCCGTTTTCGCCGCGTGAACTGATGATGCGCATCGCCGCCGTGCTTCGCCGCAGCGGAAAAGAAGGAGAGGACGAAAGCGATGTCGTCGATTACGGCGATCTCGCGATAGATTTCAGAGGTCGCTTTGTTTATGTTCTCGGCAGGCGCGTCGAAATGTCTCCGAAAGAATACGACCTGCTTTTTTATCTTGCAAAAAACGTCAACGTCGCGCTCAGCCGCGAAAAACTCATAACCGAGGTGTGGGGTTATGACTATTACGGCGACGACAGAACGCTTGACACGCACATAAAACTGCTCCGCCGCAGTCTCGGCGAAGCCGCCGGGCATATCGTGACTTTGAGAGGGGTAGGCTACCGTTTTGAAGCATAAAAAAATAAGTATAAAATGGCTCGTTTTCGGCGGGCTTTTGGCTTTTACATCCGTTGTAATGTGCCTGCTTTGGCTGTTTCAGACAGTTTTTCTCGAAGATTTTTACAAGCAGATAAAAACGAGTGAGATAAAAAAAGTCGCTTCCGAGATAGCGGAAAATATCGACGCGGGCGACATAACGCGTCAGATCGCTGCGATTGCGAGAAGTCAAAGCGTCTGCGCGCTTGTTATGAACGACGACGGAACCGTCGTTTCGTCCGCGGAGGGCGCGTTTTCCTGCGTTATACACAAGATGACGTGCGCGGAGCGCAAGGAGATAATCGACCGCGCAAAATCCGGCGGCGGGGTTTATTCAACTGTATTCGATATGGATTTCATCAACGCCGAAACGGGTTTTCGTCCGCAGACGGAGACGGGAGGCGAACCTCTCGCAAAGGGACTTCTCTATGCCGAGATTGTCTCTTCAAACGGGACTTCTTACGCGATAATGCTGAATTCTCAGATAACGCCCGTTGACGCTACCGTTTCCACTCTTCGCGTTCAGTTGCTGATAATTACGGGTATTGTTATTGTCCTTGCCGTTGTTCTCGCCGTTGTTATAATGAAAGTTGTCTCGTCGCCCATATCCAGGGTGAACGAATCCGCGAAGCGTCTTGCCTGCGCCGATTATTCGGTCGCGTTTGACGAAAGCGGATATAAAGAGATCTCAGAACTTGCGGCTACGCTGAATTACGCCGCGTCCGAACTGAACAAGACCGACGTTCTGCAAAAAGAGCTGATAGCCAACGTGTCCCACGATTTAAGAACACCGCTGACCATGATAGGCGGATATGCCGAGATGATGCGCGATATTCCCGAAGAAAACAATGCGGCGAACGCGCAGATTATCGTGGACGAGGCAAAGCGGCTAACAACGCTTGTCAACGATACTCTGGATCTGTCCAAACTCGGTTCGGGAACGTCTCCGCTCACTCTGTCCCGATTCAACGTCACGGAATCCGTCCGCAATATCCTGACGAGGTATTCCGAACTTCGCGAAAGGGAAGGGTACGCCGTCGCGTTTGAGTATGACCGCGACGTTTTCGTCGACGCGGACGAGATAAAGCTGACGCAGGTCGTGTATAATCTCATCAACAATGCCGTCAACTATTGCGGCGAGGATAAGAAGATCACTGTTCGGCAGACCGTTTCCGACGGTGTCGTCCGCTTTGATTTTATCGACAACGGCGCGGGCATAGCCCCCGAAGAACTTCCGACCGTTTGGGACAGATATTACAGAAGCAGGGATGTTCACAAGCGCGCGGTTGTCGGAACGGGGCTCGGGCTTTCGATAGTTCGGAAGATACTTGACCTGCACGGCGCACATTACGGCGTTTCGAGCGCTGTCGGACAGGGCAGCGACTTTTGGTTTGAACTGCCGACGGAAGAATAAAAAGAATCATAAAATACAGAGCGTTCCCGCGGACAGCAGGAACGCTCAAATTTCTTTAATTGAAAGTCAATACGACATCGCTCGCTTCATTGTATGGATAATAGGGGATCGTGGCAAATTGCAGGTCTTCTATCAGCAATTCCGCGCCGTCGGAATTGAGCAGACTTGTGTATGTTATTCCTATTGCCCGAAGCGCTTTGTTGCCGGACAGTTTCTTTTGTATCGCAACAATAACGGTCGTTGTCTCGCCGGGTCCCACCATGTTGTATATCGGTGCCACATACGGCTGATACATCGTTGTTGATTTGTACAGCACGGAAGGAACATTGATTGCTTCGTTCGAAAGATTTGTCAGTTTGAAAGAAATGTGAGTTACCTCTTTCGGCAGAGTTTTGTATCCATCCGCAAGAATTTCAAGCGGGAACTGGACTTCCTGCTTTTCGTCAGACCTTTCAAACGTGAACCGCATTGCTTTTTTGCCGTTGTCGGAGGTTACGACTTCCACGTTGTCAAGCGCATCTATCGCTGCGGCGGTTGCCGTGTCATTCAAATCAAACGGAACAAATATGCTTCCTGCGCCTTGATTGATTATTTTATACACGGTTTCTGTTTTTCCGTTGTACGTTATTTCTATCGGAACAAGATGTCTTCCCGCGGAATCAAACGAAAACCGTGCCTCAAACAGAGAATATGTTTCCGTTCTTTCCTTTTCCGTAAGCGCGTTGCCGTTTGCTTTGACTTCTGCACCTGCGGGAACGAATATCTTTGCATTGATTGCCGGAAGCACATTTTTTCCGACCTGCGTTTCGTAGTCGGTCATGACAATAAGCGGAATATCGCTTTGATATTCGGAAGAGATTCCTTTTTTGATAGTTTCCGGTTCATTTCTGTTTACTGTTATGAGCCTTGAAAATGTTCCGTTGTCGTTGCGTTGAAGCCGTCTGTCAAAACAGTTGAACAGATAGTTCTGTCTGACCTCTCCGTCCGTGTACGGAACTTTGAGCGTGTCGATATTGTCAAACATAAGCTTATACCCGAGCGTTTCAAACTCAACTTCATCGGGCGCTTTCAGACCTATCGTATATTCCTCTCCGTTTACAGTCACCGTGGTTTCTTTGATCCCGTAAACGCCGCTCATATCAACGTAAGCGGAGTAAACCGCGCAGTCTCCCTGTTCCGAGCCGGTTACTGCAACCCCGTCGCAGGTGACGTCAGACCCTTTCGGCGCATAGACCCTGATCTCACGCAGATTTGTGTTTTCGTATGTAAAGCAGGGCAGCATCGTTACAAGCGTATTGTCGTCCGCCATTATATCGTGCGCAAGTCTTTTTCTGATTTTGAGCAGTTCGGCGGGGTCGTGGTCGTAATCGTTTCTGCTCGTATAAAGCGTATCGTAGTATGTGTTAAGAACCGTGTCCGCGTCAATATCCGTTATGTTGTGCTTGTCAAGAAACGCGTTGATCTTATTTTCCATCAAACACAGATATTCATAGTCCTCCATGCCGTCTCTTATGGCTTCGAGGCGAAGCGAGGGTACGGGGATGTTTCTGTTTATCACTCCGTCGCCTTCAACCCCCGAGTATATAAGAAACCCGTCGCCCGCTCTGTAATTGGATGCAAACGGATAATTCCAGATATCTCTGTCCGCGCCTTCCTTTGTCAGCTGAATTGAAGTTGCCCAATAAAGATTGCCCGTTATGCCGAGGTCTTTTTGCATCCAGTTCAGGGTTCTGCATCCGATAAGCGGATAGCCTATCAGATAGCAAGGATGGTCGTCTATATCAACGCCGTCGCAGTTATACCACCAAACGGTATCTCCCGCTCTCTGCCTTTCCGTTACATATACCTCGTCGTTCTGGTCAATGTTTTCTATGCCGCAAAAAATATCAACGCTGCCGTAAAGCGCGCTGCGCGCGCCGGAGGTGACCAGACACCTGATTTTCGGATTGTATTTTTTCAGAGAATCGAACGAAAAGCGAATATCATTATAGTAACTCATGCTCGGCTCATCATAGACGTAAACATACCCGTATTCGAGTATACCCTCCGCGTCGAGCGCGTCGATAAATGCTTTGGGCCACGACAGCATGCTTCCGTCCTCTTGGCAAAGCAGATGACGCACTACGCCGTTTGAGTCGGTGAATTCATTCAGACCGATGGGAATCCTGTAAGATGTTACAGTCCCGTCCTTTATGCGCTGTGCCATTTTTCTCGCGAAATCGGGCGCGTAGTCGTAGTTGTCCGGAAGATCGCAATCTTCAATTCTGTATTCAAGCTGGAAATCCGCATACTGCTTTCTTGTTTCCTCGTAATCGAGGTTTGTCGCGCCTTTTCTTTGCAGGTAGTCCCATGTTGAGAAGAACCACATCTGAAAAGACGTTTCCATCGTGTTCGTTTTCGGTATCGCAAAATCCCAGACTTCCGCTTCAAGAGGAATGGAGATGTCTTCGCCGTTGTTGCGGCGCACGGTAACCGTTCCCGTATATTTTCCGGCAGACTGCGTTTCGCACGCCGAAAGCGTAATGTAGATACCTTGGTTTTCTTTCGCTTTTATCTCAAAAGAGTTCAGGTCGTCGTAAACAAGCGGAATCATCGCGTCGGGGTAGAAGTTCTGCTTGTCGGTCGAATCTCTCAGCGTTGTGACGTAATGTTCCCTGTATACTCCGTAAACGTCGAGTTTTTCCCCTTTCTCGTTCGCTATATCCGAAACCTTGACGGAAACGCCGCTGACGTCTTCGTCAAAACGCAGAATGAACTGACAACCCTCTTTTTCGTTTCGCGCAAGACTGACCTCGAGCTTTTCGCGACCGCTCTGAGGAACGTCTTCAACAAGCGTATACGTTTTTGCGTTGTCAACTATAAAAACGTTTTTTATCGGGGTTCTGATTATTTGACACGACGCCAAAAGACACGCCGTCACGCAAAGCGCTATAACTGCCGCAATGACTTTTTTCATTTGGTTTTCTCCTTTTGGTTTGAAGCGAAATCTATATAAGAAGTGTATTATAAGTATAACATAACGTTTTTTTGCTGTCAATGTTTTTTATTTAAACTGTTTTTGTCGAACTTTTATCGGTAAAAATCGCCTGTCGCTTTACTTTTTATCCCTTTCGGAATAAAATACCGCGATAATCATAGAGGTTGTTGAAATATTACTTTTTTGTAAACTGTCTTAAATTTATGTCACATTTTTGCTTGAAAAACGTCTAATTATATGGAGACAAAAAATATTGTTTTTTCTTGCGGTATCTGCATTGCAAAAAAAGGAGGATTTATGAAAATTAAAAGTTTGATTTCCGCGTTGCTCGTTTTGTCCGTCGCAATCTCGTTGCTTGCGTCATTCGGGATAAGTTCGTCCTCGAATACGGAGGATTTTGAGTATCGTGTAAACAACGGTGAGGTCAGAATCGAAAAATACCTGAAAAAGTTCTCGGGTAAATTGGTTCTTCCGTCTTATATTGACGGTCTTCCCGTAACGTCTTTGGGTGCCAATAACGCCGATACATCGGAAATTACGGAAGTTGTTCTTCCGTCAGAGTTGGAATCGCTCGATTATGCGAGCCTTGCCGGTTTCTCGTCTCTTAAACGCATAGAAATTCCCGCTTCCGTCGATTTTATCGGAACGGATGTATTTAACGGTTGTACAGCCTTAGAGGATATAATCTTCCTCGGCGATGAATCTGTCGAAATATGGAGAAGAGCATTTTCGGGATCAGGATATTACAATAATCCCAAAAACTGGGAAAACGGAGTTCTGTATGTCGGAAATCATCTTGCGGAAACAGATGAGAATATATCAGGAGTCGTAAATATCCGTCCCGGAACCGTGTCTGTTGCGGAAAGTGCTTTTGAAAGCAGACGTTTGATTACGGGCGTAAATATTCCTTACGGCGTTCGCTATATTCACCAGGGTGCTTTCAGAGACTGTTCTCAATTAAAAAACATAACCGTGCCCGGCAGCGTTGAAAGCATTTCCTATCATACTTTTGAGGGGTGTACATCCCTTGAAAAAGTTGTTATCGAAGACGGTGTTAAAAGGGTTGGCGAAATATTCGGACGCGATTGCCAAAATGTTACGCAGGTGGTCTTGCCGGACAGCCTTACATATCTGGATTCGGCTCTGTTCCACGGAACATCTATCCTTGACAATATCAAACCTGTGAAAGGTGTTTATTATATCGGAAAATATCTGTTATATGCCGATGAGGAAATCGTCAAGGGTAAGGTCATTGTCAAAAATGGAACAACCGCCATCGCCGCACATGCATTCCGCGAATGCAATATGATAACCTCTGTCGAACTTCCCGCAAGTCTGCGCCACATAAATCAAGGTGCATTCGATTCCTGCGCAAATTTGGCGTCCGTTAAGTTTTCGGAGGGCATAGAGGTCATAGACCCGGAAGCCTTCATCGGCTGTCCCATACCGAAGTTCAATCTTCCCAAGAGCATTAAAAGGATAGGCTCAAGAGCGTTTTTCTCAAACGCGTATAAAAACTCTTCGCGTTGGGATGAAAAAAACGGGCTGTATTATGAGGGAAATATTGCGCTTGCCGGTGAATACTATATGCCCGAAACCGTAACCGTAAAGAAAGGTACAAAGATCATCGCCGACGGAATATTGGGCGGAAGCCGACCGAAGCGTGTTATTATACCTGCGGGAGTCGAAACTTTCGGTTATCAGTATTTTTCGAACCCGGAATTTGAAAGCGTAACATTCCTTGGCGACGCTCCCGAAATTTTCGATCTTTCGTGCCCCGAAAACGGTATTGTTTATTACAGCCTCGGCGCAAAAGGATTTACCTCTCCGATGTGGAACGACATAAAATGTCTGCCGGTTGATGCTGTGATGGGTGACGTTGACGGCGATGGCAGCGTAGATATAACAGACGCGATGCGGCTGTTCTATGATGTCGCAAAGAAAGAACCCGTCCCCGCGGAGCGCAAAGTTCTTTGCAATTTTGACCTTAATACAGACGTTGATATATCCGATGCAATGACGCTTTTCTATTACGTTGCAAAAAAGACGGATAAACTTGGGTTGTGCGGCTGATACGGAATCAAACTTTTCTCGGAAATGAACCTTTTTGTCTTTACTTTTCTTTCCGTTCGTGTTAAAATAACGGTGAGAATAAACATAGAGGTTGTTTAAATGGAATTTAACGGTTTTCCAAGAAAAATGCTGCCGTTTTTGTATGAAAACAGACAGCGGAACAGCAAAGAATGGTATGAGGCGCACAAGCCGGAATATAAAAGGCTTGTGTATGCGCCGTTTGCGTCGTTCGCCGAAACGCTCGCTCCGACCGCGGCGTTTATCGACCCGCTGATAGTCACTCAGCCACGGTACTGTCTTTGCCATATTTATCGCGATACCCGTTTTACAAAAGATAAGAGCCATCTTTATCGCGACAATATGTGGATAACGTTCAAGCGTCCCTCAAAAGTCTATCCTGACGCACCTGCATTTTATTTTGAGATAACTCAGTCGGGCGCCGCGTGGGGAATGGGGTATTGGGCGTCAAGCGCGGCGAATATGGCGCTTTACCGCAGATACATTCTCGAATATCCCGATCTGTTCAAAAAACGTGTTTCGAAAATCAAGACGCTGCATTGGCAGGTCGAATATTATAAGAAGAAATTTCGCGAACAACCCGCAAAAGGTCTTGAAGAGTATTTCACCGTTCGGAATATACATGTCTGCGACCATGCGCCTGTTGAGGAAATATATGACGGTGCAATAGTCGAAAAGGTTCGGAACGGTATGAAAGAGGCTGCGGACCTGTATAAACTTATGAATGAGATAAAGTTGATGCCCGAACTTGTTGAGGACAGAACAACAAGCATTCCGTCCAATACGGTCACATCATTCGAGTGGTAATATTATATATGTAGAAAACTCCCGTCAAGCGTATTTCGGAAGAAATTTTTCCGTTTTCCGCTTTTCGGGAGTTATTTTTTACTTTCTGACAGACGCTTTGACGCGAAATGTGGGTTGAACGGTATCAAAACGTTGTCGCAGTTGTGGAAATGCCCAACAGCCGCCGACATATTTCGCGCTTTGTCCGTCAAAAACGACAAATCACTTTTTTTTGAGTTGTTTTTTTGTTTTAGGGGTTGACAAACCGATATTGCCGTGGTATAATAATCAGGCTGACAGCGAAAAACCAAAAAAACATAGTCAGTGATGAACCTTGAAAATTAAACAATGATAGAACCCTGTTAATTTAACAGAAGCGAGAAGAAAACTCGCAGCGTAAGCGAAAAAAAT
>URFZ01000032.1 GCA_900547165.1 uncultured Eubacteriales bacterium
ACCTGTGACCCTCTGTTTGTAAGACAGATGCTCTCCCAGCTGAGCTAAACTCCCATTCTTAAACAAATGTCCGCGATTTCGTTATCGCTTGACTATTATATCACAGCAGCCGTGATTTGTCAACAGTTTTTTTTGAACTTTTTTTTATTCTTGCGAAAGGCAGACCTTTTCCGCAGCATTATAAAAGAAAAAACGGACGTAAAACCTTACATCCGCGTATCTTTGCAATGCCGGATATAATCAGCCTAATACCAATAACGTGTCGAATAAAGCATTCCGATCGCCGCGACGTAAATGAAGAAAAACAAAAACGAAAGAACAAGACCGACAATGGAAACAACAAGACCCGCAACGGCAATGCCGGACGACACGCCTGCGGCTCTTGCCTTTTTCATGGAAATTGCGGAAAGGATGATTCCGGCAATACACATCAAAAGACATACCGTATTTACATACGGAATCCAAAACAGGCAGCAACTTACTATTCCCATAACAAGAGCGGCTACGCCCATACCTCTGCCGGAATTGGAAACAGGCTGTTGATATACCGGTTGTTGATATACGGGCTGTTGATAAGCGGGCGCAACAGGTTGCTGAGCAGGCTGAACGGGCGGTTCGGCAACACTTGCCCCGCAGTTTGTGCAGAACAATGCCCCGTCCGTTATCTGCTCGCCGCAATTTTTACAAAACATAACATACCTCCGACATTTTTTTTACAGTATACCATTAAATATTAAAACTGTCAATATCGCAGAGGGCAAGACTTATAATAAGAGACCGGTTACAAAGCAAAAAGAATGCGTTAAATGTGAATTTTTTGTTTTCTTTGCAAAAACTATTGATTTTTTTGAATTGATTTGTTATAATGGTAGTCCAGGTAAATCTTGATGGAGGTGTTTTGAACATGGCAAAGTGTGATGTTTGCGGAAAAGGCGTAAGTTTCGGGATTAAAGTTTCCCACTCTCACAGACGCTCGAATAAAATGTGGAAATCGAATGTCAGACGCGTAAAGGCTGTTGTTGACGGCTCTGTCAAGCACGTTAACGTATGCACGAAGTGTCTCCGTTCCGGCAAGGTTCAGAGAGCGGCCGACTGATTTTCCGTCGGTATAATATGAAAACAACAGAAATGTTCTTTCTCCGACGGGGAATTGCATTTCTGTTATTTTTTTGAGGTTTTTATGAGCGTGCTGACGATAAAGAAAGACGTAAAAGTTGAGTTCACCGAGAAAAAATCGGTGTTTATAGGGCACGCCTTTTTTGTTTCGACGGAAGAGCAGGCTCTCGAAAAACTCGATCTTGTTGCGCACGAACACGGACAGGCGACGCATAATGTTTACGCTTACAGTTTAAGGCAGCACGGTGTGCAGCGGTGCAGCGATGCGGGAGAACCGCAGGGCACGGCGGGAATGCCTGTGCTGAAAGTTATAACCCTGAACGGACTTGTTGATGTCTGCATAGTTGTAACACGTTATTTCGGCGGTATCTTGCTCGGTGCGGGCGGTCTTGTTCGAGCATACACAAAAGCGGCGGCGATGGCTGTTGAAGAAGCGGGCAAAACGGAAATAATCCTTGCGACGACGTTTTTGCTCGAATACGGCTACGAACTCCATGAGAACGTTATGCGGATACTTGAAAAGTACGGAGCGACTGTCACGGACAGGCAGTTTACGGACAAAGTCGAAGTTGCGGCAGTTCTGCCGTCGGACGAACTCGAAAAGCTGAAAAACGAGTTGAACACGCTTTATTATTCGCGTGTTACGGTCACAGATATAGATTCGACTTTTACAAGAAAATAATTTTTTTGCGGGCTTTAAGCCCGCTTTTTTTTCACGACAAGAACCAAAAACCCGATTGTTTGAAATTATTTCACAAACAGGTACTATCAAAAAAACGCGTTTTCGGTTATTATAGAATAAAAAGAGAAAAGAAGTGTTGAAATATGATTTTTTGTGTCGAAGATGACAAAAGCATACGCGACCTTGTGATATACACGCTGTCAAGCGTCGGTTACGAGGCGGCTGGGTTTGCGTCGGGCAAGGAACTTTTCGCGGCGCTTGAAGCAACCGTTCCGCAACTTATAATGCTTGACATAATGCTGCCCGAAGAAGACGGACTTTCTATCCTCAAAAAACTCAAAAACGACCCTCGGACGGAAGACATTCCCGTTATTATGGCAACCGCAAAGGGAACGGAATACGACAAGGTAATAGGGCTCGATCTCGGAGCGGACGACTATCTTGCAAAACCGTTCGGAATGATGGAAATGATATCGCGCGTCAAAGCGGTCCTGCGCAGAGCCGCACCGAAAAAAGATGATTCGGTATTGAAAAAAGGAGACCTCGAACTCGATGAAAAAAGACACGAGGTTCGGGTACACGGAACTCCCGTCCAATTGACGCTCAAAGAATATGAACTGCTGCACATTTTTATGAAAAACCTCGGCATTGTTTTTTCCAGAGACAGGCTGCTTTCCAGCGTCTGGGGCATTGACTTTGTGGGTGAAAGCAGAACCGTAGACGTACATATAGGAACACTTCGGACAAAACTCGGTGACTGCGGCGATTATATAGAAACCGTTCGCGGTGTCGGGTATAAAATGGAGGACAAAAAATGACAAAAAGGATTTTCCGCTCCGTCTGCATTGTTGCCGTTGTTGTGCTTTTCGCGTCGCTGGCACTTGTTATGGGCGTGCTGTACGATTATTTTTCGGGCTCGCAGGAAAATCAGTTAAAAACGCAAACCGACCTTGCGGCACAGGGCATAGAGCACGAAGGTTCCTCATATTTCGACGGGCTTGACTCCGAAGAGCTTCGTATAACGTGGATAGATAAAAAAGGAAAAGTTCTCTTTGACAATAAAACGGACGCTTCTTCAATGGAAAACCACCTTGAAAGAGAAGAGGTCAGGCAGGCTGTCGAAAACGGCTACGGTAAAAGTTCTCGTTATTCGGAAACGCTGACGGAAAAAAGTCTGTATTCCGCAAAAAAACTTTCCGACGGTTCGGTTCTCCGTCTTTCTGTTTCTCAATATTCGGTTTTGACGCTGTTCCTCGGAATGCTGCGTCCCGTGCTGATAATCGCGCTTTTGGCTGTTGTACTTGCTCTTTTACTGGCTTACCGCCTTTCCAAAAATATAGTCACGCCGCTGAACAAACTCAATCTCGACTCACCGCTTTCGAACAAAGTTTATGAAGAGCTTTCGCCGCTGCTTAAACGTATGGACGCGCAGCAAAAGCAGTTAAAACATCAATCGGAAGAACTCAAACGGAAGAGAGAAGAGTTTGAAACCGCGACGGAGAATATGAGCGAAGGTCTTATTATTCTCAATGAAAAAGGCGTTATTTTAAGCCTTAACCGAGCAGCGGCAAAGATGCTCGGGCTTTCGGAAGACTCCGTCGGAAAAGATATTTTCTCCGAAAAAACGTCCGTCGACCTGAAAGAGCCGACACAAACAGCACTTTCGGGAAAAAATACGGAAGAAGTTTTTGCGCTGAAAGACGGAAACTTTCAGTTGCTCGCAAACCCCGTTTCGACCGACGGAAAAGTGACGGGAGCCGCATTGCTTGTGCTTGACGTGACCGAAAAAGAAAGAGCGGAGCAGATGAGACGCGAATTTACGGCAAACGTGTCTCACGAACTCAAAACCCCGCTCCAAACAATATCGGGATACGCGGAACTTCTCGCAAACGGAATGGTCGCAGATAAGGACAAAACCGCTTTCAGCGAAAAGATATATGCGGAAGCGCAGCGCATGATACGCCTTATCGAGGACATTATAAAACTTTCGAATCTTGACGAGGGCGCAGTTGAACTCACAAGAGAGACCGTCGATCTTTACGTTACGGCGGAGAATACGGTCAGAAGTCTGCTTCCCGCAGCGAAAAAAGCAAACGTTACGCTTTCCTTGAATGGGGAAAATGCCGAAATATACGGTATACCTCAACTGCTGACGGCGGTTGTTTACAATCTCTGCGACAACGCGATAAAATACAATAAGGACGGAGGAACCGTTTTTGTGAACGTTAAAAACAATGCGGAAAATATCGTTCTTTCCGTCAGAGATACCGGCATAGGAATACCGAAAGAACAGCAAGAGCGCATTTTTGAGCGGTTTTACAGAGTTGATAAAAGCCATTCGAAAGAGGTCGGGGGAACGGGTCTCGGACTTTCGATAGTCAAACACGCGGCAAAGCTGCACGACGCAAAAATAACGCTTGAAAGCGAAGTCGGAAAAGGAACGGGGATAACCGTGATTTTCCCGAAGAAACAGCAAAACGCACCGGCAGAGATATAAAAGTTCTGTTCTTTTGATTTTTCCTCATTTTTTCTGAAATTTTACGTTTTGAGTGTTTTATAGTCCCACTTTACATGGATTTTACAAAAAACATATAACGGATTTGACCTTTCTCTATTAAAATTATCATGTATACTGGTAGTTTTTGTTGAGAAAGGTCTTTATTATGAATTTTTTTGATTCGGGGTCGGCATTTAATATTTTTAACACGCTGGCACTTGTCGGAGGTCTCTGTCTTTTCCTTTTCGGAATGAATATTATGGGACAGGCGCTTGAACGCCGTGCGGGCAACAAATTGCGTCCGTTGCTGGCAAAAATGACCGAGCATAAATTTAAGGGATTTTTAACGGGTCTCGGAATAACCTCGATAATTCAGAGTTCGTCGGCGACAACCGTTATGGTCGTGGGTTTTGTAAACTCCGGACTTATGACGCTGAAACAGGCGACAAACGTTATCATCGGCGCAAACGTCGGAACAACGGTCACGGGCTGGATACTCAGTCTGACGGGCATAAGAGGAGACAATGTTTGGGTAAATATGCTTAAACCGTCATCCTTTGTTCCCATACTCGCGCTTTTAGGCATAGTTATGCTTATGATGTCGAAAAAGCAGAAATCAAAGGACACGGGAACAATTTTGCTCGGGTTCGCAACGCTTATGTTCGGCATGGAAGCGATGTCCAATGCGGTTTCGGGGCTGGCCGAAATAGAGGGCTTCCGTAATCTTTTCATCGCGTTTGAAAACCCTTTCCTCGGCATTCTCGTCGGCGCGGCGTTGACTTGCATAATTCAATCGAGTTCCGCATCCGTCGGAATTTTGCAGGCTCTTTCAACAACGGGGCAGGTTTCGATAGGCGCTTCCGTTCCCATAGTTATGGGCGACGGCATAGGGACGTGCATAACAGCCGTTATCTCTTCAATAGGCGCAAAGCGCGAAGCAAAGAGAGCGGCGGTAATACACCTTGTTTTCAACATAATCGGAACGGCTTTCTGCATGACCTGTTTCTGCGTTGCGAAATATGCGTTCCTTGACCCGATGGGCTCGGAACTGCTCTCGTCCTCGGCTTCGGAACTCACGATAGCGATAGCGAACACGGCGTTCAAGGTTGCAAGCACTATTCTTATTCTTCCTATGTCGGGCATTCTTGAAAAAATCGCAAGAAAAGTGCTTCCCGCAACAAAGGAAGAAAAACCGGAAGAACTCGACACCCGTCTTTATTCAACGCCCGAACTTGCCATTGAACATTGCCGCGCCACCGCCGCAAAAATGGCGAACCATGCGTTTACTGCTCTCAAAGATGGAATGTCCTGCATAGACGCTTATTCTTTAAAACTTGCCGAAAGCGTACGTAAAAAAGAAACAAAGACAGATAAATACGAAGATATGCTGAGCGAATATCTCGTCGGTCTGACGGCGCTTCCCATATCCGAAGACGTAACCGTTGCATCCGCAAAACTGCTCAAAAGTATCGGAGACCTCGAACGAATCGCGGATCATGCGGTAAATCTTGTCGAAGCCGCGGAAGAGTTGAAAGACAAAAATGAAACGCTCTCCGAAACGGCAAAAGCGGAACTTGCCGTGCTTGAAAAGGCAGTTACGGAAGTGCTGGACAGAACTTACGCGGCTTTTTCGGAAGACGACCCGTTGGCGGCGGAACATATAGAGCCGCTCGAACAGGTGGTTGACGGACTTAAAGAGCAACTCCGAACAAACCACGTTCTGCGTCTGCAGAACGGCGGTTGCAGTATGGAAGTCGGGTTTGTATGGGCTGACATTCTGACCGACCTCGAAAGAGTTTCCGACCATTGTTCAAACATTGCGGACTGCATCATAGATGCGGCAAACAACAGCATGAATATGCACGAGGAAATGCGCGAAGAGATGCGTACAAGTCCCGAATTTGCAAGGGATTACGAGAAGTTCGAAAAAAAATACGCGCTGCCCGAGCGTTGACAAAGCATTTATATTCTGATATAATATCCGACGGAGATGATTTTTCCGTCGGATTTTTTTTGAGAAGGTACTGTCTATGACAAATAAAATTATTCTTGAGGGCGCGATAAGCGTTAAAGCGGCGGTCGAGGCGGGCAATCGCGACGTTTTCCGTATATATACGGACAATAAAAAAGTCTCGCGCGATTTCGGATATATCTGCCGAAAAGCGAAAGAAAATGGCATTGAGTGTATAAGGACAAACGCCGACACAATATCCGAGATGACGCAGGGTTCAACTCACGGCGGAATATGTGCGGAGGTCGGGGAACGCGAATACGCAGAACCCGATGCGCTTTTTGAAAGCGAAAAGCCGTTTATCGTTTTGCTTGAAGGGATAGAAGACCCGTACAATTTCGGAGACATAATCAGAAGTGTTTACGCCGCGGGCGCAACGGGAATCATAGTTCCGAAAAGGAATTGGATGAGCGCGGATGCGGTT
Organism: uncultured Eubacteriales bacterium; assembly: GCA_900547165.1. Classification (GTDB taxonomy): domain Bacteria; phylum Bacillota; class Clostridia; order Oscillospirales; family UBA644; genus UBA644. The sequence goes on from URFZ01000032.1 coordinate 6,731, forward strand.
GTTACAAGGGCTTCCGCAGGCGCGTCCGAATTTATAAAAGCGGCGGCGGTCGAAGATTTTGTGCCTTTTCTGAAAGAAGCGAAAAGACGCGGAATCTCGGTTGTGGCGGCAGACAGAAAAGACGCCGCGGATATGTATTCAGCAGACCTTTCGGGGGCTCTTGTTCTTGCCGTCGGGGGTTCTTACAGAGGGCTTTCAAAGCCTGTTTTTGACGAAGCCGAAACAAGGATATTTATTCCTTACGGAAATGCGTTCCGCAATTCTCTCTCTGCGGCGGGCGCGGCGGCGGCAATATCTTTTGAAATATTAAGACAACGTTCAGCAAAAAGATAACTTGAAAACAGACTGTTACCGCACAGAAGGGGGGGGCTGTAAAAAAAGCCCAGACCGCAAAAAAAGCTGAAAAATACAAAAAGAGCAATAATATATAAGATAAACAAAGCGACTCGAAACAACGATTTTTGTGTTTTTTCATAAAATAAGATTTTAATACGCCTTTTTTGCTACGGGCGAATCTCACCTCTCGACGTACCTATGTA
>URFZ01000033.1 GCA_900547165.1 uncultured Eubacteriales bacterium
TTTTTTTGTATTTTTCAGCATTTTTTGCGGTCTGGGCTTTTTTTACATCCCCTTTGCAAGAAGTTTTTTGTAAAAACAGCGGAGAATCATTCAATTCTGTTCCGACGGTATAAAGAAAAGCGGAAAAACAGTTAAGCAACAGCCGCTTTTCTTATTCTCGAATTCATATCTTTGCATATACCGATATAAATGCAAAGACCGATAATCAGCAATATTTTCAGCCCTAAACCTATACTGAAAGTTATAAGAAAGCTTTTTCCGTCTTTCTCTTGCTTCTCGGCAATATCAATAAAATGCTCGGAATTGAAAATTGCCTGTTCATCTTCCGAAAAGTCGGACAACGATTTATGTTGCGAAACCGTCTCCTTGTTTTCTCCGTAACCGATAACGGTATATCCCTGAGAGCCTAATAAATACAAAAACTTATTCGTTCTGTCTTGATAATAACTGTGCACATCGGGATCTATTGTTGCCGCTGTTTCACAATCGAATGCGCAAAAATACTTAACATCATTTTCCTTAACACCTCGGAGAATCTGAAAACGCCCTGTTCCCACAAAAAGGGTAGTATCTCGTCCTGCCTGATAAACAATATCATCGGCAACATCAGGCTTTTCATCAAATACGCCGAACATCAGCAGAAGATTAAAGATTGTCAGCAGCACGATAAATAAAGCCATGATTTTTATTACTGTTTTCTGTTTTTTAGTCATTTTGCGATATACTTCCTTAGAAAAAGTCTATTCAACCTCGTCTGTTTTAGCGGGTTGTTTTTTACTCTGACATTCGCAAAAATCTTGTAAATATGTCAAGTCTTCACTGCGGTTTATTGCCGTTTTTTTCTCTTTGAAAATGCCGATAAAATACAACGTGAACAATATCAGCATTACAGAGTCAAAAATATATGAAAATATCGGAGTTATACTCGGTGTGTTGATTTTAAGAAATACGGAAAAGCACAGATCCGCAAAATATCCCGCCGCGCAAACGACAGCGACCCACATTATATTTTTTCTGATTGCGATTACAGCCAAAACAGCAACGGCAATAACAACCGCACAAAATAAATAATATGCAAACCTACCGAAATTAAACGCCGTGATAAATCCGCACAAGCAAACAGAAGCATTACCTATCCCATACAGTTCTATCTTTGGAAATGCCTCCGCCCAAATTTGAATAGACAAAGCGGACGTCAACGCTGTCAAAAACATCGGAAATACGATTATTTTATTCAGGTTTTTCATTTTTTCTTCCTTTCTTTTCTGATCTCGAAAAAGCCAGTTCGTCTCTGCGGGGTACACTTACAAAAGGCGGTGTAGTTTAGGTTGAGCAAACTTAAACACTTACCGCCCGACGCGGGCTGTTATCGGAGTTAATCCACCACGCCTTTTATTCCGACCGCTTCAAGCGCCTTGCGGGCACGCGCAACGGGCACGGACGCGGAGAAAAAGTTGTTGTCCGATTCATATGCGTCGGCTTTTGCGTAAAGGAACCGAACGGCAAGCGTATACGGCTGTTTTTTTTCGGAAGAGTCGAAGCAAATGTCGTAAAAATACTCTTCGCCGTAAACAACGGCGGGACGTTTCGCAGCGTCGGTTCCGTTCTTTTCATCTTCCCATTTAACATAATCCGCAAGCGCGGGAACTGCGGAATCGCCGCAGTCGATAAGTGCAACCACATCAATTTCCGAGAGAGAACCGTTCATATAACGTTCAACATTGTATCTTGCTATAATGCCGTCAATGTTCGAGAACGCAAGTCCCGCGAACATAACTGTCACTACAAGCGCGGAAACAGTTACAAGACGGAGTTTCTGCGCAAACTGTCTGATTATAACAAGCAAAAACAGAACCGCAAGAACACAAATAAACCAAGAGGCATAAACACGTTTCGGTGTCAGACCGTAAACGTCGATATACATTATCATTTTTGCGGCGGCGGTGCTTATCAGAACAAGCGTCATCAGAGAGAGAATGACGGACACCGTTTTTTGAACGATTTTTGCGCCTTTGCCGTCACGCTTCATCAGAAGTCCGACAAGCGCGATTATAACAAAGTTGATGAATGCGACTGCCGTCAATTGGAAAAATCCGCTACGGGCGTAATCCGCATAACTCGTTTCGGACGGAAGCGCGCCGACAAATCCGGAAACATAGTATTTCCATTGCGATATGAAAAAGATGATATATATCAGAAAAATGGGAATAACGGCGGCAAGCACGGTCGCGACGGGCGCGATTTTTGTTTTCTCTCCCGCAACACGGCAGTTCTCTGCATTTGGCGTATTTGCGCATTTCCTGTCTTTCGAAGAAACAAGAAGCCCGTAAACATACATTGCAACGGGAATGCCGAGACAGGCGCTGACGATATGTTCAACAACGGTGTCAAGGCCTATATCCTTAATAAATCTGAACATATTGCGAAAAGATTCGTCATAGAACAGCAGCGCAATTATTATCACACACGGAATAAACGCAAGCGCAATGCCGATAAGAACTTTGAGAAAACCTTTGCCGCACTTTTCGCCCTTTTTCGGAATAAGTCCGTGAAAGATTTTGCCGAAAGATGCAAACGGCAGAATAAACGCCGACTTGAAAAAATCGACAAGCAGCAAATTTGTAAAACCCTTTGCGAGTTTGTTGCCGAAAGCGGTATATACAAAATATGTATATGCCGCAAGCGAACAAGCGAACGCGAAGAAGCGAACCCATCCGTTGCCGCTGACGACTGTCGAAAATGCCAGGGCAAGCCCCGAAAGAAGCGAGATTACGGCAGGGGCGTTAAACCGCGCCTTTTCAAGTTTTACGACAACAAAAGTCAGCGCGTAAAGCAAAATAACGAACAAAAATTCGCCGAGAGGTCTGAATCCGCCCATAAAAACGCGGATAAACAGATAACCGAGCACGAAACACAACCATGCAAAAACGCTTTCGGCGGCGGTGTAACTGCGTTTCGGCGCAGGTTGATACATTCCCGCCGCAGGAGTATAACCGGGAACCGTTTGCGGGGCTTGCGTGACGCCCGTAAAATTTTCGGACGACGCAGATTGCGGGGTCTGCGGTTGTGCCGACGAAGAGGCATTCACGTTTGCAAAAGACGCATTTTGAGGGTTTTTCGTGATCTCTGAATTTTTCTTTTCTTCCATAAAAATCAATTCTCCTCTTTTCTGTATTCTATTATATCTCCGACATCGCAGTCAAGGGCTTTGCATATCGCGTCGAGCGTTGCAAAACGAACGGCGCGCGCTTTGTTGTTTTTGAGAATGGACAAATTCGCAAGCGTTATGCCGACTTTCTCGGAAAGTTCGTTCAACGACATCTTGCGCTTCGCCATCATTACATCGAGATTAATTACAATCATATTTTCACACCGTCAAATCGTTTTCGTTTTTGATTTCGGTTGCCTCTTCCACAACATTTTTTACAACTCGGATGCAAAGACCGAGAAACAAAATTGCAACGGCGACAACATAAGCAATAAAAAAGACGCGTCCCAAAAGCGCGAACAGAATGCCGCAGACAATGGCAAGCCACGAAACTCCTCGGATAAGGGAAACGCTTGTTTTTGTAAAAACAAGTCCGCGAAGAACGCGAAACAACAAAAAAAACATCATTATATCGGCAACGCCGACCGAAAGAACTATGAGATAGCCCACAGTCATAACAAATATCTTTCCATTCTCACCTATTGTTTCTCCCTTGGAAAAACCGTTGACGGCATCCACAAACAGCCCCGATATTTTCGGCATTATAACTGCACAGGCAATAAGAGCCAGAAAAAAAATTACCGTCAAGGTTATTGAAATATAAACCGATGCCTTGCGTGATATTTTCAACATAAGAACCTCCGAACGAAAACGCATATAAACGTTTTTCTCTTTTTTCGCCACTATTATAGCACAACGCTTTTCGTTTGTCAATATATTTTTATCGTTTTTCGATAAATTTAAAATCACAGGCATCTTGCTGACAGAAAAACGAATTTTACGGGATTTTTTTTATCCAAAAAAGTTGTCAAAAAACGGAAAGTGATATTTTTTACATTTTGCCTATTGACAAATCACGAAACGTGATGTATAATAGAGAAAAGAAAAGAAGCAAAAGAGAGGTTACATTATGAGATTCTCCGAAAATTTGAAGGTTCTGCGCAAGAACAACGGAATGACGCAAAAAGAACTTTCGCAGGCGCTCGGCGTTGCGCTCAGCACGGTTGCGATGTGGGAAACGGGCAACAGAAAGCCTGATCTCGAAATGCTCCAACATATAGCGAAGTATTTCAACGTTTCCGTGGATACGCTTTTTATGGAAAACGAGGAACTCGGCGACGATTATCTGCTTGACTCCGAAATGTCCGCAAGAATAACGCCGAACACCCGCCATTTGAACGAGGACCTTGCGGAACTCCGCGAAATGCTCCGTACCAGACCCGAAGTAAAGATGCTTTTCTCCGCGTCGAAAAACGCAAGCAAGGAAGATATTGAAAGAACCGTTGCGATAATTGAAGCGTTGAAGCAGAACAAGAGATAAATGAACGAAATTTACGTCCGTCTGCTCGCGCTTCCGATGACCATACGCGGCGTTACCGTCACGGACGACGAGGGCGACTACAATATTTATATAAACTCTTCGCTGACGCCCGACCAGCAAAAACTTGTGTTGAAACATGAGATGACGCATATCGAGCGCAACGATTTCGACAGTTTTTCGGACATATTCGAAATCGAAGACCTTGACCCTTGACTTTTCATCGGTTTGGGGGTATAATAGTCAAGACGGAGTAAAAAAGTATACATTCTCCGTCAAGTCAACAGCGAAAGGAATATGACCGATGAGCGAATGCACTCACAACTGTTCGACCTGCGGTGAAAACTGTTCTTCAAGAAACACGCCGCAGAGTCTTTTGGAACCTGTAAATTCATTGAGCACGGTCGGTAAGGTCTATGCGGTAGTCAGCGGTAAAGGCGGCGTGGGTAAATCCACCGTCACTTCCCTGCTTTCCGTTATGACCGCAAAAAAAGGCTTTAAGACCGCCGTTCTCGATGCGGACATCACGGGACCGTCAATACCGAAAATGCTCGGAATAAATGAACGCGCAATGGCGGACGACAACGGAATTTATCCGGGCGTCTCAAAAAGCGGCGTTCGCGCTATGAGCCTTAATATGCTTGTTGAGGACGAGACAACGCCCGTTATTTGGAGAGGTCCCGTCATTGCGGGAACCGTCAAGCAATTCTGGACGGACGTTATCTGGGGCGACATAGACTGTATGTATATAGATATGCCTCCGGGAACGGGCGACATACCGTTGACCGTATTCCAATCCATTCCCGTTGACGGCATTATCATCGTAACGTCTCCGCAGGACCTTGTTTCCATGATAGTGGACAAGGCTGTGAACATGGCGGAAAAGATGGATATACCCGTTATCGGACTTGTTGAGAATTACAGTTACTTCCGCTGTCCCGATTGTGGAAAAGAACATCATATTTTCGGCGAAAGCAGTATCGCCTCGATTGCGGAAAAGCACGGACTTCCCGTTCTTGCCCGTCTGCCCATCGACCCGCACCTTGCGGAACTTTGCGACGCGGGACGTGTGGACGAATATGAGACAACGGCTCTCGACAAAGCGCTTTCCGAACTCCTCGGCGAAAAGACTGAATAAAACCAAAGAGATAAACACGGCAAACAACGTCCGCCGTGTTTTATTTTGAGAGAATGAAAAATAGTTGCCTGTCGTAGGAAAAATCACATTTTATAAAATCCGAATTTGATTTTCACTGTTTCGGAACAACAAAACTTTGCTCTTGATCCGAGTTATTCAACTAAGCCCACGGGTCGGCGGATTTTGGATCACGAACACCCGTCAGCAAATATTGCTCCCATAAAAACCACTTGCCGTCACTTCCGCGCTGTCTGGGTTTAACGGGACGCGGGGCATCCGCACCTCCGCAGGGGATAAACAGTTTCATATATCCCGCTTCTTCCTCCGAAACGTGATTGGACTCAACAACAAGAGTGTACGGTTCGGGCGGTGTATAATTATTATCGGGAGTTGCCCCGACAAAATATGTAAAGGGCAAGTTGGCAAACTGGAATTTTCAAATTAGTCTTTGCAAATAACCTTTGAATCTTCACCATCA
>URFZ01000034.1 GCA_900547165.1 uncultured Eubacteriales bacterium
CAGACGCATATCGGCGTCGGTTACCGTATGCTGCGGGTAGACTGAGAAAAGCGAGGAAACAAGGAATTGAACCGATATGCAATAGAAAATCTTTTCGGAATTGAAGGGCTGAACATCGCTTGGTACGGACTCATTATCGCCTGCGGTAACCGGATACCGAATTCACCTGTTTCGCAAAATTAATCGACGGAAAAGGCATCGGAGTCCGTGCCTGCAACATCCAAGCCTGCACAAAGTGCAGACGGTATTGATGCTGACCGGACGAAACTCAGCAGCACAATGGTCTATTCTGAGGTTTATAATATGGTGGTTTCTCCCAATAACTATACCGGAAAAATCGCTAAAAGGAACGGTGCTTTTGCGCATTTCGAAGATCCGGAAACAAAGAAGCAATACTTTGCCTGTATCATTGCCGATGCGACGACTTGCTGCTCACATGGAGTGGAGTTTATTTTGACAGGCGAGCATACCTATCCGAATGATTATCCGGAGTTAAACTCAGAGATAACTGTCACGGGAACCTTTGAAACTTATGAGAAAAATGGGTTTAAGTATTGCAGACTGACAGACACCACCATTGTAGAATAAAATCACTTTGCAGTGACTGTTACGCCCACAACCTTAATCAAAGATCAAAATATTTTCTAATCATTTTCCTGTTAGCTATAAAAAAGCACAACGCCACAGAGTTTTAAATCTCTGTGGCGTTGTGCTGCTCTCAATCGGTCACTTTTTGAAAGTGGCCTTATGTGAGCCTGCCTTTCGCGGGGTTTGCTCATCCGTTCAGCACTTTTTACCGTCCCTGCTTTTTGATTTTGCGTATTTTTCTTTGAGTTTTTTTATATCTCATCTCTGTAATAAACCATGCCCACCATATCGGGACCCGTATTCATTGCAATTATGCACCCGATATTGTATTCGTATTCGGGCTGACCGAACGCGGCGACAAACGCTTCTCGCATTTCCTCATTCATTTTTTCGTTGTTTCCGCGAATCAGGACATAGGGCGTTCCCTCTGCGCGCTCTTTTGCGCAAAGGTCGCAAAGTTCCGAAACAACGTGTTTTTCGCCCCTTATTTTGGAGATTATCTTCGACTCTCCGTTTTCGAAAGTTATAACGGGCTTCAACCCCATGGCATCTCCGAGAAACGCCGCCGCGGCTGAAACTCTGCCCGATTTTTTGACAAAGCGGAGCGTAAGCGGAACAAAAACACCGCGAACCGATTTGACCATGCGTTCGACTTTTGCAATAATTTCTTCGACGGAAGCGCCGTTCCGCGCCATTTCCGCCGCCTTTATCACGGCGTGACCGTAAAGCATACTGTATGTTTCGGAATCGACGTTATGTATCGCGAATTTTCCCGCCGCCTCGGGGTGCGCCTCAAAGAAAAGGTCTTTTGCCACAACGCCCGACTGAAACGTTCCCGAACCTTTCGCATTCAGCGAAATCTGAATAAGGTCGGTATACCCCGCCGCAAACGTTTTTTCGTAAAAATCGACATACGCCTGCGTCGTGACCTGCGAAGAGGTCGGTATCTTTTCGCAGTTTTCGAGCGTGACGTAAAATTCTTCGGGAGTTATGTCAACATTCTCAACGTATTCCCTGCCCTCGTGAACAACGGAAAGCGGCAGCACGTTTATGTCGAGCCGCTCACGGACTTCCCGCGGAATATCCGCCGTCGAATCCGTTCCTATCTTAATCCTCATAATTTTTGCTCCCTTTCCTTTTCGGTCTCAAATGCCGTCTGTTGACAAATCGCCGCAGTCGGTATATAATGATACCGAAATCTTTTAATGATACCCGAGTATCATTATAACGTCAAAATTTGTCAAAACAACGTATTGCGGGCTAAATGAAACTTTCAGCCCGAAAAGTATCTTTTTAAGAGGGAAAAAACATGGCAAGAGGAACAAAAACGACCGACTTTCTGAAAGAATGCATGGCTGACGCGCTTCTCAAACTCATGAAAGACAGGGACATAGACAAAATAACGGTAACCGAGATAACCTCGCTTGCGGGCGTCGGACGCTCGACGTGGTTCCGTCATTTCGCGGCAAAGCCCGAGGCGTTGACGTTCAAACTCGTTGCGCTCTGGCGGCGCTGGTCAGAAGAACGGAACATAAAGGAGAGTCAGCGTTTCAATCTTGAAAACTCACGGGACTTTTTCATGTTCAACTATAACAACCGTGACCTGCTGAAAACGCTTTACGCCACGGGGCTGCAAACCTGCATATATGACGCGTTCTGCATCATCATGATGCCGCAATACGACGCAAAGCTGCTCGAACGGTATCAGAGCCGCTTTTACGCCTACGGCGTGTTCGGCTTGCTCGGGGAATGGGTCGCGCGCGACTTTCGCGAAACGCCCGACGAAATGGTTGACCTGTTCTACCGTGTCATGGACGACCGAAGCACGCTGTAAGAAACAAAACGGACACTAACAAAATGAGCGTCCGTTTTTGATTATATCCCTGTGTTATCGAGAAAACTTATTTATCCTGAACGTATTTGGATATATCGGTCGCGTAGCAATACTTTGCGGAAGTAAACTTACCGAAAATATACTTGTTCGTCGCCGATTCGCACATCGTGTAGAGCTTTCCGTCAACGATAACTATCTCTTCCGACATCGGCGCAAGTTTTATATCGCCTTTCTGCGTGGAACTGTCAAGAACATAGCGCGGAACGGTCTGTCCGAGAACAGTCACCGTGCCCTCTTCTTTTGTTGCGTCATAGATGTAGACGTGCGAAAACGCGACCGCATAAGAGGTGGAAAGATAAATTCTTCCGTCGCCGTCAAAGCACATACCCTGAACAAGTCCGCGCGCAGAATATGCGCGCTCTATCTTATCGGAAATTCCGAGAGGCGCCGCAGCGTCAAGTTTATAGGCAAGGATAAGCGCGGTGTTATCGTCGCCCGCCGCAGTCTTATATTTATGCGAATCGGGCGTGGGATAGTTTTCTTCGCGGTAAAACTCGCCGACGTATATCATATCGCCCTCAACATGGGTGAACGCCACGCCGAGAGTGTCGCCCGCCGCCGAGGTCTTGAACAGTCCGACCGCTTTTATGCTGCCGCCGTCAGCCGCGTCAACGATGTCGCTTCTGTTAAACGCATACAGTCCGTCGGTGTCCGCAACGTATACATATTTGCCGTATACGGTGATACCTCCGACATGACCCGTGAATGCGCTTCCGTCCTCGTTTGCAAGATTAAGTCTCTTGACTTCTTTGCCGTCAGCCTTGGAAACGACGGACACCTGCGAAGCGTTGCCGTCGGAGCGGTAGCCGGTTATAAGGAACGTGTCGTTTTCGCTGTCGTATGCAAGTCCCTGATGTGTCATACCGTCCGAAAGTCCCGGTATGACGAACGCTTTTTCGGAGTTTTTGTAATACTCGCTTACGGGAATACGGAAATATCCTCTGATTCCGAGGAGCAAAACGAGAACCAGCCCCACAAGGCAGCAAAGAACGATAATGATGGCTTTGCGGGCTTTCTGCCCTTTTGTCAATGTTTTTTTCTCAGACATAATGTTTGTCCTTTCTGCGTGTTTTTCTGCTTTCTTTCTCTATATACCATAGGAAACATGGATATTATAGCACTTTTAACAAGAACAGTCAATCTTTTTCAAAAAGCGGACGCAAATGCCGTAAAAAATGAAACGCGGCGACACCGTCTTCACATAAGTCATTGAAATTTAACATTTATCCCCCTTGACAAATTTTCTAAATGTAGTATAATATAAAGGCTTGATATACAAGCGCGGTATTGCGATATAGTGTAAAGGTAGCACTGCAGCCTCTGACTCTGCCTGTCGGGGTTCGAATCCCTGTATCGCAGCCAAAAACGGACACACCCTAATGGGTCGTGTCCGTTTTTTTTGGTTGTGATACAGGGATTCATGAACCCCGTTTTTGCGAAAGCAAAAATGGGGTTCGTCGAAACGGCGGAAAAAGGAACTTTTTCCGACCGCGAAGTCGGGAGTGAGCAAAAAACTTCGGGCAACCGCATCAGCGGTCGAAGTTTTGCGAAACGCACCGTACCCCTGACAAAAAGTCATACGGACACACCCGAGCGGGTCGTGTCCGTTTTTTTTTGGCTGTGATACAGGGATTCATGAAACCCGTTTTTGCGAAAGCAAAAATGGGGTTCGTCGCATCAGCCGCAAAGGCGCGTCAGCCTTTGCGGACTGTGGAGTCGGGAGCACACGCAATTTTTCGTAAAACGCCCGCAGCGTTCGAAAAATGCGGGAGCGCACCGTACCCCTGACAAAAAAGTCATACGGACACACCCTAACGGGTCGTGTCCGTTTTTTTTGGCTGTGATACAGGGATTCATGAAACCCGTTTTTGCGAAAGCAAAAA
>URFZ01000035.1 GCA_900547165.1 uncultured Eubacteriales bacterium
CCAACGGTTTAACCTCTTTTGAACCACGCGACTATCGCGTGGTTTTCGATTACAATCAAAACACGCGGGGCGCAAGACCTCGCGTGTTTTTGCATTCAAATGTCTTATTTTCACTTTTCGACAATAGGCGGAACGAAGTTTTCTATGGCGGTTCTCAAACGCGGATGACGGATAACAAAATGTATAGCGGGCGACTTTTCCTTTGAGACCATCGCCCAATTTTCCTCGTTTATGCTTATGCGAAGATTGCGAAAAGCAAAGCCGTCGGAAGAAACGACGGAATAGTTGGGGTGAGTTTTTGCAAATTCCCGAGTTCTTGCAAGATGTTCGGTATACTCTTCATATGTATAAACAAGTTCTTTTTCCGTAAAAGAATCGAACGCGGAAAGAGTCATCGGATTTTGCATGAACGCCGCTTCCGAAAGTTCGCATATCTCATCTGAAATCTCTCCGCTTTCAAGAATTTTTTCAACTCTGGCGCGCTGTTCCGCGGCGGCTGTCAAAATATTTTCCGCTTCGTCTTTTTCCGCATTGCGGGAAGACAGAAACTTTTCCAAAAATTCTCTGTCGGCGGTATACAGAGGAAGAGAAGACAGGATATTTCTTCTTTTTCCCGGTTTTTCAGCATCCGTATTCAAAAATGCGCGAAAAGAAGACGATGAACTTTCGCGGTAAATATCCATGAGAGGCAACGCCTTTTTCAGCAGGTCACGTGACATTTCATTATAAAAAGAGACCTCTTCCCTGTTCTTTGTCAAGCGATATTCCCCTTTTGCATGGTGTCCCGCAACGGCAGTTCCGAACAGAGCCGCCGCCCCTGACGTTTTCAGTAAATGCAAAAAGCCCGAACTTCTTACGCTTTTAAGATAATAAGGCGATATCTGCCCCGTCATATACATCGGAATATAACTTTCAAGTCCGAGCATCATTTCCGAAAACGGACGGTCAACGTCATGTATCATATTCAGATGAAGCCCCTTTTTCAGGAGCATCGCCATGCCGAACATCCATTTTTTTGCAAAGTCTTCATCCTTTGCCATTTCTCCCATCGGCATATCGCTGAACATCGTCACGTCTTGCATGGACGGAGAAATGACCGTTGCTTTCAAAAAATCGAGATCCGCATCTTTCATTCTGCGCAGTCCGCGGTAAACCTTTGTTGTGGGAAGACTGAACGGAACGGTAGGTACTTTCAGTTCATCGAAATGTATGACCTTTATGTATTCATTCAAATCAAACTCATCCAAAGCAGAAAAAAAACGGGATACTTCACCGACATGAGCCCCCTCATTCGCAATAAGCCATTCACGAACTTTTTCGCATCTTGCGGAGAGGTCCGATATATCCGCAACGGAGCAGGAAAGCAAAGAAGAAAGAGACGACAGTTTTTCCGACGACGAATATTCACGGGCAACAAATCCCGATATATCGGAAACAAACGATTCGGGATCGGACGGACGGCGTGAACCGTTTTTTATTCTGAAAAGGGTGGAAGCGTCATAATTGGTGCAGGCGCAGAGCGTCGGAACGCTTATTTTCAGAGTCTCGATAAGTGCATTGAAATTAAGACGCATACGCTCAAAGTCAACCGTGCATATATCTTCACAACCGAGAAATGCGGAGGAAACACTTTCTTCCGTTATATCAGTCGCAAGCCTGTATTGTGCAATTGCAGCAATGGCGACACAAAGTTTTTCAAAAGAGTCCGTTCCTATATCGGGGGTTCTCTCCCCGCTGCGGTAACGGCTCAAAGTTGCTTGCGACAGCCCTGACGCGTCGCAAATCTCCTTTGCGGAACAATCGAGGTTTTCCATATACTCATTCAATTTTTCGCTGAATTTCATTCGTTTCACATCCTTATAAAAAATATCGTTAAGATATTTTCAAGTTCATTATAATATATGTTTGTGAAAAAAGATAGCATTTTCCGACATGGCAATTGCCAATTCGGAAAATCATTTGCCATTTCTTGTCTTTCATGATATATTAAAAGTGTAAAAACTTATAAAAAGGAGAATAGGAAATGTTCAGAAAACATTTTTGGCAAAAGGTTTTGGCAATGCTCTTGACAGTCTGCGCAACAATAGCGCTTATGCCGACTGTTTTCATGGCGGGAGACAACGAAGTGCTGACAAAACCGGTCACTTGGTGGGAAACCGAAAATACGGGAATGATTCGTATCGGTGCGGGTGACAAATACCACAGCCCGATAAAAGCGACGAGTTGGTACTATTCGGTAGATTATGAATTCCGCATTTATTATAACGGAACAACGGAAGACGATTTGGTTGATGAATACTATTCGGATTCGTACCTTGCGGATATTACGACGACTTTCAACTCTTCGGGCGAGGGTACATATTACTACAAAGCCAGAGCGATAGAAGTTGACCTCGGAACAGACAATGAAACAGGCAATGTCAGCCCGTGGTCGGATATGAGTGAGGGCTTTGAATACAAGCGTCCCGCAAAGGCGGCAACGTCTTTCGATATCGAGATAGACTATTCGGATTGCAATATTTCGGGCGGCAGATACCTTGACTTTACAAAAGAAAAGGGATATGCGGTAACGGTTTATACGACGCCGTTCTTCATTTCGACTTGTGATTTGCAATTTGACGGATATCCGTTTGAAGCGGAATTGGAGATACGTCTCCCCTACGGAAGTGCATATTTCAGCGGCTATTCCGACCTGTCGGTAACGGTGAACGGTAAAAAATGCTCTTCCGTATACATAAAAAACGACCTTGTCGCGATTGCTTATTACAAATTTGAGAAGAAAAATTCCGCGCCTTATGTCAGACTCGGCAACGACGGAGCAGAGATTGATTTAACGCAAAATCTCGGAAAAACCGTGAATGTCGGCGGCGGCACGGCAATGCTGACGCAGAACGGAAACGAATATGTTCTCGAACTTGAAAATGTCAGTCTGAACGGCGGAATCGGCAGTTTTCTGCTGACAAGTCAGGAATATGACGCAAATCTCGGCAAATACGTCCACGAAACCATGCCGAGAACGTTCGGTATCAGAGCAAACAGAGACATAACGCTTATTCTTAAAGGTACAAACAAGATAAGTTCCGAAGACAAAGGCGTATATTACGGCATAGCGCTTGAGGAAGCGTCCTCTATGACCGTTACGGGCGACGGCACGCTTGACATATATGCGGGCGGCATAGCGGAAAACGGCTGGGGCGGAACAGGCAGCGGCTTCGGAATAATCACGGGAACAGCCTTTGCGGAAGTCACGGTTGAAAGCGGTAAAATCAATGTTTACCCCATAGATGGTTCACTCGGAATTTTCGCCTCAGACCTTAATATGAAGGGCGGCGAACTGACGGTTATCGGAAACGAAAACAGAGCACCCATAAAAATGAGCGCATTCGGAGCGCTTCGTATGTACGACGGAAAGATGACCGTCACGTCGGAACAGCGTGCCCAAAATTCGGGAGCGATTGAGACCGAGGGCGGGGATATTTATATAACAGGCGGTGAACTGACTGCCGTTTGCAAGAGTGAAAACATATCTTACGGAAAAGCCATTTACTTTGACAATTTCGCAAGCGGCGACCGTCACTCAATACTTCACTATTACGGAGGAACAGCAACACTCATAGGCGAGGGCGGCGCATTGGATGTAGACGATTACACTACAAACCTCTACGAATTTATACACATCGGAACCACCCTGAATCCCGAAGAGGCAACATTTTCTCCGTGGGATCTGTCGCAAGACGGAATAAATGACTTCAATAAAGAAGAAAAAGTTAAAGTTATCCGTTTTACCGCGCCTGCCGTAAAAATGATAGACACAATAAAAATTGACGGTGCGAGACTTGCATACAAAGCAGGCGACGAAGCGGAATTCACGGCAAGACCTACTGAAGAGTTTACGGATATATTCACAATAGAAGAGGAAAGTTGGATGAGATCCGACGGAGAAGATATATCGAGCAATCCTTGGATACCCGGATTGCCTACGATATTCAAAGAAAATT
>URFZ01000036.1 GCA_900547165.1 uncultured Eubacteriales bacterium
TTAGGGCTTTGCCCGAAAAGGAAAAACCACCCGCTATGCGGGTGGATATTTATTCATATTAAATATTTTGCTTATTTAAGTTGTGCAAGCGCGTCCGCTATGGTCTTTTCCATCGCTTCGCGTCCGTACTTGTCAACCTCTGCCTTGTTCTTTTCGCCATGGGTCAGACAGCCCGCACCGCCGATACAGCCGCCCGTGCACGCCATGCCCTCGATGAAGTTGGCATCAAGCATATTCTTTGTTTTTCTGATAAGAGCAACGCGGCAGGCGTCTATGCCGTCGCAGGAACAAGCCTTTAATTCGAAATCCGTAAGTCCCTGTTCTTTAAGTCCCTCCGCAACAGCGTCGGAAAGTCCTCCGCAGCGTGCAAAGATTCTTCCGAAATAGGATGCGTTGTCAAGAACGCCCTCCGCAAGAGTTGTTATGTCTATATCCTTGCTGTCAAACAACGCTTGCAGTTCTTCAAACGTCAGCGCCGCATCGACATAGGGTTTGACGCTTTCGAGTTGAACTTCTGCTTTTTTTGCCGTGCAGGGACCGATGAATACGACTTTTGCGTCTTTGTCCGTATCTTTTATGTATTTTGCAATGGTCGCCATCGGCGAAAGATTGTGCGAAACATAGGGGATTACTGTCGGGAAGTTCTTTTTGATATATGATACGAATGCAGGACAGCAGGAACTTGTCAAAAAGCCTTTTTCGGCAAGTTCTTTCGACTCCGCTTGCGCTACCATGTCAGCGCCGAGCGCCGCTTCAACAACGGTGTGAAAACCGAGTTTTTTCAGCCCCGTGATGACCTGTCCGAGTTTCGCGTATGTGAACTGGCTCGATATTGACGGCGCAACCACCGCATAAAGTTTGTAATGCGCACCCTGTTGGCTCTTCTTTATCAGGTCTATGACGTTTATCATAAACGATTTGTCCATGATTGCGCCGAAAGGACACTGGTAAACGCAAGCGCCGCAGGCGATACACTTGTCGTTGTCGATTTTTGCGGCTTTGTCTTCACTCATCGAAATTGCCTTGATCTTGCACGCGCTCTGGCAGGGACGTACACGGCTCACGATTGCCGTATAGGGGCAAACTTTCGAACACGCTCCGCATTCTTTGCATTTTGTTTTGTCAATGTGCGCAACATGGTTTGAGTCGAATGTTATTGCTCCGAATCGGCAAACATCTTCGCACCTGTGTGCAAGACATCCTCTGCAAGCGTCCGTGACTTCATATCCGCCAACGGGGCACTCATCGCAGGCAATATCAATAACCTCGATAATGTTCGGATTATTCTTGTCTCCGCCCATCGCAAGGTTTACGCGCTCCTCGAGAATGGCTCTTTCCTTATAAACGCAGCAACGCATTGTCGGAGTTTTTCCCGGAACGATTATTTTCGGGATATTGTAAAGGTTTTCGTACAGAGTGTCTTTCCATGCCTGTCTGGCAACCTCTCTCAAAACCTTGTATTTCAGATGCTGTACCTTTGTGTCAAATTTTCGCATACGCTACCTTCTTAAAAATAACTGACCTTTATTCTTTTTCCCATTCGTTTCAGGCACTTTGAAAGATCCTGAACGAGGTTCATTTTGATGTTGAAGTTTATCGGAAGATCGGGGTTTTGGTGTGCGGGGTTAACTGCTCTTCCGACAAAAAAGTTTATGTCCGTCGCTTCTTCAAACAGCAGTCTGCATATCTGAGACGCACCGTCGTTCTTGATACTCCATTTTTCGTATTCCTTGTTGTCTCCGAGGTAATCCCTCGCATATTCAAGAACTTTGTTGACCGTTATAACGCCCTCCGTTACTAAGTCAACGCCCTCTATCTTTGCGATGGGCGGCACATCGGATTCAACAAAATCAAGACTTGCGACAAGCGGCTTGTGCAGATATTTCGCCGCGATTGTAGAGGTCGTACCTCCGCATATAATGTGCTTTCCCTCTTTTGAGAAGAAAAGAGACATCATTCTGTCGCAGTCGTCCCTGTTTGACGGGGGACCGAAAAGCATATTCATCGGCGAACGTTTTCTGATTCTTACGACACAAGCCGTCGCATCGTCGCCGGGTTGATTTCTGTAAAGATTGTTACATTCTTCGATAAGCAGGGTAGAGAGCGTCTTTGCGGTATAACCCGCCATTGCAAGCGGCTCCATAAACGTGATGATATCCGAGCGCTTCCAACCGAAGTTATAGAGCGTTCCTATGCCCGCATGCGGACACCCGTCGCTCATTGCTATAAAGACATCGTTTTCCCTGAGTTGTATCGTTGAATTGTATATCTTTTTGCCGCCGATGTTCAGTTCGGTTTTCTTGTACTCGTAATGTTCTCCGTCGCGGATAAGTATCACAAGCGGGTTGTCAAACTGCATAAGTTCGGCGGTTTCGTTGTTTATGAGATGTATTATCGTAAAAGTTGAATACGCAACGCCGCGCACGGAGCATATCGGGAGTGTTGCCGCAATGGTTTCAACGCAGTCTTCAAGTGTCAATCCTTCCGACATCATCGTAGAGATTATCTTAGAAGTAAGCGTGGAAAGAATGCTCGCTTTTACGCCGCTTCCGAGACCGTCCGCAAGCACTATGACCGTGGAATTTTCACCCTGTTCCACAACATCAACATGATCGCCGCAGAGTTGTTCTCCATAATGGTTTATGCTTTGGTATCCAACGTCAGCGCACAGATTATTCATCGGAAATACTCTTTTTCAGTTTCGTCAGCGCAATCTTTGTTTCTGCCGCAGTCTCTCCGAGCAGGGACGCGATCTCCTGAACGATGCGCATCTGCTTGTCAACGACGTTGTCGGCTATTTCAACTGTCTGACGGCTGATATTCTCCTTCTTTTCGCGTTCTTTTTCAATGTCCGTAACATCACGCATGATGCAGATAAGGATTCTGTAATCGCGATCGAATATTATTGTCTGCTCAATATATTTGTCATATTCCGCAAGATACATACGCTGATCGCGAACACTTCTGCCGGTACGCTGCACTTTCTCGAACGGTTCGGTGTCAAGAATTCTGTTTACAGGCTCTCCCAGAATATCGGAAGCCGCTCTGATATTCATCATCTTGCGCGCCGCGCTGTTTATCTGCTGAACTTCAAGATTTTCGTTCAGAACTATAAGACCGTTAGGCGTGTTGTTTACGATGTTGTCCGAGAAACTTTCCGCTTTGTCTTTAAGATACGGCAAACACATCGAGATTTCCGCTTTGCCCTGATAAATCGCAACCGCTTTTTCGCGGCAGGTATCATATCCGCACGAGCCGCAGTTCAGTTCGTCGGAGGGCTTGAATTTGCCCATCTGACGCAATATCGAGTTGATTTCTTCGTCGGTTGGGGGTTGCAATTTCTTCTCTATAACAGTAAATGTTTTGCTGAGTTCGAGCGGGTCACGGTCCCCTGTTTCAAAGTCTTCTTTACCCGCAAATCTCGCCAC